>JAAELQ010000110.1 GCA_024226515.1 bacterium
AACCCTGAGAATCGGCTGATCCACGCACTCCACCATCATCGGCGATCCCACCCCAAAACGCGAGCACTCAACCCAAACTTTCCGACCACCCAACTAGGTTGCGACAGTAGTCGCAAGACCCCGCCGTCCTCTCGTCGAGTTCCGGAGAGTCGGTCAGCCCCCTATCAAAAGGATGCGGCTCAACATCGAGGGCAGCAGTAGGTACGAGCCATGCCAGACCGGAGACCTCCACCTGCAACAACGTCGCGGGCGAACAGTTCGTCGAGCCGAGTGGCCTAGTCGGTAGTCCACGGCGACGTCAAGCCCGATCGAGCCCGGACACAAGTGTCGCCCACGTAGCGGAGCTGCAACGTCCAACATGAACCCGGCCAGCACCCACCGAGCCCCGCGCGCGTTACCTCCCTGTTACCTCAGGTCGGCGGTGCAACGCATCTCCACCAACTGCAAAGGCCCGGAAACGCTGAGTTTCCGGGCCCTTCGATTGGTGGCGGTCCGCTGTCGGTCTCTCGCTGGCGCGAGTCGAGCCGGCTCGCCGAGAGTCCCGTCAGCGCCCCACAACCCCAAGATCGAGATCGCGGCTCAGCGGATCCCGCCTTCGTGACCGCTCGCAGGACCGGACCGCAGAGGCGGCCACGTGGCCCCAGCAACATACGCGGTGACAACGTAGCTGCGTGCCGGTCCAACTCGTTGCGGCTGCGGTCATAGCGGGTCGTGGTGCGGGGCCGCGTGACGGGTCGCGATGTGCATATGGCGTAGGCGCACCCTGGCGTCGAGGGCGTTGGTGATGAACGCGTGACGCTGACTGTGACGGATGGTGTGTTTGGCCACCCCCACGCTCTTGCTGATGCGCCGTCTGAGATGCCCTTTGCCGGTCACCCACAGTACCCCCTCACCGCCACGCTCGGTGGCGACCCTTGGGGGGGCAGGTACCCCGCAATCGGGCCGGTACTGCGAGTGGTCAACAAGGGCTCAGAGAGCTCGACGCCGCGCTCGTCGAGCGGCAGGACGCCGTGGTATTCGGCCTCCTGCCACCATAGGTCGAGCATCTGGGCGAGCCGTTCCGGCTCGGCCTCGGCGAGGTCGTGGGCACTCCCATGGCTAGGCGGTGAAGTCGTAGAGCTCCCACGACTCGGTGTCGAAGTCGGCACCCCGCTCGTACCTGGTCACGGCCCTTCACCACACCCCATCGAGTTCGGCGGCGCAGGCTCGGCTCCCACCGTTCGAGGACACCGGCCTCGATATCGGCCATCACGAGGGCCATGCCCTCGGCGGGGAGCCGTTGGGTCACGGCGAGGCCGATGCCCGATGCCGCTCCCGCGACTACCGCGGTTCGACCGTTCAGTTCCATGTGTCTTTCCGTCGGTGTCGTCCGGGCGAGCGGCGTGGCGGCCCCACGCTCGCGTGCTTGCTACCAAGTGCCCATCGCCGTGGGCCGTGCGGGGTCTCAGGTGTCGCCGACGCGCGCCCGCACGTCCGGCGCTACGCGTCGGAGTCGTCGATCATCCGTCGCATGCTCAGCGGTCGGATGTCCCGCCACACACGGTCGATGTAGTCAAGGCACTCGCGCCTCGAGCCTTCGAAGCCCTCTGCTCGCCAACCGCCGGGAATTGCCATGTTGATAGGCCACAAGGAGAACTGCTCTTCGTGATTGACCACGACGATCGCAGCGCTGTCGTCATCTTCCACTGTTGGATTCCTCCTCTGACCGCACGAACACTACAGCCAGCGGCCCTGAGACGCTCTTGTCGGGCCTGCTCGGCCGCCGATACCGACGCGGGCGTGGTCACGGCAAGTTCGCTTGACCACGTAGAGCACGCGTCTTAGGGTTTACGCGGGGAGGTCCGCGGTGATGAAGAAGCAGGTCGCCAGTGAAGCGATGTTCTACGAGGTCGACGACACCAGACCCGACGCCATGTTCTACGAGGTCGACGGGACAGCTGCATCCACCAGCTTGCTGGCCGACCCCGCGACGGCGTTCGAAACTGCGCTGACCTCCTGAGCGTCGACGCGCTCGCCGCCACGCTGCTCGAGCCCGCGGGAGGGGACGAGGTGGCACGCTTGCGACGTGATCATCACCGCGCCGACCGCGAACTGCTAGCGTCGCTGCGGACCGATCCGGACCGTTCGGATGTCTCGTGTCCGCTCGCCGAACTCGATGGACTCGAGTCCCTACCCGCCTGCGGTGGGCTGCACCAGTCACCCGCCGCACTTTGCGCGACGGCGATGATGTCAGCGGCGGAGCGAGCCCTGGTCGACGGCTCCTCCGCCCAGGGAACAGTCGAAGGCGGTCGTGAGTTCGCACTGCCGATCTGTGGCGTTCGGCTGGTCGTTCCCGACGACGCCGCACTGCACTGGGTCGTCGACGCCGGCGGTGAGCTCCAGCTATCCGACGGCGGTCGGCTCCTGGCGACGATCTCGCGGTCGAGCCCTGGTGAACCTTGGGGGGTCGTGGCGGGGGACGAAGCGCAAAGGTTGCGCCGAACGCCCGTGGGCGGCCTCACGATCGAGCCCGGGTTAGTTTCGTACGACGCCCGACTCCCCACATCCGCCTCGATCCTCGATCGGCCGCTGACCGACAAGGAGTTCCACGCGATCGAAGTGGCAGTCGGGCTGCTCCGCTCCGCGGCCCCGGACCTGTTGAGGGAGATGACCGACGAGGGGGTCCGGCTCGTTCCACTCACCCCGAAGCCCGGTGTCATCCGGCAGAGCTGCTCGTTCCGGACGGCTCCCGGGCTGGTGTTCCTCAACCCCGGTGACCCGTTAGAGATCCTCGACCTGCTGTGCCACGAGTACCACCACCTGAAGCTCTTCCGGTTCCAGGAGCACCACGAACTGCTGGCGGAACCCGACGTCCCGGTCGCCGCGCCATGGCGGGCCGATACGCGCACGGCCGAGGGATTGCTCCACGGCACCTACGTGTTCGTCATGTGCGCATGGTTGCTGGACCGTGTCTATGCGCTCTTCCCGCCAAGTTGGCGCGGCCGCCGTCGGCTGGTCGTTTTCCGGGTGTGCGTCGAGTCGGCGCTAGCAGAACTGCGGCGCGCTCGCGCCGGCCCCATCGGGCTGGGCCGGAGCCTCGTCGAGCGGATCGACGAGTCGAACACCGCGGCGCTCGCCGCGCTTAACGATCGGCTTCCCGAGACGGTGGAGTGGGCCCGAAGGACGGTCGACGACCACATGGCGCGTTCGGGGACGGAGCGAAGCACCGACCCCTGGTTCCTGGGCACCTAGGACGCGCGGGCGGCGGCGCCCTGGACGCAGCGCCGGCGTCAGACGTTGATCAGCCCAGGCCGAGGGCCGCGAGCACCGAGCCCACAGCGGCATCGCTGCGGTCGAGACGCGCGAACGTGGCGTGCATCTCGGCCACCCTGCGACGAATCGCCGGGTCGGCAACCACCCGCTCGGCGCGGTCGAGCACGTCAGCCGGTCGGTCACGGCGGTGGCCCAGGACCCCGACCCGATGGGCGACCACCCGAGCCGCGTTGCCGGGCTGGTCGGCGCGCAACGGGTAGGCGACGACCGCCGTGTTGCAGCGAATCGCCTCCTTGAGGCCGTTGTGACCGCAGTGGCTGATGTGGACATCGGCCGCGCGAAGCGCCTCGATCTGCGGTGCCCAGCCGACGACCTTGACGTTGTCCGCGTCCACGAACGGCCCGACGGTGCCGGGCTCGGCGACCATCAGCAGGTCCCATCGGTCGCTCCCTGCGAAGGCCGCTCCGATGCGGCGTCGGAGCTCGGTGCGGGCCGGCAGCTGCTGCTTCGGCACGGTACTGAGCGAGCAGTACGCCAGCCGCGCGGACGAGCGCCGCCAACTCCAGTCGAACGTCGGCTCCGATCGCTCGACGTCGACGCAAGGTCCGATGTAGGTCGGTTGGCTCGCTCCGTCGGGACGGGGTAGGTCGAACTCGCGCGCCATCAGGACCAGTTCCGGAACGTCGCTCAGCCGCAGGTCGTACGGCACTCGACGGTCGACACGGACGTCGTACCAGCGGACGCCGGACTCGGCGGAAAGCGCCGCGAAGTGTGCATCGTTGTCCGCGCCGAACGCCAACCGGCGGGTGCGTTCGAGCGAGCGGTGGATGCCGTACCGGGCGCGTTGGACCGCCCACGTCGAACGGACGCCGACCTGCCCGATCCGACCGGGGCGGGGGACGTGCCCGCTCGTGTACGGCGGCACGGTCATGTCGGTGTGCAGCGGCGGTTTGGTCGACAGTGCGACGCACGGCACCCCGGTTGCGCCCAACGCTGGCTGATACGGCAGCATGAACGGATCGAACACGGCGCCGTCCGGGCGAAACTCGGCAACGAGGTTGCCCAGGGCTTCGGTCTGTCGCCTCGCGGTGGCGACGAGCCGCTCCCGGCTGCGCGTGCAGGCCCGGACGAGGTCGAGCAGCGAGCCGTCGGGACCACGGTGCGGAACAGGGTCCTCGGCCAAGACCTCGTGCAGCATGTGATCAAACCCGAGCCGATCCAGCCGTGAAGCCAACGCGGGAGGCCCGGTGTAGACCACGTCGTGGCCGAGGCGTCGCAGCCGACGGGCGAGGAACGTTGTGGCGTGAACGTGACCCGCATGGTCATCCAGGACAAAAAGGATCCGCGCCCCGGGCCCCCGTCGGCTCATAGAGGAACGCTTGGCGCCGTCGGCCACTGGCGGCCGACGGCGACCCCGGCTGCCGGCGTCTCCCAGATGTCGGTGTCGTTGAACCAGCCAAGGTCGTCGCGTTCGAACGAACCCGACGGTGCGCCGGCCCATCCCGCCCGCGCCACCTCGGCGATGCGGTCCCAGTCGAGGAGGTCGGTCAACGACAGACCGAAGTGGCTCCCGGCTGCGTCGGGGAATTCGGTCACGAGTCGCCGCAGATGGGAGCGGGCCCTGACGAAGTCGTGCTCGGCGAGATAGCACCGGATCTCGTCGTCGGCCTCTTCGTGGCGGGACACTGCTCTCGTCCGCAGCGCCCACTCCGCGCCGAGCAGCCGGTTACTGATGCTCAGCAGTCGATCCCATCCGGACCAGCGCTCCTCGAGGACCTTGGCCACCTGATCGCGGGTCGGACCACCGGTTCGGGCTCGACGCGACCATCGATCGACCGTCGCGATCGCATCCGCGCAGAACATCTGCCGACGCACGTCGGGTTCGAGTTCCACGATCGCTCGGGCGAGCAGAAGGCCGGAGGTACCGGTCCCTTCGTCGTCGGGCCAGGCCGCTGCACCTTCGAGGACGGTTCGCGCCACCGACACGTTGGAGGTCGCGTTGATCGGCATCGGGAACTGGGCGGCAGGCGGTCGACCGTCGACGAGCCCAACCGTCAGGCCCTGGACCGCGACCACATCGTAGCGCTCGTGGCATCCGCGGTGGACATCGACGGTTCGCTCGTCCCAGTCGTCGTCGCCATCGAGGAAGACGACGACGTCACCGTCGCACCGCTCAGCGGCGGTATTTCGGTCGGCAAACGCGGTGCCGCCACCCCCGACGCACCTCACTCCCTCCATCTCGTCGAGACACGCTTGGTCGACGGCGCTCCCCGCCACGACGATCTCGGACGCGCCCGGGTCGGCCGCCGACAGAGCGCCTAGCCGGACGGCGAGTGGTCGCCGTCCGGCGGTGACGACGACACTGGTCGCGAACCCCGCCGGATCGATCTCGACCTTCAGAGGTGGTGGTCCGCCGGCGGGTGCCGGCCGCCCCTCTCGCCAGAGGAGCTCCTGGTCGCGCTCGCGGTACTTCGCGTAGATCCGTCGGATCATGACGTAGTCAGGGTCCTTCGCGAGCTCCGCGAAGCTGCGCTCCTGACGGGCTCGCTTGCGCGTCAGCGCAGCTCGGTCGGTGGCGTAGTCGTGGTGGATCCTTGCACCTGGCCAGTACACCTGTCGCCGGAGGTCGCCCTCGTGACGGGCGATGCGCACCGCGAGCTCGGTGCCGCCGCCCCCGAACCTGATCTCGTCCCGCCAGCCCCCGACTGCGAAGAAGACGTCGCGCCGGTACGACGTGTTGCCCTCGACGATTGCGTGCTGCGGGAACGGTCGGTCGCCGGGAACGTAGTGGCGGGCCAACCGGTTGGTCGGCGTCATCTTGGCCGGCACGTAGGCACCGCGCACCGATACGCAGTCAAGTTGCTCGTGGGCTCGCAGATGCTCCCGGAGCAGACGGTGGTCCGGGACGCAGTCGTCCTCAAGAAACATCACAATGCCGGCGCTCGTCGCGACGGCGCCGAGGTTGCGGGCAAGGAACGCACCCGTGTTGGTGGACAGCTCGATGCACCGGTCGGTGAGCTCGACCAGGGGATGCTCCGACACCTCTATGCCGTTCGCCACGAACACGACCTGGGCCCGCACGTCCGACTCGTCCCGCAGCGCTCGGAGCACGCGGGCGGCGTCAGCCAGCCCGCGGTGGGCGATGACGACGACGCTGATGTCCGGATCGGAAGCCTCCTTCCACGCCGGGACGGCGCTGACGTAATCGAGGTAGCGAGATCCCCGCTCCTCCCAGCCGACGTGCGTAAGCGCCGACCGGAGGCTCGTAAGGGCGTCATCCGTCATGCGCTGCCTCCAGGCCGGCGCGAAGATGTGCGGCCAGACGGTCGTCGAGCTCCTCGGCACCCCACTGCGGCGTGGTGTTGACGTCGACGATGTGCGGGATGCCGTCGTCGGCGATGGCGAAGTCGACCGCGCCGAAGCCGAGTCCGAAGCCCCGGACGAACTCGGTGACCGCCTCGAAGAGGGCCCGGACACGCGGCCCGGCCCCGGCCAGCACCGGGTCGGCCGGCCCGCCGAGGAGGTACGTCATCCGCGCCGTGTCTCGACCGATCCGGCCGAGCGGGCGATCGGCAACGCCTTCGACGATGGCGATCTTTGCGCCCGCAACAAAGGTGCGATAGATCAGGCGCTCACGGTTGGTGACGTACCGCTCGATCATCAGGCTGTCGTCGGTCCACCACTCGCCAGGGACCGCCGAGCGTTCCATCACGAGGTAGTAGTGGTCGTGGGCGATCAGGGGACTATCTACCACCGACAGTCCGAGCTCGCGCCGGACTGTTGTCGGCAGTCGGCGCTCGGGCTTCCCGCGGGCGTTCAAATCGGTCTTCACGACGAGTGGTTGCTCGGGCGGGCCGTCGAGCGGTGCGACGACGGTCGGCATGCCCTCTGCCTCGAGCCAGCGTTGCAGCGCCCGCTTGCGGACGTCGATCACGTCGGCGTTGAACACGACTCCCCCGCGGGCCGCGACGTCGTCGAGGAAGCGAGCGCGGTCGCGAATGATGGCGCGGCTGTCGCTGACGTTGAAGTGCAGGACAACCGTCGTCGAGCACGAAGCCTCGACGAGATCTGCGAGCGTCGTCGCGTCGGTCGGCATCGTGAGGATGATCGGCGAGGCCGACGGGTAAAGTCGCGCCGCGACAGACTCCTGCCAGCCATTGAACGCGCAGAAGACCGGTGTCCGCACCCGCCCCCTCCCGTGTGGCCCGACTCGGCCGGCCCAGTCGTCAGACGCCGGTATTCCTGATCTGTTCTGCGACCAACTCCTGGATCTGGTCACCGGACAACCCGGCGGCTGCACAATCCGTCACGAACCGGCGAGCACCGCTCGCGGCGCGCAACTCTGCGGCAGAGACGCCCGCGCGTTCCGCGAGGACATAGATCCTGGATTCGATTGCGTTCGCCGGCCACGAGGCCGGGTTCGCCACGTCGAAGAACTTGGACTTGAACGCCTCACCCATAGGAAACCTCCAGCTTCTCAATTAGCAAAGCATGCTCCGTCCCGTGCTTCTTGGCAATCGCGACTCGCGATCCCGGCCCGAGCGTGACCCCTGCGGACACGTGTCTCACCACGGGATGGGACGGCCATGGACGTCGAGGAAGGTGCCCGATTCCTCGAGTGTCAACTCGTCGAGGACCCCTGCGAGCAACTCGCCGCACTCCGCCGGCGACATCGGGGCATTGGGCCCTCCGAGCCTCGTGCGAACCCACCCCGGATGGACGCTCGCCACCGTAACCCCCCGCTCCCCGAGGTCGAACGCGAGCGTGCGCACGATCATGTTCAGCGCCGCCTTGGATGACCGGTACGCGTAGCGGGACCCGGACTCGGTGCGGGAGATACTCCCCATCTCGCTACCGATCGCGACGATCGCTCGCCGCCGGCTGCGAGCGACGTTGTCGACGAAGGCTTGCGCCAACCGCAGCACGGCGAAGGCGTTCGTCCGAAGGGCGAGGGCCCAGGACGTGTACTCGACCTCGAGCATCCCGCCCGGCCGCGCCCAACCGGCGTTGTGGACGACGAAGTCGATCGGTTCGTCGCCGATCACCCCGCCGAGGTCGTCGAGTTGCTCGTCGTCGTTCACGTCGAGCCGATGAACGGTGACGCTCGGGTGCCGCTCGACGAGGTCCTCGAGCTCCGACGCCGTCGCGGGTTCACGGCACGTCGCCATCACCCGCCATCCGCGGCGGGCGCACGCGGTGGCGAGACCGAGGCCGATCCCGCGATTCGTCCCCGTGATCAGCGCCGTCGGTGGACCGTTCAGCCCGGGTTTGTCGATGACACCCTCCTGGAGATGCGGCTGGCGCGGCGGATCCGAGGGTAGACGTACTTCCGGTAGGGCTTCATCAGGAACGTCCGGCGAGCGATAGGGAAGCCCCAGTCACGGATCGGCGCATCCCAGAACTCGACGACGAGGATCGACGGCGCGAGCGCCATCGAGAAGTGCCACCAGTGCGACGGGATGAACAGCGCCTCGCCCGCCTCGACCACGACCTCGATCGGCGTCGCCCGTTCGTACTTCGGGAAGCGGTCGAGGTCGACCGAGTCCAGACCGAGCTCGAACGGGATCTCGCTGCAGAAGACCGCCTCGGTCTCGTCGAACCACGACAGAGGGGCGTCGCGCAGCTTGCGAGGGTAGAGGTAGGGAGTGTCGCTCGGCGCGAACAGGATGAAGCGCTTCTTGCCCTCGAGCACCTGCGCGACGGCCTCCCGCCCGTTGTGCCAGTGGATCCCCCGGAAGTGGCTGAGGAAGAGGGCGGAGCGAGCCGGCTCGCGGAAACAGACGATCGGGCGCGCGCGACGCTTCGCCGCGTCGATCCAACTCGGTGTGCGGTAGTGGGCGTCGAGATCGCCGACGTTGCCGACGGGGAGCTGGCAGACCGAGTACCTCGGGTTCGAGGACCCCTCGAGCTCGTCGAGGGCGACGCTGAGCGGCAGGCGACGGATGACGAAGTCGTCTTCGACCGTCGGGCCGGAATCTCCCCAGTCGTACACCGGGACCTGGGTGGAGCCAACTTCACGTCGCAAGAAGTCGAAGCTCCACGACGACTGCTCGACTCCGTCGCACGCATCGATGATAATCGCCGGCCGCCTTCGGTCCATGACGACACCGAAATCGGCCGCAGAACAGCGATCAATACCGGTTGCTCGGGACCCAGCGATCTTGGTCATCTGACAGCGGCAAGGATGGCCCATTCCACTGCAGAGTACCCTTCCTCCGGGCCGTTGATCAATCGCATCGGGGCGCGAAGTGAGATCTGTCGGTTGGCTGCGAGTCGGGGAACGGTGGACGTGTTCGGCCCCCGTGCGTGGACGAGGAACGGGTGCATCCACACGACGTCACCAGCGTTCGCGCGGACCTCCCGGAGTGGCCCACCCGAGCGCTCTGCGGCGACCCTGAGCAGCTCGGAGTACGACAACCCAGAGCGGCCGGCATCGTGCAGTCGGCGAGCGATCCGCCGGTGCGATCCGACGTCGACCACGGTGCCGCCGCCGTGCGGACCGATGTCGGAGAGGATCTCTATCCCGACGAGTCCCTGTTCGGGGGAGTCCAGCCGGTGCCGAAAGTCCATGCCGTCGACGTGCCATCCGTTGCGGGGCGGCCGCCAGGCCCGTCGGTGATGACCCGGGAAACGGACGATGACCCAACCGAATCCGCGGCGCGTGGTCCACGCCGCTGGGCCGACCAGCGCGTCGACGGAGGCGCGGTACCTCGACGTGAAGAGGCCGTCCGCTGCGGTGACCTCGAGGACCCGCTCGATCTGCACGTTGGCCTGGGTCCAGGTCGAGGGATCGTCCGGGGACTCGTCGAGCAGATCCCAGACGATCGCCGCCAGTTCGGCAGCGGTCTCGCGGGCGAAGACGCCGCGGGCGACGAGGTAGCCGTCGCGGATGAACCGCTCGATCTCCTCCTCGTCGAAGAACGAGCCGTTGGAGGGAGCCTCCGACCCGGTCACGACGGCACCGCCCGGTGCCGTCCGCCGAAGGCGATCGACGTCGCAGACCGATCGCGCTGCGCCCGGTCCTCCGGAACCTGGGCGACGTAGAACTGGAACATCGCGCGATGGTCAGCCAGGTGGCCGGTCCGCTGGACAACCCGGAGTCCGAGCATCGCCAGCCACTCGGCGCTGACGAGGACCGGCGTGTGGCCGAAGAGGATCAGCCACCCACCTGGCCGGCACGCGGAGAGGCATGCATCGAGCAGCCGGTGGGCGTCCGCGGTCGAGACCACGTCCAGGTTCAGGAACCGGATGACGACGATGTCCGCCGATGCCGCCGGGATCGCGGGCCGTGCCGCATCACCGACGTGGATCTCGTCAACCTGACGGCTCGCGTGATCGGCCATCGATGCGCTGAGGTCCTGACCGACGGTGCGCGCGGCGGGGAAGGTCCGTTTGACCTCGGCAAGAAACCGACCCGTCGAGCACGCCGGGTCGAACACCATCTTGCCGTTCGGGTCGAGCGACCGCAGGCGGCCGAGTGCATAGCGACGGAGCACCTCCTCGTCGCCGTCGAGCTCGTCGACGCGGGCCGGCGTCGCCGTCCAGTACTCCGGGGCCGGCCGCCGTTCCCGACGGGTCCGGCGGTCGAGGTGCGGGTAGGGGAAGTGGAGGTCGGTCATCGCGTCCGCAACGGCGGCGTCGAAGAGGGCCCGCCGCTGCGCGGCCGACACCGGCCGGTAGTAGACGGTCACACCGTCCTCAGAGAGCTGCTCGCGGGGGTCGACGCCGAGGATCATCGACTCGTCGACGAGACACCCCTTCCGGGGCGTGAGGTCGTCTCCGCGGTTATGGGCCTGGTGGGCCGTCTTGAGGCCGACCACTCGCCGGCCGTCCCTGAGGTGCAGGCGGAACAGGTCGTGCGGCTTCTTCTCGAACGGCACGTAGATCAAATCGGGCGCATCGGTCGTGCCCGTGTCCGGGGGCCCCGGCGGACGGCCCGACCCGCCATTGGCACTGCCGTGGCGAGACCGGCGGCCGACGATCCAGGACACGTCAGGCCTCCGCCCCGAGCACGGCCGACCGGATCGCGAAGGCGGTCGACTCGACGTGAGCGTCGGTGAAGAGATCGTGGTGGCCGCCGGCGATCGTCACCACGTCGAGGGAGGGCAGGACGTCGGTGCGCCAGCCGTTGCGCGGCCCGAGGTCGGTGGATGCAGCCCGGAGCAGCACGACCGGTCCGTCGTACGGCTGCTCGATGCGGCCGCGAGTCAAGGACGCGTTCCGCTCGACGGCCGCGGCGAGGATCGGGGAACCTCCGGTCGCCGGACGCCCGCCTCCGTCGCCATCGACGTCGGCGACACCTGCCAGCGGAGAGGAGTCGATGAGCAGGACGCGGGCGGGGGCGTCGTCGTGCGCCCCCATCTGGCGGGCCATCTCGAGCGCGACGCCGCCGCCGAACGACCAGCCACCGACGACGGGAGCCCGCCCACCAGACAGCGCGCGGACCCATTCGACGTAGACGGCGGCCATCTCCTCGATGCTCCCGAAGCCGGCGTCGGCGTCGAGGCGCGGATCGTTGAACGCGCAGATCTCGAGATCACCGAGTGGACCGCGCAACGCGTGGTACGCAGACGTCACACCCTGCACCGGGTGGACGAGGAACACCGGAGGGCCGGTCGTCCCGTCGCAGATCACGACGACGTGGTCGGAACCCGAACCGGCGACCGGAGCGAGCACCAGTTCCGCCAGGCGGGCGGGTGTCGTCGCCTTGAACAGGTGGGGGATCTCGACACCAGCACCGGCGGGGAGGACCCGTTTGAGGCGGGCGAATACGCGCATGACGGACAACGATGTGGCGCCGAGGTCGTAGACGTCGGCGTCGAGGTCGACGTGGTCGAGGTCCAACTCCGCTGCCCAGGCGCCGGCGACGACGGTCTCCATCTCGGTGAACGGCCGCGAGACGGCCGGCGCCAGCGTGGCGGGCTGAACCGTCGCCTCGATTTGTCGACGGTCGACCTTGCCTGCCTTGGTCCGCGGCAGCGTGTCGACCATGTGGATCACCGACGGCACCATCGCCGACGGGACCCGGGCGGACATCCAGCTCCGCACGCCGTCGGCAGTCCACCGTTCGCCGGTCGACTCCTCGACGACGGCCTCCAGGACGATTTCACCGCTGTCCCGGGTGCGGGCGATCGCTACCGACTCGCGGGCAGCGGGCCGGCTGGCGAGCGCCGCCTCGACCGCCCCGAGCTGGATGCGCTGACCGCGGATCTTCACCTGCAGGTCGCGACGGCCCCGCAGCTCGAGCGTACCGCCGCGTGTCCACCGTGCCCGGTCACCGGTGCGGTACATCCGGCGTCCCCCGTCCGAGAACGGGTCGGGCACGAACTCACGCGCCGTCTCCGCCGGCCGGCCGAGGTAGCCGATCGCCAGAGCGTCGCCGGCGAGGTAGAGGTCGCCCTCGCTGCCCACCGGGAGCATCCGCAGCTGGTCGTCGAGCACGAGACACGAACAGTTGTCGATCGGCCTGCCGAGCGGAACGAACGAGGTCTGCGCGTCGTCAGGTCGGAGCACCCGGTCGGTCACGCTGATCGACGCCTCCGAGGGGCCGTAGGCCTGGTGCAGGCGGGCCGTGAGCCCCGACTGCATGAACTGGCCGACCAGGCTCGGCGGGACGGTTGCGCCGCCGGTGACGACGACGTCGAGCGAGTCGCATCCTGCCACATCCGGGTCGGAGAGGAACTCAGCGAGCACGCCCGGGATCAGGTGGAGCACCGACACGTCGTGCTCCTCGACGGCGGCTACGAGCGCTGCCGCGTCGAGTGCGTGCGCGGCGGGGACGACGACGGTCCCGCCCGCGAACAGCGGGGCGTAGAGCTCCCAGAGCACAATGTCGAACGACGTCCCCGCGTTGAGCAGCAACCGCAACGGGCCGTTGGGTCGTTGTGCTCGCAGGCTCCACTCGACCCGGTTGACGTATCCGTCCTGGGAGCAGAGGATAGCCTTCGGTTCGCCGGTCGAGCCGGAGGTGTGCACGACGGCGGCGACCGGGTGCGCGGGACCGCGCATCGGCGTGCCGGAGACCGGACGGTCGATCCGGACCGTTCGCAAGAAGTGCGGCTCGAGCGGTGTCGATGTCGCGTCGAGGACGGCGGCGTAGGCACCCGCTGCGGCGGCGATTCCGGCGACGAACGAGACCGGCTGGTTCGCGTCGACCAACACGGGGATCGCGCCGAGGGCGTGGACACCGAGCACGGCGCGGACCCAGCCTGACGATCGTTCGACGGCGACGACGACCGCATCGCCTGCGCGCACACCCATCGCAGCGAGGCCCCCGGCGACCTCGCGTGCGCTGCGCTCCAGCTGCTCGTAGGTCCACGCTGCGTCGCCGTCGACCAGCGCCCGCGCCGCGGGCGTCTCCCGCGCCTGGTTGGCGAAGCCGTCGTACAGCGACAGCGCCTGCCGCTCGCGGCGCGCACCGTGGGACCACCGCTCGAGCCGCTGCCGTCCCGACGTCGTGAGCAGCGTCAGGGTCCCGACCCGAGCGTCGGGGTCGCCGGTCATCGAGTCGAGCAACATTTCGAACGTGGCGATCAAGTCCTCGATCTCGTCGTCGGCGAAGTGTGACGTGTCGTAGTTCCAGTGGAACTCGATCCGCTCGCCAGGCAGCACGATCATGCCGAGCGGGTACTCGGTCTTCTCGAGTGCGAACCGGTCGATCACCTCGACCCCGTCGACCGACCCCGACGGGAGGTTGTCCTCGGGATAGCTCTCGAACGCGACAAGAGAGTCGAAGAGTCGCCGGTTCGCGGACCGTTCGGGCCAGCACGCCAGGATCTCGGCCAGCGGCACGTGACCGCGCGCACTTGCCCGCGCGAGCTCGAGTTGGGCCTGGCCCAGCAGCTCGGCGATCGTCGCGGCGGGGTCGATCCGGAGTCTGAGCGGGATCGAGTTGATGAACAACCCGACCATCGTCTCGACACCCTCGAGCTCGGGTGGGCGACCGGAGATGGAGACCCCGTGTACGACGTCGGACTGAGAGGTCCTCACCGATACAAGCAAGCTCCACGCCGCTTGAACGACCACATTCGGCGTCACCCGACAGCGGTGGGCCAGTCGGGTGAGCGCCGCGGTGCGCTCCGCTGTCGCTCTGACCCGCCGGGTCTCGAACGCCCCCTCCCGTTCGGCTCCGTGCGGCGAGACGTTGGACGGCACGTCCAACTCGGCGAGCGTCGTGCGCCAGAAGGTCAGATCGTCGTCGGTGACCTGCTTGTCGCGCAGCCAGCGAACGTAGTCGCGGAAGCGGCGGGCTGGTGGTGCCAAGTCGTCGCGGGCATAGCAGCTGAAGACGTCGCCCCAGATCAGCGACAGGCACCAGCCGTCGAGTAGCAGATGATGGTGACTCCATACCAGGAGATTCACGTCGGGCTCCACCTCGACGAGGTAGATCCGGTAGAGCCCCGGCTGGCGGAGGTCGAACGGTCGCTCCCGATCCGCGTCGAGCAACGCGTCGAGCTGCGCGTCGAATTGCGCCTCGGTGTCGCCAGTCCACGAACGACGCTCGAACCGGTGAGCGCTCGGTGGCGCGACGAACTGCACGGGGTGCTGCAGGCCGTCCCATGCGAAGCCAGTTCGGAGCATCTCGTAGCGACTGGCGACGGTCGCCCACGACCGCTCCAGGCGATCGGCGTCGAGCGGTCCGCGAAGCTCGAGCACGTTCTGGTTGTGGTACGCGTCGGATCCGGGCCAGAACAACGCCCGAACGAGCAGACCTTCCTGCATCGGTGACAGTGGGTAGCAGTCGACCATATCGATCCCGGCGAGGCGCTCGACGCCGGCGGCGTCGAGGCCCGCTAGCGGGTGGTCGCTCACGTCGGCGGCGACTCGCGACGACGCGACGGGCGAGGCCGCGACGTCGGTGAGCACCCGCTCGAACGCCGCGGAGAGCGTGGCGATCATCTCGTCGTCAACGCGGCCGTCCGCACTCCAGCGCACCGTCAATACGTCGGCGCTTGCGACGAACTCGACGGAGACGCCGGTCCGCCCGGACAGCGCCGTGGCGGATCGCCCCCCGTCTCGCACCTCGGCCCACAGGTCGTCGTCGATCGTCTCGAACCACTCGATCTCGACCTCGAACGCGGTCTCGTCCAGGTCGTCACCGTCGAGGCCGCGGGCGCGGCGCTTCACGGTCCGGGCGAGGTCCCACAGTGTCCCGGTGATCGCGACGTTCGTCCGTCGCCGGGTGTCGAGTCGGCCGAGCGTTGCCTCGACGTCCCATCCCGTCTGTGCGGCCCACTCCCGATCAGAGGCGAGCACGACCGTGGCATCGGAGACGCCGACCTCGCGCAGTGCGGCGAGGACGGCAGCCTGAGCGACGGCCCGCTCGGACGAGTGCGATGGGAGCGGCGGCGGCCAGTCGACCTCCTGCGACCGTGTCGGTCGTCCGCGTCGGTCCGTCTGCACCCGAGCTGCCGCCCACGTCTGGTCGTCACGAGTTGGGGCGGTGGTCGCTGCGATCACGTCCTCCACTGCGACTGCGGCGGGTAGGGCGCCGGCACCGGTGGCGATCCGCGACGCCGCATCCCGGGCGAGGAGTTCCAGGGTCGACCGGTCGCCCATGGCGGCGCGGCACCCGACCGTCACCGCAGACGCCAACCCGTCGTCTGCGGTGAAAACGACGGCTGCGATCGGGTCGGCGTCGAGTGGTCGTCGATCCCACCACTCGCGCGATCGGTCACAAAGGGGGGGGCCGCCGGCGGCCTCGCGCGCGACCTCGGGTTCGGTGCCGAGCAGCCGGGCCAAAGACGCGCCGAGGGCCGAGGTGACGTCGGTGACCCCGCGAGGTCGGTGCAGCCGCATGGTCAGCAGCACCGGGGCGACGCCGTCTTCGTCGTGGACCACGAGGGCGGGCGGCCGTTCCGGAGCCGCCTGTCGGCCCGTCCCGACGGTCGCTCGCTCGTCAGCGAGCTCAGCCAGCTCGGCGACCGTCGGCGACTCCATGACGTCGCGCACCTCGAACTGGAGACCGGCATGGAGCGCTCTCGCAACCACCCGGATCGCGCTGATCGAGTCGCCGCCGACCTGGAAGAAGTTGTCGTTCACGCCGACGTCGTCGATGCCGAGCACATCGGCCCATACCTCGGCGACCAGCACCTCGGTCGACGACTGAGGCTGTACCCATTCCGCCTCGTCGCGGTACGTTGGCGGCGGGAGCGCCCGGCGGTCGATCTTGCCGGACGAGGTCAGCGGCATGGCGTCGTGGAATAGGAACGCCGCCGGGACCATCTGGGGCGGCAGCGCCGCTCCGAGCATCGCTCGCAGGACCGCCGCCTTGTCCTCGTCCGCCCAGTCGCGGGCCGGGACGACATGGGCGACGAGCGTGCTGCCCCTCGCGTCGTCCGTGTGGGCGACCACTGCGGCCGAGACGACCCGGTCGTCGGCGACCAGGTGGTGCTCGATCTCACCGGGCTCGATGCGGAACCCGCGGATCTTCACCTGCGAGTCCGCTCGCCCGAGGTACTCGAGGAGCCCGTCGGGGTGGAGGCGGACCAGGTCGCCGGTGCGGTAGAGGCGAGCGCCGGGCGGTCCCCACGGGTCGGGCATGAACGCCGCGGCGGTGAGGTCGCCGCGTGCGATGTACCCAGCGGCAACGCCTACGCCACCGATGCAGAGCTCGCCGCGCTCACCGACCGGTACGGGCCGGAGGCGGGAGTTGAGTACGTGGAGCGTGGTGTTGTCGATCGGATGCCCGAGCGGGACGAACGGGCGGTCGTCGTGCGGATCGAATCGCCAGGACGTGACGTCGATCGTCGCCTCGGTCGGCCCGTAGAGGTTGTACAGCGTCGCGTCGGTCGCGGCGGCGAGGTCCCTGGCGAGTGAGACCGGCAGCGCCTCCCCGCTCGACACGACCGTCCGCAGCGCGCTCGCCCCCTCGAAGCCGCCGCTGTCCACGAACGCCGCCAGCATGGACGGCACGAAGTGCGTGACCGTCACCGATTGCTCTTCGAACAGACGGGCGAGCGCGTGAGCATCGCCGCGCTCGTCGGCTGCCGCGACGACGATCTGGGCACCGAGGGTGAGTGGCAGCAGTTGTTCCCAGACGGAGACGTCGAACCCGAACGCCGTCTTGTGCAGTACGCGGTCGTCGGAGCTGATCGCGAGTGCCCTGGCCATCCACTCGAGTCGGTTGACGAGGCTCCGGTGGGCGATCATGACCCCCTTGGGTCGCCCGGTCGAACCTGACGTGAAGATGACGTACGCTGGCGACCCGGCGGCCGGTCCACCGGTGCGAGGTGGGGTGGAGGATGAGGCGCCGCCTTCGAGACGGAGGGCGTCCCCCTCGGCCACGAGCACGCCTCGTGCGGCGGCATCGTCGACCTGTTGCCGGGCTCGGACGGCGGGCAGGTCGGGGTCGAGGGGCAGGTACGCGGCACCGGCGCGCAGCACACCGAGCACGGCCGCCAGACGGGTCGGTGAGGGCGGGAGGTCGATCCCGACGACGTTGCCGCGACCGACGCCGCCGCGACCGAGGAGCGCCACAACCTCGCTGGCGTCCGACCAGAGCTCGTCGTAGGTGACCGTCCGCATCCAGTGACGCACGGCGACCGAATCGGGACGTCGCCGGGTGGCGCGCTCGATTTGCGCCACTGCGGTCTCGCTGGTGAGCGGTCGCTCGGTCCGGTTGTGGCCGGCGAGACCCGGGTCGATCAGCCGGTCCTGACCCCTGAGCAGCCGGCCGACGGACAGATCGAACGACGAGCTCATCGGGACCCGGCCAAGGTGTCGAGGACGGTCCGGAGCTGTTCGAGCATCCCGGTCGCACGCGAGGCGTCGATCGGTGAACCCCGATGGTGGAGCTCGAGCGTCAGGCTGTCGTCGGGGAGCGCGATCAGGGTCCACGGGTACTCGGTCGACTCGACCGACCCGAGCACCGTGAGCCGCGCGTGCCTGCCGAGGGGTTGGCCGCTCCGGTCTCCGGGATAGTTCTCGAACACGAAGAGCGAGTCGAAGGCCTCGCTGCCCGTCGGGATGGAGGCGAGGGAGCGGCTCAGCGGGACGTGAGCGTGGGGGTAGGCGTCGAGGATCTGTTCGGCGACCTGAGCGGTGACGTCGCCGAACGAGCGGTCGTCGCTGACGTCGACGCGGATCGGCACTGTGTTCATGCACAAGCCGACCAGCTGGTCGACGTCGGGGATCTCGGGCGGGCGCAGCGACACGACCACCCCGACGACGATGTCGTCGTGGTCGACGCGCTCGCGGAGCACGAGGGTCCACGCCGACAGGACGAGGACGTTCATAGTGGTCCGGCGTCGCTTTGCGAGCGTCCGCAGCGCAGCGGTGCTCGCCGCGTTCAACGTCACCGTGGCGAACCCGGGTCGGCCGGCCGGCGCGTCGGCGCCGAGCAGGGTGGGCCGCTCGAGGCCGGCGAGGCGATCGGCCCAAAACCGTTCCGACTCCCGGACAGGCTGTGTCGCGACCCAGTCCACGAACGCGAGGTGTGACGGGAGCGCGGGGAGCGGCGGGCCGCCCTCGACGCGGTGGCGGTAAGCCCGCTCGACGAGCGTGGTAACCAAGGGCAGGCTCCACCCGTCGAAGAGCAGGTGGTGGTGTGACCACAGCAGCCGTCGGAGGGACCCGGCCCGCACCATGTGGAGACGGCTGAGCGGTGGTGTGGTCAGGTCGAACTCTGTCTGGCGGTCATGGGCGAGCATCGCCTCCCACTCCGACTCAAGGCGGTCGGGCGCGACGTCGTGACATCGCCAGTCGAGCGCCGCGGTCGGCTCAACGAACTGGCGTGGATGGTCGACGTCCGTCCACCGGAACGCAGTCCGGAAGGCGTCGGCGACGTCGGCGACGTCGCGCCAGGCGGATTCAAACTCCGCGTCGGCGACGTCGCCATCGATCTCGAAGTGAACCTGCGTGTGGTACAGGCCCCGCCCGGGCATCGCAAGCGAGCGGCTCAGCATCCCAGCCTGGAGGGGCGTCAACGGCGCCGCGACACGGACTCGCTCCGCGGTGGCAGCGAAGCCCTCCAGCTCCCGCCGCATCGAAGCCGCGAGCGCGGTGAGCGCACCGTCGTCGAGGGCACCGCTGTCGGCCTCCCACGCGATGTGCAGGCACCCGTCGGCCTCTGTCGCCACCTCTACGGCCGCGACCTCACCCCCGACCGGGCGCCACTCGTCGGTCCCATCTCGCGGCTGGTTCGCCGACAGCCGAAGAAGGTGGTCGATACCGCCCGGCCGTGAACTGCCCAGGTAGTTGACGGCGAGCACCGGGTGGGGGCGGCCGACGATCGACGGGTCGCGTCGGGCGCGCAGAGCGAGGTACCCGTGTTTGTCGGCGGGGAGAAGGTCGAGAGCGCGCGAGGTCGCGGCGATGGAGTCCGCCAGCGTCGGGTCCGGCGGCAGCATCGGCCGCACCGGGTACGACGGGGCCACCCAGCCGACCATCCGCGACAGATCGATGTCGGTCCGGTCGCGGCCGTGGGCTTCGAGGAGGACGCTCACGTGCGAACGTTCGCGCCACCGGGCAAAGACCAGGACGGCGGCAGCGACTACGAGAAGGTCGAACGGCAGGTCGAGCTCGCCAGCTCGATCCCGCAGCCGCGCCGCGACGTCGGGTGGGATCGAGGTGGCGACATCACAACGGCAGCCGGCCACCGGTTGCGCGATGGCGGTCTGGTCGAGTTGCGCCGCCCACCGCTGCCGGTCGACCGCCGTCGGCTCCAACCGAGCCGTCGTCGACGCGAAGCGCTCGATCGAACACGAGGGAGGGGGAAGGTCCGGTTCGACGCCGCCGTCGAGGCAGGTGATCGCCTCGGCGAGGTCGTCGACGAACACGTGCCACGCGACCATGTCGATCGCGAGGTGGTGGACGACGATCATCAACCGCCGGCCTGGGGAGCGAGTGTCGTAGAGGGCAGCGACGGTGGGCCCGTGTTCGACGTCGAGGTGGAGCTCGATCGCCTGGCGGACGTCGTCGGGATCGTCGATCGGACCGGCCGAGAACGACAGCAGTCGGTCCTCCGGTGCATCGGCGTCGCACACCGACGTCACAGCCTGCCCGTCCTCGACGCGGAACCGCTGTCGCAATGCCGCATGGTGTCGAACGACGGCGTGAAGGGCGCGGAGGACCACCTCGGGTTCGATGGGGGCACCGACGTCCAGCGCCATCGACTGGCTGAAGCTCGACTCAGTCCCACGGTGCTCGGCGAGCAGCACGGCCTGGTTTGGCGACGGCGTCGGATAGTGCGTGCCGGGCGTGGCAACCGCAGTCGCCCCGATCTCCAGGGCTGGTGGGCCGGCGAGATCGGCGAGCTGGGCCACGGTCGGGGACCGGAACAGGTCGGCGAGGGTGATCGCGATCCCGGCGGTGCTCGCCCGCGCGACGACGCGGATCGCAGCGATCGAGTCGCCGCCGAGTTCGAAGAAGTCGCTGTGAACCCCGATGTTGGAACGGGAGAGCACCGATCGCCACACGGCCAGCAGCTCCTCCTCGATCGCTGTCCGAGCCGGGGCGACGACGTCGTCGACGACCTCCGGGGGAGGGGGGAGGGCGGCGACGTCGATCTTGCCGTTCGGTGTGCGGTCTAGGCGATCGAGGGGGACGAACGTCGCCGGCACGAACGCGTTCGGCAGGCGCTCCCGGAGGAACGAGCGCAGCTGGTCGACCTCGTCGAGGGGGTCCGTCGGGACGAGGTACGCAACCAGCCGGAGCCCACCGTCGGGACGCTCGCGTGGCACCACGACCGTCTCCGCGATCAACGGGTGGGCGAGGAGATGAGCCTCGACCTCGCCCGGCTCGACGCGCACCCCGGCGATCTTCACCTGTCGGTCGACACGGCCGAGGCACTCCAGCGAGCCGTCCGGACGGATCCGCCCCCGGTCGCCGGTCCGGTACAACCGGGCGCCGGGGGGACCGTAGGGGTTGGGCGTGAAGCTCGCGGCGGTCGCTCCGCCCTGGCCGAGGTAACCGTGCGCCAATGAGTCCCCCGAGACGCAGATCTCGCCCAGCGCGCCGTCGGGCAGATGCTGCCCGAGCTGGTCGAGCACCATGACGTCGGTGCCAGCGACGGGGGAGCCGAGCGGCAGCCCGACGTCCAGATCGAACGGCTCGGCGACCGGCCATCGCTCGACGAACACGGCTGCCTCGGTCGGTCCGTACGTGTGGTGCAGGTCCGCGTTGAGGCGCGACAGCGCGCGGGCCGCCAACGACGGGCTCAGGCGTTCGCCGCCACACACGAGCTGACGCACCGTCGACGCGTCGTGCGCCTCGAGCTCGTCGAGCAGGCCAGCGAGCACGCTGGGGACCGCGTGCAATGCGGTCACGCGGTGGGTGTCAATCAACTCGGCGACGGCTCCGACGTCCCCCGAACGATCGGAGGGGAGGATGATCAGCCGAGCGCCCGATAGCAGCGGATGGAGCATCTCCCAAAGCGCGATGTCGAAGCCCGGGGAGGCGATGTGCAAGAACACGTCGTCGGGACCCAGCGGGATCGCGCCGGTCGACCAGGTCAGCAGGCGGACCAGCCCGAGCTCAGCGCAGGCGACGGCCTTCGGTGCTCCGGTGGAGCCCGAGGTCAGACATACGTACGCCGGACCGGGCAGTGGTCGTGATGATCTCGGTGTGGCGGTGGTGTCCACCGTGGAGCGGACCGGCGTCATCCGCACGCCGAGCTGGTCAGCCAGTGGCCCAGTTGAACCGGCGGTGAGGATCGTCGCCGGTTCAACCGTAGCCACGATGCCGGCGAGCCGGCGCAGCGGCGTCACCGGATCGAGCATGGCGCACGTGTGACCGGCCCGCCAGGTGCCGATCACGCCGGCGGCGAGGTCGGGCCCACGTTCGAACAGGATTCCGACTGTCGAGCCCGCCGGCAGGTGCCCGAGGCTGCTCGCCACCGAGTCGGCCGCACGGTCGAGGGCCCCGTACGTGAGCTCCTTGTCGCCGTGCACGATCGCGATGCGGTCGCGGTGAGCACTGAAGGTCTGCGCCAACAGCCTCGACAACGCCGCCGGCTGCTCCCCGCCTGCGTCCCCCGTCGCTGGTCGACGGGCGGAAGGTGCGACCATCGGCAGACCGGCGATCACGGCATCGTGGTCAGCAAGCGCCGCTGTCAGGAAGTGCGCGAACGAGTCCGCCCACGACTGCAACGTCGCCCGCTCGAGCACCTCGGACCGGCCCCGCATCTCGACGCTGTACCTCCCGGCGACGGGGCGGAGACCGATCTCGAGGTCCGCGCGGCTCGTAGTGACTGGCGTCGGGATGCGTCGCACCTCGGACGCCCCGAACCTGACCGGCCGTTCGTCGGGCTCGTCCTCCCAGTCGAGCAGAACGCGGTACATCCCGTCGGGGATGCGGGGCCACAGGCGCCGGAGCTCGCGAGCGGCGATCGGTCTGCGGGTCAACATCTGGATCAGCCGGTCGCCGACGTCGTCGACGCATCCCCTGACTGTCTCCGCTCCCGACGCGGCCGACCTGAGCGGGAGCACGTCGATGAGCGGGCCCAGCACCGCCGTCCCCGTCGTGTGGTCACCCGTTCGACGCGACGCCGCGACACCGACGACGACGTCGTCCGTGCCGGTTAGCCGGCGGAGCCAGGCGGTCGCTGCGGCGGCGAACACGGCGAACGGCGTCGCGCCGAGCTCGGTACCCGAGCGCTCGAACGCACGTGCGGTGGGCTCGGGCAGGATCGAAGCGACGGCGGTTCCGTCCGCCCGCCGCCGTCGCCCCGGCCTGCGATCCAGCGGCAGATCGAGGTCGAGCCGGGAGCCGGCGAGCGTCGTCTGCCACCAATCCCGATCCGACGGCTCGGGTCGATCGCGGCCGACCACGTCGAAGAAGTCGGTGAGGTCCTCGGGCGGGGTCCCGTCGTAGTGCGCAGCGACCTGCTCGAGCAGCAGGCGCTCGGTCTCCCGGTCGGCGGCGAGATGGTGGAGGTAGGTCACGAGCAAGGGCGACTCGACGTCGGACACGACGAGCGTGGCGCGCAGCCACAGGTCCTCGGCCACGTCGATCGGTGCCGCGGCGAGCGCCCGGGCGACGCGAGCCGCACCGTCCACGTCAGTGGCCGTCGAGCCATCCACCACGAGCTCGAACCGATCGGCGGACCGTGCAACGCAGCGCAGCTCGCCGTCCCGTTCGACGATTGAGGACCGCACGATCGGGACGTCGTCGAGTGCCCGGCGGATCGCCGCCTCGAGGCGGACCGGGTCGATCGGGCCGTCGCTACGGAACGCGCCGATGATGCCGTAGGGCGACGGACCCTCGACGAGGTTCTCGTCGATCCAGATCCCGAGCTGGGTGTCGGTGAGGGCGTGCCCGTACGCGCCGGGTTCCCCGGTCGGCGACGCGTCGCGACCGGTGCCGCGGGCGTCCTCCACGGCGGTTGGTCGTGGCCCGGCCGACTCGACGGCGATTGCGTGGGGGGCCATCGCCCGGATCGTCCGACCGCGCAGCAGGTGCGCCACATCGAGCACCAAGCCGGCCGAGGCGAGCGCCTCGACGATCCGGAGGGCAGCCAACGAGTGGCCGCCGAGCTCGAAGAAGTCGTCGTCGGGGCCGATCGTACGATCGCCGAGCTCGCGGGCGAACACGGCCCTCATCGTCTCGACGACCCCGCCCGCGAGCCCGTCGTCGCCGGCGGTTCCCATCGGCCGGTCGTGCGCTGCGGTCGCCTTGTCGGCCTCCGCCACCTCCGCACGCAGCGCCCACTGGTCGACCTTACCCCTGGCGTTGACGGGCACGGCCGGCAGCGCGACGAACCGCACTGGGCACATGTGCGCCGGCATCCGGCGGGAGACGTGAGCTCGCAGGTCGGGCATCGGTTCGTCGCCGCGGAGGACGACCGCGGCGATCGGCGCACCGTCGTCCGCGACGACGGCGGCCTCCGCCACCCGCGGGTGCGACAGCAGGACCGACTCGATCTCACCGGGCTCGACGCGGTGGCCCTGCAGCTTCATCTGGCGGTCGCCACGGCCTTCGTAGTGCAGGACCCCGTCTCGATCGAGCCACACCAGGTCGCCGGTGTCGAACATGCGGGCACCCGCTTCGGTCGAGAACGGGTCGGGGACGAACCGAGCTGCGGTGTCCGCAGGACGCCCGAGGTACCCGTCGGCGACGCACGCCCCGCCAAGGAAGAGCGTGCCGATCATGCCGACCGGGACCGGGCGCCGGGTGTCGTCGAGCACGTAAGCGGCGACGCCGCTCACCGGCCGACCGATCGGGGGGTCGATCGCAGGCGCGTCGTCGCCACCGAGCGCGAGTTCGGCCGACGTGACGACGACGGTGGCCTCGGTCGGCCCGTAGGTGTTAAGGAAGCGCCGGCTGACCGCGTCTCGGGCGTCGACCGTCGCCCACGCCCGCAGCGCGGCCGCGTGGGCACGTTCACCGCCGCAGACGACCAGGCGGATCGGGCCGGGGAGCGAGTCGCTGCGCGCGGCGAGGTCGCCGCCGAGTTGGGCCCAGAAGGACGTTGGGAGATCGAGGACCGTCGCCCCGATCCGCTCGCATCCGTCGAGGAACGCGTCGACGGAGTACGCCATCTCCTCGCTGCGCAGGGCGATCGACGCACCCGCACACAGCGCCGGCAGGATCTCCTCGATCGCCGCGTCGAAGGCGACCGAGCAGAACTGCAGCACACGATCGGCCGGCGTGAGCCGGAAGTGGTCGATGGTCCAGGCGACGTGGTTCTCGAGCGCGGCCCTGCCGACGGCGACTGGGCGAGGTCGGCCGGTCGATCCCGACGTCATGATGACGTACGCGGTGTCGGGGGACGCGTCCCTCGGCACGCCGGCGTACGTGTCCTCGTGACGTCGGATCGTGACGTCGCCGGACGGACCGGCTGCGAGGCGAACCAGGGCACCCAGCTCGGCCAGTTGCCCCTCGCGGCGTGACGGCGGGTCGGCGGGGTCGAGCGGTGCGAACGCGGCGCCGACCTCGAGCGCGGCCAGTACCGCGGTCACGAACGCCAACCCCCTGGGCATCTCGATGGCGACGATCTTCCCAGGACCGGCATCGGCCGCTTGGAGGCGCTCGGCGAGCGATCGCACGCGATCGCCGAGCTCGCCAAAGGTGACCACCACCTCGCCGTCGACGAGTGCGACCGCCGCCGGCGTCCCCCAGTACCTCGATCGCAGCCGCTCCACCACCGAACCCGACCGCGCCAATGGGCCTCGGACGATGGCCGGCTCGTCGAGCTTGATGTCGGCGATCGCCCGATCGAGGTCGCGGCCAAACTCGCGGACCACCGCACCGAGCCCGGCGACGATCACGTCGAGCGACTCACGCAGGTGCTCGACGAACTCGAACACGACCTCGACCTCGTCGCCGTCGCGCGTGGCCACGACCGAGAGGTCGAACGGCGACGGATGGGGCGGTAGCGTCAGCACGTCGGTTGCACACCCCGGCAGAGTGCACGTCGGCGACTCGTCACTCCAGTCGACCAGGTGCTGGAAGACGGGGTGGGCACCGGTCCGGCGGCTGCGGCCGAGCTTCGACACAAGCCGGGCGAACGGGTAGTGCTGGTGCTCGTAGGCCCCGAGCAACTGCTCGCCGGTCCCGACGATCGCCTCGCGCAGGCTGGTCGCCTCGGTTGCATCGAGACGGATCGCGACCGTGTTCACGAAGTTGCCGAAGGCGTGCTCGGTGCCGGCCGCACCGCGCCCGGCCACCGGCATACCGACCACCACGTCGCCGTTGCGCGACAACCGCGCGAGCAACACAACAACCGCTGCGGCGAACACGCCCGGGACCGTCGTTCCCGTCTGGCGAGCGGCGGCCGCCAGATCGTCCGCCCATCGCTCGCGAACGGTCAACCGATCGGTCGTATACTCCTGCGACCGGCTCCTCGCGGGCAGTGCGAGCTCGGTGACCGCCGGTGCGTCCCGGAGGAGATCAACCCAGTACCGCTCGCTGGCGTCGAGGCGGCCCGCCGCGACCTCGGTCCGCTGGTCACGGCAGAACCTCATGAACGCATCGTCGATGGGACCGGCGAAGGTGCCGCCGGCGTAGGCCGTCTCCACGTCGCGCAGGAGGACCTGGAGCGACCAGCGATCGCAAATCGCGTGGTGGAAGACAAGGGCGAGGACGTGCCGGTCGATGCCCTCGCGAACCAGCAGGGCCCTGGCCAGCGGCGGCTGCGAGAGGTCGAACGGCCCATCGACGAAGTCGGCGACGACCGCCGCCGTCGTCGCCTCGCTGCCGCTGTCTAGCTGCTCCAGGTCGAGCCCAGCGGGTGGGTGCAACGACTGTCGCCATTCCCCACCGTGGCGACCGAGCGAGATGCGGAGCGGGACGTGGCGGTCGGCTGCGAGTCGCAGGCTGCGTCGGAGCCGCTCGACATCGAGCTCGCCCGTCCACCGCAGTACGAACGGCACCTTGTAGAGCTGGCCACCGCTGAGGAGTTCGCTGTCGAAGAGGATGCCGGATTGGCTCCAGCTGACCGGCCAGGTCGTCGTGCCGACGGCGTCGCCGCGTCCCCCAGTCGCAGCCTGAGACGGGGTCTCGCCCTCCACCTGGCCCGGCTCGCGGTAGGTCATGCGGTTGATCTTTGCATGGCGATCTCGACGCCGCAGCACACGGCTGCGGGACGACCGCTACGCTGAGGTCGACGGCTCGCCCGACTTGGGTCGACCACCGTCTGTCTCGCCATGACGTTCTCCTGCTGCCTGACCGGCTCAACCGGCCTGACGATCTCGTGCGGTGAGGTCCTCTTGGAGGCCGGTCACGACATCGTGACGACCGTGTCGCCTAGCCGCAGGGTCCGGGGGTGGGCCCGCCAGCGCGGCATCCTCACCGCCGACAGGTTCGCACCGAAGGCCGACGGGGCACCCCGGTTCGACTACCTATTCAGCGTCGTCAACGGCACGGTGCTGGACGCCCACACGTTGGCGCTCGCTCGGTTCGGCGCGATCAACTACCACAACGGACCGCTCCCCTCGTATGCCGGGGCTCATGCAGCGTCGTGGGCAATCCTGAACGGCGAGGCGTCGCACGGCGTCAGCTGGCACCTCATGGTCGAACGGATCGATGCCGGTCCGATCCTTAAGCAGCGCCTCTTCCGTGTCCCGCATGGTGTCGACGCCGCCGAGGTGAACGCGATCTGCCATCGGCTGGGAACCGAGGCGTTCGTCGAACTCGTCGACGAGCTGTCGTCCGGTCGAGCTCGTGCCGTCGACCAAGACCTGGCCTCGCGGACATACTTCGGCCTCCACGCCAAGCAACGTTCGGGCGGACTCGTCCGCTGGGACGAGTCGGCCTCGGCGATCGCGCGACTCGTTCGCGCCCATCAAGTCGGCGACGTTGTCAACATGTTCGGCACGGCGAAGGTCGACCTCGGGAGCCTCATCGCCGTCGTGGGCGACGTGTCCATCGAGACCAGCCGTGTCCCCCACGCTCCGGGCACCGTGGTCGAGGTCGTCGACGACCGCATCCGGGTCTCCACTCGGACCGACGATGTCTCGCTCCGGATCCTTTCAGACCTGGACGGGTCCTTGTCGGCCCGCGATCTCGTCCTGGCCGCGCACCTGCGTCTCGGCGCAGTTCTCCCGCTCCCCGACGCCGGAGACGGCCGGGCCCTTGCGGCGGGCCTAGCCGCTACGTCGCGCCACGAAGCGTTCTGCGCGCGGGTGATCGCCGAAGCCGACCCAACCCCGTTGCCCGGAGCGGCCGGACCACCAATCGGTCATCTCTGCGCGGAGGTCGCCACGGCGCTCGATCCGAGGTCGTCCGCGGTCGCTGAGCGCGACACGATCGCGGCAGCGGCAACCGTGCTCCTGATCCGGGAGTGGACCGGCCGTGCCAACGTCGTCGTGTCGTGCGACCGCCCGAGCTCCGATGATCGTCCGGGGCGCTTCTTCCGCGCCGGCCTCCCGCTGACGATCAGTTCGGATGGGACCCCGCTCGACGTGCGTTCGCGTGTGGCCAAGGAACTGGCCGCGGTCGCAGGGCGCGACACGTACGCGCGCGACATCGTCCGGCGCCAGAAGCTTGGTGCCCCGGAGGTTCCTTTCGCCGTCGGCCGTCGAGACGCCTACGTTCGGGACGCTCTTGAGGAGCGCCATCCGGATCCCGACAGAGCCCAGCTGCGCGTGTCGATCGAAGCCGACGGTTCCCTCCACATGTGCAGCACCGGCGGTCGCGACTGGCGCGCCCTGTCGAGTGAGCAGCTCGCGCTGGCGGCGGATCGGCTCTCGTCGCTCACAGGGCAGCTTGTTCGCTCAGCCCCCGCCCCCACGGCCGGCGGTCAGTGCATGGCGTCTGAGGCCGGAGCGGCATCGGGATGACGCGACACTGAACACCAGAGCACTCTTCCGCGACCCTTGCCGATCGGCGCATCGATCGACCACCGTGCCGCCGGCTCGACGTACGAGGTCGCGAGATCGACGCCGTCGAACAATCCCGCGACACAGCGCGGCAGCGGGCGGTCCGTGGCGGGTGCGTCAACGATCGCGACGCGCGACATCGCATCCCCGACCCTCGGTGCCGTCGCGCCGGACCGGCGGAGGAGCGAGATCAGACCGCTGACATGGCTCGCGACGCGATCGCTCAGTCGCTCACCCATCGCCGGAGCCGGCACGCCGACGACGGAGCCTCTGGTCGGCGACGTCGCCAACCCGACCGCGAGGCCGGCTGCGAGTGCGCCGGTGCCAACCGGCACGACCACCTCGGGAATCAGACCAGGCGCAGCCAGCTCGAACTGTCTCGATAGCTCGCGGCCCGCCCGGACGTAGCCGAGTGTGGCCACCGCCGACCCGCAGCCAAACGGAATGAAGAAGGGGCGACGGCCAGCGAGGGTCAACCTCCGCATGATCTCCCCGACAAACATGCCCCCGATACGGAGCGACTCGGTGGTGGTCGCATCGAGCTCGATCGCGGCGGTCGACGCAGCGAGACGGGAGACCACGGCACTGGGATCGGAAGAGCTCGGTCGCCCGCGACGGATCAAGATCGCGCGAAGCCCGAGTTCGGCGGCGTGTCGGCCCGCCAGGACGAGATGATTCGATCCGGGGGGTCCTGCGGTCACGACGACGTCGGCGCGCGACTCGACGGCTCGGGCGAGCTCGAATTCGAGCGCCCGCACCTTCGACGCGCCGTGGCTCGTGCTAAGCGCACCCTCGAGCTTGGCGAGGAGCGGCCCGGGAAGCGCGTCCCCAACGGTGGCGGGGACGAGAACGAGCGGTGATTCCGCAGCGGTTAGAGGCAGACGCCGGAACGCGCCCCACGCCACGATCGTGGTCGCCGCGGCGGGTCGCGGCCCGGGGTCGGATGCCCCGCTGCTCACATCGAGCCCCGCCTCAGGACGGATGTGGGAAGATGACAGGCCAGATGCATGGTGCGCATAGGGATCCGGTCGTCTTCTACCACGTTCCAAAATGTGGTGGTTCGTCGGTTCTGCACGTGCTCAAACAGGTGGCGGCCGAGCAGGAACGGCCCATGTTCCGGCTGTGCGTCAGCACGAGCACACCGACCGACTTCGAGTCGGCCGAGTCGATCCACGAGCGCCGTCTCGAGTGGTTGCGCTCGCACCTCCAGGAAGGCTCCTGCGCCATTGTCGCCGGGCACTTCCGATTCCGCGGTACGGCTCCTCCAGGATGGCGGCAGGTGACGGTGCTGCGGAACCCGGTCGATCGCTGGTTGTCGAACTATGCCGCCAACAGCGAGCCGGGCCATACCCACTTCCCAGTCGACGGCTCGATCGCCTCGATGCTCGACACCGAGCGCGGCGCGCGCTGGGCGACGACCTTCTGCGACTGGTTCTCCGACGACGGCAGCCCAGAGGCGGCGATCGCGAACCTCCGGCGGTTCACCTTCGTCGGCGTGCTCGAGTCGCCAGCGCACCTGATCGACGGCCTCAACCGCGTCGTCGAGTCGGCGATCGACCTTCCCTGGCACAACCGCGGCCGTGTATTGCCGGCCGGGGCGCCGTCGGCGACCGAGGTTCGTCGCCTGTACGAGCTGTGCGCGGCGGACCTGCTGGTCTATCGGTGGGCCTGCCGCCGGCTCGACGACCGAATGAGGCCTCCGGTGGCGGGCTGACGCCCGATCCGTCCGATCGAGGCGGCTCGTGGCGAGCCATCGCGCGGGCAGGCCTCGCCCTGTCAGCGACGGGAGCGGCTCTAGCCACGGTGACCTCCGACGCACGGTCAAGCAGTGCGGACGCATCCCGTTCGACGACGATAACCGGCTGCCTGCTCATCACCGCCAGCGCTCCGACGTACCCATCGCCAGGTGCCAGGTCGACCAGCGAGATCTCCGGCCGCCGGTCACCTGCGTGTCGACGGACCGCCGGGGGGTCGGAGGGCGGGGCCAGCGCCACCTCGGACATGGCCGTTAGGAGGCCGTCACCCGTCGCCTTCAACACGGCTTCCTTCCGCGTCCACTGCCGGAAGAACGACCGTCGATCGGCCGGCAGCGGTTTCTCGTCCGGTGCGACTACCCACCGCACGAGGTTCGGGTCGACCTCGCTGACCAGCTCGACGTCGACGCCGAGCGGTGGGCACCGTCCGATCGCCACGGCGACGCGGTCGCCCGAGTGCGAGACCGACACGTTGAGCTCGGTGCCCACCAGCTGCGGCCGGCCGTGCGGCGCGCCGCAGGTCGCACACCGTCGATCGACGGCCACGGACTCGGGGGCGACACCGAGACGGTTGGCCGAGACGAGACGCAGCAGCGCCGCCGCTGTCGTGAATCGTCGGCGATCGACGTCTCGGTGATATCGGTCCCGGCGCCCCGATTCGACGTCGTCTAGGAGGTCGGCCAGCGAGTCGGCACCACTCAATCCGGCCCACCACACTTCCGCGTGAACACCAGCCATACGGGCACGGTAGCCCGCCGAGGCCGTGACGTCAGCCGCGGTCGGGCCGTGCGATGGCTGGCTTTGTCGCCTCGACCAGACGGTCGGGCACCGACCAGCTGTTCCTTGCCGCTCTCCGGTGTTCCTCCCTGCTCCCCACTGTTTCCCTCTGGTCCGCGAGTCTTCTGTGAGCTTCTCCGAAGCAGTCTCAGGCGACATGGACGCCGTCGGTGAGCTTGTAGGGAGCCTCGGCCGGATACGACATGCCCAGGCTTGGTCAGGCAGCGTCATCGATGTCGAGCAGCGACGAAAGCGCCTCGTCATCGAGCGCCAGACCACCTTGACCAACGAGCCGGACGAGGAACCGGACGAACGCCGCACCCGTCGCCAGGGGCAACTCGATGCAGGCCACGAGCTGCTCCGGCGTCGGCGCGACCGCGAAGTGCTGGTTCACGTTGCCGAGCAGGAGCGGCCGGGGCACCGGCTCGAAGACCGCCGTCGGCCAGCGGTGCGCCATGTTCCACAGGTTGCACATCGCTAGCACAGCCCCGGGATCAGCGGCAGCCAGCTTCTCCAGATCCTTCGGGATGATCCGGGACGACAGCACGTTGCCGTGGACCTCCAAGATCACGTCGTAGCCGTCGTGCTCGTCGGTCGGACCGAATGGGGCCAGCACGCTGGTCGAGTCCGGCGAGACCCAGTAGCTGAGGTCGAACATGTCGACCGTGTTGGTCACCGTCTCGATGGTGAGAGGGGACTGCATCATCCTGCCTCCGTTGTGGGATGGCCTCGGCTCCGTGCCGAAGCTCCCTCCACCATGACGAGCTCTGTTATCACCCCACTGGCTGGTCGCTACCGGTCCGCGCTCCACGCAATGAACCAGTGTGCGCTCGGCACCAGCAGCGAGTCGGCGCTGTACGTCAACACCCGGGCACAGATGTCCTATTGGCGGACACGGAGCGACGTGATCTGTCCCTGTGTGGGGAAGCGACGATCTGACCGGACGACGTGTTGCCGTCCAAGGCCTCGGCGCCGCCGGCGGGGGCCTCGCACGGCACCTCGCCGCTGCAGGCGCAGAACTCGTCGTGGCAGACATCCAACACGACCGTGCTGCGTCGTTCGCAGCCGGGCTCAGGGCAACGGTGGTCGACACCGACGAGATACTCGCCTCCGCCGTCGACATCTTCGCCCCTTGCGCGCTCGGAGCGATTCTGACCCCGGACTCGATCGGCGACCTGCAGGCGCAGATCGTCTGTGGCCTCGCGAACAACCAGCTCTCTGAACCGAACGTCGGCGATGCACTCGCCGAAGCCGGCATCACCTATGTGCCTGATTACGTGGCAAATGGCGGCGGGATCTCCGCAGCCGGCGCAGCGATCTACTCCCAGCCGACCGATGAAGAGATCTCGTCCAAGATCGATCGGATCCACGACACGGTGCTCGAAATCCTCCGCACAGCTGACGAACACCAGCAACCGCCCTCAATCGTCGCCGATCAGCTCGCAAGGGCACGAGTCCACGCTGCCCGGCCCATCGGTGGCACCGCCAACAAAGGAGCATGACGTGCCCGCCTATGTCGTTTCGATGATGACGATCCACGATCCCGACGTGTACCGCTAGTACACCGACCGCACACCACCCATCGTCAAGAAGTACGGCGGGAAGTTCTTGACCCGCGGTGAGGAGATCACCTGTGTCGAAGGCCAACAGTACGACGGGCGACTCGTCCTGCTCGAGTTCCCGAGCAAAGCCGACGTCGAGGCTTGGTTCGCTGATCCCGACTACGAGGAGGCGATGGCCTTCCGTCACGCGGCATCGACCATGAACTTCTTGCTCCTTCAGGAAGGCGGCGATGACACCGAGGCGCCGGACCCGAAACTGTGACGGCCGAGTACGCGATCGTCATCAATGCCTTCGGCGGCCCGGAGGCGCTGGAGTACGAGGAGATCAACCTCCCGACTCCTGCGGCAGACGAGGTCGTAGTCGAACACCGTGCCATCGGCGTCAACTTCCACGACATCTACGTGCGCTCGGGCATGTACGACACTCTTACCCCGCCAGGTATCCCCGGCTGCGGGGCCGCGGAGGTGATCACGGCTGTCGGCGATGAGGTGAACCATCTCAGCGTCGGCGACCGGGTCTGCTACGTCACACCGATCTACGGCGCCATGGCCACCGCCAGGGTCCTGCCCGCTCGCCTGGCGATTCGGCTTCCGGACGAGCTCGATGCCACTTCGACGATCCTGGTTCACGCCGCCGCGGGCGGTGTCGGCAGGCTCCTCTGTCGCGTCGCGTCCAGCCTCGGCGCAACCGTCCTCGGCACCATCGGTTCGCCCCGAAAGGCCGAGATCGCCGCGTCAGCGGGCTGCACCCACACGATTAACTATCGGACCCACGACTTCGTCGCCGAGGTGACCAACCTCGTCGGTCCGACAGCGGTTGATCTGGTGTACGACTCGGTCGGAGCGACGACCTTCGCCGGATCCCTCGAGGTACTCGGCATCGGCGGCCACCTCGTCAACTTCGGACAGTCCTCCGGCGCGGTGGAACCGCTTGCGATGACCACGCTGGCCGCGAAGTCGCTCAAAGTGTCGAGGCCGATCATCTTCCACTACCTGAGAGATCCGAAGGTCTATCAGTCCATGGCTGACACCGTGTTCGAGTGGTTCAGTTCAGGAACCCTCGTTCCTTCCGACATGATCCGCCTTCCACTCGAGCACGCTTCACGCGCCCATCAGATCCTCGAGGATCGGAACCCGAGAGGCGGTTCCGTCGTTCTCATCCCGAACCACCAACCCCTCTGACAACAGAACGAGCCGTAGTCTCTGTTGCCTCTGCGTTACCACCGGGCCACGAGCCAACCTCGACCAGGAACAACAAATGCCCGGAACCGTTGAGATTCCGGGCATTTCGTTTGGTGGCGGGGGCAGGATTTGAACCTGCGACCTTCGGGTTATGAGACCGACGATCATGCAATCCGTTCGCGCTGGTCAGGGGCGTTTCCCCAGTTCAGGGGCTGTTCCGCACCTCCCGGTG
>JAAELQ010000111.1 GCA_024226515.1 bacterium
AGCCCGTCCGACTGCGAGAGAGAAACGGAAGCGGTGCAAAGCCCGCGACCGAAAACTACGAGAAGAGATATAAGACCGAGATTGTCCAGAGCGAGACGGTGAAAGCCCGTTAAGCTCAGAAGGACGACGGGAAGCGGTGGAAAGCCCGCACCCCGAGAATGCACCGAGAAAAAGAAGGGGTCCCGAGCGAAACGGTGAAAGCCCGTAAAGCTCACGAGGACGACGGGAAGTGGTGAAAAGCCCGCTCCCGAAAGAAGGCCGGCAAAAGGAGCCCGGCGCAGAAGGAACCAGAAGAACGACGAGATGACCGCAGCGAGATGGTGAAAGCCCGTCCGACTGCGATATAAAAACGGAAGCGGTGCAAAGCCCGCGACCGAGAATGCCAAGAAGACAAATAAGACCGAGACCGCCCAGAGCGACACGGTGAAAGCCCGTCCAGCTCAAAAGGGCTACGGGAAGCGGTGGAAAGCCCGCACCCCGAAGAGACTCGAAGAAGAAGAAGTGGTCCCGAGCGAAACGGTGAAAGCCCGTCGAGCTCAGAGGGACGACGGGAAGCGGTGGAAAGCCCGCTACCCAAAGAACGCCGCCAGAATGAGCCCGGCACAGAAAAGAACATGAGAATCGATAGGGAAGTACGAGAAGAGAGATAAGACCGAGATTGTCCAGAGCGAGACGGTGAAAGCCCGTCAAGCTCAGAAGGACGACGGGAAGCGGTGGAAAGCCCGCA
>JAAELQ010000112.1 GCA_024226515.1 bacterium
ACACTCCGAAGGTGCTGGTCAACAACAACCAGCAGGCGCTGCTCGACTCCGTGCTCCAGCAGCCGTTCACGAACGTCAACGCTTCGACCACGGTCTCGACAACGTCGTTCGGCGGATTCGAGAACGCCGGCACGTCCATAACCGTCACACCGCAGATCGCCGAAGGTGATCACCTGATCCTCGAGTACTCGGTGTCGCTCAGCACGTTCGTCGGTGAGTCGGCTGATCCCTCGATCCCCCCACCGCGACAGCAGAACAACCTCCAGAGCGTGGCGACGATCCCTGACGGCTACACGATCGCCGTCGGCGGGCTCGAAGTCGAGCAGGAGGCCGAGGCCGTCAGCCAGATTCCGTTGCTCGGCGACATTCCGCTCATCGGGGAGCTGTTCAAGAGCCGGTCGATCTCCAGCAGTCACTCGAAGTTCTACGTGTTCATCCGCGCAAACATCATGCGGCGCGACGGCTTTGAGGATCTGAAGTACATAAGCGACCAGCTCGCGGGCGATGCCGAGCTCGACCCGGAGTGGCCGGAGGTCAAGCCGAGGATCATCCGATGACCACGGCCCTCGATCAGTCCTTGCATGTCGGCCTCGTGGACACCGCGTTCCTCGTGCGGATCTCGCGTGATTTCGCCCGCGCCCATCTGGTCGTCTCGCAGGGCGTCGCCGACGGCCGCCACACAGTGGCTACGGCGGAGACCACGGACGCGCTCGCGATCCACAACGTGGGCGTGCGGCTCGGGGCGCCGGTCGAATCGTTCGTCGCGGACGCCGAGGAGATCGCGTCCCTGATCGACGCGGCGTATGAGGCGACGGCCCCGGACGACGAGGACGAGGATCGGGA
>JAAELQ010000113.1 GCA_024226515.1 bacterium
ACCAGCCGAGCGGCAGCTTTCGCCGACTACGACGACGACGGCGACATCGACATCGTCGTGATCGAGCGCGAGGCGAGCGTGACCTTGCTCGAGAACGTGATCGCCACGCCGGGCCGCTCGGTCACGTTGACCGTGACGGACGAACGCGGGCACGAGGCCGTCGGCGCCCTCGTCGGTCTCCGCGCCGGCGGCCGCCAGCAATGGCGCCTGGTCCAGCGCGCCTACAGCTTCCAGGCCTCCAACGACCCACGGGTCCACTTCGGCCTGCCCGCCGGAGCATCGGTGGAGGAGGTCGTGGTGCGCTGGCTCGACGGCACCGTCGAGAGCTTCGGCCCGCGGGCTCCGGGCCGGGGCTACACCCTGAACCGCGGCGAAGGCCGCGTCACTCCCGAGTAAGCGACGCAACGTGCTCCTCGGCAAGCCGCACCATCCGGTCGCGGAAACACAGAATATGCCAATTACTTAATCCTAGTGAAACAGCCGCTCGTTTCGACCAGAATTTCCGCCGAGTCGGTGGAGAATCACCGTATACTCGTCATACTTCACTGTCGGCAGCCGGGCCTCGGCGACCGTCTCAAACGAGGGAGGAGAGTTGATGCGCAAGCTACGATCCGTCTGTGCCCTTTGTGTTGTCTTGACCCTGGCCGTTGTCACGCCGACCGCTGGCGGAACCGCGGACAAAGACCTCGCCCGCGACCTCAAGCACACCCTCTACCAGGCGGTGGAACGGGGTGAGATGACCATGAAGGCGATGGAAGACTTTCTGGCGGACGTCGACACCTTCGTGGCCGAGAAGAAGGCAATTGAAGCCGACCACCCCGACGGCCTCCGAATGAAGCTGCAGTCGCGAGTCGACACGCTGAAGCTGCCCGCGAGCAGCGCGAGCAAGCTCGTCGGGGCGGCCAGCCGGTTTGCGGAGCGGGAAACGACAAAGACCACCGAACTCGAGCAGAAGGAGGATTGACTCATGTCGAAGACAAGGTTCACCTCCGCGCTCGCGATTTCCCTGGTCCTTGTCGCCGGCACTGCCATCGCCCAGGGTAACTACACCGCGTCCGACACCGGCTGCTCGAGCTTCAGCGCGATCGCCGGCGGCACCAGCACCCGGCTGTCCACCGTGTCGGGCTGCGACGACTGCACCGAGCTCGTGAGCCTCCCGCGCGCCTTCAACTGGTTCGGCGACACCGCGATCACGGCCGTGCAAGTGGCGAGCAACGGTCAGATCAACATCAACAGCACCGACGGAAACTCAAACTGTTGCACCGCGGATCCCGTGGTCATCGGCGGGAACTATACGAAGCCGCGAATCGCGCT
>JAAELQ010000114.1 GCA_024226515.1 bacterium
GCAGGTGTTCCGCGCTCCCCGCTCGACTGTCTCCGGACCTACTGACCTCGCTCGAGATGCCTGAATGCCATGGAGCGGGAAACCGGGCTCGAACCGGCGACCCTCAGCTTGGAAGGCTGATGCTCTACCAACTGAGCTATTCCCGCTTGATAACCCAACGTCAACGCCGCCCGCTTCGCTGCCGTCACCACTCCGCCCGCGAAGGCGAAGAGTGGTGGAGGGAGAAGGATTCGAACCTTCGTAGACCTAAGGCCGGCAGATTTACAGTCTGCTCCCTTTAACCACTCGGGCACCCCTCCACTTCAGGCAAGCCGAAATGGTGACACTACCGTCCGGCCCAGCTCCATTCACCAGTCCAAGCCTAAGTGGCTCGTCCCAGTTGGAGCTGGCGAAGGGATTTGAACCCCCGACCGGCGGTTTACAAAACCGCTGCTCTACCAACTGAGCTACGCCAGCCCACACAAACGGCAGATGTTAACAGCCGTACGTGGACCTTTCAAGGCCTGCTCCGTTGCCCGATCCGCTGCCGGATCGCCTCGAAAAGTAGCACACCCAGCGAGACTCCGACATTGAGCGAGTCCATCCCTTCGGCCAGAGGGATTGCCACGCGAATGTCGCACGCTTCGATCACGGCGGGCCTCGGGCCCTTTTCCTCGCCACCTGCCACGACCGCCAGCCGCCCCGTCAGGTCGGCTCGATCCCAAGAAAGCTCGGCCCGGGGATCGAGCACGACCGTGCGAAACCCCCGCTCCGACAGGTCCGCGAGCCTCCGAGGAGGCTTCGGCTCACGCGCGACCGGAACCCGGGCCACGGCTCCCGCCGAGGCCTTGGCCACGGCCGGCGTCAGCCCCACCGTGCCCTCGGTCGAAAGCAGAATCCCCGCCGCCCCCGCGCCGGCGGCGGTGCGAACGATCGCGCCCAGGTTGCCCGGATCGACGACCCGGTCGACCATCACGATCAGACCGTCGGACCGCTCGGCGGCCGCGGCCACGACCTGCTCGGGGTCCGCGTAGCTCATCGCGGCGACCTGAGCCGCGATCCCCTGATGCTTGGCTCGCCCACCGACTCGCCGGCCCAGTTGCTGCCGGGTGATATGGGTCACGGGGATGCCCGCCTCGCGTGCCGTCCGCAGCACGCGGCCGAGTCCCCCGCCGGCGTCGCGCGCCACGAAGATCCGCTCGACACGGTGCCTCGCGGACTCGACGAGCTCCAACACCGGCTGGACGCCGTAGATCAGCTCGGCCTGCTCCTCGGCCGACGGACCTCGGCGCGGCCCTGCGGGTCTGCGGCGATCGCGGTTCATGCGGCCCTCCGCCGCAGCAGCGCGACCGCCTGCGCCGCCATGCCCTCGTGCCTCCCGAGCGCTCCCAGCCGCTCGAGCGTCGTGGCCTTCAGCCCCACCCGCCCCGGCTCGATGCCGAAGCAGTCGGAGATCCGGCGCCGCATCTCCTCGACGCGCGGTCCGATCTTGGGCCTCTCGGCCAGCAGCATGAGGTCCAGGTTGAGCAACTCGAACCCGAGCGCGCGAACCCGCGACGCGACCTCCTCGGCGAGGCCGCTGCTGGCCGCGCCGGCGAACCGGGGGTCCCCCGGCGGAAACAGCGTGCCGATATCTCCCTGTCCCGCCGCCCCGAGGACGGCGTCCATCGCGGCGTGCAAGACGACGTCCGCGTCCGAGTGCCCCTCCAGCCCGGGCTCGCCGTCGAACGTGAGGCCGCCCAGCACCAGTGGGCGAGACTCGTCCACGCGGTGAATGTCGAATCCCGTCCCGACGCGAATGTCCATCTCCGACTCCTCGCCCCCGCCGACCATCCGGCTCAGGTCTTCGGGCCGCGTGATCTTCTGGTTGTCCGGGTCGCCCGCGACGACGGCGACGGTCCGGCCATCGGCCTCCAGCGCCGCGGCCTCGTCGGTGACCGCGATCGCCTCCCGTTCGCAGCGCTCGAGTGCAGCGACGAGCCAGTCGGTCCGCGCCCCCTGCGGCGTCTGCGCCAGCCGGAGAGTCGAGCGGTCGAGCGTGCGCTCTACGGTGCCCGCGTCGCCGACCTGCTTGACCGTGTCGGGAACCGCCAGGCCCGGTATCGCTCCCCCCACGCGGCGTGTCGCCTCGATCACGGCCGACACCAGCGCCACGGAGGCGCAGGGCCGCGCGGCGTCGTGGATCAGCACGAAGGAGGAGTCCGCGGCCGCGCGCACGCCGGCCAGCACGGAACGGGCCCGGCTGTCGCCGCCGGCGACGACGGCGAGGACGTCGGGCCGCTCGCGCAGAGACGTCGCGAGAGGCGTCGACAACTGATCGGCGGCGAGGACGACAACGGCCCCGCGCACCTCGGGAACGGTCGTCAGGGCGTCGATGGAGCGCTCGAGGACGGTCCTGCCGTCGAGCAGCCGGAACTGCTTGGGGACTCCCGGACCAAAGCGCGTCGACTCGCCTGCGGCGACGACGACGCCCGTGAATTGCGGCTCTTCGGAGTCACCCAACGTCAGATCTCCATCAACTCCTTCTCCTTGCCGTTTGCCAACTCGTCGATGTTCGCCGTGTGCGCGTCGGTCCGCTTCTGCACGTCGTCGTGCCCGCGCCGCGCGTCGTCCTCGGACATCTCGTGGTCCTTCTCGAGCTGCTTGAACTCCTCGTTGGCGTCGCGACGGATCTGACGGATCGCCGTCTTCGCCTCCTCGGCCAGCGAGCGGATCTTCTTGACCAGCTGCTTGCGGCGCTCCTCGGTCAGCGCCGGGATCGGCACGCGGATGATCTTGCCGTCGTTCGACGGGTTCAGACCGAGATCCGACCCGATGATCGCCTTCTCGATCAGCGGCAGGATCGACGGATCGAACGGCTGGGCCACGACCAGCGACGGTTCGGGGATCGACAGCTTGGCCACCTGGTTCAGCGGGGTCGGCGTCCCGTAGTAGTCGACCGACAGCCCGTCGAACAGATTCAGCGTTGCGCGTCCGGTGCGTACCCCGGAGAACTTCTTGCGCGCGTCGTCGACCGATGAGTCCATGCGCGAGTCGGCTCGTTCGAGAATCCCTTTTGCCTGTTCCGTCATGCCGTCACTCCGACACCGTCGAGCCGACCTCTTCTCCGCAGATGATCCTGCGGATGTTGCCCGGCTTTTTGATGTTGAACACCACGATGGGCAGCTTGTTGTCCATACACAACGAGATGGCCGTAGAGTCCATCACCTTGAGGCCCTTCTCCAGGACCTCCAGATACTTTACCTGCTTCAACTGGGTCGCGGTCGGGTCCTTGACCGGATCCGCCGTATAGATGCCGTCGACCTTCGTCGCCTTGAGCAGGACGTCGGCCTTGATCTCCATCGCCCGCAGGGCCGCGGCGCTGTCCGTCGTGAAGTACGGATTGCCGGTTCCGGCGGCGAGGATGATGATCCGCCCCCGCTCGAGGTGGCGCAACGCTCGACGTCGCAGGAACGGCTCGGCGACCTGGCGGATCTCGAGGGCCGAGAGCACGCGGGTCACGAGTCCACGTCGCTCCAGGACATCCTGCAGGGCCAGCGAGTTGATCAGCGTGGCGAGCATGCCCATGTGATCGGCGGTCACACGGTCCATGCCCTCACTGTTCCCGGCGGCGCCGCGGAAGAAGTTCCCGCCGCCGACGACCAGCGCCAGCTCGACGCCCATGGAGTGGATCTCCGACAGCTCGTCGGAGAGCGAGGCGAGAATGTCCTGGGAGATGCCGAATTCCTGCCGGCCCATCAACGCCTCGCCGGACAGCTTCAGCAGAACGCGGCGATAGACTGCGGGCGGGTCGGGGGACATTCTGGCGCTACCTCCGGCGGGGTTCAGCTACCCTCGCCGAGCACGAACCGGGCGAAGCGGCGGATCTGGATGTTCTCGCCGATCTTGGACACCGCGTCCGTCAGCAGCTGGTTCACCGTGCGATCCGGATCCTTGACGTACGGCTGCTCGAGCAGGCAATGCTCGGAGTAGTACTTCTCCATCTTGCCCGCGACGATCTTCTCCACGATGTTCTCGGGCTTGCCGGCCTTGAGCGCCTGATCGCGAGCGATCTCTCGCTCGTCTTCCAGGTCCGCCTCACCGACTTCCTCGCGGCGCACGAAACGCGGCGAGGCCGCCGCCACGTGCATCGCGATGTTGCGGGTCAGCTCGGTGAAGTCCTCGCCCTTGGCGGCGAAGTCCGTCTCGCAGTTGACCTCGATCAGGACACCGATCTTTCCGCCCGTGTGGATGTAGGAAACGACCTGACCCTCGCCGGTCGCGCGCCCCGCCTTCTTCTCGGCGCTGGCCTCGCCCATCTTGCGCAGGATCTTCTCCGCCGCGGCGATGTCGCCGCCGGCGTCCTGCAGGGCAGACTTGCACTTCATCATGCCCACGCCGGTCTTCTCGCGAAGCTCCTTGACCAGGGCAGCGGTAATCTCCATCGCAGACTCCATGGACCGATGCGCTCGGTCTCTCGTATCCAAACTCTCAGCTAACTCCACACACCGACCCGTCCGGCGCGGCACGCCGCTGCGGAACGGACTGGGCGAGGATCACTCCTTGGTGGTCTTGTCGGCCGTCGCGGGGACCGCCGGCTCGCCCGCGCTCCGCGGAGGTCCGCCGGACGCCGGAACGCGACGGGTCTGCTGGGCCTGCTGCCGCACCCGCTCGCGACGCGCCTCGCGCTGACGCACCCTCTCCGCGATGCTCAGGTTCGACGCCTCTCCACCGCTCGGCTCTTCGGCAGCCTGCTGCGGGGTCGACTTGCGCGACTCCCACGCCGTTCGGCCTTCGAGAATCGCGTCGGCGAACGAGCCGGCAAACAGCTTGATCGCACGGATCGCGTCGTCGTTGCCCGGAATCGGGTAATCGATCGGATCGGGATCGCAGTTCGTATCGACGATGGCCACGACCGGGATTCCCAGCGTGTTGGCCTCCGCGATCGCGATGCGCTCCTTCACCGGATCGACCACGAACAGCGCCTGGGGCAACCGTTCCATGTTCTTGATCCCGTCGAGCGTCTTGCGCAGCCGCCCCAGTTCCTTGTCGAACCGGGAGCGTTCCTTCTTGGTGAACTTCTGCGCTTCATCGGTGGTCGTGAGCTCTTCCAGCTCGCGCAGCCGCGCGATCCGCTTCCGGATCGTCGTGAAGTTGGTCAGAGTTCCGCCGAGCCAGCGCTGATCGATGTAGTGCATCGTGCTGCGCATGGCCTCTTCGGCGACGACTTCCTGCGCCTGCCGCTTGGTTCCGACGAACAACACGTGTCCGCCGCGAGCGGCCAGATCGGAGATGAACGCGAGAGCTTCCCTCAATTGGCGGGAGGTCTTCTGGAGGTCGATGATGTAGATACCGTTGCGCGCCCCGAAAATGAACGGTTTCATCTTGGGGTTCCAACGTCGCGTCTGGTGACCGAAATGTACGCCGGCCTCCAGCAGCTCCTTCACCGTAACGGATACCAAAACGCCTCCTACAGGACCCTCGTGTCCATTGAAAATCGAACGATCAACGCTTGGAGAACTGGAATCGCTTTCTTGCCCCGGGCTGTCCGTACTTCTTGCGCTCGACCTCGCGCGGGTCGCGCGTGAGGAACCCGGCGGACTTGAGCTTCGAACGCAACTCGGGATTGAACTCGCACAGCGCACGCGAGATGCCGTGGCGCAGTGCACCGGCCTGGCCGGTGTAGCCGCCGCCGTTGACGCGGACGAACAGGTCGAACTTGTCGCCCGTCTCCGTCATCACCAGTGGCTGCCGAATGATCATCTTGAGCATCTCGCTGTTGAAATACTCGTCGAACGGACGGTCGTTGACGGTGAACTTGCCGGTACCCGGGCGCAGAAACACGCGGGCCGCCGACGTCTTGCGCCGTCCGGTTCCGTAGTACTGAAGGGATTGCTCGCTCAACTTGATCTCGCTTGTCAGCGCGTGCGGGCCGCGTGCGGCAGCTCGAGCTGCACGGGTCTCTGCGCTTCGTGCGGATGCTTGTCACCCGCGTAGACTTTCATCTTCTTGACCATGCGCCGTCCGAGCGGTCCCTTGGGCAGCATGCCCTTGACCGCGAACTCGATCAGGCGTTCAGGGTACCGCTGCTGCAACTTGCCCGCCGTGACCTCGTGCAGTCCGCCGGGGTAGCCGCTGTGCTTGCGATACTTCTTGTCCTGGAGCTTGTTGCCGGAAAGCACGACCTTCTCGGCGTTGATGACGACCACGTGGTCGCCGGTATCGAGGAAGGGCGTGTACATCGGCTTGTGCTTGCCGCGCAGCCTCGTGGCGACGGCCGTGGCGAGGCGCCCGAGCGTCAGCCCGTTCGCGTCCACCAACCACCACTCGCGCTGTACTTCGCCCTGCTTCGGGACGTACGTCTTCATGTCGAAAGGCCCCGCGCCGACTCTCTGCGCACAAATATCCCAGAAAATAAAGCGTCTTTTTAGCACCCGGTCCGACAAGTGTCAAGCGGACCGCAGTCCGACACCCAGGTGAATCGACCCGGAGTTCCGGGTGCTATAGTCCCCGCCATGCCAGCCGAGGACAGCCGGGATCCCGGCCGAATCCGGTCGATGTTCGGCAGCATAGCGCACCGCTACGACCTGCTCAATCACCTACTGTCTCTCAACCTGGATCGGCGCTGGCGCCGGAAGGCCGTTTCCACGTTGTCCGAGGGCAAACCCCACCGCGTGCTGGACCTGTGCGGCGGGACCGGGGACCTCAGCGTCGAGCTGGCGCGGCGCACCCCGGCGGATCTCGTCGTTTGCTGTGATTTCACGCGCGGAATGCTCGAGCTGGCGGGGCCGAAGTTCCAGCGACTCGGGCTCCAGCAGCGCTGCATCACGCTGGAGGCGGACGGGCTACGGCTGCCCTTTCCCGACGCTTCGTTCGAGGCCGTGACCGTCGGATTCGGGGTGAGAAACTTCGCCGATCTCGACACCGGCCTGCGCGAGATGCACCGCGTGCTGCGACCGGGTGGGCAGCTGATCGTGCTGGAGTTCAGCACGCCGACCGCCCCGGTGCTCTCGGGGCTCTACCGTTTTTACCTGAAACGCGTCCTCCCCCGCTTCGGGGACGGCGTCTCGGGGCGCAGCGGACCCTACGGCTACCTGGCTCGGACGATCGGCCGTTTTCCCGACGGACCCGAGTTCGCGGGCAAGATCCGCGAGGCCGGCTTCGCGGCCTGCGACTGGACGGGACTGACCGGCGGCATCGTGGCGGTGCACAAAGCCAAGAAATAGATGCGAAGGAGGGTCAAACTCCCCCGAGCAGCAGCAGCATCACGGCCTTCTGCGCGTGCAGCCGGTTCTCGGCCTGCTGGAAGATCAGCGACCGGGGCGAATCGGCGACCTCGGAGGTGACCTCCTCACCGCGATGCGCCGGCAGGCAGTGCAAGAAAATCGCGTCGTCCGCGGCCCGCGCCATGACGTCGGCGTTGACCTGGAACGCCTCGAACTTCTTCTTGCGCGCCGCGGCCTCGTCCTCCTGCCCCATCGAGGCCCAGACGTCGGTGTAGACCGCGTCGGCCCCCGCGACGGCATCGATCGTGTGCGCGACCTCGATCTTGGCTCCGGTCTCCGCTGCGGCTTCATGCGCGGCGCTCAGCGCCGCGTCGTTCGGCGCGAAGCCCTCGGGCGTGATCACCGTCACGTGAACCCCGAGCCTTGCGCCACCGTTCATCAGCGAGTTGGCCACGTTGTTGCCGTCGCCGACGTAGGCCAGCTTCTTGCCGGCCAGCGACCCCTTGGCCTCCAGCAGAGTCAGGTAGTCGGCCAGCGCCTGGCACGGGTGTAGCCAGTCCGTCAGGCCGTTGATGATCGGGATCTTCGACAGCCGCGCCAGCTCTTCGACCAGCTCGTGGCTGAACGTGCGGCACATCGCACCGTCGACCCAGCGCTCGAGGTTGCGCGCCACGTCGGCGACGCTCTCGCGTTTGCCGATCTTGCCGTCGGCCGCGGTGTAGTAGATCGCGTGCCCGCCGAGCTGCGTCATGCCGGCCTCGAAGGTCACGCGCGTGCGCAGCGACGGCTTCTCGAAGTACATGAACAGCGTCTTGCGCTCGAGCGCCTTCGAGAAATCACCCGGCCGCGCCTTGACCTCCAGCGCCAGCTCGAGGATGCGTCCCAGCGATGCGGAATCGAAATCGAGAAGGGACACCAGGTCCCGGCCGGCCATGCGCTCGCCGCTCACGTGCAGTCCTCCCCTGGTATCCGGATCGATGCCTTTCGGCGTTCGGGCGGGAAGAACCTAGCGGATCTACCGTAGGCGGTCCAGCTCCTGCTTGGCGGCGGCCAGCTCGGCGCGAGCCTCCTCGAGCATCTGCTTCGTCTGCGCGAGCTTCCCCTGGTTGTCCGCGCCGTCCCACGCCGCCTTCTTCTCGGCGTCCTCGGGCTCGACGGTCCAGGCCCGCGGCAGCAGCGGGTTGCTGACGCTGCGCAGCTGCTTCTCGAGTTGGGCGACGCGCGACTCGGCGGCGCCGACCCTCTCCTCGACCTCGGCGCGGGCGGTGCCCTGGGCCTCGGCGCGCTGCTTCTTGCCTTCCATCCACTCCAGCGGGTCGGCCTGCTTCCGGCTGCGCGGGCCATCCGGCGACGGACTGCGCTTCGAGGTGTCCTCGACGGTGGTGGACGGCGGCAGGGGCGGCAGCCTCGTGGGCGGGATGTCCTGACCCGCCGACATCTTCTCGAGGTCGGCGTTGGTGTAGACCTTGGCCTCCGGATCCCTCTTGGTCGTGATGGCCTTCTGGTACGGCGACGAGGCCGCCGGCTTCGCGTCGTCCTTCTTCTTCTCGGACTCGGAAGTTTCTCCGGCCGCGACGACGCCCAGGGCCAGCGCCGCGATGACGGGAATCGCCAGTCGTCTCATGGTTTCTCTCATGGCCATTGAACCTCCTCGTCTAATACTACGCACGCATTTCGGCCGGGACCAGTTCTCCGGGGTTTTCTCGGTTTTCCGGGATTCTACCGTTCCGTGAGCCAGCCGGTGATCACGACGCGCGGCAAGCGCATGCCCTGGGGCGGCCATTCGCCGGCCAGCGATGCATCCCAGTAGATATCGGGGGTGGAGCCGCCGGGAACCGCCTGGGTCACGCCCGAGCGGGCCACGACCGAGCCCAGCAGCGTGCCCCCGCCGTTGGCGACGAACTGACCGCTGACGTAGAGCAGCCCGTGAAACGCGACGTTGTCGACCGTGATGTCCGGCCCGCGCGCGTTGCGCATCACCGAGCCGCCGAAGGTGTCGCCGGCGTCGGCCTGGATCGTTCCCCCGATGGTGGCGGGATAGTCGAGGTTGACCCACGGCTCCACGCCCGCGTCGAACTCTCCGTCGAGGTCGATGTCGAGGAACGGCTCGCCCGGCATGGCGACCGTCGCCGAACCGCCGGTGACTCCGTCGCGCAGGCGCAGCGCGCGTGCGTTGAGGTAGATCACGCCGCGGAAGTTCCAGGCGCTGCCGGAGTCGACCGTCACGTAGATGTTGGGGACGTTGTCGAATTCCCCGTCGCCGTCCGTGTCGTTGGGTGGGAGGCCGTCGAGGGTGTCGAAGAAGTAGATCCCCTCTTCGTTCTGCGTCGCCTCGAGAAACGTCTGGACCTCGCCGGCCCCGTCCTCGCGCCAGCCACCGCCGCTGAACGTGTAGTAGTGCACGCGCGAACCGCCGGACGACGCGATCGTCTTCCACGTCTCGTAGTCGTAGTCCGGACACGGCGCGACGGGCAGCGACTGGAACAGGTTCGAGCGGTCGCAGCAGTCGGGCGGCGAGTCGCCGGGGCTGCTCTCGAGGAACGGCTGACTTCCGGCGGGAGCGTCCTCGATCTCCCCGCCGGCCAGCACGCGAAACCACGGGTCGGGAATCGTCTCGCCGTCGACCGCCGTCGTCCAGGCGTCGAACAGCGTCTCGTTGTCGGTCCACAGCGGATCGATCCAGGCCGACGCCGGCAAGCTGCGCGGCACGCTCGTGGCGATGTCCGTGCAGTCGGTGGTGACGCACGTCAACAGATCGGTCGACAGTCGCGCTCCCGCGACCGCCGTTACCGGCCCCCAGCTCGCGGAGAGCTCGCCGGTGAACTGCAACGACCCGCACGAATGCAGCGGGCCGTAGACGCCGTAGTACGGCGCCTCGCTGACCACCGCGCGCACCTCGCGCTCGCCGAGCACACCGACGATCACCTCGGGACCGCTCGTCTCGTCGATACGAACGATGCGCGCCACGACCTTGACCGTGGCCAGGCCGTAGCGACTCCACGCCCCCCCGACCTCGAGATAGGGCGGGGCGAACACCTCGATGCTGGAGATGCGCGCGACGATCGAGGGCTCGTTCAGCGAGTGGTTCTCGAACAGCTCCTTGCTCAAGTCGCGGAGATAATCCTCGTCGTCGATGAGAATGTCGGGGTGACCCTCGATTCCCATGAAGGCGTGCAGCGCCCCCCCGCGATAGGGTCGGTCGAAATTCCTCTCTCCGCCCTGCTTGTAGTAGGGATACTGCGCGCTACCGTCGGCCGGCGTCGCGTCGCTCTCGTCGTACGGGTCGCTCTCGTCGAGGATCCACCGCGCACTCTTCGTCGCGTCGCCGGACGACGGGAGCTCCATCGCAGTCAGCGGGTCGTCGAACCAGCCCTTGACGACACGCACCGCGGACTCGGCGACGTAGAACGCCTGCGCGGCGCGTTTCTCGTTCTGCGAGATACGGTTTTCGGTCTCGCCCATCAACAGGAACGAGATCCCGAGCAACGCGAGGACCACGCTGACGAGGATCGCGATGACGAGAGCGGAACCGCGCTCACCGCGCCGCGGGTCCGGTTGCGCGGGCCCTCGCTCAGTCATCGTCGTCGCTCGTATCGACGAGGACGCGGATCGAGGTCAACTGCGAGCAGTTCGACGACTCGAACACCTGCGCCCGGATCAGATACGGGGCGTCGGGGAACCCGGAGGGCGGAACGTCGTTCCAGTCGTAGGTCCACAGCGGGCCGCCCGCACCGAGACTGACGCTATGAGCCAGAGTGTAGGTCGGGTCCTGGTCCCTGAAGATCGCGATCTCGGCGTCCTGGTAGCTGGCACCGGGCGCGCCGTCGGCCACCTTGACGTGAATCTCCGTCGGCCCGGTAAGCGTCGCCCCATCGTTGGGGGCGTCGATCGTCACGCTGCCGAGGAACGAGCAGGTCGGTACGGCGATCGAAGAATACTCGGACTCGTTGCCGCAGCCGTCGACCGCCTTGAGCATGTACCAGCGCACCATGCCTGGCGTGAACGTCACCGCCTCGAACCACTCGACGGCGCCGTCCGTCACGTCGACCACGGGCAGCGTGAAGTCGGCCACCGAGGGCGTGACGCCGATGTTGATCTCGGGGGTTCGATACAGTCTGTAGTGCTCGATGACGATCGGGTCGCCGTTGTCGTCGACGGTCACGGGACTCCACTTGACACGTACGCCGGACCCCTCGAAGAACGCCTCCTCGTCGAACGGGACACGCGGCGGCACGTTGGAGTAGCCCTCGCCCGTGATCTCCTGCGAGTAGCCGCTCTCGATGCCGCACTCGTCCACCGCGGTGATCTTGTAGTGGTACGGGACGCAGTTGTTGACCGGTTCGTCCGTGACGCGCGGCACTGCGTGCGGCGTGGCCTGACTCTCGTCGGCCACCCGGTTGTCGACCGAGGGCACGAAGCCGCTGTCTTCTCCGCGGTAGACGCGGTAGCCGGCGAGGTCGCGCAGCAGCCACGGCTCGGGATCGCCCCCCGTCGTCCCGGTGTTCTCGCGCGCCGCAGTCCAGCCGAGCGTGATGCGGCCGTTCTGCGGAGGGTCCGTCACGTACAGGCCGTCGGGCGTGATCGGCGTGTTGACGTTCGTCGTGGTCTTGCTGGCCACGGGCGCGGCCGACAGCGGGCTGGAGTTGCCCGCAGCGTCGACCGCCTGCAGCGCGACGTGGTACTCCACTCCGTCGAGTAGCCCACCCAGGAAGTAGTGCGTCCCCGACGCGGCGCGCTGGCCCGTCAGGTTGTCGGGGTCGGTCCCGTAGTGGATCTTGTAGTACGCGACCTCGTCGGCGGGCGGGTTCGGCTCCCACACCACGTTCAGTCCGCCGCAGTGCCCCGGGTAGAGCCCGGGGGCCAGCGGCGGCGGCCCGGGCGCGATACGGTCGGAGACGAGGTCCTTGATTCCGGCCATGCCCAGGTTGCGCGGCGAGACGTCGCCCTCGAGTTTGAACTTGCGGTGGTGCTGCGTCGCGGCAACGTCGTCGTACGGGTCCACGTAGGTCGGATCCGGGTCACGCGTCAACGCCTCGATCTCGAGCGTGATGCGCCGGATCGCCGCACGCCGCGCCCGGTCCGCCGGCGTCTCGCCACCGCCGGGCGCCGTGATCTCGTTGCCCACCTTGTCGTAGTAGCGGAATCCCAGCCGGTGCACGTTCTCGACCAGCACCGTGCGCACAGGAGCCGCGCCGGCATCGAGCGTGATGCGGTACAGCGTGTACGGTGGGTCGTCCAGCGTCATCGAGACGGTGTCGACGTCGACGACCTCGACCTGTCCGTCGCGTTGCCCGGGCAGCACGTCGGCGGAGAACCTCACCGAGTCGCCGCGGCTGGCGGGATTGTGACTCACGAGGACATACGTGCGGATCTCGTCGTTACCCGTCGACACCGAGAGAAACGCGTCACCGGCCAGCGTCGACTCGGGGTCCGCCGCCGCGACCGGATCGCCGCCGTCGAAGTCGGCGCGGATCACGATCGCCGTCGGGTAGGCCGCCTCGATCTGCTCGTCGGGACGTGCCTTGTTGCCGTCGGGGTTCGTGTTGAACCCCGCCATGCGGATGTCGGTGGTCAGCAGCTCGAACGCGATGCGAACGGCCTGCTGCTGCTCGGAGAGGTTCTCGCCCGTCTTGAACGACTTGTTCGCCTGATCGTACATCGTCAACGCCATCACCGTCGCGATGGCCAGGATCGTGACGGAGACCAGCAACTCGACCAGGCTGAGTCCGGCCTGCCGATTACCGTAATGCGTGCGGTGGTCGCCCATCACATCCTCACCATGGCGACGCTGGCGCGCCGCTCTCGTGGTCCCTCGTTCCAGTACACGGTGACGACGATGCGTATCGCGTCGGCGTCCTCGAGGTCGATCCCTGCGGCGACGGGCAGGGACTGCAGCGTGATCTCGGCGTGCGCGTTGCTCAGGTCGCGATCGAGGGCGTCCTGCCAGCGCATTTTGGCGAAGGCATTGTAACGCGTGTCGATCGGCGGATCGGTGACCGGGACCGCGCCGGTTCCGGCCCCGAACTGCCAACACGTGCGGTCAAAGCCCCAGCCGTTCATCTCCTCGAGGACGTCCCGAGCCGCGGCCAGCGCCTTGGAGTGCGAGCGTCCGCTGCCCACGTGCCGCGCACCGAGGATGTACAGCCCGGACATGGCGATCGCCACGGATCCCAACAGCGCCAGCGCGATGATGACCTCGACGAGGCTGAAACCGCTCGACCTCCGCATCAGGGCGCCCCGATGCGCGCGGCGCTCGAAACGCCCAGAGAATTCGTCCGGACCTCCCACACCTCGGTCGTCCCCGCGGCGATGTCCGCCTCGAACCGCGTCATCGTCGTCACCCCGCCGGCCAGAGCGCCGTTCGGCTGGAACTTGATCGGGTCGCTCGACTCGGTCCCCTCCGGAAGCTGGAAGCTCGAGATCTGGACGCCGCTGGGCATCGTGAACGTCCTCTTCCTTCCCTCCGCGTCGGTGTACTCGTAGAAGTTCGCGGGCATGGCGCTGACGACGAGCTCGGTCGACGATTGCTTCGAGACGGCGATCATGCGCACGGCGCGAATCGTCACCGCGAACTGGTTCGCCGCCGCGCGCACTCGCGCCGAGCCGACGGTACGGTTGATCATCGGGATCGACACCGTGACGGCAAGGGCGATGATCGCCACCACCACCAGCAGTTCTGCCAGCGTGACTCCGCGCTGGCGCGCTCTGGGCTGCGATTTCGACATGAGATACCGCGTGCCGACCGGCGGCGACAGGATGCTCTTCGGGCGTGGCCGCGTGCCGGTCCGCCACCCATCAAACTAGGACGAGATTCGCATTCTACCAGGATAATTCGACCGTCCGAGAGGAAGCGGCGGGATCCGGGGATTTCTGCGAAGTCGACCTAGCTATTGGGTAGCAGGATCGCGAGATAGGCGGCGGCGACCCGCTGGCTGGTCAACAGGGCCGCCATCGCGGCGGGTGCCAGAAAACAGCCGAAGGGCAGCGTGTCCTGCAGCGTGCGACCGCGCAACGGAATCAACGCCACCCCGACAACCGCGCCGACGAGCGAAGCGGCGAAAATGGTCATCAAGACCCCGAACGGTCCGGCGAACGCGCCGACCATTCCCATCATCTTTACGTCGCCCATGCCCATCGCCTCGACGCCGCGCAGCTTGCCGTAGGCCGCGCCGAAGCCCCACAGCAGGCCGGCTCCCAGAATCGCGCCGGCCAGCGAGGACCAGACGCGGCCCCAGCCCTCGCCGTGGAGGTAGGGATTGAACCACGCCAGGGCCAGCCCCATGGCGACGCCGGTCAGCGTGATCGCGTCGGGTAGCAACTGGTGGTCCCAGTCGGTGAAGAACAGCACGAGCATCGACAGGGCGAAGAGCGCCGCGATGGGGAACTCGACGTTGGGTCCCAGCCAGCGCCACAACACGACGAGGATCACGCCGCTGGCCAGCTCGATCGCCGGATAGCGGACGGAGATCTTCGTCGAGCACGACGCACACTTGCCACGCAGCGCGACCCAGGAGAGCACGGGGATGTTCTGATACCAGGCGATCGGCCTCTTGCACTGCGGGCAGCGCGAGCGGGGATGCACGATGCTCTGCCCCAGCGGCAGACGGAGGATGCAGACGTTGAGAAAACTGCCGATCACGAGACCGAACAGCAGCACGAAGATCGTCGTGAAGGGCTCGAAGAAGGTCAAGGCGCCGAAGCTCCGAGGAGACGCTGCGCCGGCGAGGACACGTTCCCCCCGGCGACGTCGTAGAGATAGTGATTGCCGTCGGGATCGACCGGCAGGTAGCCAAGGTAGCCTCGCGCCACGAGCTCGGCCAGCGTTCGCGGATTGCGCCGGTTGTCGTCTCGAAACCGCTCGATCGCCTCGGAGAAGTCCTTCAGGTCCGCCTTGACGGTCAGGTCGCGGACCTGCCGGCCGGCGATCGCGATCGACGCCTCGTCCGCGCGCGGATCGTCGAGCACCTGCTGCCACAGCTCGGCGGACTTCCGCAGGTCACCCGTCTTGCCGATCATGCCCGCACGCATGCGCAGGACGTTCGGCGGCGCGGATGGATTCTGCGACGCGACGTCGAAGTAACGCGAGGCCTCCTCGAATCGACCGGCGAAGTAGTGCTCCCAGCCAGCCATGTACGGGAGGACCCATTCGTCGGGGTTGTTCTCGTAGCCCTTGTCCAGCAGTCGAATGGCGGCCTCGGAGTCACGCGCCTCGGTCGAGAGGATCATCGCCCCCAGCCAGTACGGATCGAGGTAGTTCGGGTCCAGCTCTGCGATGACGTTGCCGAACACGTGCTCGACGTAGCGGTAGCGGTCCTCGCGCTGGTAGTCCGAATAGAACTGGATCGCCCACAGGTACACCAGGTCGGCCAGCAGCTCGGATTGCCCGAGGCTGGCCACGCGCAACAGCTTCCCGTTCGGCAGGTAGAGCAGCTCCGCGCCGGGTGGGTTGTCCGCGTCGAGCCGTTCGAGGCGGGCGCCGCCGAAGCCGGCCAGGCCGACTCCCGCGAGAAACAGCGCCAGCACGACGATCGTGGTCGGCAGCTTCACTTGAAGTCCCGGCGCTCGAACGCGACGCAGGCCAGCACCAGGACGACCAGCGCGTAGCCCAGTCCGTACGCGGCCGCCAACGGCACCCAGCCGTCCGGCCGTTCGATCCCGTGGACGACCTCGCCCTTCAGGTTCAACCGTTCCAGATTCGGCAATAGCCAGTAGACGACGTCACACACCACACGAGCGATGCCCTCGGGGACGCGCTGCTTCAGCAGCTGCATGCTCCACGACAGGTGGCCCATCACGTACGCCGCGAAGGTCCACACGGCGGCCAGCGTCGGGTTGGTGACGGTGGAGAACAGCAGCGCGAACGCGGTGATCACGGCCAGCTCGACCAGCAGCAGGAAGATCGCCGGCAGCAGCGGCAGCGGGGATTCGCCGCGGATGGCGACGATGGCGAACAACGCCAGGCTCATCAGACCGACGTTCATCGCCAGCACGCACATCAGCCCGAGGAACTTGCCGCCCACGAACTGCCAGCGCCGCACCGGGTTGGCCAGCAGCGTGTAGACCGTCCGCCGCTCGATCTCCTTGAACACCAGCGACACGCCGACGAATACGGCGGTCATCACACCGAACAGCGAGATCGCCGACAGACCGACGTCCTTGATGATCTTCTGCTCGTCGCCCACCGTCAGCATCGACAGCAGGCGTGCCGTGCCGATGAGAATCAGCGCGAAGACGAGCAACAGGTAGAGGATCTTGTCGCGGATCGCCTCGCGGAACGTGTTCAACGCGATGGCGACGATCGCAGCCGTCGGGGGCGGCGCCGTCGCGATGCGCGCCGGCGCGCCGGGAGAGATCGTCGTCACGACTCCTCCCCTTCCTCTTCGTCGGACGCGACCTCGCGCAGGAACATGTCCTCGAGGCTCTCGCGCCGCGGCCAGACCGACAGCACCTGGCAGCCGTCCGACTCGAGTAGATTCAGCAGGCGGGTCAGCGCGTGAACGTCGGGCACGCGCAGCAGCGTCTCGTCGCCGGTCGTCGACACGACCTCCGCCGCGGGCATCTCCGGCGGGCTGCCGCGCAGCGCGACCTCGAACCAGCGGATGCTGCCCGAGATCATCGAGCGCAGACTGCCCGACGAGCGGACGCGTCCCTTGCGCAGGATGGCGACGCGGTCGCACAGCATCTCGGCGTCCTGCAGGATGTGGCTGGAGAAGAAGATCGTCTTCCCGTCTTCCTTCAGCGACAGGATCAGGTCGCGCACCTCGCGGCGCCCGATCGGGTCGAGGCCCGACATCGGCTCGTCGAGGATGACCAGGTCCGGTTCGTGCTGGATCGCCTGGGCCAGGCCGACGCGCTGCGTCATGCCCTTGGAGAACTTGCGCAGGGCGATACCTTCCTTGCCCGCGAGCCCGACGCGCTCGATCGTGGCGCGCACGCGGTCGCGGCGCTCGGCGCGCGGGATGCCCTGCAGCCGCGCGTAGAAGTCGAGAAACTCCTCGGCGGTCAGATAGTCGTAGAAGTACGGGTTCTCGGGCAGGTAGCCGATGCGGGAGCGCGCGTCGACGTCGGACGGCGGCGCGCCGAACAGACGGATCTCTCCGCCATCGGGCCGCAACAGGCCGAGCATCAACTTCATCGTGGTCGTCTTGCCCGCGCCGTTGGGGCCGAGTAGACCGAAGATCTCGCCCTCGCCGACCTCGAAGTCCACGCGGTGCACGGCGACGGTGCGCCCCAGTCCGAGGTGACCGTGGAACGCCTTCGACAGCGCAGCCACGCGCAGCACCTGGCCGCGGGCCGCGGCCGGCGTCGATCCCTGATCTACTTCCATGTTCTCGGGCATCGGCTGTTGCATCGGATCGCTCTCTCGACCGGCCGCCGGCCGGTCGCGAGCCTTCCCTCCCTCGGAACCTCGAACGGCCCCCTAGTCTGATTTAGCGCAGCGATTCCGCGAGTTCAAGCCCGTCGAGGAGCGCGCGCTCCATGTAGGAGTAGGTCCATGCGCCGTAGCGCCCGATGAGGTGCACGCCTCGACTCTTCAAGTCCGGCACGACCTGCTCCATGACTTCCTGACGGTCACGATCGAAGATCACGTAGCCGGGGTCGATCCGGATCCAGTCCGATACCAGGATACGATCTCCGGGCTCGAGAATGCCCTCTCGGTGCAACGCATCGGTGGCATGCGCGGCCGCGCGCTCGCTGTCGAACGCCGCCCCGCGCCGCACGCCGAACTCGACGTACATCGACGACGTCCCCTCGCGGGCGACGGTGGTCGAGAAGTTCGACGGGAATCCCGCGCGGTAGAACGGCACCTCGGGGTCCGGGAAATAGGTCCAGTGGGCACCGTCGGCGATCCCGGCGCGGTCCACGCCCAGGTTCAGGCAGGCCACGACCGACCAGTCCAGACGCCGCGCCAGCGACGCGTAGTCCGCGGCGCCCCCGCGCACCATGTCGAGGAATCCCGGCAACGGGGTCGTCACGACCAGCTCGTCGTAGCTCAGCCGCTCGCCGTCGTCGAGCGTCGCCGTGCGCGCGTCCAGGTCGACCTCGACCACGCGAACACCGCGCCGCATGTGCTCGACCCGCTCGGCGAGCGCGGCGGGCAGCACTCCGATGCCGCCGTCGACCGGGTAGCGGAACTTCGAGTTGTAACCCATGCCCCGGTTCTCGATCCCGAGCGCGCCTCGCACGACCTCCTCGAGGTTCGGTTTGGGCACGGCCCACGAAACCCAGTCCGCGGTCATCTCCTTCGGATCGCGGCAGAACAGCTTCTCGTTGTAACTCAGCATGAACGCGTCGCTGATCCCACGACCGAAGACCGCCAGCGACCACTCCTCGAACGACGTCGCCGGATCGTCGGGCAGCGCCACGCCGAGACTCTCGGCGAACCCGACCAGGCAGTCCTTCACGACGTCCACCGGCAACCCGTAGAGGTTCGCCTGGAACGGGAACGGCAGAGTCGCTCCGCGCGAGCGGATGTTCGCCTTGCGCTCGACCTCCGCGAACGTACCGGGCAGCCACTCGTCCACGAGGCGCATGATGCGCTCGTCGCGCAGATGCAGCAGGTGACCGGTGTAGTCGAAGACGAAACCGTCGATCTCGCGCGAGCGGCACAGGCCGCCCGGCTCGGCCTCGGCCTCGAGCACGAGGTGCTCGCGATCTCCGAGGTGATACGCCGTGGACATCCCGGCCAGCCCGCCGCCGATGATCAGAATCATGCCTGCCTCACAGACGCATGTCGATGGTCTTGAGCCACACCGCCAGCAGAAGCCCCAGGAAGACCATCGACCCCAGCACGATCAGCGCGCCCTGCAGCGGCAGCAACGTCATCGCGACCGCGGCGCCGCCGAGTACTCCGGTCGCGCCGTAGGAAGCGAGCACCGTCTGCCTCGTGCTCAGCCGCCACTTGCGCACGCGCAGCGCCACGTGGTCCGGGCTGCCCAGCATGATCGGCATGCCCCGACGCCGGCGGACGTACATCACGAACAGCATGTCGAACAGCGGGACTCCCAGGATCAGCGCAGGGGCCACCGCGGCCAGCCGGTTGTGTTGCGTGTACGCCGTGTCCATCGCCAGCGCTCCGAGTACCAGGCCGAGGAACATGCTGCCCGTGTCGCCCATGAAGATGCGCGCCGGCTGGAAGTTGTAGCGCAGGAAGCCGAGGCACGCGCCGGCGAGCGCGGCGAGCATCGTCGCCGCGGCCGAGCCACCGTTCAGCTCGGCCATGACCAGCAGCGTCAACGCGGCGACCATCGCGGTTCCCGCGGACAGGCCGTCCATGATGTCGATCAGGTTGAACGCGTTGGTCGTCGCGACGAGCCAGATCACCGACAGCGCGATGGCGAGCGCCGGGTGCAAGAAGACGAGCTTGATGTAGATCCCCGACTTGATCAGCACGAGGATGGCGATCCCCTGCCCGGCGAGCTTGGTCCACGGACCGAGCTGGCCCAGGTCGTCGACCAGTCCGAGGATCACGACGATCGACGCCGCGAGCAACGTCCCCAGCACCTGCTCGCTGAACGAGAACGTCAGCGCCAGCGACAACAGGAATGCCAGGCAGATCGCCAGGCCGCCGAGGTACGGGATCGCCTCGTCGTGCGTCTTGAGCTTCCCGTCCGGCTTGTCGACGATCCCGAAGCGCAGCGCGGCCGCGCGCACACGGGGAGTCAGGACCGAGGCAGCGCCGGCCGCGATCGCGAACGTCAGTGCATAGGACAGCCAGCGCAGGGCCGGGCCGTCGGGGAGCCAGGAATTCATGAACCCTCACGCAGACGAACTTTGTGCTTCGGCCGTGCGGCGTCCAGTTTCCTCAGTTTCCAGGCCTCGCCGAGCAGCCCGCGGGCGCTCCACAGGCGGCCCAGCACGCCGGGCGAGCGCAGGGCCAGGAGCCCCAGGGTGGCCAGATCCCGGGCCCAGATGAAGGGCAGATGGGCCAGATACCCTCCTGCCGACTCGTTGCGCAGCAGGCACAGATAGCGGTTCTTGACCACGTGGAACCGCACCTCGGGCGAGCGGCCGAGCATCGCGGCCATCCTGCCCGTCGTCGGCTGCTCCGCGCTGCCGCCGCGGGCATGGAAGCCGACGGCCCGGTGGCGGTAGGCCGCCCGCCAGCCCAGCTTCCGCGCGCGCCAGGCCAGGTCGAGGTCCTCGTAGAAGGCGAAGAACCGCTCGTCGAAGTAGCTTCCGTCGTCCGCGATCGACTCCAGCATCTCGCGCCGGTACAGCGCCGCCGCCCCGCAGGCACCGAACACCTCGTCGTCGCGGTCGAAGCGGCCGTCGTCGGGCGTGTCGTACCCACGGTCCACGGGCTGCCGCGTCAGCCCGAGCAGCTGGCCGGCCGAGTCGATCGTGCGGCCGTCGAAACGCAGCAGTTTCCCCGCCGCGAGGCCGACCGCCGGGTCGTCGAACGCGGGCAGCAGTCGATCGAGGAACTCCGGCTCGAGCCGTGTGTCCGGATTCAGCGCGAGAACGAAGGGTGAGGTCGTCGAGGCGATCCCGACGTTGTTGGCGCGGCAAAAGCCGACGTTGTCGTCGGAGGCGTGGAGCCGCACCGTCGGGAACCGCTCTCGCACCAGCTCGGCCGAGCCGTCGGTCGAGGCGTTGTCGAAGACGAAGATCTCGGCGGGCGGGCGGGACAGCGCGAGCAGGCTCTCCAGGCAGTCGGGCAGGAAGCGTGACGAGTTCCACGACACCACGACCACGGCAACCGGTGCGTGCGAGCCCATCCCGGTAAGACTAGTCCGTATTGCCCTCCGCGCCAAGCACCACCGCGCTTGACCGCGTTCGGCGGCCGACGATATCGTCTCCGGGAGGAGATTCATCACTTGCGCATCGCCCACCTGGCGCAGACCACGATCGGCGGCGGCCTCGCCCGGGCCATGGAGACCGTTGCGCGGGCGCAGAGCCGCGACCACGACGTCCTGCTGCTGGACGGACGCCCCGCCGGCGTCGATTCGGTCGGCTTCGCCCGCGAGCGCCACGACGCACGCGGCAATACGCACCTGCGGGCCTGGCGCGCGGCGATCCGCCGGATCGCCGCCTTCGAGCCCGACGCGGTCTTCCTGCACGCCGGCTCGCCCGGCGAGCTCGCGCTTCCCGCCCTGCTCTCTTCCCGTCGCTGGCCGACCACCGTCGTCGAGCACGCCCCCGAGCTCTACCCGCTGAGCAGTCCCCTGCGCGACCGCTGGCTGTTCGCCATGAAGCGCCGCCCGCGGCACTGGGTCAGCGTCAGCGAACGCGGCGCTCGCAACCTCGAGCGCCTGGCCGGCCTCGCCGAGGGCACGATCCGCGTCGTGCGCAACGGCGTCGACGAGCCGGGCGACGACGCGCCGCCCACGGCCTCGGCGCTGCAGTTCGACGACGACGCGCCGGTCGTGGTCGCGTTCGGCAACCCCGACGAGATCAAGGGCTTCGATACCTACGGACGGATCGCCGACCAGGTCGCCGCGCAGAATCCCGCCACGCGTTTTGTCTGGGTCGGGGCCGAGACCGAGCGCCGCGACGGATCCGTTCACGTGCTGCCACGCTGCGACCAGGTCGGCTGGATGCTGCGTCGGGCGTCGCTCGTCCTCATCCCCTCCCGTACCGAGGGGCTACCGCTGCTGTTGCTCGAAGCGTGGGCCTGCTCCGCCCCGGTCGTCGCCAGCCGCGTCGGAGGAATCCCCGAGGTCGTCGAGCACGGCGCAAACGGCCGCCTCGTCGACCCCGAGGATCTCCCGGCCTGGGTGGCTTGCGTCGTGTCTCTACTTGCCGACCCGGCAGGTCGCGCGGCTCTGGGTGTGGCGGGCCGGGAGCGGTGGGCGAGCGAGTTCGATTCCGTTGCGATGGCGCGGCGGTATGCGGAGTTGTTGCCCTGATCGGTGGGAGTCCCCGGGGGCTACTGCCCCCGGACCCCCGCTACCGCACTGCGTGACGGCGGCAGACCGCCATCACTCCGTTTGGTCCTGGTTCTCTCGGAACGAGGTACGATCGTTGCACCTGCCTCGTATCGGCGACGGTCCTCGATCCGACGAAATCGGAAGCCGTCGAAGCGGCGAACAACTTCACCCGCCCGCATATCGCCCTCCGAGAGAAAAGGACCAAACGGAACGATGGCCGTCTGCGGCCGTCGTGGAGTGCGGTAGCGGGGGTCCGGGGGCAGTAGCCCCCGGGGGCTCCCGACCC
>JAAELQ010000115.1 GCA_024226515.1 bacterium
GAACCAAACGGAGCGACGTCGGTCTGCCGGCGTCGTGGAGTGCGGACGGGGGGTCCGGGGGCAGGCCCCCGGTCCATTCCGGATGCCCCGTACCACTCGAGTTGGCGTCGGCCACAACGAAAACCGGGGGCGTTTTTCAAAGCGCCGGGAGGTACCTCCACCCGGCAACAAGCTACGCACCACGTCGGACTGATTCGGTCAGGACCCCTGAGAGAGCATCACGGCGTGTACCAGATCGGCGAGGTGTAGGCCCGCTCCTGGTGGATCAGCTTCGCCTCTTTCGGAAGCTCCGCGCCGAAGCGGACCTTGTCGTAGAGCACCCAGCGCGGCGTCGGGATCTCGAGGATCCGGGCGTAGTACAGCGCTTTCTGCTTCGGATCGAAATCGGGATCGGTCCAGACGGCGGCGAGCTCCGAGGCGCCGATCGTGTTGGTCCAGGTCGCCGCCTCCATATCGATCGTGTTGCCGACCGGCGTCTTGCAGCGGCCGTCGGCCCCGATCTTCCGGCCGTCCGAGACGGCGACGTCGTAGACCCTCTCGTGGGTCTTGCCGCCCTTGTCGAGCCAGCCCTTGACGATCTGGATGCGGTCGAGGTTGGCGCCGATCGGATCCCGGAGCGCGAAGATCATGAAAGTCGGCGCCTCGCCCGAGGAGGCCCGGCTCAGGTCGCCTCCCATGGGCACGCCCTTCTCGTAGCCGATGAACGCCGGCGCGCGGCTGCGCAGGTCGTTGTCGGTGAAATCCCAGCCACCGAAGAAGCGCACCCTCATGCGCGGACCGGTGGTGGCGTAGGTCTCCTTGCGCTCCATGGCGTCGAAGATCGCCTCGCGCGTGTTCTCCATCGCGAACACCGCCTGGTAGCCGGAGGCGGACAGCTCGTAGCCCTCGATGGCGCCGAGCTCCGATGCGATGAAGGGATGCGTGACCCGTGTCGCCGAGGGTTCGACGCTGGTGGACTTGCCGAAGAAGTTCTCTTCCTCGGCCGTGGTCAGGCCGGTGTGACTGTCCGTCGCGCCGACCAGGCCGAACTTGTAGGGGTTCGTGCCGAGCTGCTCCTCGAGGACGAGGCCGTTCTTCAGTGCCTCGCGCGCGTATTCCCGCTGCAGCATCTCGGGCTTCTTCAACTCCGTGAGGTCGAGGTTGCCCTTGTCCAGGGTCTCGTAGTCGGCGAACTCGTCGGTGGTCGAGAGGGCCGGGTGCGTCTCGCCGTCGCCCTTGATCTGGGTCACCTCGTAGAGCGGTTCCCACCTGGCTCGCTGTTCGACGTAGTTCTGGTCGACCTTGCCGCCCGCATAGGTCTCCTCCATGGGGAACATCCAGCCGTTGGAGAGGTTGCCGTTGTGAGCGATCGCAAGAGCCTGGCCGCCGGTCTTGGTCTCGTAGTCCTCCAGCCATTGGTAGAGATCCAGCGGATCCTGCGTTCCGAGGGGCGGCTGGGTGGTCAGCGGAACCACCATGCGCGCCTTGGCGCCGTCGTCACGCAGGATGACGTTGCGATGCAGATTGAAGCCCTTGGGGACCGACGTCCACTCGAAGCCGATCAGGGCGCTGAAGCGACCCGGATCGTTGAATTGATCGGCGGTCTTGGTGATTCTGTCCCAGACGCTGTTGTAGATCGAAGACCCGGGTGAGTACTGTTCGACGAGCTCCTCGGGAATCGTCATCTGCGAAAAATGCGTGATCAGGTCGAAAGCCGCCTTGCCGGCCGCCTCGCCACCCTCTTGAAAACCCTCGGCCCATTCCTTGCCCTTCGGGATCGCCATGATATTGGGCGCCCCGCGCTGGATGTCGGTCGCGATGCCCATCATGTCGGAGTGGTCCGTGATCACGACCCAGTCGAGCGGCCGGCTCAGCTTGACCGGCAGGCCGGTGGACGACTTGATCTCTTCACCGCGCGCGAGGCGGTAGGCGTCCTCGTGATCGAGGATGCAGCCGAACAACCCGGCATCGAGCGACAGCCCGGTGTGCAGGTGCGTCTCGCCCCAGTAGACGTTGCTGGGGAAAGCACGCTGGGCGTAGGGCGAGTAGGTCTTGCCGGGATACAGCCCCTTGATGACCTCGGGATCGGGATGGCCGATGTCCTGGGCCAGGGTCGGTGTCACCAGGGCCAGGACGATCAGTGCGACAAGACAAGCTATCCCGCGAAGTCTCATATCATTCTCCCTCGGCTCTTATCGAGTCCGCGAATCTGCACGGCCGGCATTCTATCTCAGATTGCCGAAGTTGTAACAATCCGGTAACAACCCCCCCTCGGGCCGGGCCTAGCGTGCCGCCTCGTCGCAGAATCAGCGGCATGAGCAAAACAACCCGGACGTTGATCCTGCTGCTCCTCGGTCTCTGCTGCCTTTCGGCCCACGGGGCCGGCGACGCGGCCTCGCGCTTCGACGGCCGCTGGATGGCCCGCTACACGACCGCCCCGGACGCGTTCTACGAGATGGAGTTCTCGGGCGACCGGTTCCACGCGGTCCAGGGCGAGGCGTCGTACAAGGGCGAGCTCGTGATCGACGCCGAGGCCGACCCGCCGCGGATCGACTTCACCATCCGGGAATGCGACTGCGGCTTCCTGGACAAGACGAGCAAGGGCATCTTCCGCTGGGACGGCGACTCGATCGAGATTCGCGCGCCCAGCCCCGGCGACCCGCGCGCGACGAAGTTCGACGACAAGTCCGGCGAGACCATGCGGCTGGTGCGCGAGGCCGAATAGCACGGCTCGCATGGACTAGGCCCAGAATCCCACAACGCGCTCGATCGTCCAGAACGCTGCGACCGCGCCGATACCGTAGGCCGGGACGCGCCAGGCCCACGTGGGCTGCGGCAGCGTCAAGCGCCGCGCGGCAACGATCAGCACACCGACGGCGGCGATGAAGGCCAGCTGGCCCGACTCGACGCCGACGTTGAAGAACAAGAGCGCCAGCGGCACGGCCTGCGCCGGCAGCCCGATCTCGGTCAGTGCTCCGGCGAAGCCGAAGCCATGCAGCAGCCCGAAGGTGAACGCGACGATCCACGGCCGGCGCTGGGTCAATCCGGGTTTGCCCTGCCGGGCGCGCACGATCTCCGAGGCGACGAACACGATGCTCAGGGCGATGATCGCCTCGACGGGTGTCTGCGGCACGTTCACGAATCCCAGCGTCGCGGCGCCCAGAGTCAGGCTGTGCGCGACGGTGAACGCGGTGACGGTTCCCACGAGACGCCGCCGGCCCTCGACCAGGATCAGGAGGGCGAGCACGAACAGCAGGTGGTCGATACCGAGCAGGATGTGTTCGAACCCCAGCCCGAGATACGTCCCGGCCACCTGTGTTGCCGAAGGGGCGGCCTGAACCACGAATGAGACTTCGGCCGGGGACAGCCGCGCGACTTGGGTCGTGCCGTCCGTGCGCTCGAGTCGCACCAGCACGTCGGTCAGCGTTCCGCTCAGGCCGTCGATCGTGATCGTCCCGCCGGTGAGCCCCCCGGGACAGGTCACCGTCCAACGCTGACTCGAGGCGCCGCCGCCGAAGTAGTTCGACCGTGGAGCCATCTCACTGCAGTGATCGGGTAGGCGGGCGTGCAGGCTCAGCCGCAGATTCCCCTTGGCAGGGACCTTCCACAGCACGTCGAAGCTCTCGGCCTCGATCTGGCGCACGGAGAGGTAGCCCGGCCGCACCTCATGCGCCTGGACGCCGGCCGCGATTCCGGCGAGCGAGAGCGCCACGAGCAGGATTCGCGCCCGTCTCACGGATGCGCCTCGGCCAACTTCGGGTTCTCCTCGGAGCCGTCTGCGGGACGCACGACGCTCACCTCGTAGCGCTCGCGAAGAGCGCGATAGAACTTCTCGCTGGCTTCCACCCGGCGTGCGTTCCGCCATTCCCGGTCCAGCGATTCGCGGACCTCGGTCCAGTCGGGAAGTGATGCAGACTCTCGCTCGCGTACCAGGACCAGGTGTAGTCCGAACGCCGATTGCACCGGGCCCGACCAGCGGCCGACGGGCAGCTCGGTCAGGTCGGCGGCGAACTCGTTCCCGAACTCACGCGCGACCACGTCTTCGGAGACCCGGTCATGATCGGCGGGCAGCATCAGCGAGTCGCCGAGGTCGGCCGTAGCGATCCCGGCGTCGGCTCCGTTCAGCCGTGCTAGAAGCGACTCGGCGTCTCGGCTCGCGCTCTCGCCACGACGATCGAGGTTGAAGTAGATCTGTCGAAAGGACAGCATCGCGGGCAGGCGGAATTCCTCGGCGTGCTCTTCGAAGTAGGTTTCGAGCTGCTCGTCGGTGGGATCGACCGCATCGGCCAGGTCATCGGTGAAGAACTCGAGCTTCTGGCGCAGGCGCCGCCGCACGATCGTGTCGTCACGGTCGAGGCCCATGGCCAGCGCCTCGCGATAGTAGACCTCTTCCCGAACATGATCCTCGATCAGCCCCGTCAGCTCCCGGTCGGTCGGGGGGCGTTGCCAGGTGCGGGTGAAGATCTCGGTCAGTTGCGCGATGCGGGCGGCGGAGATCTCGATGCGACCGGTCTGCACGTCGTCCGAGTCGCCGACGATGCCGAACAGCACGAACAGCCCCAAGCCGAGGGCCAGGAAGTGAACCAGGGGTTCTCTCAGTAGCTTCATCTTTCCAAGGCTCCCTCGGGGCAGCGATTGGCGGGACTGTTCATGCGGGTCACACCGCAAAAAAGAACTCCGACAACCCTCGAGCACCAGGTCTTCATCGATCCCCCCTTTCGCTGCCGCGGAACAGGATGGCGTCTTCTGGCTGATCCTACATCACCTCGCGGCCGGCCCTGGCGCGTTGGAATGGCACGCCCGAGGGGAGTTCAGCAGCAGGGGCTGTGTTCGGCTGCGTCGAACGCCGGCGTCAAACGAGTGACTCGGGCTGCGCGTGTCGGTCCGTAGGCCGGGTCCGGCCGTCGACGTCCACCGCGTCCAACTCCTGCCGGACCAGCGCCAGCAAGCGCTCGAGCCGGAAAGGCTTGGTCAGCAGCGGAGCATCCGCTGCATGGCCCGAGCTGAGCACCTCGTCTTCGGCATAGCCCGAGACGTAGATCACACGAGTTCCGGGCCGGAGCGCCAGCACTCGCCCGACCAGTTCGGGCCCACGCATGCCCGGCATCACGACATCGCTGACGATCAGGTTCAGCGGTCCGGTGTGCTCGACACATTTCCGGAACGCTTCGGTGCCGTCGCTCGCTTCCACCACGCCGTAGCCCGCCGCGCGCAACCCGTCAACGATCAACCGGCGCACCTGCGGCTCGTCCTCTGCGACCAGTATCGTCTCCGTTCCCCCGGTCGACGGACCCCGCGCCGCAACCGCCCGGAGTTCGGTCGAGGCTCTCTCGCAGCGGGGCAAGAGGATCTCGAATCGCGTACCGCTTCCGACGTCGCTGTGGATCCGTATCCGGCCTCCGCTCTTGGTCACGATACCGTGCACGGTCGAGAGTCCGAGCCCGGTGCCCTTGCCGGTCTCCTTCGTGGTGAAGAACGGATCGAACGCCTTCGATCGGGTATCGGGCATCATCCCCGATCCGGTGTCCTCGACGTCGATTCGCCCGAAGCTCCCGCAACCGTCGGCCGCGTGGTCGGAGGCGGAGGCCGGTACGTCGGAGGTCGCCACGGTCAGCACTCCGCCGTCCTGCATGGCATCGCGCGCGTTGACCGCGAGGTTCATCAGTACCTGCTCCACCTGCACCGGATCGGCCTCCACGATGCCGGCTCGGGCATCGAGTCGCAGAACGAGCTCGATATCCTCGCGAATCATGCGTCGCAGCAACTGCTCCGAGTCGCGAATCAGCAGGTTCAGATCGAGCACACGCAACTCGACCGCCTGCTGCCGACTGAACGTCAACAACTGGCGCGTCAAGCTCGCGGCTCGCTCGCCGGACTTGCGAATCTCCTGCAGCTGACGCTGCCCCGCGGCGGTCGGCTCCATCCTCATCTGCAGCACCTCGGTGTTTCCGAGGATCGCCGTCAGCAAGTTGTTGAAGTCATGCGCCACGCCCCCGACGAGGGAGCCGAGGGCCTCCATCTTGCTCGAATGCTGGAGTCTTCGCTCACGCTCGAGAAGCAGCTCCTCGGTCCGGTCATGTCTGTGGAGACGCATACGCACGAGGACCAGGATGCGGGCCACGAGCGATCCGGAGACCAGCAGAACCAGCGCCGTCATCCAGCCGACGCGGCGATTCGTGCGGCGGCCGCTGGTCTCGAGTTGAACCAGCAGGTCCGTCGAGGCGATGGCGTGAAGCCGTTGGAGCTGGAACAGCGTGAAGCCGAGGGCCGCGATGCTCGACTCGAGGTCCGCGCACGCATGCGGTTCCCGGCTTACCTCTTCTTCCAGGTCACGGTACTGCTGCGCCGCGCGTTGAACCGTGTTCGCGAAGGGGTCGACCGGCTGCGACCATTCTCGCTGCAAGGCGGCGATCGAATCGAGCGCGCGGCCGATCGGGTACAGCGAGTCTCGAATCGTGCGGCCCGGTGCGAGCTGCGATCGCGACTCCGACTCCCTCGGCTTCCGCTGCGCCATCGCTCTGATCTCTCGGTCGAGAACGGTCACGCTCTTCGACGCCTCGAACATCAGCATCGTCGTTTGCAGGTGGAATCGCTCCAACCGGTCCCGTGCACCTTGTTGATGAGAATGCGACGCACCGACCACGATCGCAACGGCTGCCGCGGCCAGGGCCACGACTCCGATCAGCGCGTAGAACGGCCCGAGGATCTCGCGGTGCTTTCCGGCCCTGGCGCGCTTCATCGGGTCGGGTTCTCCTCGATGGCCAGCATCGCACGGCGTAGTTCCTCGTAGTCGGCGTGCGACGCGGGAACGAAACCCCGCGCGCCCAACCGGGAGAGGATCGCCGCATGCGCCGGGATGCTCGCGTCCAGGCCGAGAAAGGCGTCCACGAGAGCCACGCGAATCGCCGGCGGGACATCGGGTCGGATGGCCCACACGTAGTTCCGGTACGGGGGCGTCGTCCGCAGGACGCGGACGCGATCGGCGGAAAGCCGCCCTTCACGAAACATCGACTCGACGACCACCGAGTTCACCGCGCCGACGTCGATCCGCCCATCGCTCACCCACCGGGCGGTCTGGTCGTGACCGTCGGAATACAGCACGTCACCGAAGAAGCTCTCCGGTTCGATCCCCTCCGTGCCGAGGTCGTAGCGCGGCATCAGATGTCCCGAGGTCGACAGCGGTGGACCGAATGCGAACGTCTCGCCGGCGAACTCCTGCAGGGACGGCTCCACCCGAGAACGGGACACGAGAAAATCGGTCGTGAACTCCAGATCGACGTCGCGTGTGACCAGCGCTCGCGCGCCGGTCCGACGTTCTGCGTGAAGAAACGTCAGGCCCCCGAACCACGCGAGTTGAATCCGATCCTCGTGGAACCAATCCACCAGTTGCTCGTAGGTCTCGGGAATCGAGAACTCGATCTCGAGACCGGTCGATTCCGCGACGTGCTCGATCAGGGGGGCGTATTGCTCGCGCAGCATCGGCGTGTCCTGGTCCGGAAGCACGGCGATCCCGATTCGCCGGCCGGGTGCATCGCGAGTTTCGGGGACGCCGCAAGCCGCAACGGCGAGAGCAGCGATGAGGAGGGCTGGACGAGCGACCCGCATCCAGCGGGACCCGTCGAATTCAGCCGAATTGTGGCCGTTCTGCTCGATGGCTCTACTCTCCGGGCGCCTCTCGGATAATTGTAGAAGTTAAAGCAGACGGGTGGCTCCGGCAAGCCCGCCCGGCCTGGGCCAGGACTTGTCACGGCCTCACTCCAGCGCGAGCGTGACCAGCTCGCGGGCGAGAAGTTGGCCGACACCTCTGTCGTTCCGGTAGCCCGCATTGGCCGTGACGATCACGAGCAACTCCTTCTCGACGTAATGCCGGAGCGTCGAGTCGTGGCTGATGACCGTATCGTCACCCGAGTGGACGATCAGCTCTCCGTGGGTTGTGTCCACGATCTGCCACCCATAGGCGTAGTGCAGGCCCTCGCGCCTGCGCACGTGCGGCTGGAACAGCATCTCGGCCCCGGCCGGCTCGAGAACCGAGCCGGAACGCAGAGCCTGATACCAGCGATAGAGATCACCGGTCGTCGTGATCACTCCGGTCGCGCCACGGAAGCCCCAGTCTTCCGGCCAGTCTTGCGGATCACCGGATCGAGTTGCTCCGGGGCCCGGCTCGGCCACGACGAGACCCTCGCGACGTTCGCCGCACGTTGTGCTGTGTTCGAGCCCTGCCCGCTCGAACAGGTGCGAGCGTACGTAGGCGTCGAAGGAATGACCGGACACGGTGGCGACCAGGATCGCCAGCAGATTGTAGCCGTCGTTCGAGTAGACGAACGACCGGTCGCGGCCGATCGAGCGCGGCTTTCGGGTCAAGGCACGGATCGCCTTGTCGCGATCGGCGATACCGTCGGCCGCGTAGCGTTGTTCCAGGCCGGAGGTGTGCGTCAGTAGTTGATGGATCGTGATTGCCCGCTTGCCATCGGGTAGATTCTCGACGTGTTTTCCCAGAGGGTCGTCGAGCGCCAGCTTGCCCTGCTCGTGCAGCCGGAGAATGGCGGCGCCGACGAACTGCTTGGACAGCGAACCGATCCAGAACGCCGTCTCGTTGGTCACGGGCAGGCAGTTCCCTCGATCGGCCATGCCGTAGCCGTGGTGCAAGACGATCTCTCCGCCCTGCGCCACCAGCACGTTGCCGGAGAAGCCGAGCTTCGTACCGCTCCGCACATGACGATCCAGGCGTTCTCCCAGCGGGCCGCGAACGACGCCGGAAACCTCGGGAGGTGCACATTCGCCGGCACGCGCGATTCCGGCCACGGCGAGGAGCACCAAAACGGCGGAGTAGGTCAGGCGCTGAGCGTAGGCCATGCACGCGCTGTCGGCTGGAGTTGGCATCTCGTCTCCGCGGGAAGAACTCGGGCAGGCGAGAGTATAGAACCGACGGCGGTGCCGGGGCCGGAACTCGAATTCCTCGTCAGGGGCACGTTCCGGTCAAGTCCAGCTGCGTTTGCTCGCAGGTCTGGTCCCAATCGACGAGGGTCCGCTCGGCTCCGCTGGAGTCTCTGCCCTGTGAGCCGACGGAATCGGCACCGTCCTGTCCGACGATCACCCACCAAGTCGCGTTGCCGGGGATCGTGACGGTCGCAGCTCCGGTGGCTCCCAGATCGCACACCCCGCCCACGACTACGTCGAACGCCCCGAGCTCGCCGTGGTAGAGGTTGTAGTCGACAGCGGGGCAACTGGTTGCGTCCCAGGTCACGTCCGCAAGGTTCGGGTCGACGAGATTGCGGCCCGCGAGCAACTGCGCACCGGGGACCCAGGCACCGTCCGGAACCGGAGGGACCGACGAGGATGCCTCCGTCGTCGTGATGTAGCCTCTGAGCTCCAGGTTGCTGTCGGTGCCATCGGCGTTGGTCACCGTCAGCGCGATGTCGTACTCCTCGTCGGGAATCGTGAAAATGTGGCTGGGGTGCTGGAGCGTGGACTGGACATCGTCGCCGAAGTCCCACTCCCAGGAGATGATGTGTCCGACGGACTGGTCGGTGAAATCGACTTGAAGGGGAGCGGCGCCCGTGGTGGGTGCGCCGACGAAATCAGCCAGGATCGGCGGGCCCGGGCCCACTTCGATGTAGTCGGTGCGCCACAGGATGTCGGACCCATAGGCGTTGGATGCGGTCAACCTGACCGAGTAGGTGCCGGGGACGGTATACGTATGAGTCGGATTCTGGGTCGTCGAGCCGTACCCGTCGCCGAACGACCACGACCACGCGGTGGCGACGCCGCCGGTGGATTCGTCGGTGAAGGTCGTAACGAAGGGCGACGCCGCCGACACGGGGGTCCCGCTGAAACTCGCCACCGGTGGGATGAAGTCCACGGTGACGTAGCCGGTCCTGGTCAGCGTGTCGGACCCGTAGGGGTTGGTAACCGTCAATGAGACCGCATGGAATCCGCTCGCCGTGTAGGTGTGGCTGGGGTTCTGCAGTGTGGAGGTCGCGCCGTCGCCAAAGTCCCACAGCCAGGAACTCGGCACGCCGCCTGTGGATTGGTCCGTGAAATCCACGTCCAGCGGTGCGAGCCCGGCCGTCACCGAAGCGGCGAAGTCCGCCACGGGCGGTATCACGTCGACGAGGACGAAGTCCGTCTTGGTTACCGTGTCCGATCCGTAGGCATTGCCTACCGTCAGGCTCACCGTGTAAGTGCCCGAGGCCTGGTAGATGTGGGTCGGGTTCTGAAGCGTCGAAGTTCCGCCGTCGCCGAAGTCCCAGTCCCAGCTCGTCGGTACGCCGGTCGACAGGTCTGTGAAGGTCACGGGCAAAGGTGAACGACCTGTCGTGGCCGGGGACGCGAAGTCGGCGACCGGGGCCTCGTCCCAGGAACTCAGCAAGGCCTGCGCCAGATTGACGCGACCGTAGCCGAAGAACTCGTCCACGCCGGGCGAGCCGATGTCTTCGGCGCTGGCCTTGAGGATGCGCTCCACGTCGTTCGGCGACAGGTTCGGGCGTTGGCTCCAGATCATGGCGCAGACACCGGCGGCAAGTGGGCCTGCGTAGCTCGTCCCCTCGACAGTCACGTAGGCGGAGTCGCTTGACGAGTCCGACGTCACGATGCCCGTGCCCGGAGCGACCAGGTCGACGAAGTTGCCGTAGGCCGAAGACCAGACCAGATCATCGTTCGGGTCGGTCCCGCCCACGACGATCAGATCGTCGCTGTCACGATCCCCGCCGAGGTTCGCCGAGGTGTTCCCGGCGATCCAGATGTACAGACCCCCGAGAGACTTGATGTAGCTGGCCGTGGTCTTGTTCGCGTTGAGCGTGACACCGTGGTAGCTCACGTTGACGACCCGGTCGCCGTTCTCGGCAGCCGTGCGGGCCCCATGCGTGATGTCGGATAGCTGCGCACCGCCGTCGGACGCGTTGGACACGCGAACCATACGATGGCTCAGGTTCCACCCCACACCCGACCCGCCGAGGCCGTTGTTTCCATTGGCCGCGACGGCGCCCGTTGTTCGCGTTCCGTGCCGGTGCGCGGGAGTGATGTTCCCCCCTTCGGACTCCCACAACATGTCGACCGCGTTGTACCCCTCCAGCCGGTGGAGTTGGAACTCCTCGTGGGTCGTCCGGATGCCGGTGTCGCAAACGGCAACGCTGATGCTGGAGGAACCGGTCGTCGCGCTCCAGCCGTTGCACGAGTCCATGATGTTCGGCTGATGGTGCCACTGCGTGGAGTACAGCGGGTCGTTCGGGCAGTTCGGAACGCCTTGCACCGGCATCGACACCGGTTCCGGCCGGCTCGCAGGTCGCGTCTGTAGCTCGGGCGGCCCGGCGGGGTAGAGGATCCAGTCCGGCTCGGCATACTGGAACAGCCCTGTCGCCATCAGGGAGTCCGCCACCTGCTCCGCGGTCTTGCCGGCCGGGATGCGGATGATGGATTCGCCGGTACTGGGAACGTGTCTCATGGTCTCGTAACGCCTGATTTCTTTGCGAGCGTCGGCGGCCAGCACCCGGATCCGCTCACGTGAAATGCCGGCGTCCCGCAGCGCGTGACGCGTCCAGGGCCTGACGATCATCTGGGATGACAGCCTTCGGACTCCCTGGATCTCGTGGAACACGTGCTTGACCTCGTGAGCGCGGCCGGGGGTCGGGCTCACGTGCGGCGCGGCCGCCGCGATCTGCAAGCAACAGAAGGCCAGAAAAAGAAACCCGCAGACCGGCCATGCTCGGGGTTGCAGTGGGCGCCGTGACGGGGGCAGGGCAGTGCCGGCTGAGCGTCGGTCCATCTGTTTCTCCTCCGGTCGAATCCCCTGGGTCGGCTTGCTTCCCACTGAGGGAGTCGATGACAGCCGTCAAAATACGACGATAATGCGACCTGGCCAAGCCAGTCGTCAGGGGACCAAGGGGAGGGCGACATCGACGGCGGGGCCGGAACCGATACCTGTGAAGTCGACGAAGACGATTCGCCCGTCTTCAGTTGCGAGGTGCTGCCCTGGCCAATCCTCGCGCGGTCTCCTCGGTCCGACGCTTCACGTCGATCTCCGCTTACCGAGGAGCATCTGCACGACCTCGTCGTGCCCTTTTGCCGTGGCGAAATCGAGCGCTGTTTCGCCGTCCACGTCGAGCATCTCGGGGTCCGAGCCGTGTTCGAGCAGCAGGGAGGCCGGAGAGGAGGTCCGGCCGGTTCGCGAGGGCGAGTGAAACGGCCGGTGCGACCGCCGGAATCTCGCCGCGATCGACTAGTAGTACTCGGCCTTGACGACCCGGTAGGTGTGCCGGCAATCCGAGTTGGGGATCACCTTCCGCAGCTGCTGCCTCGCCTTGGGCCCGAGCCAGTGCTCTCGCTCGATCGGTTTCCTGAGGCTGGTCGTGCTGCTGCAGGTCTTCGTGTGCCGCACCTTCGCCTTGACGTTCCTCTCCCCGATGTTGACGAGCTCGTGGACGATCTTGCCCCGGTCGTCTCGGGTCTTCTCGACTCTGAGATCCTGCGTCGCTCCGGCGAGGATCGCCGAACCGCAGAGGGTCAGGAACACGATGACGATGGTGTAAGCGATTGCTCGCATTCTAAGGCAATTTTAGGTTCGCCATGGAATGGAATCAAGCAAGCGTCAGGGAGAGCAGTCGCCGACGCCCGGGACGCGCTCGCCCCCGGCAGACGCGCTGCCGTAGGAGCCCGTCGGCGCCGCGAGCCCGTCTGCGCCGCGTACGACGTAAAAGTACCCGGTGCCCGGGGCCGGAACGTCCGTGTCCTCGAGCCAGCGCGTGTCGAGGTCGGGCGAATCGTTCTCGATGCAGACCAGCGCGCCCAGCGACGTGCCGCTCGTGCCGCTGGGGGACAGAGCGTCCAGGTCGCCTCGGACGACGTCGTAGCGCAACGGTCCCGCCTCCGGCGTCCAGGCAATTCGCGTCGCGGTCCGATCGTCGACCGTCAGCACCGCCTCGCGCGTCGTGTCCACCAGGAACGCGTCCGACTGCCGGTCGCGATTGATTCCCGTGGGGTCGCCGAGGTCGTAGACCACGCCCCGATCGCCGCTGTCGTCCACGCGGAAGTCGCCGACGAACAGGGGAGCGGAGCCGAAGCCCAGACCGCCGATGCGCTCGACGAGCGGCGGGCCGACGGTCGAGACGCGATACAGCCAGAACGGCGAATCGGGGTCGTCTTCGAACCACGGCGCGGAGCTGTAGAACCAGACCCACTGCCCGTTACCCGAGAACACGGGCGAGGCGTTGATGCCGTCGGTCGTCGACGTCAGCTGCTCCAGCGTCCCCGTATCGGTGTCGTAGCGAAACAGCTCGGCGTTGCCCTCGGGGTTCGTGCTCAGCGGGTCGGCGACGTCGGAATAGACCACGTACCTCGCGTCGCGGGTGACGTCGGACGTGACGTTGCCCCCCGCCGGTGCGGTAGCTCCCGAGGCGATCACGATCGAAACAGGGCTCGCGAGCTCGCGCAGCTCGACCCGGTCGTCGGAAAGGTAGGTCGCGTGCGTGCCGTCGAGGTTGATCCGCGGATTGAGGCTGGCGAACGATGCCCCATCGCTGAGCTGCTGCAGGCCGCCGCCCGCGGTGGCCATCACGAAGACCTGCAGGCGGTTCGACGGGTTGAATCCTGTGAGGTCTCCGTTGCAGGTGAACACGACGGTCGACCCGCTCTCGTCCAGGTGCGGCTGCAGCACGATGCTTCCCGCCGGCGCCGACGTCAGCTGCAAGGGAGCGCCGCCGCCGCTGGGCACGACGTACAGCTCCTGCGAGCCGTCCGGGTTGCCCGGGGTGACCTGCGCATCGGCGTAGACGACGACGGCTCCGTCGCCCGACATCGCCGCGGGCGTCGAAGGCTCGCTCACCGTCGCCGTCAGCAGGGTGAACGTCGTCCCACCGCCGACCGCGAACAGCCCGCCGCCGATCGCAGACGACGGATCGGTTGGATCGTCAAGTTGCGAAACCACGAGGAACCGCGAGGCGTCGAGCGAAAGGTCGATCGCGCGCGCGGCGACCGGACGCGTGGCCGAGACCCGGTTCGCACCGCTTCCGATCGACACCGTCAGGGCCTCGACGTTTCCGTCCGGGTTGCCCCCACCGAAGAACGGATCGTCTCCGTCGCACAGAAGTCCGGCGTGACTCCCTGCTTCCGACAGACGGAGGTCGCGGCACACGCCGGTCGCGGTGTCGGTCTCCTGCACGAGGCTTCCGGCGATCATCGAGAACAACTCGCGGTTGCCGTCCGCGTTCGACCCGAGGTCGTCAGACTTGGACAGAAGTGCGTAGTGACTTGCATCCTCGTTCACGTCGAACTCGATCACGTCCGACGAGAGCGACGTGACCTGCGTCAATGCTCCGGGCAGCCAGTCGTCCGCGAAGATCTGCCGCCGGAAGCCGGGGTTCGTGCCGAGGAGATCGAAGCTCGACAAGAACGCGATGCTGGATCCGTCCCCGGAGATGCGGGGGGATGCGCCGAGGTCGGCGAACCACAGGGCGAAGCTACTGCCGTCGCCCGCGGCGCGGTAGATCTTGCCCAGGAGGGCCGGGTTCGAACCGTCGATGTCGTCCAACGAGAAGAAGGTGGCCCGCGAACCGTCGCTGCTGATCGAGATCGAGCTGACCCCTGGAATCGAGGACGGCGCGACCGGGTCCGGCGACATCTGCTTCAGGCTCGACCCATCGCGATCGATGCGGAACGGCAGCGGGAGTCCGTTCGGGTTCCCGGTCGTGAGGTCCGAGGTGGAAACGAAGATCAGGCTGTCGCCGTCGCCGCTGATGGCCAGCTCGCGGATCTCGCCCGCCAGCGGTCCGGGGTCGTTCGTCAGTTGCGTCAGCGCCGAGCCGTTCGATGCGATGACGAACAGCTCGAGGCTGCGATCGAGATTCGTCCCCAGCGGGTCGGCGTGGGATGCGAACGCGATCCACTGCCCGTCGTGACTGACGTCGATCAGCTCCGACCTCGGCTCGACGCTGTCGAGGAAGCCGGTGACCGCGGCAGGCGACGCACCGTCGACGTCGGCGATGCGAATCTGGAACGCCCCGCCCGCTGCCGAGCCCGGCACGTCGTTCGTGACGCTGACGACCCGGTCGTCCGTCAACGCGACGGCGCCGACCGCGGTGCCGCGGCTGTCGGTGATCTGGCGCATACCGTCGGCGATTGTCGCGCCGGCAGACAGCAGGAGCGCCGCGATCACGGCGATCGTCGGCAGGCCAGTCGACCGACCATGCCCCGGCACGAGCGGCAACGACGCAGCACTCCGCGAGCGGTGTTTCATGAATCCCCTCCGACCGTCGGCAACACGACGAGCCTCCCTGGTACGTCGGTTCGACAGCGGTGTCAATCGAATGGACCGGCCTCGCGGCGGTCGAGTGGACACCGGTCTCTCATTCGAGGAGACGAGTCAGGAAGTCCCGTGGCGTTACAACTTCGATCCCCTCGTGTCCCGAGGCCCGAAGCAAAGCGCGATCGCCCGAAACCACGCACTCGGCCCGGCCCGACACTGCACATGCCAGGAACTTCACGTCGTCTACATCGTCACATGCTGTGTCAGCAACCAGAGCAGGTTCCACGATGCGGCTCTCCCGAATGACGAGATCGATGACCGATGCGGCATCGACGGAAGGGTACTTCTTCGCCAGGCGCGTCGCGACGCCTTGATACTCCGCGAGGATCTCCACCGTCGCCAACAGGTCGAGCCGTCCGTCAGCCCAGGCAGCGAGAATTCGGGATGGGGGCCCGGCAAAGAAGACACCTGACATGAGCACGTTCGTATCGAGGACGATCCTTATCCTCGGCGGCGAGCACTCCGTACGGCCTTCGTCACATCGGAGCGCTTCATTCCTGCCCGGCGGGCCTGGGCCCTGACTTTCTTGGCCAGCGCCCGGAACTCGCTTCTGTCCGGCGCCTCGATCCTCTTCAGGATCACCATGTCGCCCTCCCCCATTACAACGAACTGGGCCCCTGGCTCGAGCCCCAATGCCTTGCGCACGTCCTCCGGGATGACAACCTGACCCTTGGACGAGAGTTTGGTCGTGGCGACAGTGCTCATGTGCGACTCCGTATGTCTTACTGGTAAGATCATACGTCGTTCCACGTCGCTGCGCCAGATGGAACACAGTGGACCGGCACCACATGCCGTGCCAACGATAGTCCACAGGGCGGGCGACGAACCCGCACGCTCGGGTGAACGCGTTGCCGATCGTAAACCGGTAGAGGGTGCCGGAGCCGAGACTCGAACACGCCCGGCGCGGTTCGAATCAGCGCTTCCTGATCTCCCACCAGGACTTGAACCAGAACAGCTCGCGCTTGCCGTCGCCGTTCCAGTCGCCGACCAGCGGGTTGCCGACGCCGACGCCTGCCTTGATCAGCAGTTCGCCACTCTTGCCCGAGATCCAGTGGCCACCGCCGGCGCCGCTCGCCGCCGGTACGTCGAGCCAGCCGTCCTCGTCGATGTCGACGAAACGGTCGTAAAGCGCGACAGGGTTGGCGCCACCGACGAACGTGCCGAGCCCGACGGTCCACAGCACCTCGTTCGATCGCGGGTTCCAGCAGATGATCTTCTTGCCCGAGGTGAAGATCATCTCGACCGAGTCGTCGCCGTCGATGTCGCGCAACACCGGTGAGAAGGTCGTCTTGATCTTCCCCGGTGCCGCGATCTCCTCGAGCAGTGTTCCGTCGGGGGCGAAGCGCTTGATGCCGTGACGCCAGATGACCACCAGCGAGCCGTCCTGCTCGCGAAGCACGTCCTTGACCTTCTCCGCCTTGTGGCTCCACAGCAGCTTGCCCGTCGTCAGCGAGACCATCCGCAGCTCGCTGCGATCGTCGCCGAAGACGAGGAAGCCCTTGGCATCGCCCTCGCCGAAGACCTGCTTCGACGGCAGCGTGACGCGGCCGCGGTCGACCTCGTCGTCCAGGATTGCCTCGCCCGTCGCCGGGTCGAGGATCAGCATTGTCCCGACTCCGGACAGGACAGGCAGCGCCCGGCCCTCGTCGATGAGCTCGCCGAACGTGAGCTTCGAGGGCTTCCTGTCGCCTTCGAGCCGGCGCGACCAGCCGGTCTCGCCGGTGCGTCCGTTGATGCCGATCAGCGAGTGACGCGCGTCGTCGCTGAGCAGGATGGCCGGGACGCGCTGCCGGCCGCCGATGACGATCGACTGGAAACGGGTGTTGCCCCAACTCTCACCCTCGGTGATTTCGTCCCGTAGATCCCGACGCCACAGGATCGTCCCGTCGTCGTCGAGCGCGACGAGATCGAAGACGTCGACCCCCGCCGCCGCCGGTGTGCGCACCACGATCCAGTTCGTCTGCATCGCGACGCCGACACCGACGAGGGCGGAGAAGATCGTCTTGAAAGTACGCTTGGCCAACTCGCCTCTGCGACTGCCGAAGACCGCCAGATACTCCGACCGCTCGTCGTCGTCGAGGTTGACGGCACCGAGGCCGGCGGGGAAGCCCTGCCCCAGATCGAGACCGACGATCGGACTGTCGTCGGCCAGCGAGAGAATCTCGAAGCGGATCCGCTCGCCCTGCTTGGCGATGTAAACGAACTCCTCGAGTCCGTCGCCGTTCGTGTCGTTGAGAAAGCCCAGCCGGCCGTCCTTACCGTAGGCGGCCTTGTGCAGCAGCTTCCCCTGGCGCCCCTTCAGTTTCGCGAGGGTGAACGGCGTCTTCTCGTCGGCCCGAGTCGGCGCGCCGATCGGTAGCGCAAGCAGGACCGCCAGGCAGATCGCAGTGCGTGTCAATGGAACTCCTCCCTGGCGCGATCATATCCCAGCCGGCTCGGGGATAGGTTCCGATGGAGGTCCAGAAGGGCGTGTCGCGAGTCGCCCTTCTGCGTGCGACGACGGTCTTTTCCCGTCGAGTCGAGCTGAAGCTACAGATGGAAAAGAACGACCTCGTGCGACTTTCGCAGTAGAGTTGAGAGAGGGCCATGAAGTTCGCGACTTGCGCGTGCACGAGCCCTCTGTCGATCAGGTCGTGGTGCGGAAGGAGGCAACGAAACGAGCGTGAATACGGAGACACCTCGAGCTCCGAGAGAGCGGACCTTCCGGATCAGTCGCGAGACGATTCGCCTGCGGCATCGCAACACGATCCTCGGCTTCGCCTTTGCCGGCGCGCTGTTCTGGATCGTGTGGAGGTTTCGAGCGGACACGACCGAACCCTTCCGCGCGATGCTCCTCGGTCTCGTTCTGCTCTTCTTGGTCCTCTTCGGCGTGGTCCACTTCGTAGGCTATCTGCGGTACCTGAGAAGGAGTCGAACCCATCGCGTGGAAGTTGAAGAGGACTGTCTCTACTTCACGACCGAAGGCGAGCGGACGCGCCTCGATCTTCGGGACGTGCTGCTGATCGAGCGACAGAAACGCCTGGGCGAGATCGTCTCGTTGATGCTGAGACTGAGGAACCAACGCCACGTTCGCCTCGAGGGCTATGAGGACCAGGAGCGGCTGATGGATCTCGTGGCGCAGCGATTCGATGCCGTCTCGGCAAGCCGGAGAGAGCAGGGGACGGCGGAATGACCGGCCAAGGGATTCTCAGCTGCGCTTGATCAGGATGATCGTCCGGTCGTCGTCCGGCGGCAACCCCTCGGTGAACGCCTCCGTCTGCCCGCGAAGCTGCCCGAGGAGTTCCTCGGCGGACGCCTCGCGATGCGTGCGGATGATCTGCTGCACGCGCTCCTCGCCGAACATCTCTTCGTTGCGGTTCGCGGCCTCGAAGATGCCGTCGGAGATGGCGGCGTAGATATCTCCCGGCTCGAGGTCAATCGGATCGGGGATCGTGATCGGACCGCGGTCGAACAACCCCAGCGGCATGGCGTCGGACGACATCACGTCGAAGGAATCGGTCGCGGCATGGTAGTGCAGGATCGGGGCCTGCCCGGCAGACACAGCACGCAGCTTCCCCGACTCCGCATCGATGTCCCCGAACCATGCCGTGACGAACCGGCTGGACGGCAGATCGTCGCAGAGCTGCCGGTTGATGTGGGTCACGATCTGCGAGAGGTCGAGCGACATCCGTACGGCAACACGCAGCATCGCCCGCACCTGCGTCACCGACAGCGCCGGGCCGATACCGTGACCGGTGGCGTCGGCCAGCAGTAAGATCGCGCGCCCGGCGTTCTCGTCGTCCAGGACGATCCTCTCTGCACTGGAGGCGTGGCGTAGCCCGATCACGTCGTAGCTGTCCCCGCCGGTCTCGTCCGCCGGCTCGCTCCACGCGGCGAGATCGAAGCCGGGCAACGCGGGAAGCCGCTCCGGAAAGGTGCTCATCTGGATGCGACGAGCCACGCGAAGGTCCTGCTCGATCTTCAGCAGCGTGCCCAGCCCTTTGCGCATTTCGCCGTGCGCCTGCGCCAGCCGCCGGACCTCCTCGACGTGGGTCGAGATCGGCTCTCCCGCCTCCAGGTCGCCGGTGGCGATGCGCTCGCTCTCCGCGACCAGTCGCTCCAGCGGTTTGCTGTAGCCCGTGGCCAGCCGGCTCGCCCGTGCGATGGCGATCCCGATGACCAGTGCGGTGAGCAGCGCGATCCACAGGCGCTGCCGTGTAACGTCGCCCAGGAGATCGGCCTCCGGTACGGCCACGCCGATGTACAGCGGTCGCTCCGTTGCGAGGTCGAAGCGGCTGAGCTGGCCCCACCAGGCGCTACCCTGAACGCGGAAGCGCTCCGCGCTCCCGGTCAGGTCGTCGTCGATCAGCGCGCCGGCCATCTCACGGACCAGCGGTGCGTCCAGATCGTCGGGGCGCTGGAGCAGGGCGAGCTTGAGACTCTCCGGGTCGGGCTGCTTCTGGGTGCGAGGCAGGCCGATGATGCGCGTCCGTTCGTCGAGCACGAACGCCGTGCCTCCCTCGCTGACCTGGAGATTCCCGGTGAAGCGAGAAATATCCAGCAACAGCACGTCGAGGCCGATCACGAAGTCGTGGCCGCCGCGGGCGTAGGCCACCGATGCGGTGATCCCCGGTTCCTTGGTCGTGAAGAACGTGTAGGCTTCCGTCCAGTACGGCTCGCCGGGGCCCGCCCCGCCGAACCACGGTCGTGTGCGCGGATCGTAGTCGAGCGTCTCCACGGTCTCGGTCGGCGATGGTGATTCGGCGCTCCAGTCCCGCCAGATCACGCGCCGCGTCCCGTCGGGATCCAGTGTCTGGCGGCTCTGCCAGTCGTCCCCGGCGCGCAGGAGCAGGTGCTCTCGACCCGTGTCGTCGGCGACCATGCACGAGGTGACCCATGGATGCCGGCGCATGAACCCGCCCAGGATCTCGTTGAGACCGTGCGGGTCGTCGAGATCCAGCCGGCCGGCCTCGCCCCACTCGCGCAGCAACTCCAGCTGTCGCTCGACCGGGTCGAAGAAGCCGCTCAGATGCGCCTCGGTTCGCGAGAGCGTCTGATCGATCAAGGCCTGGGAAAACCCGCGCGTCGCGTTCCGGCCACCGACGAAGGTCATTGCCAGAATCGCCAGCCCCAGAACGAGGACGATCGCGGTCAGGTTCCGCAGCAGGCTCTGTCGAATGGATACGGTCCGGACCATCTCACCACCCCTGGGCGGCACATTCTAGCAGTCGGAATACCGGAAGAGTGAGCTCCAGTAAGGGGATCTCGTCTCAGCCTGGCCCGGGTTAGACGCGGTTCGTGAGGGGTGCGTATCACCGGGCATGCGTGCATCCGCCAGGTTCCTGCTGCTCGGAGCACTCGTCGCCACCTTGCCGTTCGACGCGGCGGCGCCGGCCGGTCCTTCCGAGAGTCCGCCGCGTCCGTTGACCGAACGCGGTCGCGAGAATCTCGTGGCGCTGACGCGGCTGATCGGCTACGTGAGGTACTTCCATCCCAGCGATCAGGCGGCCGAGGCCGACTGGGGCCTGCTGGCGATCGCCGGGGTCGACCGCGTCGAATCCGCCGACGATGCAGGGGAACTGGCCGCGGCACTGGAGAACTTGTTCCAGCCGATCGCCCCGACGGTGCGCGTCGTCCCGACCGGGTTGACCGCCAACCCACCCGCGCATGCGCCGGTCGGGCCGGCCGGGCGGGCCTGGCTGCACCACTGGCAGTCCGAACGCGTCGATCCATCGCAACCGTCATCCGCCGGCAAGGCCGATCTGTGGCGTTCGTTCGACGTCGCGGACGGCACGGGAAAGACGGTTCGCTTCCGGGCCGCTGCGCGCTCGCGGGGACCCGCAGAGCTCTACGTCGCGACCAGCTCGTGGCCCCAGCGATCTTCGGACGAGGTCGCGCTGCGCGTCATCGAGAGTGCGGACTGGCAACGCTACGAGCTCACCGCGACCGTTCCTGAAGGTGTGACGACGATGGAAGTCGGGATCAGTCTGGCCGGCTCCGGCGAGGCCTGGCTCGACGACGTCTCGGTCGAGTTGACGACCGCGGAAGGACGGCCGGCGCAGCAGGTCTTCCGCGAGGGCTTCGAGGACGGACTGGGCCACGGGAGCTCGGGCTGGGAGTTGGCGGCCATCTCGGTCCGCGGCCTGTACGCCGTGGAGACGATCGTACGCAACGAGCCCGTCCCCGAGGGCCGGACGAGCGCCAGGATCGACGGCACTCAGGTCGAAGCATCTCCCTTCCGGACTCCCGACGATCCGCTCGTCGTGAGTCTTCCCGGCGGCGTCACCGCGACGATCCCGTTGACCGTGTACGCCGATGACGAAGGGACGTTGCCACGCGTGGAGGACGCAGCGGCTGCTCCGAGACCGGAGCGGCCCGAAGGCTGGGTGCCGTCCGGGCTCGATCGTGCCACGCGGCTGGCCATCGTCGCGCTGGCCTGGAACGTACCGCAGCACTTCTTCCCGTACTTCGACGTCATCGAAACCGACTGGGACGCCGCGCTGATCCAGGCGCTTGCCGAGTCCGCCGTCGCGCCCGACGAACTGTCGCTGCTGCGCACGCTGCAGCAGATGCTGACGGCGCTCCACGACGGCCACGCCCAGGCCTACCACCCGAGCGGCCGGGCGACCGTCCGCCCACCGATCGTCTGGCGCTGGATCGAAGACCGGCTGATCGTGATCCACGTGGTTGCGGACCTGCCCGGCATCGCCATCGAGCCCGGGGACGAGATCGTGGCGCTGGACGGAGTGCCGATCGGGGATGCCCTCGACGCGATGTACGCGCGCACGCCGGGAGCCACCTGGCAGTGGCGACGGCACATGGCGCTGATGTACCTGGCTGCCGGTTCCACGCCGCGGCCGGTGCGGTTCGACGTCGCCTCTCCCGCCGGAAAACGGAAGAGCGTCACGCTGGATCTGGCGCCCGGAACGCTGGCGCTCGCGGGGCCGCGTCCCGAGCCGCTGCACCCGATCCGACCGAACATCCTCTACGTGGATCTGAGCCGGCTGACGACCGAGGAGTTCGAGAGCGCGTTGCCGCAACTGGTCGACGCCGAGGCCATCGTCTTCGACGTGCGCAGCTATCCGCGGGTCGATGTCACCACGGTCCTGGCGCACATCGCGGAGCGGGCCGTCGCCTGCCCGCCCCACTACAAGCTCGTGATCTCGGCGCCCGACCGTGTCGCCACGACGCCGGCTCGATCCCGCTGGTGGGTCACGCCACGGCTTCCGCGCGTCACGGCCAGAATCGCGTTCATCACGGGCGGAGAGATCATCAGCACGGGCGAGACGTTCATGTCGATCGTCAAGCACTACGGGCTGGGCACGATCGTCGGCGGCGCCACCGCCGGAACCAACGGCGGCGCGTACCGCGAAGCGCTGCCCGGCGGGTATCGTTTCAACTGGACGGGATCCAGGATCGTCAACCACGACGGTACGCAGCTGCACGGGATCGGCGTGCTTCCCGACGTGCCGGTGACCCGGACTCGCCAGGGTGTGGCGGACGGGAGGGACGAGCTGCTCGACGCTGCGGTCGAGTGGCTGGAGCGAGCGCTCCCGTCTCTAGCAACGCAAACGAATTGACGTTCGAGCATCGTGTTAGAATTCGCCGGCCTTGTTGTGGGACTGGACTCGCGGGCACCGAAGCCGGGTCAAGAGCGGGTGACTTGCCGGGAGGAACGCTCATGCGATCGAGGTCGGTTCTTGCGGTCGTGAAGCTCGTGGTACTCGCCGTCTTGGCCTCGTCCGTCGCTCCGGTGGCCAACGCCGGAGGGCAGATTACCAACATCGGCGTGACCATCGACCGCTACCTGGTCGACGGGGCGACTTTCGAAGACTGCTTCTGCACCGATCTCGAGGGTAGCGAGATTCTGAGCGTGACGGTCAAGAGTCCGGCAAACGCGAACCCACCCTTTGCCGTTTACTCGATGGTCTTCGTTCCCGACGAGGATCAGTGGGCCTATGACGAGATCGGGTCGCCGGCCCTGATCGCCGGCAAGTTCCCGGACGGTGTCTACGAGTTCACCGTGACCTACTTCGATATGAAGCAGGATATCCTGGGCGTCACGCTCGTTCGCGATTTCCCACCGTTTCCGGTGCTCACCGGCTTCAGCGCCGACAGCGTTCACTGGGCTCCCTGGGCGGCCGGTCCCAGCGCGGAAGGCATCGAAGTCGTCGTCTGGGGTGACGACGACACGTTCGCATTCTGCGACGACCTACCGGTCGGCGAGACCTCCTGCACACTCCCGCCAGGTTTCGTTCAACCCGACTCGAGCTACGTGATCGACATCCTGTTCCTGGTGAGCGCGGCGACCGCGTCGAACTCGAACAGCGGCGTGAGGCGGACCTGCCAGTCGGTCGACCCGGACGGGGACGGTGTCTTCGAGGATGGCGATTGCAGCGGCGTCGCGGGGGACAACGTCTGCACTGCGGGAGCCGCCGACGAGTGTGACGACAACTGCTTCGAGGCCGCGAACCCCGATTAGGCGGATCACGACGACGACGGTATGGGAAACGCGTGTGACTGCGACGCCGTGTGCGAGGAGCCGCTGGGTGACCCGTTCCCAGATCACGAGAGCGGTCAGCACATATACCAGGGACATTTCTGTCCTCCTACCGGCCCGAAGGCCACCGTGAACGATGGCGCGGACAACAGGGTCGAGTTCTCGTGTCGCAACGTCGGTGGACTGACGGAGTTCCGCCTGCGCTACGTCCCCGTCGAGGGTGTCGCTATCGATGTCGGTCGCTGCCCGTTCTTCCCCTCGGCAGCCAACACCGACAACACCGGCCGTATCTTTCGGAAGCCGAACATCGCGAGCATGGACGATCCATCCAAGGCCTGCATCTCGAGGACCTTCCACCGTTCCGTCGAACCGGATCTGAACACGACCTGTTGCGATCTGTGCTCGCCGACCGACATCGACTGGGTGACCTACTCGTACGATACGCTCACGGGTGACCTCGTGCTGAAGCACTGGCAGTCTCCGGACGGTCCGGGCGCGGGCCCCTCCGGGCCGAACGACACGCTGGTCCTGCAGAGTCTGAACGTCCCGATCGGCAACTTTCCGGCCAACGTGTCCCAGTGCCCGCCCGGGCCCGACGCGTTTGCCGGATCGCCCGCGCTGCGGGCGTCGCGTTACCTGGATCCGTGCGACGTGGACATGGACGGGGGCTGCGACGGTGACGATCTGGTCGCCATCGGGGACGCCTTCGGACTGTGCGCCACGGGAGGGGCCTTCAACGAGCCCGCCGATGCAGACCATGACGGCTGCATCGACCGAGCCGATCTCGAGCTGACGTTCGACGATTGCAGCCTGATCATCGAGGCGCAGCCGCAGACGACGATCCACCTGGTGTCCCATGACGACATCGAGTCCGGGGTGCCGACCAGCCCCGAGGTCGTCACGGGTACGCTGTCGGAGCTGCTCGCGGGCGGTGACTTCGGCAACGCGACCTGCCTCGGGACATTTGCGACCAACCCCGCCGTGGACACGTTGCCGACTCCCGGGCCGGGAAGCGGGCGCTACTACCTCGCGAGCGGGCAGTCGGGATGCGCCAACTTCGGGGATTCGAGCCTGAGTCCCGACCCGCGCGACTTTCTCGATGGCGCGTCGGTGTGTCCCTGACGTCGACGGGGTGACCGCAGCTTCGCCTCAATGGGAGGGATCATCGTGCGCCGAACGCTCCGTTGCACATTCGCCGTCCTACCCCTGTTGCTGGCGAGCGGCGCAGCCGCAGAGTCCTCTCTTCCGAGCTCGGCGACGGCGAGCGTCCCGTTCGAGGTGGTCAACAACCACATCCTCGTTCCGGTCTCGGTCAACGGCTCCGACCCGTTCCGGCTGATCCTCGATACCGGGATGCCGGCGATGGGCGCGGCCGTCTTCGACAGCAAGCGTGTCCGGGGATTGAAACTGCCGATGGCGTCCGCCATGCAGGCAGCGGTCGGCGGCGCCGGCGGCAACGGAAAGCGGCTGACGGCCTCGGTGCTGATGGGGCAGACCCTCGGGATCGGCGACCTCGTGATCCAGGGCGCGCAGCTCGTCGTCATACCCGAGATCGACGAGCTCGGGGAGTACCACCAGGGCGTGATCGGCCGGGAGCTGTTCGCGAAGTACGTCGTGGAGCTGAACTACGACGAGAAGAAGCTGACGCTGCATGACCGCAAGAAGTTCCAGGCGCCCGCGGGAGCGACGGAGCTTCCCGTCACGTTCAAGAAGTTCGTGCCGTACGCGACGGCGTCGGCCACGATGCTCGACGGAACCGTCGTCCCGCTCGAGATCGTGGTCGACATCGGGGCGTCGCACGCGCTCTCACTCAACTTCGATTCGGACGACCGCATCCGCGTCCCCGAGGGCGCAGTCGAGACGGCCCTCGGACGCGGCGTCAGCGGAGAGGTGCTCGGACACGTCGGTCGCGTGAAGAGCTTCACGCTGGCGGGTCGGCAATTCGACAACCTGGTCGTCAGCTTCCCCGAGAGCGACCATCAGAATCCGCGGGGCGTCAAATCGCTCGACGGGAATCTCGGCAACGGCATCCTGAGTCGTTTCAACATCATCTTCGACTACACGAATCGGCGGCTCCTGCTGCTGCCCAACCCTTCGATCGACGATCCGTTCGAATTCGACATGTCGGGGATCCAGTTCCGGGGCGACAGCTTCGAGATCAAACGGCTCGTTCCCGGCTCCGTCGCGGCGGAGGTCGGGTTGCAGCCCGGCGACGTCGTGCTCGAAGTCGACGGGCGCCCGGCCGAGACGGTGGGCTTCTGGACGTTGCGGGAGATGCTTCGAGAGCACGGGCGACAGGTCGTGCTCGAGGTGGAGCGCGGCAGCCGGCGGGTCACGGCGAAGCTGAGACTGCGGCGCTTCGTCTGAGCGAGACGCGCTCCGGCGTATATTTGCGATCGGGTCGAGCCCCTAGCAGGCCGTTGAAAAACCGATGATCGGCAGGGGTCGCAGGATTTGTTGGAGCGGGCTTGCGGTGCGCGCGATCGCGATCTGAAAGCGAAAGGTCGCAGACGGTTCCCCGATGAGGGCACGCCAGGCGGCTCGCA
>JAAELQ010000116.1 GCA_024226515.1 bacterium
CCGGTCTGCGGCGACAACGTCCAGGACACGGGAGAGCAGTGCGACGACGGCAATCTGGACAACGACGACGGCTGCCGCAACAACTGCACGATTCCCGAGTGCGGCGACGGGATCGAGGATCCCGGCGAGGATTGCGACGACGGCGACGCCAACTCGGACATCCTGCCCGACGCGTGTCGCACCAATTGCATGGACCCGGAGTGCGGCGATGACGTGACCGACACGGGCGAGGAGTGCGACGACGGCAACACGAACAACCTCGACGGCTGCCGCAACGACTGCACGCTGCCGGATTGCGGAGATGGGATCGAGGACCCGGGCGAGGACTGCGACAACGGTCCGGACAACTCGAACACGGTTCCGGACGCCTGTCGCGAGGACTGCAGCGATCCCGACTGCGGTGACAGCGTGACCGACACGGATGAGGAGTGCGACGACGGCGACGCCAACTCGGACATCCTGCCCAACGCCTGTCGTACCGACTGCATGGATCCGGAGTGCGGGGACAGCGTCATCGACGACGGTGAGACCTGCGACGACGGCAACGACATCGATACCGACGACTGTCGCAACGACTGCACCGCGCCTGAATGCGGCGACGGCATCCTCGACACGGGCGAGGATTGCGACAACGGCGACGACAACTCGAACACCACGCCGGATGCGTGTCGCGAGAACTGCACGAATCCGGAGTGCGGCGACAGCGTGGCCGACACGGGCGAGGAGTGCGACGACGGCGACGCCAACTCGGACATCCTGCCCGACGCGTGCCGCACGGATTGTATGGACCCGGAGTGCGGTGACGACGTGACCGACACGGGTGAGGAGTGCGACGACGGCGACGCCAACTCAGACACGCAGCCGGACGCCTGCCGTACCGACTGCATGGATCCGGAGTGCGGAGACGGCGTCGAGGACGCGGGCGAGGAGTGCGACGACGGCGACACGGATAACTTCGACGAGTGTCGCAACGACTGCTCGCTGCCGGATTGCGGCGACGGGATCGAGGATCCCGGCGAGGACTGCGACAACGGTCCGGACAACTCGAACACGGTCCCGGACGCCTGCCGCGAGGACTGCACGGATCCGGAGTGCGGCGACGGCGTCGAGGATGCCGGTGAGGAGTGCGACGACGGCGACACGGATAATCGTGACGAGTGTCGCAACAACTGCGAGCTGCCGCGCTGTGGCGACGGGATCCAGGATCCTGACGAGCAGTGCGACCAGGGCAACGACAACAGCGACACCGCGCCCGACACCTGTCGCACGAACTGCGAGCTGCCCGGCTGCGGTGACAACGTGCAGGACGGCGATGAAGAGTGCGACGACGGTAACGACAACAACCTCGACGACTGCCGCAACGACTGCACGATGCCGGATTGCGGCGATGGGATCGAGGATCCCGGCGAGGACTGCGACAACGGCGACGACAACTCGAACAACGCTCCGGACGCGTGCCGCGAGGACTGCACCGACCCGGACTGTGGCGACAGCGTCACGGACAGCGACGAGGAGTGCGACGACGGCAACGACAACAACAACGACGGTTGCCGCAACGACTGTACGTTGCCGGGCTGCGGAGACGGGATCGAGGATCCCGGCGAGGATTGCGACAACGGTGTCGACAACTCGAACAGCACTCCGGATGCCTGCCGCGAGGATTGCTCGGACCCGGATTGCGGCGACAACGTGACCGACACCGACGAGGATTGCGACGACGGTAACGACAACAACCTCGACGGTTGCCGCAACGACTGCACGCTGCCCGAGTGCGGCGACGGGATCGAGGATCCGAACGAGCAGTGCGACAACGGTCCGGACAACTCGAACAGCGTCCCGGATGCATGTCGTGAGAACTGCATGGACCCGGACTGTGGCGACAACGTCACGGACTCGGACGAGCAGTGCGACGACGGCAACGACAACAACAACGACGGTTGTCGCAACGACTGCACGATGCCGACCTGCGGCGACGGGATCGAGGATCCGGGCGAGCAGTGCGACAACGGTGACGATAACTCGAACACGGCCCCGGATGCGTGTCGCGAGAACTGCACGGACCCGGATTGCGGCGACAACGTCACGGACTCGGACGAGCAGTGCGACGACGGCAACGACAACAACAACGACGGTTGCCGCAACGACTGCACGACGCCGACCTGCGGCGACGGGATCGAGGATCCGGGCGAGCAGTGCGACGACGGCAACGACAACAACAACGACGGTTGTCGCAACGACTGCACGGCGCCGATCTGCGGCGACGGGATCGAGGATCCCGGCGAGCAGTGCGACAACGGTGACGACAACAGCGACACGGTTCCCGATGCGTGCCGTGAGAACTGCATGCTGCCCAGCTGCGGCGACGGCGTCGAGGACGGCGACGAGGAGTGCGACGACGGCAACAACGAGGACGGCGACGGCTGCCAGTCGGACTGCAGGGTCTGCTCGGGCAGCATCGGCGACTTCATCTGGCACGACGGCACACCCGGCGAGGATTGCGACGGCATCCAGCCCGGTGACGGGTCGGGTGGCCTGAACGACGTCGAGGTGCGGCTACTGGACTCCGGTGACGGAACGGTGTTGCAGACGACCACGACGGCGCCCGGACCGGGCGGCGCGGACGGCTACTTCTCGTTCGACGGACTGTGCGCCGGTGCCTACCTCGTCGAGGTCGAGACGCCCGACGGGTTCTTCCCCGCCCCGGCGGATCAGACCGACGACGGCGCCGACAGCAGCAGTAGCCCGATCGAGGTGTTCCTGCCGACGGACCAGACGCCGGAAGGTACGATCGACTTCGGCTTCTGCGCGGGCCCGGACTGCGAGCTGCTCGTCGACAAGACGTGCCAGGTGCTCCAGGAACAGGAGACCTGCAGCGATACGTGGTGCGACGATTGCGGCGGTTTCATCATCTCGATGAAGCTCGAGTACACGGGCAGCGGTTGCTCCGGTACGACCAACTTCCAGGGCAACAACGTCCGTTGCACGGGAGGCTCGACGTTCGACCCGGTTCACATCAAGGTCGAGGACCACCAGCTGGGTTACGTCTGGGCCGATCAGCCCGGTATGTTCATCGGTGATGTGATCGAGGTCGCCGCGATCGCGGAGGGCATGGGGCAGTTGACGCCTGACTCGCGCATCGTCATCGACGACGGCGTGGAGAGCGTCCGCTTCCACACCTCGTGTTCCGAACCGATCAACGTCGGCGATCAGTTCGGCTCGATGAAGGTCGTCGAGCTGTCGACGATCTTCGGCGGCACCGTGACCGAGACGGCGGAACTGCCGCCGGCGGCCGATTGCGAGGCGGCCGCGCCGCCGCAACCTCCGCATTGCGAGGGCGGGCTGCGCTCGATCGAGTTCCGCTACGTGGGCGGCAACTGTGCTACCACGACGAACTTCCAGGACAACACCTTCCAGTGTAACGGCACGGCCGACGTGGACCCGGTCCAGCTTCGCGTGCGCGGCGTCGGCGGCGTCTACGCCGACTCGTTGGTGCCCGAAATGGCCCTCGGCGACGTGTTGAAGGCCGACGCGGCGCAGATCGGTCAGCTGACGTTCGACAGCAAGACCTGGTTGCAGGCGTTCGATGCGAGCGGCGCCCTCGTCCAGGAGGCGCGCATCGACACGTCGTGCATGACGGACCTCAACCTGAACGACCGGTTCGGTGCCTTCCAGGTGTTCAGCATGAACACCACGGAGGGTGGCTCGGTCTCGCTGGGGACCGAGGTCGAGTACCTCTACACGATCACCAACAACAGTTCTGTCGCGGCGACCGACCTGACCGTCTTCGACGATCAACTGGGAGAGATCGACGGCAGCCCCGTGGATTCCGTCGGTCCGTTCGGCGACAGCGTGGTACTGAGCCAGACGGCGGTGCTGCACGAGACCACGACGAACATCGTCGAGGTCACCGGCATGCTCGACACGGGCGCGGCCTGCTACGCGACGGACGTCGTCACCGTCGTCGTCGACGAAGACGAGGACGAGGACGAGGATGAAGACGAGGACGAGGACGAGAACAGCGACGACCAGGCGGGCACGTTGTTCAGCGGCGCTGAGTCGACGATCGTGTTCGACCTGATGGAACAGCGCGGCAATGGTCTCGATTCGAGTGAAAGCGATGACGACCCCGGGCTCCACCAGGAGGAGAGTCCGGCGGAACGCGGTCAGCGTTCTACCGACCCGCGGAGGGAGTTGGGCCGGGGTCGCTAGTCCGTGGACTCGGGGCTTCGTCCCTTACGGGGCCCCGAGTCGCTCGAGCCGAACCGGGGAGCCGAGTTCAATCGGCCGCTGTCGACGAGACGCGGTTCACCAGTTTGTCGAACTCGGGATCTCCGCGTAGTGCGGCCAGGTCGGGATCGTCGCGCATGCGCCACGCGGGATACCCCCGTTCGATCGCCGAGCGCAGCGTCGCGATCGCCTCTTCACTCCGACCGTCCAGCGCGGCGAGACACGCCATGTTGTACTCGGTCGCGAGCGTGCTGGGGTGTTCGGCGCCCAGGACCTGGCGCTTCAGCACCAGTGTCTCGCGGTACAACCGTTCCGAGTCCTCGTGGCGCCCGAGGTCCATGTACAACACGGCAAGGCTGTTCATCGCGCTCAGCGTGTGCGGATGGCGAGGGCCGTGCACCGCGCGCTGCTTGTCGACTGCTTCCACCGTGTAGGGCTCGGCCAGCGCAGGTCGACCGCTCATGCGGTACATCACGCCGATGTCCTTCAGCGCCTGCAGCGTCAGCGGGTGCTCGTCCCCGAGGGCACGTCGGGCGGTCTCCAGCATCTCCAGCGAGAGTGTCTCGGACGCCACGAACCGATCCTGTTCCGCGTACACGTTGGCCAGGCCCTTCATCGCGGTCAGCACGACCACGTCGTCGCCATCGGTCGAGTCGCGCGTGTAATCCAGGTTCTCGAGGTACAGCACCTCGGCTTCGTCCAGTCGGCCGCGATAGAAGTACATGAAGGCCAACACGTTGTTGGTCGTCAACGATTCGGGATGTTGCGGGCCGAGCAGCGAGTCCAGCCGCTCTTTCGATCGTTCGAGCAGCTCCAACGCTCGGTCATGCATGCCGAGGTTGCGGTACACGGTGCCGACGGCCGTCATCAACCGTGCCTGGATCACGGGATCGTCGGCCATGTCGCCTTCGATGCGTTCGGTGGCGCCGTCGAGGACTTCGCGCGCGGTGACCGTATCCCCCTGGGACGCCCCGGGATTCGACCGCCTGAACATCTCGACCATCAACTCCAGCGTGCGCTCCGCGGTCACGGCCTGCTGGCTGGCTCGATCGCGCTCGCTCGCGATCTGCCCGCGTTGAAACGTCATCGTCACGGTGAAACCCAGCAGCAACGCGAACAGGATCGCGGCGAAGACCACACCGACCTTGTGCCTGCGCACGAACTTGCCCGCACGGTAGAGCTTGCTCGGCGGACCGGCGAGCACGATCTCGCCCGAGAGATGGCGTCCGATGTCGGCGGCCAGCTCGGCGGGGGAGGAGTAGCGGCGCGCGGGGTCCTTCTCCAGCGCCTTCATCGTGATCCAGTCGACGTCCCCACGCAGCTTGCGTACCAGCGTCGCGGGCTCCGCCCGGCGCGCGCGGGCCAGCGACGGCAGCGTGTCGTCGCGCCCCAGTCGCAGGCTCGGCAGCATCACGTCTTCCTCGCGAATCCTGCGGAACGTCTCGGGAAAGCCGGCGCCGCGAACGTCCTCGGAGCTCAGCGGCTGCGAACCACTCAGCAGCTCGTAGAGCACGACGCCCAGCGAGTACACGTCGCTGCGCGTATCCACGTGCCCCCCGCCCAGCTCGGCCTGTTCCGGGCTCATGTACTCGGGTGTGCCGACGAACTGGCCGATCTCGGTCGCCGGCGCGCCGTCGCCCGGGATGCTCTCGATCGCCTTGGAGATGCCGAAGTCGATGATCTTCGGCACCGGCCGCTCGTCGACGACGGCGACCAGGATGTTCGAAGGCTTGATGTCCCGATGGATGATCGCCTTCTGATGCGCGTGCTGCACGCCGTCGCAGACCTGGAGGAAAAGCTCGAGCCGCTGGCGGACATTGAGGCGATGTTGGTCGCAGAAGGCATTGATCCGGATACCCTCGACGAACTCCATCACGAAGTACGGGCGACCGTCTTCGGTGGCTCCTGCGTCGAACACGCGTGCGATGTTGGGGTGGTTCATGAGCGCCAGTGCCTGGCGTTCGGATTCGAAGCGGGCGATGACCTGGCGCGACTCGATGCCCAGCTTGATCAGTTTCAGCGCGACTTCGCGGCGCAAGGGGCGCTCTTGCTCGGCGCGGTAGACGACGCCCATGCCGCCCTCGTCCAGTTTCTCCAGGATGCGGTAGGGACCGATCCGTTCGGGAACGGACTCGTCGTCGGCGCTCGCGGCCAGCGCGCCGCGGTCGAGGATCTGCGGAACGTCGCCCTCGTGCTCGAGCAGGGATTCGACCTCGCGTCGCAGGTCGGGGTCGTCGGCGCACTCGTGGTCCAGACGGTTCGCCCGCTCTTCCGGGCTCAGCTCGCAGACCTCGAGAAACAGCTGTGAGATGCGTTCGTGATCGGGGCGGCTCATGAGGTCTCGACGTCCGAGCGCAGTTCACGAGCGAGCCAGGCGCGGGCCACGCGCCAGTCCTGCTTGATCGTGCGCTCGGAGACGCCGAGGATGTGCGCGCTCTCCTTGACCTGCAGGCCGGCGAACACGCGAAGCTCCGCGACGCGCGCCTGCCGTGGGCTGGCCTCGGACAGTCTCTCCAGAGCCTGCTCGAGCGCCAGCAGGTCCAGCGTGTTCTGCTCGGCGAGAGCATCGTCGTCGTGCAGCGTCACGCGCCGGCGCCCGGCCCCGCGTTTCTGAGCGTTGGCCGCACGCGCGTGTTCGACCAGGATCCGGCGCATCTGTCGCGCGGCCATGGCGAAGAAGTGCGTCTTCCCTTTCCAGTCCACGCGGTCGATATCGACCATGCGGACGTAGGCCTCGTGCACCAACGCGGTCGGCTGCAGCGTGTGTCCGCAGTCTTCGCCCTTGAGGTAACTCCCCGCCAGCGCGCGCAGGCGGTCGTAGATCAGCGGCACGAGCCGATCCGCCGCGCTCGAGTCCCCGGCGCTGTGAGCGGTCAGATCGCGAGTCGGGTCAGCGGTGTTGGACAACGAGAACCTCGTTCGTATTCGCCGGCCCTCAGTATATGTCGATTTCGAAGTGACGTTGCGTGCCTGCTGACCTGAGATCCGCATGCGACAAACTCTCGGGCAGGGTCCGAGACACTAGGGACACGAACCCGCGGCGCGGGGCGTTCCCGTCGAGTCGAAGCCCGCGGGACCGTCGCCGCACGCGCTCGACGCGCGCACGAGCAGAAAGATCGGTGCGCCCACGGCGGGAATCTCCGCGAGGACGGCCTGCGTGTCCGTGCCGTCCGTTTCGAGACAGAAGCCGTTGGTTGCGAACTCGCTCGGGCCCGGAGCGGCGATCGTGTCGTAGACCGTGGCCGTGCCGCCGGCGTCCGACGGTGTGCTCCACGACAGCGTCGCCTTGCCGCTCACCGGATTGCGATCCAGCACCAGCGAGCTCACGCCTCCCGGGATCGACCACAGGCTTGCATCCGCGGGTGCGCAGTCCACCGCGCAGGTCGCGCCGGAGAAGCCCGGATCGCCGAGGCCGTCGCCGTCCGTGTCCGTGCAGGGGTCGCACACGTCGCCGACGCCGTCTCCGTCGAGGTCCGCCTGGTCGTCGTTGACGACGGCGGGGCAGTTGTCGCACGCGTCGCCGATCGTGTCCCCGTCGTCGTTCGACAGTCCCTCGCAGACGTCCGGGACGTCGTTCGCGTTGCAGTCGGCCGCCAGCCCGACGATGGCGATCGCATCGAGATCGAAGCCGTCGCCGGGCGTCGGCAGCCCGCTGACGCGGACGTAGCGCGCCGCGGCCAGTCCGGCCGATGCGAGGTCGTACGATCGGGCGAGGGTCGGGTCGTCGTGCCGATCGTCCCCGGAGATCGGGGCCACCGCGCCTTCGCTGGACTTGACGCTGCCGAACACGACGCCGTCCGCGCTGACCAGGACGTCGACGGCGAAGAACTCGTCGGCTTCGGTGTCCGCCTCGTAGACGTTGAAGTCCGGGCCCGGCGCGTCGAAGATGCGCTGCGAGCCGAAGTCGTAGGTCACGCTTCCGTTGCCGATCCCGGCCCACACGTCATCCGGCGCGCGGGAAAAAACGATGTCGGCCACGCCCGTGTCGTTGCCCGACAGCACCCGGGTCGTGCGGGCCAGATCGCAGCTGTCGGGATAGCCGTTGGCGTTGCAGTCCGGAAGGGCCACTCCGGCCGGAGTGCCCAGCTCGCACGACAGCTCTTGCACGGCGGCCATGCAGTCGAGCCGCGGGTAGATGTTGCCGGTTGCCGGATCCTCGAGCAGTCGTCCCGTGCTCTCCAGCGTCGATTCGATCTCGCCGACCGTCAGCCCGGGGAAGGCCTGCAGCAAGTTGGCCGCGCAGCCGGCGACATGCGGCGCCGCCTGGCTCGTCCCGTAGTACGTCGAGAGTCCGCCGAAGCGCGAGCACGACGTCGTCGGCGCGCCGGGCGCGAAGAGGTCCGTCTGCGCGTTACGGCTGGTCCAGCACGTGATCTTGTCCGCGGCGGTGCTCTCCGAGCAGCCGAAGATGTTCTGCGTGCCGGAGTTCGAATCCCACACCGCGCCGACGGAGATCGATCCGGACAGGCACGACGGAGCGCCCATCGAGGTCGGCGAACCCTCGTTGCCGGCTGAGGTGAAGCTCGGCACGCCTGCGGCGCGCAGCGTGTCCACCGCCTCGCCCATCGCCATGCTCCAGGCGGAGAGCTCGTCGCACGCCACTTCGGACACCGCGATCGAGCCGAGGCTCATGTTGACGATGTCGACGTCCGGACGGTTGTTGATGATCCAGTCCAGCCCCGCGATGACGTCGCTGGCGCAGCAAAAATTTCCGTTCTGATCCAGCACCTTGACCGCGACGATCTCGGCCGCCGGGGCGGTTCCGGTCGGCGCGACCAGGCCGTCGGACGTGACGATGCCGGCCACGTTCGAGCCGTGCCCGTTGTCGTCCGAGGCCGCACCGGCGCCGAACTGCGCCGTCGAACCGTCGGGACAGCAGCCGTTACCGTCGTCGAAGCAGAAGCAGACCTCGCCCACGAGGCTGCTTTGGATGTCCGCGTGATCCAGGTCGACGCCCGTGTCCAGGACGGCGACCGTCAGACCCTGGCCCTGCACGCCCAGCGCCGCGAGGTCGTCGGTGTTGGTCAGCGGAACGGCCTGGGACAGGTGCGCCTTCCCCCCGCTGTCGAGGTCGATGCGCAGCACTTCCGGCATGGCGGCCAGCTTGGCCAGCCCCGCGGCCGTGACCTCGCCGGCAAACGCGGAGACGGCGCCGAAGCGGTGCGCCACGCGCAGCTCGTCCCGGTCGACCTGCGCGAGCACCCGATCCTGCACGCGTTCGATCTCCACGCGCACGCGCTCCAGGTCCCGCGCGTCGGCGGGGCGAGTGTCCAGCGCGACCATCACCCGGACCCGTTCGGCGTCCTGCAGCTCGAGCAGCACGGCGCGACCGATCTTGGCCAGCTCCACGGGTTCGGCGGCCGCCCCCGGCAGGGCGAGCGCGCACAGCAGCACGGCGATCAACGGGGCTCGTATCGCGCTCACGGGGGTCTCCTGAGACTGCGGATGCATCTTCTTTACGGCGGCCGGGCGTGCGTGGCCAGCGGATTTCCCGGCCGCCGGCCCGGAAAACCGGGACAGGCCCGGATCTCCCACCCCCCCCCCGGCGAGTCGTGATACGATGTCGCACCAGCAGGACAGGCGGCGTACCGCCGCCATACCCAGCCCCGCCGGACCTGGGGAGATCAAGCATGAAACGAGCTCGATTCATCGGAATTCTGACGCTGGCGTTGCTCGCCGTGGCGACAGCCGGGTCGCTGGCCGACGACGCCGCGACGGTCAAGCTTCGTTGGGCCCTGGGTGCCTGGGACGCGGGAGAGGCGGCGCCGAAGAGAATCCAGAAGGACGTTCAGCTCGACACGGGAGCCAAGTTGCAGTTCCTGGTCGAGCCGCTTTCGGCATGCTCGGTCTACCTGCTGCTGCTCGATTCCAGCGACGCCTTGTATGTGCTGTACCGCGAATCGGCAAAGAAGGGGAGCGGCGACGAGCGCAACCTCATTCCGCCGGGCAGCGGGAGGTTCCAGCTGGACGATGACGCCGGCCGCGAGACCTTCTTCCTGCTCGCCTCTCATGAACCGCTCGACAAGCTCGAGGGGCTGATCGAGAGTCACGACGCGGCGTCGGACTCCGCCAAGCCCGCCATCGTCGAGAGCGTCGTCGCCGAGATTGTCCGGCTGAACCGCGAACACCGCCGCCTGTCTCGACCGATCGAAAAGCCGGTCATGATCGGCGGCCAGACCCGGGGTGGGCCGGACGGGCGCTCGGCAATCGATCAACTTGCCGTCGAGGTCACCGCAGAGACCTACTACGGCAAGACGATCACGATTGAGCACTAGCCGGAATCAGGTTTTCGTCGCGACGGTCGCGCTGCTGGCCGCGACGCTCGTCGTCGGCAACCTCGCGATCTACCTGCTGCCCGATTACTACTCCCGCGTTCGCGAGGGCGTGACCGACCGGCTGTTCCGCCATCGCTCCGACAGCGAACGCTATCGCCCGGTCTACGACGGCGACGTCGTGCAGGTCGTCGTCGACGACACCGGAATCCGCCTCCTCGGCCGCACGTATCTGGATCGTATCGATCACGCGCAACTGGTCGCCAACCTGGCGCAGGCCGGGGTAACCGCGCAGTTTCACGACGTGATCGTCGCGGAGCCGGTCGGCCCGGCGCAGGACCAGCCGCTGCTCGAGGCCGTGACCGAGGCCGGCAACGTCTTCTTCGGCCTGTCGGTCGGGCTGACCGGCGGCACGACCCGGGACGAGCCGCGCATCGCAGACAAGGACCGGCCGGTCCTGGATGGCGCCCTGTGGCGCGTCGACGGACCGCCCGAGCATTTTCCGCGGTTGAGCCAGTCGTCGACCACGTTCGTCGAGCTGGCGGCCGCCGCCCGGGGCAACGGCTTCCTCGACCTGACCCCCGACGCCTGGGACGGCATCCAGCGCCGGCTGACCCTGCTGGTGCGCTACGAGGACGGTCTCGTCCCGGCGCTGGCGCTGCGCGTCGCCTGCGACTACCTGTCCGTCGATCCGTCGACGATCCGCATCGAGCCCGGTCGGATCGTGCTGCCGGAGGCGCGTCGTCCGCAGGACGAGAAGCCGCGCGACATCGAGATCCCGATCGACGGCGCCGGCAGCATGCGCGTCGACTATCTCGGCAAGTGGGGCGCGATGACCCAGGTGCCGTTCCTCGAGGTGTTCGAGGCGTCCGACGATCGGTTCATCATGAAGGACCTGCGCGATCAGGTCGACGGCAAGATCGCCGTGCTGTACTGGGCGACGACGGGTTCGGGAGACGCGGGCCCGGTGCCGACCGACGAGACGTACATCTTCGGCGCCCTGCACGCCAACGCGATCCAGCAGATCGTCAGCGGCCGCTTCCTGTGGGCCTGGTCGCCGCTGCGCATGATCCTGCTGGTGCAGCTTCCGCTGTTCGCCCTCCTCCTGCTGGCCTCGACGCGACTGTCGGCGACGCCGTTCGTCGGCACGGTCGCCGCGTCGCTCGTGGCGTATGGCGGCCTCGCCGCCTGGCTGTTCCTCGCGCAGGGCTGGATCCTCGATATCCCGGGCCCGATCGTGCTCGTGGGAACCGCGACGCTGCTGGTCTCGGCCTACCGCTTCCACGTCGAGTCGATGCACCGCGCCGTTCTGCGCAGCACGTTCGACGCCTACTTCCCGCCGGCGGTCGTGGACAAGGCGGTCGCGCAGTCCGACCACCTGGCCGAGTCGGCGCAGAAGAAAGAGCTGACCATCCTGTTCAGCGACATCAAGAGCTTCACCTCGCACACGTCGGAGATGGAAGCCGGCCATGTGCGCAAGCTGCTCAACGAGTACTTCGAGCGCATGATCGAGATCGTCTTCCGCCACGGCGGGACGCTGGACAAGTTCATCGGCGACGGGTTGATGGTCTTCTTCGGCGACCCGGAGGATCAGCCGGACCACGCGGCGCGCTGTATCCGCGCCGGGATCGAGATGCAGCACGCCGCCCGCGAGCTGGACGCCGAATGGCGCCGGCGCGGCGACATGCCGCTGATCATCCGCGTCGGCATCAACAGCGGCGAGGTCGTCGTGGGCAACATGGGCTCGGAGCGTCGGCTGTCCTACACCGTGCTGGGCGAGCCGGTGAATCTGGCCCAGCGCCTCGAGTCCAACGCACCCAGCGGCGGCATCCTGATCTCGGCCCGGACACACGAGCTGGCCCGCGGGGCCGTCCGCGCGATCAAGCTCGAGCCGATCCGCGTCAAGGGCATCGATCGTCCGATCGAGGTCTACGAGGTGCCGGTCGAGTCCGACTCCGCGGCACCGTCCGTGGCCGCGGACGCCGGTTCGCGGTAGCTTGTGCGGATGGAAACTTCGACGTGAGCATCGAGCTGCAGCAGCGCGGAGACGTGACGCTCCTCCGCTTCGAGGATCGCATCGTCCGCCCCGACGGCGAGCTCGAGATGCGCACGGTATTCGCCGAGCAGATCGAGGCCGGCCGTCGCTTCTTCGTGTTCGATCTGCGCGAGGTCCCGTACATGGACAGCGCCGCGGTCGGCGAGATGGTGGCCTGCCAGAAGCGGGCTGTCCAGGACGACTCCACCGTCGCCCTCCTGATTCGATCCGACTCGAAGCCGGAGCAGCTGCTGCGGCTCACGATGATGGACCGGCTGTTCTCGATACACTACGACGAGCGAGAGGCGCTGAGCGGCTTCGTCTAGGCTCGCATCCCGCCCTCCCCTCCCGTCGCCGCGGGTGATATGTTCTGACCGTACGGGTTCATGAAAGACGTCGGAGGCACTCATGGGACGCAAGGGCATGCGCCGCCACTCGAAGGTGGTCTGGCCTGGATTCTCCAACGCGCCGTTGCCGCGCCACGTGTTCAAGGTCGGCCGCAACGACCCCTGCCCGTGCGGCAGCGAGAAGAAGTACAAGGACTGCCACGAGAGCCAGGGCTCGGGCTGGTTGGAGAAGCTGGCCCGCGAGCACGAGCGCGAGCGGCTCAAGGAGCTCCGCAAGGAGATGAAGGCCAAGGGTGTGCCGTGGTGGAAGAGGATCTTCTACCGCGTCTAGTGTCTCGGACCCTAGTGCCAGAAGCTCGAGACGGCCTTCGACTCGTCGTTGAACGTCTCGATGCCCTTGTCCACGCCGCTGACCGTGATGACGCGGCCGACCGTGCTCTCGTCCGAGACGACGACCTTCATGACGCCGCTGTGGTCCGTGGCGAGCTTGGAGCAATAGACCAGCTCGCCGACTCCGGCGCTGTCGAGGTAGTCGAGGTCGCGTAGGTTGATCACGAACCGGCGGTCGCCGCGCTCGATACGGTCGCCGATCTCGCGCCGCAACGCGGTCTCGTCGCGTCCCAGGGCCAGCTTGCCCGAACAGTCCAGGATGCACACGCGTCTGTGGCTGCGAATCTCGATCAGCATCTCGATCCCCCTACCTGCCGTTTCCGCTCGACCCCGTCGGAATCCGTTGCCGAGAGTTTACTTCGATGTCACGGTAGCTGCAGCAAATTCAGGCGCGGCGCCCGGGTCGGCTTGCATCCGTCGGTGCCGCGCCCGACAATTCGACCAGGCGGCGGCGAGAGCCTCTCGTCCGCATGCGATAAGATCCACGGCGGTCCCGCGACGGGGCCGAAAGTAGTGATCGGAATGCTTCCATGAAACCCAGGGGTGTCGTAGCCGCCGGGCACGAGCAGACCGCGCGTGCCGCCGAGGCGATCCTGCGCGAGGGCGGCAACGCCTTCGACGCGGCGCTGGGCGCCATGGTCGCTGCGTGCGTGACCGAGCCGGTCCTGGCCTCGTTGGGAGGCGGAGGGTTCCTGCTGGCGCATCCCTCGCGCGGCAAGAGCCTGGTCTACGACTTCTTCGTCCACACGCCGCGCACGCGAGTCGCCGAGGAACACCTCGACTTCCGGCCGATGGAAGCCGACTTCGGCACCGTCAAGCAGACGTTCCACTTCGGTCGCGGCTCGATCGCGACGCCGGGTTTAATCCGCGGCCTGTTCGAGGTGCACCGCGACCTGGGCAGCATGCCGATGCGCGACGTCGTCGCCCCGGCGCTGCAGATGGCGCGCGAGGGCGTGCGGGTCAACGCGCTGCAGGCCTACATCTTACAGGTCGTCAGTCCGATCTTCGTCGCCTGCCCCCAGGTGCTCGAGGCGTTCGGTAGCCCGCGCGAGGAGGGCGGACTGGTCGTCGAGGGCGACGTGCTGCGCATGCCCGAGATGGCCGACACGCTCGAGATCCTGTCCATCGAGGGCGACGACCTGTTTTACCGTGGCGAGATCGCGCAGCTGATCGACCACGAGTGCCGCGAGGGCGGGGGCTGCCTGCGGCTGGACGACCTCGAGCACTACGAGGTCCTGCGCCGCGAGCCGTTGACCGTCGACTACCGCGACGTGCGCGTGCAGACGAACCCACCGCCGTCCTCGGGCGGCATCCTCGTCGGGTTCGCGCTGAGGCTGCTGCAGCAGCTGCGTGACTTCGGCGCGTCGTCGTTCGGATCGCATCGCCACCTGTCGTTGCTGGCCAAGTGCATGGAGTTGACCAACAAGGCGCGGGTCGATGCGCACGCCGACGACGCCTCCGCGCATCTCGACAACGCGCTGCTGCTCGATGGAACCCTGCTGGGGCGCTATCGCGAGGAGATCCTCGGGCGCGCGGAGGCCCTGCGCGGGACGACGCACGTCAACGTGATCGACGCCGACGACAACGTCGCCACGCTGACCGTCTCCAACGGCGAGGGCTGCGGCTACCTGCTTCCGCGCACCGGCATCATGCTGAACAACATGCTCGGCGAGGAGGACCTGAACCCGCAGGGCTTCCACTGCTGGGAGCCCGACGAGCGGATGACCTCGATGATGTCGCCCAGCCTGATCTACTGGAAGGACGGCCGCATCGTCGCCACCGGCTCGGGCGGCTCGAACCGCATCCGCACCGCGATCCTGCAGGTCATCGTCAACCTCGTCGACCACGGCATGAGCGTCGAGGACGCCGTCGCGAGCCCGCGCATCTTCCACGAGGGCGACACGCTGTCGGTCGAGAACGGCTTCCGCGACTCGGAGCTGTCCGGCCTGCTCGAGGACTTCCCGCGGCACGAGCTGTGGGGCGAGCAGAACCTGTACTTCGGCGGCGCGCACACGGTCGAGCACGAGGCCGGCGGCGGTTTCCACGGCGCCGGCGATCCTCGCCGCGGCGGAGTCTGCCTGGTCGTGGACTGATCCGATCCGGTCTCTGTTCGGCAGATTCGGATCATCTTGCCCCCAATACCTCGTCTTTGCGCCATAAGTGGCGTACATGAACACGAGGTGCTGCCATGAAGACCCGGATCGAAACGACCGTCCCCGCCCTGCTGATTCTCCTGGCTCTGTGCGTCGTCCCCGCGACGGGTGGCGAGTTCCCCGAAGCAGGGCCGGAAGAGGACGTAGACGTTCGGCGCGAGTCTCTTGCGGAGTCCGGATCCGCGGCGTTGCGCGCGCCCACGGCGCCGCAGGTGAGCGCCGCGGCACGCTGGCGGCGCGAGCGGCCGGACCTCGAGCTGCGCTGGGACGGGATGTCCGGCGCTCCGCGGTCGATCGCCGCCGGTGGGCGAGCCTTGACCGCGCCGGACGCGCGATCGCCTGCCGAGATCGTGGCGGAGTTCGTCGGTAGGCACGCCGAGCTGTTCGGTTTGTTGTCCGGGGAGATCGCCGGGCTCGTCCCGACGTCGAGCGTTCCCGCCGCGGGAGGCGGCACGCACCTCTACTTCAAGCAGACGGTCGGCGGCATCGACGTCGACCAGGGTCGGCTGAACGCGACCGTGTCGGCGCGTGGGGAGCTGGTCTCGATCGGCGCGCGGTTGTTTGCCGGCATCGCGGCCGACGCGACGCCCGCGCTGGGCGCGACGGCCGCCGTGTCGCGGGTCGCGTCGCGACTCTACCCCGAGCTCGAGTTCTCCGGAGACGTCCGCGCGGCGGTCGGCGAGGACGCGGAGCGTAAGACGACGTTCGACGAGGCCGCGTTCGGCCGTGCCCCGCAGGCGCGGCTGGTGCACTTCCCGCTGGCGCGCGGCTCGCGCCTGGCGTGGGAGGTGCGCATCGGCGAGCCCTCGCTGTACACGGACTACGTGGTGCTGATCGACGCCGCGACCGGCGATCGGTTGGCGCGGCGCAACCTGACGGCGTACGCCGAGGGGCGCGTGCTGCAGCGTGGCTCGCCCGAGCCGGAGTACGCCGAGTTCGAGCAGAGCGACCATCAACTGACGATCTTCCCGGCGTCGACTTCCGAATCGCCCCTGGGCTGGATCTCCGGCGCGGGGACGGCGCTCGAGGGCAACAACGCGGTCTCGCACCTGGGAACGATCCTGCAGCCGGGATTGACCTCGCCGACCGGCGTCTACGATCATCCGTTCAACACGACCGAGGCCGCGCTGGCCAACGCCTGGTTCTGGGTCAACGACGCGCACGATCGGTTCTACGCCGCGGGTTTCGACGAGGCGGCCGGCAACTTCCAGACCGACAACTTCGCCCAGGGTGGCCTGGGAGGGGACGCGATCGAGCTGGTTGCCGCGCCGGCCCAGCGGACGCCCTTCTTCACCGCGACCGTTGACGGCGAGCCTCCGCAGCTCTCCTTCGGGTGGATCCCGTTCGGTGGTTGTCGCTTCTGCGGCGATCACGACGGCTACCCCGAGAACGGGGGCGACCGCTCGTACGGCTTCAGCCGCGAGCGGATCGTCCACGAGTACACCCACGGGGTCCTGTTCCGTCGTGTCGGCGGACCGGCCGACGTGAGCTGCCTGACGGCCGTGCAGTCCCGGGAGATGGCCGAGGGCTGGAGCCTGTTCTTTCCCGCCTCGTTCTACGATGATCCGACGTTCGGCGACTTCGAGAGTTTGGGGATGGGGCACCGCGGGGACGCCCTGCAAGATCTGACCCTCGAGGACTTCGTCTACTACGGGGGCTGGCTCGGCGACCTGTTCTGGGCCGGCACGCTGTGGGACCTCCGCCGGTCGTTCGTGGCTGCCGATCCCTCCGCAGGGCTCGACGACCTGCACGACGTCGTGATTGAATCGCTGGCGCTCGCACCGTGCAACCCGAGCTACCTCGAGGCGCGCGATGCGCTGCTCGCCGCGGACACGGCGCTGTTCGGCGCGACGCACCACGGCCTGATCTGGAACGTCTTCGCCGCGCGCGGCATGGGTGAACTGGCCTCCACGATCGACGAGAACGACAGCTCCCCGGTGGCGGACGACACGGTTCCCGCCGCCTTCGTCTGTGCGCCGCCGGCGCAGCCGACGGGACTCGGCGCCGTCGTCGATGGAACCAACGCCGTTCGCTTGGACTACTCGGCCGCGGGCGCGACGTCGATCGAGATCTGGCGCGAGGACCTGGACAACCCCGCGGACGCGCCGGAGCTGATCGCGACGACGCTCGACGACTCGACCTACGTCGACACGACCGTGCAGGGCTCCAAGAGCTATCGCTACCACGTCGTCGCGCTGGGCGACGGCGGTGTCTACTGCCGTAGCGCGGCGTCATCGACCGCCGACGTAACCGCCACGGGATCGTGCGACCTCGAGTTCCCGCAGTTCATCCCGAATCCCGACGCCACGGACGGCGACCCGAGCTGCGAGATCACGCTGACCTGGGATCCGGCGACGCCGGCCTGCCCCGGAAGCGCCGAGCCGATCGTCTACAGCATCTACCGCGGTGAGACGCCGGGAATCCTGCCCTCGGACCGTACGCTCGTCGGCCGCACGGCCTCGACCTCGTTTGCCGACGTGCCCCCCGACCGGGGCGGGGGTACGAGCGGCTGGTTCGACAACGCGACGCATTATCTCGTGCTGGCGCAGCACGGGACGCTCGACGATCCGCCGGACCACCGCGACCGTGGGTCGGCGCAGGTGATGCAGTGGCGCGGTGTCGTCCCCACGCTGGGGCGTACGCTGGTCCATTCCTGGGACTTCGAGGCGGGGCCCGCCGGCTGGACGTCGTCGGACCTGGGCGGCACGGGCCCGGCTTTCGAGTGGGCGCTGGTCGATCCCAGCCCGACCTGGACCGGTGGAGCCTTGCTGGCCCCGGACGAGGCGGCCGGGGGATCGGGGATGGCGTGGGTCACCGGCGATGCCGCCGGCCCGGCCGACTCAGCGGTCACGAACTCGTGCCAGGAGCTGCAGCTGCTGACCTCCCCCGCCTTCGACGCCTCGGACGGCGCGACCATCGTCTCGTTCGACTACTGGAACTACCACACCAACCTCCTCAGCGAGCTGTACGCCTCGATGTGGCTCACGACCGGAGACGACAGCAGCGGGCTGGGCGACTTCAACAGCCGCGACATCGGCCTGCGCACCGTGCAGCGCTTCAACGGCCCCGGGCGCTACGGCTGGCAGCGTTTCGAGATGGACCTGGCGTCGGTCCCCAACTTCAGCGCCTCGACGATCCAGCGCATCGCGTTTGCGGGGGCCGACTGCCTGGCTTTTTCCGAGTACGGCATCGACAACGTGCGCATCGAACAGGCGACCGCCTGCTCGCGCTCCGGACTCAGGCTGCAGAGCGCCTCGATCGACGACTCGGGGCCCGGCTGGGGCAACGGCAACGGCGTGCTCGAGCCCGGCGAGATCGCGCGCGTCAGCGTCGACCTGTACAACGACGGCACGGCCACGGCGGTCACGCCGGTCGGGTCGCTGCGCAGCCCCGACCCGCGCCTGTTCGTCCTGGACGCCGACGCCGCGTTTCCGAACATTCCCGTCGCGGGAACGGGCAGCTCGACCGAGCACTTCCTCGTCGCGCTCGACGACGACACGGACTGCTTCGGAACGGTCAACTTCGAGTTCGTCTTCACCGACGACGGCGGGGCGCGGACGGCCGAGCTGTGGACGCCGGAGGTGGGCGAGATCGTGACCGACACGCTGCTCGACGACGACTTCGAATCGCACCAGAGCTGGGTGATCTCGGGTAACGCTCAGCCCGGCAACGGCGTGTGGAAGCGCGGCGACCCCCTGGGCGCGACCTACGACGGCGAGGAGACCAATCCGGACTCGTGCGCGGACGGCGAGGGCACGCTGTGCTACGTGACCGGACTCGCGTCCGACGACCCGACGAAGGACGACGTCGATCCGGGGGGCGACACGATCCTGACCTCCCCGTCGTTCAATATCGACGGGTACAAGCGCGTGCGTTACATCTTCGACGGGTGGAACTACAGCCAGTACAACCACGAATTCGGTACGGGTTGCTGCGACGGATCCGGCGGGCTGTGGAGCCTGTTGCGCGACGACGATTCCGAGCGGACCATTGGTTCCTTCAACTTCGGCAACCAGTGGCACACCTACGAGGCGGTCGAGCAGCTCGATCCGAATGCCACGCAGGGCACGGACCTCCGCCTCTCGTTCCTGGCCACGGACCTCGTGGTGGACGAGATCGCCGAGATGGCGGTCGACAACGTGCTCATCGAGGGCGATCTCCAGGTCTGCACCTCGAACGCGGTCGACCCGCCGAACCCGGTCGGCCCGACCGTGGAGGTCGATAAGGACGGGAGCGACGCGCGCCTCGACTGGGCGGTGCCTGCGGTCGACGCCGGGCACGACGCGGCCGTCTTCTACCGCGTCTACGTGTCGAGTGGTCCGAGCGGTGGGTTCGCCACCGAGGAGACGCCGACGTTGCCTACCGCGACGCGCTCGCTGGGCGGCGCGACGGAGTACTACCTGCTCAGCGCGGCCAACGGCGGCGGAACGAGCGGGGAGGATCCCTGACCCCCCGTCTAGAACAGACGTAGCTGGTGCTCGTCGCCGACGACCTGGTCGAACTCCAGGCCCAGGACGGCGAGGACCGGCTCGGAGACGGGGCGCACCTGCTTCTGAACGTAGTGCTCGCGGTCGATCTCGTTGCACAGCTTCTCGACGGGCTCGGCGCCGTCGACGGTGATCAAGTAGGAGATCGTCCGTGGCGGGCGACCACCGAGCTTGCGCGCGGCCGCGACGTGAGGCGGCGTCGAGGCGGTGTACGACTCGAGCTTCTTGCGCAGCGATTTTCGGTAGACGAGCAGGTCGTCGAGCCGCCCGGCCCGCACGTCCTCCACGACGCCGCGCAGGTAGTCGTCGACCGGCCGGTCGCGGAACAGCCGCCCGTACAGCTCGCGCTGCACGCGCTTGGCCAGCTCGGTCCAGTCGCGTCGCACGACCTCCATCCCGGTGAAGCTGACCCGCGTGCCCTCGCCTTCTTCCACGAGTCCCGCGTAGCGCTTGCGCGCCCCGCCGGTGCCGTGGCGCACCGCGGGCAGCAGCAGTCGTAAGTAAAGGCGCTCGAACTCCAGCTCCAGCTTGCTCTCGACGCGCCACATGCGCCGCACGTGCCCGCGCAGGTCGTCGTTCAGCGTCACGACCAGTCGTTCGCCCAGCGCGCGCGCCTCGTGCGCGTCCTCGACTCCCGCCTCGACGAACAGGCTGTCCGTGTCGCCGGACAGCACGCGGTAGCCGTGCTGCTCGATACGCGCCTTGGTCCACAGCAGGATCTCGCGCCCGAAGCCGGTGATCGCGTTGGCCAGCGCGGGATCGTAGAAGCGACAGGCGGGTGTGCCGAGCACGCCGTAGAACGAGTTCATCAGGATCTTGATCGCCTGGCTGGTAACCGAGTCGTTCTCGCGCTTGGCCCGCTCGCGCCGCGGGACGAGGTCATCGAGCAGGGCGGGCAGGATGCCGGGCTCGCGGCGAAACGCGGCGCCGTTGGGCGCGACGATCGGATCGTCGTCGGGGCCGGGGCAGGGGATGTGCCCCAGCGGGTCGATCTCGAACGTGCGGATCAGGCTGGGGTACAGGCTCTTGAAGTCGAAGATGAGGACGTTGCGGAACAGCCCCGTCTCGGGCTCCAGCACGTGCCCGCCCGCCGTCGGCTCTTCCAACGCCATCGAGTCCGCGACCGACGGCGCGACGCGCTCCCTGCGCCCCAGCTCGGTCAGGTAGAGGAAGTCGAAAGACGCGATACTGGCCGAGACGCGGTCGGGCGGCATGCCGGTCAGTCGGCTGCGCTCGACGGTCAGCTCGATCAGCTTCAGCTCGTCCAGGATCTCCAGCACCAGCCGCGCGTCGTTGAGGTTGTACTCGACGAAGCTCGGCAGCTCCTCCTCGAACTGGCGCAGGATCTCCTCCGCGCGGTCCTTGCCCTGGATCGTCTTCCGCTTGCCGACGATCGCGTGCGAGACGGCGTTCAGTCCGTAGCTCTCGACGCGAATGAACGCGCCGCGCAGCAACTGGATACCGTCGAGCACGACACGCCCCGGGACGATCGCGTGGGTCATCCCGCGCGACTGCCGCGCGGGCAGCAGGCGCAGAACCTCGGGGCCACGCCCCAGCGCCAGCGGCACGACCGCGCGCTGCGCCATGCGTTGCAGGACGGTCAGGTCGAAGTCGATGAAGTTCCAGCCCGTCAGGATGTCGGGGTCGATCTCCTGCACGCGGTGGACGAACGCGCGCAACAGCTCCTGCTGCGTCGCGAACGGAGTCGCTCCGGGCGGGCACTCGCGGTCGTCGGGGTGCCACAGCAGCACCTCCTCGGTGCCGCAGCCGCACAGCGCGACGGAGAGCAGCTGCTGCGCTCGCGGATCGGTCTCGATGTCGATCGACAGCACGGACAGTTGCGGCGTCCAGTCGGCCGGTGCCACGTCGGGGTTGTCGAAGACGTGGGTCTCGCCGATGCCCGGATGCGACTCGCCGCGGATCTCGAGCGAGCCGCGAATGCCGCGGTCGATCAGGTAGCGGTAGGCGAAACGCACGTCCGCCTCGTGAACGGTCGCGCCCTGATCGCGCAGCCCGTCGCGCAGCGCCGTGGCCTCTCGCGGCAGCACGAACTCGATTCGCGCCACCGGCTCGCCGGCCAGCGTCTGCCGCCCTTCCCCGTGCTCGGCGATCGTCGCCCCGAGCGCCGTGGCGCGATGAGCCTCGTCCGCGGCGACCCAGAAGTAAGGTCGGGCCCGGGTATCGCGCACGAGGAACGTCCCGCCCTCGCGCAGGACGCCGTGCAACAGCACCACCGGCCTCCCGGCCTCGATCCGGTAGGTCGGCTGCAGGATGAACCCGGTTTTCATCTGCTCCCCGTACCGGGTCCATTATGTCAAACGACGGCGCCTCTGATATAAGAAGGAAGCTCTTTCGGAGGACCCGACATGCAGATTCCCGCAAACGAACTGGTCACCCGCCTCGAGTCCGGCGAGCCGGTCGAGGTCGTCGACATTCGCGAGACGAACGACTTCGACGCCTGGCATATTCACGGCAGCAGCAACCTGCCGGCATACGATGCCCTGCGGCAGAACGACCCCGGACCGCTGATGCGACAGGCCGAGAATCTGCCTCGCGGAAAGACCGTCGTCGCGGTCTGCAAGGGCGGGATCATGTCGCAGCGCGCGGCCGAGCTGATGCAGTCGCTGGGCATCGACGCGCTGAGCCTGATCGGCGGGATTCGCGGCTGGGGCAGTGTGTGGACCGAGGCTGCGTTGCCCGAGGGGCTGGGCGGAACGCGGACCTTCGTGCAGGTCCGGCGCAACGGCAAGGGCTGCCTGTCGTACGTCTTCGGCGCGGACGGGGCGGGAGCCGTCGTCGACCCCAGCGTCGACACCGAGGCCTACCGTCGGATCGCGGAGCGCGAGGGGCTGCAGATCCATTACGTCTTCGAGACGCACGTCCACGCGGACCACGTGTCGCGGGCGCGCGACCTGTGCCGCGAGACCGGCGCGACGCTCGTGATGGCTCCCAACCGGCGCGCCGTCTACCCCTTCACGCCGATGGAGGACGGGCAGACGATCGACGTCGGCAGCATCCAGGTGCGCGCGTGCTTCACGCCGGGCCATACGACCGAGAGCACGTGTTACCTCGTCGGCGGCGAGGCGCTGCTGACGGGCGACACGCTGTTCATCGACGCGGTAGGGCGGCCCGATCTCGAGCAGGGCGACGCCGGCGCCGAGTCCGGCGCGCGCGCGCTGTACGACAGCCTGCATCGCAAGCTGCTGGGCGAGCTTGGCGACCTGGTGTTCTACCCCGCGCACTACGGCCGGCCGATCGGTTTCGACGGTGAGCCGCTCGGCTCGTCGTTGAGCGCCGCGCGCGACGGCATCGACCTGGTGGGCAAGGACGAGCCGGAGTTCGTCGCCTCGCTCGTCGGCCGGTTGGGCGTCAAGCCGGGCAATTTCGAAACGATCGTCGCGATCAACGAGGGGCGCGAGAGCCTCGAAGAGATCAACCTGCTGGAGCTCGAGGCCGGACCGAACTGCTGCGCCGCCAAGTAGGGGCCGGGTTTCCAATGCGCTACGAAGGCGACATCTACCGACCGCCGAGCGAGGCGAACTCGTACATCCTACAGGCGACGATCGGTTGCTCGTGGAACGCGTGCACGTACTGTGCGATGTATCGTGCCAAGTCGTTCCGCGTGCGCGACCTGGACGAGACGCTGCGAGACGTTCGCGACGCTGCGCGCGAGCTGGGTCCGCGCGTCGACAAGATCTTCGTCGCCGACGGCGACGCGCTGGCGATGGACCTCGGTCACTGGGAGGCGATCCTCGACGCATGTCGCGAGAGTTTCCCCCGCCTGCGGCGTGTCAGCGCCTACGCCACGGCGATGAACCTGCTCGAGAAGACGCCCGAAGAGCTCGCGCGGCTGCGCGAGCTGGGGTTGACGCTGCTGTACATCGGTCCCGAGTCCGGCGACGACACGACGCTGAAGAAGATCGCCAAGGGCGCCGGCTTCGAGCAGCACGCCGAGGCGGCGAAGAGGGCGCACGCGGCGGGGATCAAGCTGTCGGCGATCTTCCTGCTCGGCGCGGGCGGCCTCGAGCGTTCGGCCGAGCACGCCGCGGGCTCCGCCAGGCTCGCCACCGCGATGGACCCGCGCTTCGTATCGCTGCTGACGCTGACGGTCGTGCCGGGCACGCCGATCGCGACGCTGGAACAGCGCGGCAAGTTCGAACTGCCGGAGATCGAGGGGTTGATGCGCGAGCTGCGCACGTTCGTCGACGTCGCACAGCCGACCGACGCGGTGTTCCGTACGAATCATGCGTCGAACTATCTGCCGCTCGAGGGCCGACTGCCGCGCGATCGCGAGCGCATCCTCGAGGTCGTGGACGCCGCGCTGTCGGGGAACATCCCGCTGAAGCCCGAGTGGGCGCGAGGCTTGTAGCTACAGGTCCTGGCGCGAGAAGCGCCGCAGCGCCAGCCCGCCGGCGGTGAGAGCGGCCGCGGTCAGCACCAGCCAGTCCGACCAGGGCACCGCCCCGAACACGGCCGTACCGATCGGGTCGAAGTAATAGAACGGGCTCAGCCAGCGCACGTTGCCGAGCGGCGCCCACAGCAACGCGAGCGCGTCGACCCAGAACAGCACGATCAGCAGGCCGACCATCCGCGCCGCCGCCGGACCGCGCCGCGGCGAGCCGCAGGCCAGCAGCGCGGTCACGCCGCCGAAGGTCAGGAACAGCGGGACCTGGCCCAGCGCCGCCAGCGCGTAGTGCGAGAACGGAAACGCCTCCGGCCCGTCGACCTGGGTCAACCCGACCGCCACGCCGGCCAGTAACGTTGCAGGCAGCGCCACGGCGCCGACGGCGATCAGGCCGAAGATCGCCAGCAGGTAGCTGCGTCGTTCGACCGGTCGCGATAGCACGAGATCCAGCAGCCCCGCCTCGCGCTCGGCGGCCGGGATCGTGCCGGCCAGGATCACGAACGCCGAACAGGCCACGAGCGTCACCGGATGGCGGAAGCCGAACGCGACCGCGCCCGCGAAGGTGACCGAGGCGAATTGAGAGTTGAGCAGCGTCTGCAACGGTGCCGGCATCGCCTGCTGCACCAGGTTTTGCAGCCCCGGCCCCGCGTCGATCTGTGCCATGACCCACACCAGCAGCAGCTCCAGCCCGAACAGTCCGGCGCACAGCGAACCCAGCAGCCGGCCGTTCTGGCGCAGGTGCCGTCCGAGCAACGGCGCGATCACGACGCGGCCCCGTTGCCGCGGTACAGCTCGACGAAGGCCTCCTCGAGCGTCGGTTCGGGAAACGCGAGATGCACGACCGCATGCCGCGACAGCACCTCCAGCAGCGGATTCAGGTCGCCTGTCACGCGCAACACCGCGCGGTCGCCGTCACACTCGACGAGCGTCACCCCCGGCAGCGACAGCTCGTCTCGCGGCACCGAGCCGCGGAAGCGTACGTCCATCCGCCGCACCGACGCACCGCGTACGTCCTCGACGTGCAGAACTCGAAGCAGCTTCCCTTCACGCACGATCGCCAGCCGGCTGCACGTGCGCTCGACCTCGGACAGGACGTGCGAGGACTGGAAGACCGTCTTGCCCGCGCGGGTCGTGTCGGCGAGCAGCTCGAACAGCGACTCACGGACCAGTGGGTCGAGCCCGCTCGTGGGCTCGTCGAGAATCAACAGGTCGGGGTCGTGCTGAAAGCTCGCGACCAGTCCGATCTTCTGCTTCATTCCCCGCGAGTAGTCGCGCACGCGCCGCGTCAGGTCGCGCGAGTCGAGCCCCAGCCGCTCGCAGATCTCTCCACGCCGCGAACAGGGCGCGCCGCTGAGCGCGCCCAGGAACTCCAGCGTGCGCGCCCCGGTCATCTTCCCGTCCAGCGCCAGCTCGCCGGGCAGGTAGCCGATGCGCGAGCGCACCGCCCGGTCGCCCACCGGCTGCCCCAGCACGCGCGCGTCGCCGCGCGAGGGGCGAATCAGGTCCAGCAGCAGCCGGATCGTCGTCGTCTTCCCCGAGCCGTTCGGGCCCAGCAATCCGAACGATTCGCCGCCCTCGACCGCGAGATCCAGCGCCTCCAGCCCGATCGTGGCCCCGTAGAGCTTGGTCAGGTCGCGGGTTTCGATGGCGGGAGCGGTGGGCACGGGAGGATTATAGGATTTGCGTCTGGTCCGTGACGGTCCTAAATCTGCCTCGGAGGAACAAGATGCCTGGCTCGGGGCGACGATCGCCGTTTCAACGCATTCGCGACGCCTGGATCGGCGGCGCGTTGATCGTGTTCAATACGTTGCTCGCGCTCGGCGCGATCGAGATCGCCTCACGAGTCGTGCTGGCCGTGCGCGACGCGGTGCACCCTCCCGTCGCCGAGGAGGAATCGGTCGACGCCGCGACGCTGGCGCTGGCCTACCCCGGCAGGACGCCCGAGCAGATCGAGGACGCGCGCGCGAGCGCCGTGTTGACCCAGGTCTACGCCCCGTGGGTTCAGTTCCGCGGGCCGGATCGCGAGACCGCGCAGGTCAACGCGTCCGGATTCGTGCGACGCAGCGTCCCCTCCGTCTCGCGCAGCGCCGCGGAGGATGAGTACTTCGACGTCTTCTTCTTCGGTGGCTCGACGATGCAGGGTACGCGCGTCGGCGACGACGAGACGATCCCCGCACACTTCGCGCGTCACGCCGCCGACGCTGCAGGCGACGCGGTCCGCGTGCACAACTACGGTCAGCCGTATTACTACAGTCTGCAGGAGGCGATGTTGTTCGCCCATCTGCTGGTCCGGGGCGAACGCCCCGAGGCGGCCGTGTTCCTCGACGGATTGAACGACGTCCTGCAACCGGGCAGCACGTTCTACCGGCAGCCGTTCTGGACGCCGAAGCTCGAGGTGTTGTTCGACGAGGATCCGCCGTCGGCGTCGGGTGCGCAGTCGGCGCTGGGCCTGTGGCACTCGAGCGGACTGTACCGCCTGCTCGGCGGGGCCGGCGTCGTTCCCGAGAAACGGCCCTTCGAGTCCTCGTACACGCCGCCGCCGGACCTCGAGGAGTCGGAGCTCATTCGGACGATCCTGGACAACTACTCGGATACACAGAGCGCGATCCGACAGCTGTGCGACGCGTTCGAGGTCCGCTGCTTCTTCTTCTGGCAGCCGGTCCCGCACTATCGCTACCCCAACCGGTCCGAGGATCCGTTCGCGCTGCAGGAGCCCTCGACGCGCTTCGAGGCCGCGTACGCGCTGATGGCCGAGCGGGCCGGTTCCCGGGGCACGCCCGTGTTCCTCGCGGGAATGCTGGAGGACGAAACGGGGTATCCGTTCGTCGACGCGATCCACTACTCGTCCCCTTTCGGAAAGAGGATCGCCGAGCGCATGGCCGGGGTCGTGCTCCAGCCCTGGCCCTGATAGCATCTGGTCCATGACCGTCGTCATCCTCATGCTCGCGACGCTGGTCGGACTCCAAGCCCAGCAACCGCCGGAGGACGAGCCGACCCCCGTGGCCGTCGAGCGCCCCGAGCGCGAGCGAACACTCGTCGACGAGGTGCTGAAGGCCGACGACCCTTCGTTCGGCGGCTGGGAAACTGAAGCGCTGAGCAGCGCCGCGAACGGTCGGCTGAAGAGCCTGGCGGCCTGGATCGCGAAGCCGGTCGGGGCCGAGACGCTGGCCGGTTTCATGACGCCCGGATTCGCCTGCACGGCGTTGCGCCCGGACGCGCTCGCGCCGGCGTTCGAGGACGACGTGTGGTCCGTCCGACGCTTCGAGGCGGCCGAGGGCGAGGGTGTCCTCGCGCCGAGAGACGCGGCCGGCCTGGCCGCCGTGCTGTCCGACCTGGCGGCGCCGCTGAAGGCGGCGGGCAAGCCGAAGGTCAAGTTCAAGACACACCGCGTCACGCGGGCCGAGGGCCACTACACGACGCGCGCCTTCCTGGAGGCCGAGTCCCACGGCGAGAACGACGGCGTCCAGATCAACGCGGACTGGGAGCTGACCTGGGCCTACCCGGACGGCGACGGCGGGCCGCCGTTGCTGAAGACGATTCGCCTCCTGCGCCACGAGGAGATCGACGTCCGCGCCGCGCACGGCAAGCTGTTCGTGGATCACACCGCCTCGGCGCTGGGAGGTCTGGAGACGTATCGCGACCTCGTGCTGCGCGGCGTGCTGCACTGGGTGGACCGCATCAGTCGCATCGATAACGTCTCGCTCTTCGGCCACGCGGGCATCGCGGTCGGCGACGTCGACGGAGACGGGCTCGAGGACCTGTACGTCTGCGACGAGGGCGGCCTGCCGAACCGTCTCTACCTGCAGCAGCCCGACGGCACGCTGAAGGACGCCTCCGCCGCGGCAGGCGTGGACTGGCTCGAGCGGACCTACTCGGCGCTGATCGTCGACCTCGACAACGACGGCGACCAGGACCTGGCCGTCGCGACGTATCCGCGGCTGTTGCTCGCGGAGAACGACGGCGCGGGGAAGTTCAAGCTGCGCGCGAAGATGGCCGTCGCGGAGGAGGCCTACTCGCTGTCGGCAGCGGACTACGACGGCGACGGGGATCTCGACCTCTACGCCTGCACCTACGGCGGCCGTGGTCCCGGCGCGGCCGGAGAAGATCAGCTGCGCGACGAGGACGCCGCGGTCGGCGTGCCCGTGCCGTACCACGACGCCAACAACGGGGCGCCGAACGCGCTGCTGCGCAACGACGGAGACTTTCGCTTCGTCGACGCGACGGAGGGGTCGGGTCTCGACACGAACAATATGCGCTTCAGCTTCGCCGCGTCGTGGGAGGACTACGACAACGACGGCGATGCAGATCTCTACGTGGCCAACGATTTCGGCCGTAACAGCCTGTTTCGCAACGACGGCGGGAAGTTCGTCGATGTCGCGGCCGAGGCGGGGGTCGAGGACATCGCGACGGGGATGTCGGTCTCGTGGGGCGACTACGATCGCGACGGCTGGATCGATCTCTACGTCGGCAACATGTACTCCAGCGCGGGCAACCGCATCGCGTTTCAGCGCAACTTCGGGCCGGGGCTGACGAACGAAGCCGTGACCCACCTGCAGCGTACCGCGCGCGGCAACACGCTGTTCGCCAACCAGGGCGACGGCACGTTCCGCGACGTCAGCGACGAGTCGGGTGCGACGATGGGGCGCTGGGCCTGGTCGTCGAACTTCGCGGACCTCAACAACGACGGCTGGCTCGATCTCGTCGTGGCCAACGGTTTTCTCACGGGGGACGCCGACGCGGCAGACCTCTGAAGCTTCTTCTGGCGACAGGTCGTGTCGCAAACGCCGGTCGAGAACGAGCCCGTGGACGAGTACCAGGCGGGCTGGGACGCCACGATGCGCCTGGTGCACCAGGGGCGCTCGTGGAGCGGCCACGAGAAGAACTGCGCCTTCCTCAACGACCGCAACGGTCGATTCGCCGACGTCTCGTCGGCTTCGGGGCTGAATTTCGACGACGACGGGCGCGGCGTCGCCGTCGTGGACTGGGATCACGACGGCGATCTCGACCTGTGGCTGCGCAACCGCACCGCGCCGCGGCTGCGGCTGATGCTGAACCAGACCGCGGGCGCCGCCACGGGCAGCTTCGTCGCGTTTCGACTACGCGGGACGGCGGTCAATCGCGACGCGATCGGCGCGCGCGTGGAGCTCGACCTCGCGGGTGGCCGCCCGGCGCTGGCGCGCAGTCTCTACGCCGGCGAAGGTTTCCGTTCGCAGTCCAGCAAGTGGCTGCACTTCGGCCTGGCCGAAGGCGACGTGGTCGAGCGCATCCGCGTCCGCTGGCCCGGCGGCGCGTCGGAGACGTTCCCCGCGGTCGAGGCCGGTCAGCGTTACGTCTTGGTCCAGGGCACGGGCGAGGCCGAGACCTGGGCCCGACCCGAGCGCGAACTGGGGCTCGTGCCCGGCGTTTCGGACCTGCCCGAGTCGAGCCGCAAGGGTCGAGTCGTCGTCGCGCACCGCATCCCGGCGCTGACGCTGCGCTACGAGGATTACCTGCCAGGGCCGCCGCAGGTGCTGGAGCCGTCGGGCGAGCCGACGCTGGTCAACCTGTGGGCCAGCTGGTGCACGCCCTGCGTGACCGAGCTGCGCGAGTTGACGGACCATGCCGAGGAGCTCCGCAAAGCGGGCCTGCGCGTCGTGGCCCTGACGGTCGAGGGCGTGGACGACGACGACACGACACCGCGCGACGCCGCGAACCTGCTGGAGCAGATCGGTTACCCGTTCGAGTCCGGCGTGGCCACGACGGAGTTGCTCGATCGGCTCGAGCTGTACCAGGAGACGCTGTACGGCCGCGTGCCGGAGTTCGGGGTTCCGCTGAGCCTGTTGCTCGACCGGCAGGGGCGAGTGGCGATGATCTACCGCGGCGCGGTCTCGAAACAGCAACTGCTCGAGGACGTACGCCTGCTCGATGCCTCGAGCGACGTGCTGCGCGAGGCGTCTCTGCCCTTCGCCGGACGCTGGTACACGCCCCATCCCTCCGTCGACACGTTCTTGCCGATCGTGGCCAAGATGTTCGTCGAGCGCGATGCCGAGGACGCGGTCCGCTTCCTGCAACTCTCGGCCGAGCGGCAGGAAGCTCGACTGACCGCCGAGAGCGGCGCAGAGGACAAGGCTGCGCTGGCCGACACGCATTACAGCCTGGCCACCGCACTGGCCGACGAACAGCGACTTCGTGACGCCGTCCCGCACTACGTGCGGACGTTGCAGCTCTCGCGCGACCACCTCGATGCGCACATCGGACTGGGCGTTGCCATGTCCACGCTGGGCGACCTGGCTCGCGCGATTCCTGTCCTCGAGCGAGCCCTCGAGCTCAGTCCGGACAACGCCCGGGTACTCAACAACCTCGGCCTGGCCTATCACATCCGTGGCGATGTGCCGCGCGCGATGCAGCACTATCGCCGATCGATCGAGCTTGATCCCGATTCCGAGGAGGTGCACTACAACCTGGGCCAGGCGTTCTTGATGAGCGGGCAGGCACAATCGGCCAAGGCGGAGTTTCTCGAGGCGCTGCGCATCGATCCCGAATCGCTGGGCGCGTTGACGGATCTGGCGTGGATTCTGGCCACCCATCCGGACGCCGGGCTGCGCGACGCCGAGGAGGCGATTCGTCTCGCGTCCCGTGCGGCGGAACTGACCGCGCACGAAGACGCCACGATTCTGGACACGCTGGCCGCCGCGTTCGCCGAGGCGGCCCGCTTCGACCTCGCGGTCGAGACGGCGCGAAACGCCCTGAAACGCGCTCAGCAGGACCGAGACCCGGAGCTCGTCCGCTACGTGCGCCTGCGACTCAGTCTGTACGAGCAATCCCGGCCCTATCGCGAGCCGCGACACTGACGCAACCGCCGGGTTTCCCGCAGCGTTCCCGCCGTGTTACGCTCAATTCCCCGCCTTTCTCCGAGGAGACCGAACTTGCCGTCTGACGTCCCGGATCGCCGCGACGGCGCCGCGCGAGTATCTGCCGGAAGCCCGTTCTCCGGTGATGAGATCGCCTGCCGACCGCTGGGCTTCTTCATCTCGGAGCTCGAGCGCCAGGGGCACTCCGCGGACATCCTGCTCGACGGCCTCGGCCTGACACGCGACGACATCAACTCGTTCCACGGGCGCATCGACTGGGAGTCCTCGCGTCGTATGTGGACCAACCTGCGCAGCGTCTGGAGCGACGACGATTTCGTCGCGGCCGGCCGCCGCATGGTGCGCTCGAGGTGGATTCAGCCGTTCTTCGCCATCGCGCGGCTGATCTTCACCACCTCCGACCTCTATCGCTGGGTCTTCGAGCCCGACGTCGGGTTCGCGCGTCACCTCATCACATGCATCCACAACGATATCCGCCGGGCCGCGCCCGGGAAGCTGCGCATCGAGCGGCGGATGCAGGCGGGGTACCGCCCCAGTCGCGAGCTGTTCCTGATCATGCGCGGGCAACTGATCGGGTTGCCCTGCCTGCTGGGCCAGCCGAAGGCGCGCGTCGACATGCAGCTGATCGACGACGGCGCCGTCTTCGACGTGACGTACTCGCGGCGCATCGGCCTGCGCGCGCGGTTGCGCCGACTGCGCGCGTGGCCCAGCTTCACCGGCGCGGCGAACCGCGAGCTGCACGACGCACGCGACGAGCTGTTCGATCATGCGCGGCGCATCGCGGTCGAGATCGACGTGCGCAAGGCGGCGGAGGCGGCGCTGCTCGAGAGCGACCGCCGCTTCGTGGAAGTGTTCGAGGCCGCACCGGTGCCGGTCGTGATCAGCACGTTCGACGGCGTGCTGAAGGACGTGAACGAGTCGTTCATCCAGCTCGCGGGGTATCCGCGCGAGGTGCTCGTCGGCAAGAACACCGCGCGCATGAACATGTGGCACGACCGCGCGGTTCGCGCCGACATGGTGGACCGCGTGCGTCGCGGTGAGTCGGTGCGCGGTGTCGAGACCCGCTTCAACGTCGGCGACGGCGGTTTGCGGGACGTCGTGCTGTCCGCGGTCGGCATTCGCTTCGGCGGAGAACCGTGCATCATCTGGCAGGCCACCGACCTGACGGAGAACAAGCGGGCCGAGGGAGAGACACGGCGACTCGAGGAGCGCGTCCTGCAGACGCAGAAGCTGGAGTCCCTCGGCGCGCTCGCGGGCGGAATCGCGCACGACTTCAACAACCTGCTGGTCGGCGTGATGGGCAACGCGGAGCTCGCGCTGGAGGAACTGGAGTCGCACCCCGAGAGGCTGCGATCGCGGCTGGAGGCGATGCTGGTCGCCTCGCGCGACGGAGTCGGCCTGACGCGTCGGATGCTGTCCTGTGCCGGCATGACCGAACCGAGCAAGGAGCGCTTCGATCTCGCGACTCTAGCCGAGAGCAGCGCAATGATGGTGCGCAGCACGCTGTCGGGGGACGTCAAGATCGAGTGCCGACTGGGCGTCGAGCCGATGTGGGTCGACGGCGACGAGTCCGAGGTGCGTCAGGCCCTGTTGAACGTCCTGACCAACGCCGCGGAGGCGCACGGCGACGATAGCGGCACGGTCGAGATTCGCACGGACCGGGTACACGTCGACGCGGAGTACCTGTCCGGGACCTACCTGGCGCAACCGCTCGAGGAGGGCGACTACATCCTGCTCGAGATTCGCGACAGCGGCTGCGGCATGGATCCCCAGACGCTGAAGAAGATCTTCGATCCGTTCTTCACGACGAAGTTCGCGGGGCGGGGACTGGGTCTCGCGGTGACGCTGGGCATCGTGACCAGCCACGGCGGAACGCTCAAGGTCGAAAGCGATCCGGGACGGGGAACGACGTTCCAGGTGCTGTTCCCGTACGCCGCCGAGGCGACCGATCGAGCCGAGATCGTCACGCCGGAGCGCGATGCGCGCGAGGGCGTAGTGCTGGTGATCGACGATGAACGGAGCGTGCGCGAGGTCGCGGAAGCCATGCTCGAGCGTTGCGGCCACCGGGCGATTTGCGCGACGGGCGGCGCCGAGGCGGTCGAACTGCTCGTCGCGAACCGGGACGATGTAGCGCTGGCGCTGCTGGATCTGACGATGCCGGGGATCGGCGGCACCGAGACGTTCCGGCTCTTGCGCGAGATTCGCCCCGAGCTGCCGATCATCTGCTGTAGTGGGCACGGCGAGCAGACCGGGAGACGCCTCATCGAGGGTAAGTCGGCCGCCCAGTTCCTGGCCAAGCCCTTCAGCCTCGACGATCTGCGCACCGCTCTGGACCGCGTGTTCTCCGGGGCGTCGAGAACTACCTGAATTTGCCTGGTTCCGGGCCGGGACTTATGTTCGGCCCAGAATCATGTCTAGTCGAGTCATTCTCATCGATACCGATCCCCGCGGGCTGGAGTCGACGGCGTTTCTGCTGGAAGAGCAGGGACTCGACCCGGTCTGCGCGCGGACGTTCCAGCAGATCGATCGCGCGCTGGCGGGCCACGAGGACCAAGTCGTGGTGATCGAGCCCGTGCTCGAGGGTATCGACGGCTTCGAGCTCTGCCGGGCCGTGCGCAAGGTGTACAACGCCTCGCCTCCGACGGTGCTGCTGGCGTCGTCGAAGATCCGCGGGGAAGCGCACCGCCGCCGCGCCGAGGATGTCGGGGCGCACGCGTTCCTCGAGCGCCCGGCCCACGACGACGAGCTGGTGCAGGCGCTCCGCACGGTCCTCACGCAGAGAGAGGCCGCCGCCGCCGCGCCGGCCGTCGGTGTGCTGCCGCGAAGGCGTCCCGCATGGGTTCCGCTGGCGGCGAGTGTTGTCGGAATCGCCGCAGGCCTGGGGCTCGGATACCACTTCTTCCACACCACGCCCCCGGTTCCCGCAGCCCAACGTAGCTTTCTCGCGTCCGGCGGGTTCTCGCTCGAGACGGCTCCCGATCTGCCCGGACTCGGCGTGCCCGTGATCGGCTACGTGGCCGAGCTCGACGTCGCGACCTCCGAGCCGGGCGCCCCGAGACCGTCGCCGCCGCCACGGCCGACCAAGCGGCAGGCCGTCACGCCGCCGCCACCCGAGAAAGCGGTCGCCGCTGCTCGACAGCCGAGCCCGGCAGCGCCCGCCGCCGTGGTCGCGAACGAGACGATCGAGGATCTCGAGGCGGCCCACGTGCCCGGCCTGGACCTTGCCCTGCCCGAAATGCCGGTCGAGGGCGGCGCAGTCGCCGAGGGCACGACGGACGAAGCGCCTCTGTGGACGCTGGAGATCGGTGCTCAGCCGGGGGCGGCGCCGTCTTCTGTCGAGGCCCAGGTGGCTCGCGTTCCGGACGTCGAACCGCGGTTGATCGCATCGAGCCGTGTCGCGCCGGTCTATCCGTACTCGGCGCGCCGCCTGCGCGCCGAGGGACAGGTCGTGCTGCGCGCGCGGGTCCTGACCGACGGCACGTTGTCGGAGGTCGAGGTCGTCAAGGAGCCCGGGCGGCACCTCGGCCTGGGCCGGGCGGCCCTGGACGCCGTTCGTCAATGGCGCTACGAGCCCGCGACGAGCGCCGGAACTCCGGTTGAATGGCCGATCACGATCCAGGTCGACTTCAAGCGTCGTTGAGCGTCGTCCGTCCGCCCGTCGCTATAATCCACGCATGAACGAGATTCGTCGCGGCGCGTTCCTGCTGTGCATCGTCGGAGTGACGGCGGCGCTATTCGTGGCCTGTTCGGGCGGCGACACGGGCGACCCCCGACCGGCGCCGGAGCGTGCGGACACGCAGCGTCCAGCCGGCCACGTGCGAATGGTCAACGAGCTGCGTCGCATCTCCGAGAACATGGACAGCTTCCCGTATCTCGGATCGGGGCTGGCCGATCGACTGACCCGGCGGCTGGCCGAGTTGCCGGCGGGCGCCCCGGCGGAAGAGCGCGCGAAGCTGCACCTCGCTCTGGGCGAGGCGCAGATGAACCAGGGGTTGCTGCGCCCCGCGATCGACAATCTCACGCAGGCCTACCGGCAGCTCCCCGACTCCTCGATCGAAGAGCTGTCGCAGGCGACGTTCAAGTTGGCCGTGGCCTACATGCGGCTCGGCGAGACGCAGAACTGCTGCAAGCGCAACAACCCCGATAGCTGCATCCTACCCCTGCGCGGCGGCGGGGTGCACACGGATCAGGAGGGATCGAAGAACGCGATCCGCCACTTCTTCGAGCTGATGAACAACACGCCGCCGGACAGCGACATGCACCTGGCGGCGCGCTGGCTGTTCAACGTGATGTACATGACGCTGGACAAGTACCCCGACTCGGTTCCCGAGCGGCTGCTGATCCCACCGGATGCGCTGGGGTCCGATTCCGGATTCCCGCGATTCAACAACGTCTCCAAGAAGCTCGGGCTGGACACGTTCAACCTCTCCGGTGGCGCGATCGTCGACGACTTCGACGGCGACGACGACCTGGACCTGGTCACCTCGACCTGGGACCCGCGCGGCCCAATCCACTTCTTCCGCAACAATGGCAATGGAACGTTCGCCGACGAAACGGGCGCTGCCGGGCTCGACGGGCTCTACGGAGGGCTGAATCTCAAGCCGACGGATTACGACAACGACGGGGATCTCGACGTGTTCGTCCTGCGGGGTGCGTGGCTCGGATCGTCGGGGAGGATTCCAAACTCTCTGCTGCGCAACAACGGCGACGGAACGTTCACCGACGTGACGTTCGACTCCGGCCTGGGCGACGCGCACCGTGCCACGCAGGCCGGCGACTGGGCCGACTACGACAACGACGGTGACCTCGACCTGTTCGTCGGCAACGAATCGACGGAGGGCGACGACCACCCGTGCCAGTTGTTTCGCAACAACGGCGACGGGACGTTCACCGACGTCGCGCCAGAGGCCGGTGTCGATTACGTGGGCTACATCAAGGGCGTGACCTGGGGCGACTACGACGAAGATCGCGACGCGGACCTCTTCATCTCCGAGTACTTCGGAGAGAACCTACTGTTCCGCAACAACGGTGATGGCACGTTCACCGACGTCGCGCCCCAGCTCGGCGTCACCCGTCCGCACTCCAGCTTTCCGACCTGGTTCTGGGATTATGACAACGACGGGCACCTCGATCTGTTCGTTGCGAGCTACACCGGCCGCGTGCAGCACATCGCCCGGCACTATCTCGGTCTGGAGCGAAACTACGAGATCGCGGCACTCTACCGCGGCGACGGGCGCGGCGGCTTCGTCGGCGTCGCGGAGACGAGCGGACTGGCGGTACCGATGCTGCCGATGGGATCGAATTACGGCGACATCGACAACGACGGATTCCTCGACTTCTATCTCGGCACGGGCGACCCCTCGTACTGGAATCTGATGCCGAATCTGTTGTTCCACAATCGAGGTGGACAGCGCTTCGAGGATGTGTCGGTCGCGGCCGGCATGTCGAATCTGCAGAAGGGTCACTCGGTCGCATTCGCCGATCTCGACAGCGACGGCGACCTCGACGTGTTCGAGCAGATGGGCGGAGCGTACCCCGGAGACAAGTACGCGGACGCGCTCTACGAGAACCCCGGCTTCGGCAACCACCGGCTGACCGTCCAACTCGTCGGCACGCGCTCGAACCGTGCGGCGATCGGGGCGCGCATACACGCGCGCTTCGAGGGGCCGGAGGGCGAGCGATCCGTGTACCGCTGGGTCAACAGCGGCGGCAGCTTCGGCGGCAACCCGCTGCGCCAGACGCTGGGCCTCGGTGGCGCCGACCGTGTCGAGCGACTGGAGATCTTCTGGCCCATGAGCGGTGAGACCCAGGTGCTCGAGGACGTCGAGGCGGACCGCATGATCCGCGTCGTCGAGGGTGAGGCGGGCTACACCGTCGTCGAGCTGAAGCGGACGCGACTGGGAGCCGAGTGAACGAGGCGCGTCGTCGGCTGACCCTCGGCTTCTATCGCCGGCCGTCGCTGGAGGTGGCTCCCGATCTTCTGGGGCGAGAGTTGTGCCGCAGCGTCGGCCGGGAAGTGCTGCGGGGTCGCATCGCCGAGGTCGAGGTCTACGACGGCACGCGGGACCGGGCGAGCCACGCCTTTCCCGGTCGCACCCGGCGCAACGCGCCCATGTTCGCCCGGGGCGGCATCGCGTATGTCTACCTGATCTATGGCGTGCACCACTGCCTGAACGTCGTCACCGCGGAGGAGGGCCATCCCGCGGCGATTCTGATCCGCGCCGCGGAGGCGCCGGTCGACGGGGCGAACGCTGCCGGGCCGGGACGGCTGACGCGGGCGTTCTCCATCGACCGCGAGCTCGACGGCGAATCGCTGGTGGGGAGCCGGATCTGGCTCGAGGCGGGATCTCCCGCGCCGGCCTCCCGGATCCGGCGCACGGCCCGCATCGGCATCGACTACGCCGGTGCCTGGGCTCGGCGCCGGCTGCGCTTCGTCATCGCGGGCCACCCCGACCTGTCGGGGCCGCGCTCGATGAACGTTTGAGCGCCCTCAGCCGCCCAGCTTGAGCGTGCCGGTGTCGATCGGCTTGCCTCCCGTGGTCTCCGCGTGCGTCCCCTGGAACACGCCGTCCTTGACCTTGCCGTCGAAGGTGAAGGTGCGCTTCTTGTTGTCGTTCTTGACCGAACCCTTCAGGCGGCCCTTCTTCAGGTTGCCCTCGGCGGTTCCCGCGTAGATGTGGGGCTCGCCGCGGAACTCGAAATGGAACGCGACGTCCCACGAATTCTCTCCGGTCGGGGTGAAGACGGCCTCGAGCTCGCCCTTGGTGCCGCGCTGGGTCCAGTTGAACTCGCCGTTCAACGTCGTCGGCTCTTCGGCCAGGTTGGTTCCGCCGACGAGGCCGGCCATGAGGATGGCGGCCAGCAGAAGCGCGTTCTTTTTCATGGTCTCTCCTGGGTTGGTTCCGGTTCCGGGTGTTTACAAGTCCGAGCCGCGGCCGATCCGGATAATTGTCTCATTCGTCGGTCCGGGGCGCAAAAAGCCCCCCGGTTGCCCCTCCCGGACCCGGAGCCCATATTCGCTGTCCAGGGCCCGCCCGGGAAGTCGGCCGGCCCGCCGAGGAGGAGAGTCAGGTGACTGCGAACACGAAGTACCGGCTGGTCACGCGCAGCGATTTCGACGGGCTGGTCTGCGCCGTGCTACTGAAGGAAATCAACCTGATCGAAGACATCCTGTTCGTTCATCCCAAGGACATGCAGGACGGCAAGATCGAGATCAACGAGAACGACATCACCACCAATCTGCCGTACGTCTCGCGCTGTCACCTGGCGTTCGACCATCACGCCAGCGAAGAGACCCGCCTCGACGGCGCGCACCCCGAGAATCACATCATCGACGCCGAGGCTCCGTCCGCCGCCCGCGTGGTCTGGGACCACTTCGGCGGCGATGTTACGTTCTCCAACATCGCGCTCGAGATGATGGAGGCGGTGGACAAGGGCGACTCGGCGGACTTCAGCGAGGACGAGATCGTCAACCCGACCGGCTGGAACCTGCTGAACTTCCTGATGGACGCTCGCACCGGTCTCGGTCGCTTCCGGCAGTTCCGTGTCTCGAATTACAACCTGATGATGGAATTGATCGACTACGTTCGCGAGCACGACGTGGAAGAGATTCTCGCGCTGCCCGACGTGGCGGAACGCGTTCAGCTGTACTTCGACCACGAACAGCGTTTCCGGGATCAGATCAAGCGTTGCTCGACCGTGCACGGCAACCTCGTCGTGCTGGATCTGCGCAACGAAGAGACGATCTTCGCCGGCAACCGCTTCCTGATCTACGCCATGTTCCCGCAGTGCAATATCTCGATCCACGTGCTGTGGGGCCTGCGGAAGCAGAACACCGTCTTCGCCATCGGGAACTCGATCATCAACATGACGTCGAGGACCGATATCGGTCAGTTGTGTCTGGACAACGGCGGTGGCGGTCACGTCAACGCCGGCACCTGCCAGGTCGATAACGACGTGGCCGGAGAGCGGCTGACGCAGTTGATTCGCCGGATCAACGAGAACGAGATCGATCCGGCGCTGAGCGCCACCGGCCAGGCCGCCGGCGAGACGCTCGTGAACAAGGACTGAAACTCTCCTCCAACGGTAAGACGTTTACGGCCCCGTGCGCGGGGCCGTTTTTTTTTATCCTGAAAGGAGAAAGCCCCCGCCGCTCTAGCGACGGGGGCTTCGGGCAGCCAGAGGCCTGACTAATCGTCCAGTTCGCGAAGCTCGCTGAGGCGCTGCTTGACCTCGCCTGCGCCGGGCCGGTTCGCAGGATCCTGCTGCGTGCCGGTCCTGTTCCTGGATCGCTTGATGCGGGCCACGTTGCCCCAGTTGCGCGGCGCGGGTCCGTCTTCCGGCGGCGAGAAGTCGGCGGTGGCTCCGGTCACTTTCTCTAGATCGTCGTTGTTCAGCTTCTTCGTCATCATCCTCTCCTCATCCGCCCCCTCGCCGGGCTGTTGTTGTTTGTTCACCCATCTCTATTGCCAGGAGCGTGCCAGGTCGGCTCCTCGTGGGCTGGTTCGCTGTAAGTCGTTGTTGCTGTTGGGCTTTTTCTGGGGGGCAGTGGGAGGGTTGCGTCGCAGGTGTCTCCAGTCGTTCAAGAAAACCGGGCACTCCGGTTCACGACACCTCGGCAGGAGCCTGACTCCAATAAGACAAGGCCCCCGCCGCTGTCGCGGCGAGGGCCTCGGGGGGGGGGCGGAGGCTATCGGCTCAGCCTTATGGATTCCGATCCACGTCTGTGATGGGCACTTCGGCGTCGTCGCGGAGCGGCCGGTTCTCCGCCGGCTGCTGCATGCCGGAGCGCTTCCTGAGTCGTTTGATCTGCGGCACGGCGCCCCAGTTGCGGGGGGCGGGTCCGTCTTCCGGCGGAGCGAAGTTGGCTTCGGCTCCGGTGACTTTCTCGAGATCGTCTTGGTTCAGTTTCTTGGTCATTGTTCCTTCTCCTCTGTTCCCCACGGACGTTTTCGCTAAGTCCCTCGCTCGGTTCGTCGATCAGCCGAGGCTGACGACTTCGACGCTCTGCGCCTTCTTCCGGCGGGCCAGGTAGTTCTGGTAGTTCGGCATGTCGGCGACGTCCTGCTGAACGCCCTCGCGCTGCTCGTAGCGCGCGCGCAGTCCGGTGGTCGGGGCATTGGCCCAGTCGCGCGGGCCGGGTCCGTTTTCCGGCGGAGCGAAATCCGCGACGGCACCGTTCACTCTCTCCAGGATCTCGTTGTTCAGCTGCTTCGTCATCGTAGTCTCCTCATCCGCCCCTCGCGGGCTGCTTTTTGTTTGTTCGCCCCTGTATATAGCCAGGTTCGTGCCAGGATTCTTGTCCTCGCGGAGACGCTTGCTAAATCACTGATGAGTAACGGGTTATTGCGCTATTGTTCGGCAATTCGCTCTTCGGGCGTGTCTCCTGACGTGAAAAAAATGTGAACACTTTGGTTCACGAATCCACGCAGGATTCCCTTCGAAGTCAATAGCGAGCCGGGGTGCGGGGTCAGTCGGTGAGCTGGCGGTAGGTCTTCAGGTAGCGGATAGCGGACCGACGATCGCCGGTCTCTTCGACGAGACGGGCCAGATTGAAGTACGCGTCGGCGTAGGCCGGATCGGCGTCGATCGCCTGGCCGTAGTACCGGATCGCCTCGTCGGTGCGACCCAGGTCCTCGAGCGCCACTCCCAGGTTGTAGAGCCCGGTAGCGTTACGCGGCGCGTCTGCGGCGGCGGCCCGAAACTGCCGCGCGGCGCCGTCGTGGTCACCGGCGATGTGCATCAACCGACCCAGGTTGATTCTGGCGTCCACCAGCGAGGGCTCGAGGTGCAGCGCCTGCTCGTACGCCCGGCGGGATTCGTCGGGTGCGACGCCCTCCAGCTCCAGGCCCATCTCGTGCCACTCGGCCGCGCTCAGCGGCCCTTCGAGGTCGTCGAGCGTAGTCGCCGCCGGCTTCTCGCACTGCCGGACCGGTCGGGCCGGCAGGCGCTCACGGTCGAAGTCGAGCGCCCCCTGCCCGGATTCGGCATCCCACAGCGTGTTTCCGCGGCGGATGAGTACGCTCGCGCCGCGAGCCTCGATCTGGACTCCGCTGAGCGGCTCGCCCGGGGGGAGTTCTTGCTTGAGCTTGCGCAGCGCGCTGCGCAGCCGCCGGGCGGGCACCCGAGCGTCGCTCAGGCCTTTTGCCTTCCGTAGCAGGGCCAGGTCCTGGAACGAGAAGCGGTACTCCCCGTGCTCGCCGCGTTGCGGCTCCACGAGCCCCGTGCGGGCGAACGAGCGGACCCGCTCGACGTTCACGTCGAGCATCCGGGCCACGTCTTTTACCGTGTACCCCTGCATAAGGCCAGGATAGCCTCCTCGGCTGGGTCTAGCCGCGTGAGCGTTTCGCGGCGACTTTCTTCTTGGATCCGGAGGCTTTGGCGGCGGCGCGCCGCGCCGGCTTCCTCTCGCTGCGTTTGGCCAGGCTGGCCTTCAGCGCGTCCATCAGGTCGATCACCTGGGCCTTGGGCGCTTCGGCCGGCTGCTCGGTGATCTCCTGGCCCTCGACCTTCCGTTCGATGACCTTGAGCGTCCGCGTGCGGACCTCGTCGTCGTAGTCCTTGGGCCGGAACGTCTCCGAGATGCCCTGATCGATGATCTGCAGCGCCAGCTTCAGCTCTGCCGCCTTGACGTCGGCGTCGCCCAGCGGGACCTCTTTCATCGGCCGGATCTCGTCAGCGTAGCGTAACTGCTGCATCACCAGGCCCTTGTCGAAGGGACGCAACATCACCAGATATTGCTTGCCGCGGGTGGCGTATTTCGCCAGGGCCGACCGGCCGCTCTTCTGCAAGGCCTTCGAGAGCAGCTTGAACGCACGATCCCCGCCCTTGTCCGGGCCGAGGTAGTAGGTCTTCTCGAAGTAAATCGGATCGATCTTCTCGGTCGGAAGGAACTCCGTGATCTCGATCGACTGCGTGGACTTCTGTTGCAGGGCCTTGAGCTCTTCGTCGGAGAACAGGACGTACTGGCCCTTGGTGAACTCGTATCCCTTGACCATCTCGTCACGGGCGACCACGTCGCCGTCCTTGGGGCAGATGTACTGCTGTTTCAACCGGGTGCCGCACTTGCCGTGCAGCATGTTGAAGCGAATACCAGCCGAAGGCTCGCCCGACGAATAGACCTTCATCGGAATAGAAACCAAGCCGAATGAGACAGTTGCAGAGGATATGGGTCGTGCGCTCATGGCTTCGCATCGTAACATAGGCCGCGCTCCGCACCGGGGCAATCGAGCGAAACCGAGGCGAACGTCCCGACCCAGGTTGATGCAGCAGCATCGGACCGGGCAGGACCGGGCACCCCGACCCAGGTTGATGAAATGACGAAGGGACCCAGAAAGAGCCGAGATCGGCTCGACGAGTACCGCGCGAAGCGGTCGGCCGATCGTACGACGGAGCCCTACGGATCCCCCATGGCGGCGCGGCCGGGGCTGTTCGTCGTGCAGAAGCACGCCGCGACCCGAACCCACTACGATCTCAGGTTGGAGATGGGAGGGGCTCTCCACTCGTGGGCCGTACCGAAAGGACCGTCGCTCGACCCGGGCGAGAAGCGGCTGGCCGTCGAGGTCGAGGAGCATCCGCTGGAGTACGCCGAGTTCGAGGGGGTGATCCCCGAGGGCGAGTACGGGGCCGGTGCGGTCGTCGTCTGGGATCGCGGTCGCTGGGACTCGATCGGCGATCCCTTCGAGGGGCTCGAGAAGGGCAAGCTGCTCTTCGATCTGCACGGGTACAAGCTGCGCGGCCGCTGGACCCTCGTGAAGACGACGAGGGGCCCCAAGGAATGGCTGCTGATCAAGAAACCGGACGGCGAAGCGTCGACCGATCGCGTCCCCGGCGAGGAGTCGGTGCGGTCGGGCCTGACGGTCGAGGAGCTCGAGCAGGGGAGGGATCCGTTCCACGAGATCTGCACGACGCTGCAGAAGGAGAAAGTCCCCGTTCGGGAGGTTCGCCTGTCCGATCTGGCGCCGATGCTGGCCCGGACCCGAGAGGAACCGTTCTCCGACGAGGACTGGCTGTTCGAGCTCAAGTACGACGGCTACCGTCTGCTGGTCGAGCGCGACGGTGCGCGCGCTCGCCTGCGCTACCGACGAGGCTCGGATGCGACGGCCGTGTTCCCCGAGCTGGCCGACGCCCTGGTCGCGTTACCCTGTTCGGAGCTGATCCTCGACGGAGAGGTCGTCGTCCTCGACGACGAGGGGCGACCGAGCTTCCAGCGCCTCCAGCAACGTGTTCATCTGACGCGGACCGGCGACATCCAGAAGGCCACCGTCAATCTCCCCGCGACGCTGTTCGTCTTCGACCTGATCTCCCTCGGGGGGCACGACCTGCGCAAGCTCCCTCTGGTTCGACGCAAGGAATACCTGCGCCGAACCGTCCCGCCCGCGGGCCCGCTGAAGTACTGCGATCACATCGCGCATCACGGCGAGGCCATGTTCGAGGAAGTCCGCAGGATGCGCCTCGAGGGCATCATGGCCAAGAAGGCCGACTCGAAGTACGTCAGCACGCGATCGCCGTCCTGGTTGAAGATCCGAGCCGATCGCGTCGGTGACTTCGCGATCGTGGGCTACAGTCCGCCGAAGGGGAGGCGGACCGGATTCGGAGCGTTGCATCTCGCCGTTTGCGAGGGCGAGCAACTGGTGTACGCCGGCCGTGTCGGAACCGGATTCGACGAGGCGTCGATCCGAGAGTTGCACGGCGAGCTCGACGCCATCCGCCGAGAGAAACCGGCGTTTCGCGGCGACGTGCTGCAGCCGCAGCATCAGACCTGGGTCGACCCCGAGCTGGTGTGCGAGGTGCGTTACAAGGAATGGACCGCGGACAACCACCTGCGACATCCGGTCTTCCTCAGGCTGCAACCGGACAAGCCGCTGCAGGACTGCGAGCGGCTGGACGGTCCCATGACCGACGAGCCGCCCCCTGCGCCCGAGCCCGAGCCGATCGAGAAGGCGGTCAGCTTCACCAACCTGACCAAGACGTTCTGGCCCGAGGAGGGGTTTACCAAGGGCGATCTGATCGAGTACTACCGCAGTATCTCGCCCTGGATCCTCCCATACCTGGTCGATCGGCCCATCGTGTTGACGCGCTATCCGGACGGGATCGACGGCAAGAGCTTCTTCCAGAAGGACGCCCCCGCGTTCGTCCCCGAGTGGGTGCGCACCGAGCGCATGTGGAGCGAGCACGCCGAGCGTGAGATCCACTACTTCGTCTGCGATGACGAAGAGACGCTGCTGTACCTGATCAACATGGGTTCGATCCCGCTGCACCTGTGGTCGAGTCGCACGTCCGCGCTGCAGGAGCCGGACTGGTGCATCCTGGATCTGGACCCGAAAGAAGCCCCGTTCGAGCACGTGATCAAGATCGCCCGCATGATCCGCTCGCTGTGCGAGGAGATCGGCCTCGAGTGCTTCGTCAAGACCAGCGGCTCGACGGGGTTACACGTGCTGCTGCCCCTCGGGGCGCAGTGCAGCTACGAACACTCTCGCGCGCTCGGTGAGTTGATGGCCCGTGTCGTGACGACCGAGCTTCCCGATATCGCGACGATCACCCGTTCGCCGAGTCGGCGCGCCGGGAAGGTCTACGTCGACTACCTGCAGAACGGCCACGGTCGGCTGCTCGTCTCGCCGTTCTGCGTGCGCCCGCTACCCGGAGCACCCGTCTCCATGCCGCTGCGCTGGACCGAGGTGCGGCGCGGCCTGAGCCCGCGCAAGTACGACATCACCAACGCCGCCAGGCGCATGAAGCGGCTCGGTGGAGACCCCGCGATATCGGTGCTGGAACAGACGCCGGATCTGGTTGCCGCCCTCGAGCGACTACAGGAGCGTTTCGGCGACTGACCCCGGAAAATCAACCTGGGTCGTGTCGGGCCTATTCGGAGACGGCAGTCCAGGAGAACGTGGCGCCCGAGCCTCCCGGCTGGACATCGACCCGAATCTGGAACGACGCCGCGGCCACGTTCGCGATCCAGAAGCGGCTCGCCTGCCCCAGGTCGTTGGTCGGCGTGACGGAGATGCCGGCGACGGTTGGCGCGACGTCGAGACCGTGGGCCACGGTGTAGACCGTACTTCCCGCGGAGATCGTCGCCGTGCCGCGAGTTTCCGTCACGAAACCGACGTTGCGGCGCAGGGCGATCTGACCCGACGTCTCGTCGACCACGGCGGCGGCGGTGTGCCCCGAGATCTCGTTGCGAACGAATCGCGTCGCCGACACGCCGGCCTCGAACCGAGCGCCGTGAGTCATCAGCGGCGTACCGCGGCTGTCGGAGATCCGGTTGTCCGCCACCGACAGGCCGGTCCCGGACGTGAACCGCATGCCGAGTTGCCCCGGGTCCAGCAGGACGTTGGCTCGAATCTGCCCCCGGTCGCCCTGATCCCACTGGATTCCCGCCTCGCCGGGCTCGAGCAGGTAGTTGCCGGACACCTTCACGTCGTTGCCGTCGATGCGGATGCCGAACTGGAAGCCCTCGACGAAGTTGTCCTCGACGCTGCAGCGTTGCATGGGAGAGCCGCCTGGCCGGATGCGAATTCCGCTTCCCGACGAGCCGGCGTAGTCGACCTGGTTCCCCGAGACGACGACGCTGTCGGGAGCCTCGACGTCGACCCCGTCGCCGTGACCCGCGATCAAGTTGCCGACGATCGAACCGCCGCCCGCCCCGGTTGCCACGTGGATCCCGGCCCCGGACGACACGGCACCGTCCTGAACGATCAAGTTGCTCTCGATCAACCAGCCGTCGCTTCCGGTCCCGGGGCGCAGGCCGTCGCGCGCCAGCACGTCGCGGATGTGGTTGCGGCTGATCCCGACCTCGTCGGCGTTCTCGAACAGAACGCCCTCCGCGTTGAGCGTCATGAAGTTGTCGCGAACTCGAACGTCCTCGGCGTTCTGGGTCCCGGCGTTGCCCCGGATCAGCACCGCGCAACCCGACGAGTCCTCCAGGCGCAGGTTCGCGATCTCGATCGACGACGCCTGCCCGACCACCGCAACACCCGCCCGCCGGTCGTAGTCGCCGCCGACCAGCGGGTTGTTGCCGCCGTTGCCGTCCAGCGTTCCGGGTCCCAGGATCGTCACGTCGGAGGTCGCGCTCGACTCGGTTCCGATCTGCAACAGATACAGCGTCTGCGCTCCCGTGGCCTCACCGTCGTCCAGCCGGATGACCGAGTCGGCCTCCAGCGTCAACCGGAAGCCGCTCTTATCGATCAACAACGCGTGATCCGCGGCCGCGTGTCTCACGACGCACTGGCTTCCCGAGTCGATCAACACCTCGGGCGCGGCCAGGATCGCATCCTGGATTCGCGCGGTGTCGTCGATGCCGTCGCACACGACCCTCAGCGGCAGTTCCTGTTCCAGCACGTAGGGCGCGTGCGGGTCCGCCTCCCCCTCGTGGTCCGAGATGACGGATGCGATCTCGGCGCTGACGTTGACCTGGATCAACGAGAGTTCCACCTGCAGCCCTTCCGGCGTCAGGCTACCGATCGCCTCGGCGACGTGCGCGTACGGCGCATTGGCCAGTCGCAGCCGCGGCGTCAACGTCTCGCCGTCGATCGTCGTCTCGAGCCAGCGGTCGGCGCCGGAGAGCGCGGCGAGGTCGAGCGAAATCGACACCTCGTAGACGCCGTCGTGCACGGCGACCGACACGGGACCGTGCGAGGCCACCAACGCGCCCCCGAGCTCGGCGTCGAACACGGCGAAGCTCATCGTGAACGTCCCGTCCGCCGGCACCGTCTGCGGGCCCGTCGTATCGCTGAGTACGCCTTGTATCGTGATCTGACGCGGCGTTGGATCGTCGGCCAGAACGCCTCCCGCCACTGCGAGACAGGCCAGCAAGACGACGGTCGCCAGCCGCGGCCGCGCACCGATTCGATCCAGAGGGGATGGTCGGGTGATGCGCACGTCAATCCCTCACGGCGGACCAGGAGAAGTCGACACCGCCCGCCCCCGGGTCGGCGTCGAGGTGGATCTCGAACGACGTGTCGGTCACGGCGGCGACCCAGTACTTCGTCGCCTGCCCGAGGTTCCCCGCCGGAGTCACCGAGACGTGCGGCGCTCCCGGTGCGGAGTCCAGGCCGTGCAGCACCGAGACGATGGACGCGGACGAGGGCACCGAGGCGACCCCGCGCGTCTCCGTCGCGAACCCGACGTTCTCGCGGACGAGCACGGCGCCACCCGTATCGTCGCGCACGGCGAGGAATGTCTGGCCCACGATCTCGTTGTCCACGAACGTGGCACCGGTCACCGTAGATTTGAAGTACGCACCGTCGGTCATGACCGGCACGGCGCGACTGTCGACGATCGTGTTGCCCGAGATCGAGATGCCGTCGCCGTCCGCCACATGGATCCCGCGTCCTCCGGGGTCGATCACGAAATTGTCCGTGATCGTGCCGCGGTCGCCGAGGTTCCAGTACACGCCGTGGCTTTCCGCCCCCACGACGTAGTTGCGCGACACGTGGACATCGTCGCTCTCGATCAGCAGGCCGTAGTGGTAGCCCTCGATTCGGTTGCCCACGATGTTGCAGCGCTGGTCGACGCCCGGCACGTCCCGCACGCGGATCCCGATCCCGTTCGTGCCGCCGGGCTTGCGGATCAGGTTGTCGCTGACCAGGATGCGGTCGGTGTTCTGCAGGTCGATGCCGTCGACGTGGCCGACGATCGTGTTGCCGACGATCACGCCGTCGCTGGCGCCGGCGAACGGATTGATCCCGGACCCGGACTCTGCGGCGACCTGCGAGATGATGTTGTCGGCGATGATCCAGAACTCGCTGAACTCGTGCGGCTCGATCCCATCCTGTTCCAGTACGTCGTGGATGTGATTGCCGGTGATCGACACGTGGTCGGCCATGAAGAAGATGATTCCCTCTTCCACGTTTCGGAAGCGGTTGTCGCGGACGCGGATGTGGCGTGCGTTCTCGAGCGAGTTGCCCTGGATCATGATCGCGTCGCCGCTGGCCTCCACGAAGCGGACGCCACGGACCTCGATGTCCTCGGCGATCCCGAGGATCGCTACGCCTGCGCGACGCTGCATCACGACATCCTTGCCCAGAGGGTTGTTCGCCCGGTTCCCGTCGATCGTGCCGGGCCCCTCGATCGTCACGCCGTGAATCGCCGCGGCAGCGCTTCCGATCTGGACGATGCGCAGCGTCTCCTCGCCCGAGGCCTGGCCGTCCGCCAGGCGCAGCACCGCCCCCGCCTCGATCCTCAACCGGAAGTCGTCCTTCACGATCTGCAGCGCGTACTCCGCGGTCGTGCGCAGCACGGTGCACGTCGCGCCGGCGGGTAGGATCACCTCGTTGGCTCCTGCGATCGCCTGTTGCAGCCGCACGGTGTCGTCGACTCCGTCGCAGTCCACTCGAGTGGGCAGCTCCATCTCGTCGGCGTACGCGGGGTGCGGGTCCTGCGCTGCCGCGTGCAGTCCCACCGAGGCCACGACCTGCGCGACGAACTCACCCTCCGCCGCGGCGAGCTGTGCCGCCAGCGCTCCCTCGTCCGCCCCCGCCAAGCTCTCCGCGACGTGGGTGAACGGGGCATTGGTCAGCGATATCCGCGGGGCCAGCAGCTCGCCGTCGACGGTCAACTGCACCCACGCGATCGTGCCGCCGAACTGGTCCACGCCGAGCGGCAGTTCGACCTCGTACGAGCCGTCGGTGACCAGCACCGGGACCGGCCCGTGCGTCGCCAGCAGGCTGCCGCCACGCCAGGCGTCGTAGACCTCGAACGTCATCGAGACGACGCCGTTGACCGGCATGGGTTGAAGCTGGACCGCCTCGCTGAGAAATCCCTGCACCGTCAAGCGCTCGGGCGTCGCGCTCGACGCCGTCGCGACGGTCCACGTCGACACGGCCGTCAGTAGAACGGCGAGCAGCGCGACACGCAGCGGGCGTGCGATGGCAACCTGCGCTTTCTGCACCGGACGGGCTCCTAGTCTTTCGGGACGATCTTGTAGAACAGGATGTCGGACAGGCCCGACGTCGGGTCCGTGATCACGCAGTCCCGTGTCGAGCGGTCGAAGTTCGTCGGATCGGTCACGTTCAGGGCCGACGTCGAGCGGTAGACCTCGAACTTCTGATCCGATCCGGACCACGACAGCTCGACCTCCGTCGCGATCGCCGGATCGCGCTGCACCTCGAGAACGTTGCGCACCGGAATCTGACCCCGGATGGACCACAGGCCGAGGCTGGCGTGATAGCCCGCGCCGCAGAACGACGCCGCGCCGACCGGCGACGACTGGCCGATCGAGGCCACGTTGTCGAAGCTGAGCGAGCTGCTGCGTCCACCGGCCGAGGTCACGGCGATTCGCTCGGAAACCACCGCTGCTCCGGGCCCGGCGTGGGCGACGACGATCGACCCGATCAGGAGCGCCCCGAGCGCGAACGCGGCACGCACACCTCGGCCCAGCATCTTCATGGCATGCTTCCCCCTCGATACGTATGGGATAGTACGGTGAAGAAACTCGGATAACCGGGAGAATTCTGCTCGTGGACCGCGGAAACAGCGGAAAGCCGCAGTCGGCCTCGCTCGAGCCGGGGTTTCTTGGAATAGTCCGGGCACCGAGGCACAGGCGATGAGCGACGAGAATCGGGATTTCGAGCGAATCGATGCCGTCTTGTCGGCGGCGCTCGACCGCCCCGTGGAGGAGCGCGAGGCGTTCCTCGACCGCGAATGCGCCGGAGACGCCGGGCTGCGACGGCGGGTCGAGTCCCTGCTGCACGCCGTCGACGACCCGCACCATCCGCTGGTTCCCGGCGGGGCGCTCGAGGGTCCGCTCTGGGAGTCCGTCGTCGACGACCTGCGGGAATCGCCGGCGCTGCCCGCCGGCTCACGCCTGGGTCCCTACGAGATCGTCGCGCTGATCGGCGAGGGCGGTGCGGGGCAGGTCTACCGCGCCACCGACGTACGGCTGCGGCGCGCGGTCGCCGTGAAGGTTCTCGCGCGCGACCGGTGGGGCCCCGATCAGGAAAAGCGATTCGGTCGCGAGGCGCGGGCGGCCTCCGCGTTGAACCACCCCGGAATCGTCACGATCTACGACGTCGGGCAAGCGGACGGCGCGTCGTACATCGCGATGGAGCTCGTCGACGGCGAGAGTCTACGCGAGCGGATGGACCGTACACCGCTCGATCTGGGCGAGGCGCTCTCCGTGGCGTGTCGTGTCGCCGAGGCGCTGTCGATCGCGCACGCCAAAGGCATCGCGCATCGCGATCTGAAGCCGGGCAACATCATGCTGACGTCGCAGGGCGAGGCCAAGATCGTCGACTTCGGCCTGGCCAAGGTCGGTGTAGACGCAGGGGCCGACGCGACGTTCACCGAGAACGAACCGCACACCGCCGAGGGCACGGTGTTCGGCACGGTGGGTTACATGGCGCCGGAACAGGCCCGCGGTGCGGCGACGGATCACCGGGCCGATATGTTCTCCTTCGGCGCGATCCTCTACGAGATGCTGACCGGCCGACGCGCGTTCGGTCGCGCGAGCCACGCCGAGACGATCGCGGCCATCCTGAAGGAAGAGCCGGCGCCGATCGCTCCCCAGAACACGGAGGTGCCGGTGCCGCTGCACTGGGCGGTCGAGCGTTGTCTGCGCAAGGACCCGGCCGAGCGTTACGACTCGACACGCGACCTGGCCCGCGACCTCGAGGCCGTTCGCCGCTACGTCGCGCAGTCGTCCGTCTCGCGCGTGCAGTGCGAGAAGTGCCACTCGGAGAATCCGCACGGACACCGCTTCTGCAGCCAGTGCGGAGCCGACCTGCGCCGGGCCTGTGCCACGTGCGGCGAGATCCTCTCACTCGACGCCGGCTTCTGCGGTGCGTGCGGCAAGCCGTTGCCGAGCGCGTCTTTCGAGGCCGAGGTCACCAGCCGTCCCGCGCTGGAGAGCGAACGGCGCAAGGCAACGATCCTGATCGTGCGGCTGATCGGTTTCGAGTCGGCGATCGAGGAATTGCCGTCGGAGGCGCTCGAGGAGCACCACGCCTTCTTCGAGCAGCTCGCGCGGGAGACCGTCGAGCGCTTCGGCGGGACGATCGATCGTTCCGATCCGGAACAGGTCGTTGCGCTGTTCGGAGTTCCCACGGCGCATGAGGACGATCCGGCGCGCGCGGCGCGCGCGGCGCTCGAGATCCACGCGGGTCTGGATACGCGCGGCGGCCCCACGGCGGAGATTCGCCCGTGCTCGGCCGTGCACACCGGGATGATCGTCGTGAGGACCGCGAGCGAGCCCGGACGGCGGCGGCGCATCGTCGGCGAGGCCGCCGAGGTTGCCATGAGCCTGGCCCACGCCGGCGCGCCGGGGCAGGTGTTGCTGACACCCGAGTCACGGCGGCTTGCCGGGTCGTCGATTCGCACGGAGCCGCTCGAGAAAACCCGCATTCGCGGGGGCAGCGAGCCGATCGTGCCGCACCGGGCGATGGGCACCGACGACGGATCGATTCCGCCGCTGCAAGCCTCCGGCGCGCCGCTGACCGCATTCGCCGGACGACAGAGCGAGCTCGGAACGCTGCTCGGCTGCGTCGAGGCTGCGGTCGGTGGCGAGGGCCAGTTCGTCGCGGTGCTCGGCGAGGCGGGCGCAGGCAAGAGTCGACTGTTCTTCGAGATGCGCAGGCAGGTCGATCGCGAACGAGTCGTCTTGCTCGAGGGTCGATGCCAGTCGCACGGCGAACGCGTGCCGTACTTGCCGCTGATCCAGGTCTGCCGCGCGGCCCTGGGCGTCAAGGACGAGCAAGGCGAAGACGCCCAACTCGAGAGCATGGCGCGCCGCGTGCATGAGATCGACCCCGAGCTCGAGGCGTTCCTACCGCTGTACGTGAAGCTGCTCTCGCTGCCGAACGACCGCCACCCGTTGCCCGAGCATCTCGAGGGCAAGCTGTTCCGGCACGCGATGCAGGAGGCGATCGCGGCGTTGCTGACGCTGGCGTCGCGTGAGAAGCCGTTGTTGCTATTGCTGGAGGACTGGCACTGGGTCGACGAGGCGTCGCACGACGCCGTGCGCCAGCTGATCGAGATGTGCCCGGGGTACCCGGTGATGCTGGCCGTCAGTCACCGCCCCGAGGCGTCGCCCGACTGGGGCTCGTTTCCGCCGCGCACGGTCCAGCTCGCGGCCCTCGGGCCCGTGTCGGCCGGCGCGATCATACGCAGCGTGCTCGGCGCGCAGTCGTTGCCGGACGACCTGACGAAGCTGATCCACCACCGCACCGCGGGCAACCCGTTCTTTCTCGAGGAGACCTGCCGTGCGCTGATCGAGGACGGTACGCTCGAGCTCGTGGACGGAACGGCGAACGTCAACGGACCGCTCGAGCGGCTGCAGCTGCCGGACAGCGTGCAGGCCGTGATCCGGACCCGACTGGATCGGATCGACGACGTGGCGCGTGACCTGCTGCGCCACGCTTCGGTGATCGGTCGCGAGTTCTCGCTCGACGTACTGCAGTCCTCGATGGAGGTCTCGGGCGAGCTGGACGCCATGCTCGAGCGACTGAAGGAGCGCGGCCTCGTACGTCGCGTGCGCGTCGTACCCGAGACGGTCTACGCGTTTCAGCACGTGTTGACGCAGGAGGTGGCCTACGACAGCCTGCTGCAGATCCAGCGCCAGGAGCTGCACGGTCGTGTGGGCCGCGCACTGGAGACGCTGCACGGGCAGCGCCTGGAAGAGCACTACGACGAGCTCTCGCGCCACTTCGCCGAGGCCATGGACTGGCCGCGCGCCGTGGAATACGGCCATTGCTCGGCGCAGCGGGCGCGTAGCCTGAGCCAGTTCACCGAGGCGCTGGATACGCTCGAGCGCACGCGACGCTGGGTGGAGCGCCTCGAAGACGGAGCGGCGCAGAACGAAGAGTGGATCAAGTTGTTGCAGGAGGAGAGCCGCGTGTCCGAGATCGTCGGCGACCGGCGGCGGCATCAACGCGCGGTGGACGACCTGCTCCAGCGGCTCGAGCCGCTCGGGGATCGGCCCGAGCTGGTCCAGGCCTACACGGGACGCGCCGAGCTGCTGGCCCTGGCCAAGCGCTTCGATGCCGGAGAGCAAGCGCTGGAGCAGGCGCTGAGTTGCTCGCGCAGGCTGGAGGATCCCGAGCTCGAACGCCACGCGCTGCGCAGCCTGGCCTTCCTGTACTGGCAGCGAGGGCGCAACGAGGATGCGCTGGCCTCGTTGGACAGCGCGCTGGCGATCGACCGCGCGAGCGGCGACAAGCAGCGGCTGGCCGGCACGCTGACCAATCGCGCGAGCGCGCTGCGCGGGCTGGGGCGCCACGAAGAAGCGTTGCAGTGTCTGCACGAGGCACTCGAACTCGCCGAGGGACCCGGAAGCAATCCGCACCGCCTGACCGAGGCCAACTACGTCGTGTACACGATCTACCGTGACCTGGGGCAGACCGAGAAAGGAGAGTCGTTCCTGCGCCGAGCAATCGAGATCCAGAGTGCGGACCGCTTCACGATCCACCAGCCGTTTCACGCCGGGGCTCTCGCGACCGTGCTGCTGGGTCGTGGCGAGGTCGAGGAAGGGCTCAAGCTGTTGCGCACCCAGGTCGAGAAGTGCCGACGCTCGCAGTACGCGTTCGGCCTGTCGCGTTGCCAGCAGAGCCTGGCCGAGACATTGCTGGGGCTCGGCCGCGACGACGAGGCGCTGCCGCACTTGCTCGAGGCGGCGCGGGTCTTCCGTCGGCTGCGCGAGCACGATGTCGAGCTGGACATGCTGTGCAAGGCAGGACCGATCCTCGAGCGGGAAGGGGCAGAGACGCGTGGCGCGTGGGAGCGCGCGCTGGAGGTCGCGCGCGCGGAGCGTGACGACGAGGCGACGATCGTAGCGTTGAAGGGCCTCGCGCGCGCCGCGGAGTCGGTGGGGATGAACGTCCAGGCGCTGGGATACCTGCAGGACGCGCGTACGCGCTGCCCGCACCGCGATCACGCGCTGCGTGGAGAACTGCTGAACAGCATCGGCATCCTGGAGTGGAAGGACGGCGAGTTCGACCGCGCCCTGGCTGCTTTCGAGGCCGCGCTCGAGTGCTTCGAGACCGAGGAGGATCGCGTGCACGCCGGTCTTGCGCTGAACAGCATCGGCGCCTGTCTCAAGTCGCTCGGCCGCCGTCGAGAGGCGTTCGACATACTCGAGCGCGCCGTTCGGGTGCACGTCTCGTCCGGACAGACCCTGCTGCGCGGACACGCCCTCGCCCTGCTGGGCGACATCGCCTTCGAGCAGGGCGACCTCGAGCGCGCCTCCGCCCGATACCAGGAGTCGATGAAGATCCGGGAGGAGATCGGCGACCGTCGCGGCGAGGGGTGGATGCGGCATCACCTTGCGCGTACATTCGCGACGGCCGGTGAGCGGGACCGTGCACGGGAGAGCGCCATGCTCGCTCGCGCGGCGGCCGAGTCCGTGGACGATGAGGAGTTGCAGCGCGCCTGCGACGAGCTCGGGCTGGATTGATAGAATCAGTGGCGGCGGCCGATCGTCGTCGAGAAGGGGAGTCGATGCCGAGATACCTGATCGAACGTGACGTGGGCCAGCTCAGCCCGGAAGAACTCGAGGCCGCATCCAAGAGGTCGCTCGACGTCATTTCGGAGATGGAAGGCGTGACCTGGATTCGCAGCTACGTCTCCGACGTCGACGGCAAGATCTTCTGCGAGTACGAGGCGCCCAGCGCCGACGACGTCCGCGAGCACGCGCAACGCGCGGGAATCCCGGCCGACGTGGTGCGCGAGATCAAGCTCACCATCAGCCCCGACATGTTCCGCTGAGGCGCGTCACGGGCCAAGTAGCTCGTCGAGCGTCTGCGCGAGATCCTCGATGTGCACCGCGCCGTCCAGCACGGTGCCGTCGCGATCGATCAACACGTTGGTCGGGAAGTTCTGCACGCGGAACAGCTTGAACACGTGCTCTTCGTCACGCCGCATCGTCTGCGGCCAGGTCATGCCCAGCCGCGCGATGAACTCGCGCACGATCTCCACCGAGCCGCTGGAATGGAACCCGAGGATCTCGAACCCGCGTTCGTGATGTGTCCGGTAGATCTCGACCATCGCCGGCGCCTCCTCGACGCACGGCTTGCACCACGTGCCCCAGAATTCGAGCAGCACGATCTTGCCGCGATAGTCGGCCAGGCGCCGGGTGTTGCCGTCGATGTCGACGAACTGCACAGCGGGTGCGCGAGCGCCGACCTCGTAGTGCTGCCGGTCGGGCTGCTTCTGCTCCAGCGGGCGAAGCGTCAGCTCCCGGCCCAGCGGATCGACCGTGAAGGCGTAGCTCTCGCCGAACAGATTGACGTGAGCGGCGTCCTCCCGGAATCGCTCGCGAGCGGTGGGGGAGAGTAGATCGAGCTGCCCGTTTCCGTCGAGGTCGAACAGTACCTCGTTCCCGATGCGATCGTACTCTCCGCCGTAGCCACGCAGTCCGAACAGCATGGAATCGTCGCCGATCCGGAGCGTCCCCGTGCGCAGCGTCCCCTGGGCGACGCGCAGCTCGGCGTCGCCCACGCGCCAGTGGATTCGCATCGGCGTCGGGACGTCGAGGACCGCGGCGTCGCGTTCGACCCGGCGCTCGTAGCGCAGGTCGACCAGCCACTCGTCGCCCTGCCGGCGCAGCGGCAGCGCGTCGTCGTCCAGCAGGTCGCCGTTGGCGTTGCGGTCGATGCGACACACGCGGTTCGTGGGCTCGAGCGCGGCGCCGACCAGCGGGCCGCCCAGCGGGAGGATCGCGAACCAGGCGTCCCCCGCGAACGCGTCGCGCTCGTTCGAGATGGCCACGAAGGTCGCGTTGTGGCGCCGCCGCTCGGCCTGCGCGCGGTACGCCTCCCAGTCCATCACGGGCAGTGGCATGTCGGGAGCGAGGAATTCCTCGGTCTCGGTCGGCGCGCGGAGCGTCGGCGAGCCCCAGGCCGCCGCACAGCCGAAGAGCCACAGCGTGAGGAGGATTGCGGATCGGTTGCGGGTTCTCATCCTTCAAGTTTACCGGTGTGCCGCCGGTTCGCCACGTCGCCAACCCGGGCGGGGGCGCATATCATCGTGGCCCGTGTTCCGCGCCATCTTCAATTCGTACCGTGAAGCGTTCGGTGGGCTGCCGCGCCCGTTGTGGCTGCTGTCCGGTGTCACGCTCGTCAACCGCGCCGGCACGATGGTCGTCCCGTTCATCAGCCTGTACCTCGCGCAGGATCGCGGGATCTCGACGACGGTCGTCGGTCGCATCCTCGCGCTGTACGGCATCGGCGCGATGATCGGCGCCTACCTCGGCGGCTGGCTCAGCGACCGCATCGGCGCCCTGCGCACGCAGAAGCTGAGCCTCGTCGGCAGCGGCTTCGCGTTCCTCGTGCTCGGCATGCAGGAGAGCATGCTCGGGATCTCGATCGCCGCGTTCGTCGCCAGCGTCATCTCGGAGGCCTACCGGCCCGCGGCGATGTCGTCGATGGCGCAGATCGCGCCACGCGAGCTGCAGGCGCGAGCGTTCGCCCTGTTGCGGCTGGCCGTCAACGTGGGGCAGGCCCTCGGGCCCGCCGCGGCCGGGTTCCTCGCGTTGCGCAGCTACATGTGGCTGTTCGTCGGCGACGCGGCGACCTGCTGGCTGGCGGCGTTGATCGTCGTCGTCGGCTTTCGCGGAAGCGACGCGCACGGCGCGAGTCCGGCTGCGGAACGGGCCGAGGTCCGGCGCTCTCCGTGGCGCGACGTGCCGTTCGTGCTGTTGATGCTGATCGTCGTCAGCCTCGCCGCGGCGTTCTTCCAGATCTTCAGCACCGTCCCGTTGTACTTCAGCGAGGGCTACGGTTTCCGCGAGGACGTCATTGGAACGCTGTTTGCCCTCAACGCGCTGCTGATCGTGCTGTTCGAGATGGTGTTGATCCATCGCACCGAGAAGTACGACCGCCTGTCGTTGATCGGACTGGGGAGCTTCCTGACCTGCGCCGGCCTGGCACTCATGCCGCTGGGAAGCGGGGTCCTGTTCGTGGCGTTGACCGTCACGGTGTGGACCTTCGGCGAGATGCTGACGATGCCGTTGATGAGCGCCGCGGTTGCCGAGCGCGCACCGGCGAACAGCCGCGGGCGCTACATGGGGTTCTTCACCATGTCCTTCGCACTGGCCTTCGTCTTCGCGCCGGCGCTGGGCACGTGGGTCTACGCCACGATCAGTCCGGCCGCGCTGTGGTACGGCATCGGTGTGCTGGGCGTGTTGCTGTGGGTTGCGTCGCTGGCGCTGCGCGGGCCGTATCGAGCGATTCGCCGCGACTCGCGACCGCCGGCGTAGGCGAGAGATTCGTGGCGGACACACGGCAGCCCGTCATCAACACTTGGCAAGGAAACCGGCTCGCTCGATCGCCTCTCGAATAGCGTCCTCGCTGACCGGGCCGTGGACGACCGCGCGCGGCGGGTCGAGCGTCACGTGCGCCGTCCGCACGCCGTCCTCCCGGCGCAGCGCCGACTCGAGCCGGTTGACGCATCCGTTGCAGGTCATGCCGTCGACCTCGACCTCGACCGAGCGGTCGCCGGCGCCGCGAGACGCGAAACGCGAGAGGAGCCGCCGCAGGTCCTGCGCGGCGAACCACGCGATCAGGCCGGTGAGCGCGACGGCTCCCACCGTCTTCCACCACGCGCCGCTCTCGTGGACGTGCGTCGCCGCGGTGTCGCCGCCCCGGCCGAAGAAGCGCTCGAAGACCCAGGAAAAGGCGATGCTGCCGACGACGATCGTCGTCAGGTAGACCGCCAGAACGCGCCGGCCGAACGCTCGCCCGATCGCGCCGATGGTGGCGACGTTGGTCGCCGGCCCCGCCATCAGGAACACGAGCGCCGCGCCGGTCGGCAGGCCGCCCGCGACCAGCGCTGCCGCGATCGGCACCGACGCCGTCGCGCAGACGTAGAGCGGCAGCGCGATCACCAGGGCCGACAGCGCGGCGACCAGCGCTCCGCCGCGGCCCAGACCGCCGAGAAGATCCGTGGGCAGAAAGACCGTGATCGCCGCGGACACGGCGACACCGAATAGGAGCCAGCGCCAGATCGTGCGCAGGATGTCGATCGCGTGCGCCGCGCCGTCGCTCCAGCCGCGCGCATCCTCCGTCGATCCGGTCGCGTCGGCGGCATGTTCGTCGTCGCTCGCCGCGGACTCCGTCGCCGACGAGGAACCGAGCGCGTCGCTCATGAATCCGCCGACGAGTCCCGTGACCGCGGCGGCGGCGACCTTGAACAGCGCGAAGGGCCAGCCGAGAAACGACGCCGTCACCAGCACGGAGTCGACACCGGTCTGCGGCGTGCTGATCAGAAAGCCGACCGACGCACCGTCGCCGGCCCCGTCCTTCTTGAGACCGAGGCCGGTCGGGATCACGCCGCAGGAGCACAGCGGCAGCGGTACGCCGAGCACGACCGCCTTCAGCACACCGGAGGCGCCCGTGAATTGACGCCGGATGAAGTCGCGCGGCAGCAGCACGTGGACCAGGCCGGCGATCGCCATGCCCAGCAACATCCACGCGGAGAGGTCGAGCATCACGACCCAGCTCTCGCGCACCCACTCGGACAGAGAGGCCATCAGCGCGCCCCCTGACGAGACCAGCGCGAGAAGACCTCCATCAACTCGTCGATCTTGGCCTCGCGTGCGTCCTCGTCTCCGGAGTCGAACGCGTCCCGCACGCAGGTCCGCACGTGGGAGTCGAGCACGATCTCGCCCACGCGCGACAAAGCTCCCTGTGCCGCCGCGATCTGCAGCAGGACGTCCACGCAGTACGAGTCGTCGTCGATCATGCGGCCGATGGCGGCAACCTGCCCCTCGGCGCGCCGCAACCGGGCGCGCAGAGCGCGCTTGGATTTGTCATCGAGCATGCTCTCAGCATACCCCCCAGGGGTATTGAGGACAAGTCCCGCGCCACGGCGGTGTCGTGGGAGCCCGGTCTAACGACCGGAGCAGAACTGAATCGCGGGCGCGAACGACGGATCCGCCCGCAGCGCGGCCGCACAGGATCGCCGCGCCGCGTCGGCCTTCCCCGACGCGGCGTGCGACATGGCGACGCCGAGCCATCCTCGTGGAGAGCGCGGTAGGATCCGGGCCGCGCGCTCGAAGGCCTCCTCCGCGCCGCCGGCGTCCCCCGCCTTGAGCCGGCGGGCACCGGTCGCGAGCAGCAGATTGATCTGATTGGGGTGCGTGAGAAGTGCAGCTTCGAGCGCCGGAAGGGACGTCGCCGGATCCGCGTCGCAGTGAAAGACCGCCATGCCCGCGCGGCCCATCGCGTCGCGGTCCCAGGGCACGCCGTGCTGGATCCGTGCCGCGGATTCGACCGCACCTCGACAGCCCGATCGGATCTCACGGGTCAGGCGCCCGAACTCTCGACCGGCGCGCGCCTCGCTCACGCCGACCCACGCTCCCAGCGCGCTCGCCCCGAGCAGCAGCACGACGGGCACGGCGCGGAGTCGGCCGCGTGCACCGGTCTTCCCGCCGGCCGCCGACCAGCTTCGTCCGACGACGAGCCACAGGATCCACGCGCTCGCCGGAGAGTGGAGCGGGAAGCTGACCAGGCCGTGCACCAGGACGCCCGCGATGGATGCCGCCCTCGCCCTCGCGCGCGCGGCGGCCGCATCGTTCCCCCGTCCACGCACGAACGAGAAGCAGAAGCCCGCGAGTATCGCGACCGCCAGCGGAGCGGTGCCGAGAACGCCGATCTCGGCAGCCGACTCGAGCAGGTCGTTGTGCGGGTGCTTCGGTTGCGTGTCGACGCCGAAGCTCGGAGTGGGCACGCGCAGCTCGTGGACCGTCGGATAGGCGACCTGGAATCGGCCGGCGCCGACGCCGAGCCATGGGCGTCTCTCGATCATGCCGATCGTGTTGCGCCACAGGGCGATACGAATGGCGCCGCTTCCCCCGGTCGGGCTTCCCAGGCTCGTCAGCGCGCCGCCGACGGACGGCATCGCCGTCTCCGGGCTCTTCACCGGCAGGAACAGTGCGGCTCCCACGAGTACCAGCACGGGGACGGCCGCCCGCAAGCGCCCCGACGGAGGAATGCGGAGCCGCGGCGCGGGCCGCGACGCGACGGCGATCGCGGCGCCGACGAGAACGGCGATCCACGCGCCGCGGGAGCGCGTGGCGATCAGGAACGCCAGTCCCAGTCCGACACCGGTCGTGCAGAGCCACTGCTTCGCACGCCGCCGCGCGTGCAGCATGGGCGGGACTGCGAGCGGAACGAGCGCGACGAGGGCCTGCGCCGCCACGTTACGGTTGACGAACGTCGCGGCCGGCGACCGCACCTGCGCGATGCCGTCCCACCCCAACCAGCCCTGGAGCAGACCGAGCCCGCCGAGGGCGACCAGCGCCGCACCGGCCGCGGTCTCGACCGCGCCGTCGAAGACCTGCCGATCGCCGCTGTCGCTCCGCGGAAGCGCGGCTGTGCCCAGCGCCGCGCACGCCAGCGCGAACAGGCCCAGCACGTCCCGCCCGACGACGAGAGCTTCGGCGGATCCCGTGCGCAGCAGGCCCAACGTCGCCGCGCTCGCGGCGGCCGCCAGCAGTCCGAGCAGCGCCCGTGGCGGAAGGAGTCGGCTCGCCGCCAGCGTCAGCGCCAGTGCAGCCGGGGTGAGCAGCAGGATCAACGCCTCGCGCGCGATTCTCCCCGGCTCATCGGCCCCGGGTAGGTACAGGACGGCAACGGCGAGCAGCTGCCCGGCCCACAGAGATGCCAGCAATCGCTCAACGCGCTGCGACAACGGGCTTAGCGTTCGTGGGCCCCGGTGTCCGGCCGGGACACGCCGTCCTTGTCCCCGTCGACCACCCTGGCGTTGCCGTCCTTGTCCTGCGGAGCAAGACGCGGAGCCTCGACGTGCCCGGCGTCCGTCGCCGCGATCTCCTCGTTGAGGACCAGCTGGGGCACGAGCAGCAGGTCGTCCGACGCGCCGCTCGTGTTCCAGACCGCGATCGACAGCGAGTGCGTGCCGGTGGACAGCAACGGCAACGCCGCAGTGGTGACGTCGGTCTCCTCATAGATCGGGAACTGTGCGTTGCTCGACTCGTGCTCGGCAGCAATCGAGTTCCAGTCCAGCGCACCGGGCGGCATCGAGGCCGAGCGGAAGATCTCGATCCCGTCGATCCAGACCGCATACCCGTCGTCGTAGTCCGCCCGCAGCGTCACGCTGGTCACGGACGCGACGTCCGCCACCTCGAACTCGCTGCGCGTGAACAGCGAGATCGTTCCCGCAGGCACCTCCGTTCGAATCAGATCTTCCGCGTTCGGCGGTGGCGCGGTGTCGTAGCCGAATCCATGGAGCCCGACCGACCACGCAGCGTCGTCGAACGCCGGCGCGGTCCAGCCCATCCCGAGCCCGGGGTCGGATGCGTTCGCGAGGTAGCGCGCGGAACTGCCGACGCCGAATACCGTGCCCTCGACCAGCCGGTAGTTCCCCGACGGCCGGTCGACGTACCGCGGATCCTCCGCGTAGTTGTCGTAGGCGCCCGCGAGCTGGTTGACGTCTTCGATCTGACTCAGGCCGATCGCGCCCTCGTCGAGATACAGCGTCGTGTTGCCGAAGAGGTCGTTGCCCACGACGCGCGGATCCGCCTCGACCCCGTCGGCGACGTCGTCCGCCGACTCGGAGATGCCGGGACCGGCGTGGAACGAGATCAGATTGTCCCAGATCTCGGCGCCGCAGCGCACGACGTTCGTCGCCGTGCCGCCGCTGCGCCAGGCGCTGCACGCGATGCCGGCCGCGCCGCCGTCGGACAGGGTGTTGCCGACGATCAGCGGGGCGGAGACGCTGTCGGCTTGTCCCAGAGGCGACGTCGATGAGGCCTCGACCACGACCGCGTCGGCCGTCGTCGAGTGCACGACGTTCGAGCCGAGGAACGCGCGCTGCAGTGCGTCGCCGGACACGCCGTCGACATGCGCGCCCAGGACGATGCCGGCGCTACCGCCGGTCACGGTGTTCGCCACGACGTCCAGGCGCAGGTCGGCATCGACGCCGCCGCCGGGGTCGGCCTCCAGGCGCACGCCGGCGTCGGTTCCGCCGTCGAACAGGTTCTGCCGGATCGTGCCCTCCAGCGCGCCGGCGCCGGCGACGGCGCGCAGTCCCCCCAGCCCGGACGTGGCGTCGAACACGCTGTCGCGCACGAGCAGGCGACTCAGCGGAGTCTCGGCGTGGACGACGAGGCCGTAACCCGTCGTCTCCCGCACGGAGACGCCGCTCAGCTCGAGCAGCGCACCGGACGGATCGGCGTAGATCGCGGACGTCGCGTTCTCGAGCGTGATCCGCTCGAGCGACGCGCTCGCGCCGATCAGGCGCAGGGCGACCCCGGCTCCCTCGACGTCCCAGACGGTCTCCGCCGCGGCCGGGGATCTCTCCCACGACTCGCTCTCGGTGCCCTCGAACGACCCCAGAATCCGTGCGCCGTCGCGAGAGCTCGCGTTCATCCCGCCGATGCCGTTCACGGTACCGCCCCGGACCCACACCTCCACGCCGCGTGGGCGATAGCGCGCGTCTCCGAGGGCCGAGTTGATCCCGGTGTAGGCGGTGGCCCAGCTCATCCCGTCGTGAGTCGCCGCCACGAGATCGGGGTCCACGTAGACCCTGGCGCCGCAGGTGATCGTCGTCGACTCCGGACGTGAGCTGCCTCCACCGTCCTTGCCCAATGGGCCCAGCACCTGGATCGGTGTCGGAGCGGCGTCGATCCGCTGCCCCGTCACGACGTAGTAGTACGTCTCGCGCGGAGCCGGAGTGTCCGTGTCGATCGCCGACCCGAGCGCGACCTCCGTCGCCTGGCAGCGGTGGTCGTAGCCGAATCCGCCGGGTGCGATCGTTCCGCGATACACGGCGTACGAGTCGGCCTCGAGCGCCGGATCCCACGACAGCGTCGCGCTGGTGTCCGTCACGCGGAGACCCGCTACGATCAGCCCACTGCAATGGGCGTCGTCTCCGTCGGTCGCTCCGTTGCAGTCGTTGTCCCGGGCGTCGGAACACAGCTCTTGCCCGCCGGGGTAGACCGTCGAGTCCTCGTCGTCACAGTCGGCGTCGCAGACCCGGAAGCCGTCGTTATCCAGGTCTTCGCAGTCCTCGCTGCATCCCGGATCCGCGTCGTTGCAGTCGGCGGTGGCGCAGACTCCGTCCCCGTCCCCGTCGGTGCAATCCGAGGTGCAGGTGTCGTTGTCGTCGTCGCAGTCGGCCGTGACGCAGTACCCGTCGTCGTCCTGATCGGTGCAGTCCGCGACACAGAAGGGATTCGCGTCGTCGCAGTCCGCGTCGGCACACAGGCCGTCGCCGTCTCCGTCGCCACAGTCCGTCATGCACTCGGGGTCCGCGTCGTCACAGTCCGCGGGAGCGCAGAACCCGTCGTTGTCCTGATCCGTGCAGTCCGAGGTGCACGTGCTGTTGCCGTCGTCGCAGTCGGCCGTGACGCAGTACCCGTCGCTGTCCTGATCGGTGCAGTCCGCGACACAGAAGGGGTTCGAGTCGTCGCAGTCCGCGCTGGCGCACAGGCCGTCACCGTCTCCGTCGCTGCAGTCCGTGTTGCACTCGAACGCGGAATCGTCGCAGTCCGCAGGAGCGCAGAACCCGTCGCCGTCTTGATCCGTACAGTCCGAGTTGCAGAACGGATTTGCTTCGTCGCAATCGAACCCGACGCAATAGCCGTCTCCGTCGGCGTCCGTGCAGTCCTCGTCACAGTTCGGGTTCGTGTCGTCGCAGTCGGCGCCGGCGCACAGGCCGTCGCCGTCGCCGTCGGTGCAGTCCGTGTTGCATTCGAACTCGGAGTCGTCACAGTCCGCGGGAGCGCAGAACCCGTCACTGTCTTGATCCGTACAGTCCGAGTTGCAGAATGGGTTCGCTGCGTCGCAATCGAACCCGACGCAGTAACCGTCTCCGTCGGCGTCCGTGCAGGCCGCACCACAGTTCGGGTTCGAGTCGTCGCAGTCCGCGTCGGCGCATACGCCGTCGCCGTCGCCGTCGCTGCAGTCCGTGTTGCACTCGAACACGGAGTCGTCACAGTCCGCGGGAGCGCAGAACCCGTCACTGTCTTGATCCGTACAGTCCGAGTTGCAGAACGGGTTCGCTTCGTCGCAATCGAACCCGACGCAGTAACCGTCTCCGTCGGCGTCCGTGCAATCCGCGCCGCAGTTCGGGTTCGTGTCGTCACAATCCACCGGCAGTCCGTCGCAGGACGGCGGAGCCGACAGGCCGTCTCCGTCCAGGTCCGGCGCGTCGGGACAGGGGTCGTTGCAGTCCAGGATCAAGTCTCCGTCCGCGTCCGGCGGCACCGGGTCCCAGCTCTCGACGCCGAAGAAATCCCCGACGTAGATCGGGCCGCCCGCAGCCACCGCGATGCTGTCTGCCACGCCGAAGAACGGGGGGTTGGGGATGTCGAACAGGAACGTCCCGTCGGTCGAGTAGACCTTGTTGGGTATATCGAGGCCGCTTTGCGCTACGTGGACCCTGCCGCCCCGGACGCTCACGTCGGTCGGGTACTCCAGGAGCCCCGCCGGCACCGCCGGGTCCTGTCCGATCACCTGGACCGGCGGTCCACCGGATAGCTCGAACACCTGAATGCCCTGATCCCGGTCCACGACGTAGAGCCGACCGTCCGGGCCGACGTCGAGATTGACCGGCGTCGAGAGCCCGGAGATCGTGAGCAGGAGGTTGCCGTCGTTGTCGAGCGCGACGACCTCGCCGGCGGAGAAGTTGGACGAGTAGATCGTCGTGCCGCTCACGGCAATCCCGCCGAAGGTTCCCGTCAGGAAGATCGAATCCAGAAGGGCTCCGCCCGCCGCATGGATATCGATTCGGTCGTTGGCGCTGAGGACGTAGACTCGCCCGTCTTCACCGACATCGAGAGCGCGAATCTGGCCGGTCGTCGGGGCGAACTCGAACAGGACAGTCTCGTCGGAATCGAAGACTCGGATCAGGCCGCCGAATTCGTCGCCCACATAGACGTCTCCGGCGCTCGATACGGCAAGTGCGAGCCCTTCTTCGATGAGGGCCTCTGCGAACGGCGAGGGACCGGTCACGCCGAGCTCGGACCAGGTCGGGTCGTCCGGGCACGGGTCGCACGCGTCGCCGACCTGATCGAGGTCCGTGTCGGTTTGAGCGGGGTTCGGAGTCAGGGGGCAGTTGTCTAGGTGATCCAGCACCCCGTCCGCGTCGGCGTCGACGCACAGGCCGACGTCGGGCAGCGTGTCGTCACAGTCGATTCCGACGCAGAAACCGTCCCCGTCCGCATCGGTGCAGTCTTCCGTGCAGTACGGATTGCTGTCGTCGCAGTCCGCCGGCTGCCCGGCCGGGCAACCCGCCGTCGTCGAATAGCGGTCTCCGTCCGCGTCGGGATTCGCCGGGCAGGGGTCGACACAGTCGAGGATGCCGTCCGCGTCCCCGTCCGGCGGAAGCGCCGCGTAGGAATCTACGCGACCTCCCGTACCGATGTAGATGTTCCCGTTCGCGTCGAGTGCGACGTACTGACCGTCATCGAGGTCACCGGAGAGCTGCAGAGAGGGAAGCTCGGCGAGCAATGCGCCTTCGTCGTCGAAGATCGAGAGCGAATCCTGTCCGCCGTCGACGAAGTAGATGTTGCCGGCCCCGTCGGTCGTCATGGCCGAAGCCGTCGGGGTGTCGTGCTGCCATACAACCGACCCCGTACCGTCGATGACATAGAGTCCGCCCGAGGAAGCCCGCTCGAGGACCACGAGTCTGCCATGGACCCCCTTCGCGACGTCGTCGAGGGAAACACTCGGATCGAGGCTGTCCGTCAGACTGCCGGCCGCGTCGAGAATCGCGATTCTCTCGCCGGAGCCGAAGCCGTCCGCGACGTAGAAGTTTCCGAGGTCGTCGATGTCGAAACCACGATTGGAGGCCAGCTCACCGACGCCGATGAGGCGATCGACCGTCCCGTCGAGCCTGAACTCCGTGATCCAACCCGGGTTCGCCCCGATTGACTGACTGACGTAGAGCCTGTCCGCGTGGTACTCGAGGTCCTGCGGGTTCAGGTCGATGTCGCCGGCGCCGATCTCGCCGAGCAGGTTACCCTGGGTGTCGTGGACGTCGATATGGTCGTCTACCAGGATGAGACGCGAAACCACGTAGAGCGTCGTTCCGTCGTCGTCGACGGCGAGGCCTCCGTCGCAGCATTGCGCCGTTGGGGCGCTGAAGCGAAGCTCGGGGACCAACGTGGTCACGCCGGCGTCGTCGGGGCACGGATCGCAGAGGTCTCCGACCCCGTCGCCGTCGCTATCGGTCGGCCCACAATCACCGGCGCGCGCGTGCGGCATCGTCGAGGATGCGATCGAGAGAAACAGGGCGAGCAAGACCACGACACGAAACCGCCGGTGAATCTGCATGCGTCCCTCCTGGCCCACACTCCATGTACGTGACCGCGAAGCCGCAGTCAATAGCTGTTTGGCACCACGAGAGTCTCTCAGTGCAACCGCGCGGTACCGATGCGTTCGGCCAGCCGATCGAGATCGAAGAAAATGACGCCCAGGGCCACGTTCGTCCAGAAAAAGATGTTCATCGTCAGCGCCGTCAGCAGGTGGAACGAACCCATGCCGACGACGAACACCCAGCGGAAGCGACGGCTGAACAGGCACAGCGGGGCCAGTAGCTCCAGCGCCTGCACGAAGTAGAAGCCCGTCTGCACGAGAGCGCGAAGCGCGGCGGAGTGGTTCATGTAGCGCCCCAGCGCGGGGGAGTCGGCCGAGTCGCGATACGCGGCGAGCTGCATCCAGAACGACATCGCCCCGTCGCCGAACACGTCGGCGTGGTGCAGGATGCGGTTCAGTCCGACCAGGAAGTACGTGAAGCACAGGGCGAGCGCGATCAGCAGGAACGCCGAGGAGTACGCCCCCGGCCGCCGCTCGGTCCGCGACGGACGCAGGGCCAACGCGTCGCCGCACGGCACCAGCGCCAGCAGGAACGCCGCGTAGATCAGCGTCATCTCGCCGTGATTGACGTGGCCGAATCCGCGCACCAGCCCCTGGTAGTAGACGAGCAAGATCGAGCCGGCCAGGGCACACGGCCGCGTCAGCACGCCGAGCGTCGCCGACCCCAGCAGCACGATCAGCAACGCCTTGGTCGCCAGGAGTCCGCCGTGGGAGAGCAACGACGCCTGCAACGCTTCCGGGAGCCACCCGACCAGCCCCGGTGCGTGGTACATGTCCGATGGAAACTCGGCCAGCTCGGTCAGCGGATCGAGCAGCACGTGGAGCAGCCACAGCCCGAAGACCCAGATGCGCAGCAGTCCGAGCGCCTGCGCCGTCTGCGGATAGAGCGGTGGAATCACGGAGCGTCCAGCTCGATGCGCTTGCGCAGCCGTCGATCGAGCTCGTCGTCCGCGCGGTGCGTCCGCGTGTCGAGCATCACGTTGAGCAGCTCGATGGCGACGATCGGATCTTCCGGATGTCGGTCGTTGTGAATGCGCCCGACGGCGCGGAGCGCCTCGGAGATATGACGGTCGGGATCGAGCCCGTCCGGGCCGCTGCCGGTGAACATGATGCGCGCCATCGCCTCGAGTCGCGTGTAGAGTCGCCACTCGTCGAGCGAACGTACCTCACGGCCGAGCGACAACGGCACGCGCGTGCCGTCGGCGCGCACGCCGTCGTAGTGCTGGAATCTCAGTAGCGGGCCGTGGTCGCTGTCGCTGTACATGCGCCAGTCCACGAACGGGTAGGTCAGGTGGCGCATCTTGACCTCCTGCGCCAGCACCGAGATCAGGGCCAGCAGCAGTAACAGGACGCGCATCCGTAGCGGCAGGCCGTCCATGGCGCGCTGGGCCGGACGGAAGTTGACCAGCAGCATCAGCACCGCGAAGACCGCCGCGATCTCGAACATGCTGCCCACCAGCAGCACGTTCCAGCGCATGCGCAGCAGGTACAGCGCGGTCACTCCGCACGCCGCCAGCCCCGCCGTCGCGAGGGCCAACGTCGCGACCGGACGGAAGCTGAACCTGGATCGCATCGGCCCATCGTACGTGTCGCTGCCCGGTTTGTGAAATACTGCCGCACGCGCCGGCGGGGGGCATGCCCCGAGCGGCACCAACGGAGGTTCGGGATGAGACTGCTCGGGTCGATCTGCGTGGTTCTGTTGTTGTTGACGTCTCCGGCGGCGGCCAGGAAGGAAAAGCAGGCCGAGGAGGACGATCGGCGCATGTCGGCTGCGACGTTCTCCGGGCTCGAACTGCGCGGCATCGGCCCGGCCCTGATGTCCGGTCGCATCGCCGACATCGCCATTCACCCGACCGATCAGAGCACGTGGTACGTCGCGGTCGGCAGCGGGAACCTGTGGAAGACGACCAACGCGGGGACCACCTGGGAGACCGTCTTCGACGACCAGGCGTCGTATTCCCTGGGTTGCGTCGCGATCGATCCCGGCAAGCCCGAGGTGATCTGGCTCGGCACCGGCGAGAACGTCGGTGGCCGGCACGTGGGCTACGGCGACGGCGTCTACCGCAGCCTCGACGCGGGCAAGAGCTGGGAGAACATGGGCCTGAAAGAGTCCGAGCACATCGGCAAGATCCTGGTCGACCCGCGCAACTCGAACGTGGTCTACGTCGCCTCGCAGGGGCCGCTGTGGTCGGGCGGCGGCGATCGCGGTCTGTTCAAGACGTCCGACGGCGGCGCGACATGGGGCAGGATCCTCGGCGGTGGCGAGTACACCGGCGTCAACGACGTGATCATGGACCCGCGCGACCCCGACGTGCTCTACGCCACGACGCACCAGCGCCTGCGCACGGTCGCCGCGCTGATCAACGGTGGGCCGGAGACCGGTATCCACAAGTCGAGCGACGGCGGCAAGACATGGGCCGAGCTGACCTCGGGGCTTCCCGAAGTGGACATGGGACGCATCGGCCTGGCTCTGGCGCCGCAGAACCCCGACGTCGTCTACGCCACGATCGAGCTGCCGCAGCGCACGGGCGGCTTCTATCGCTCGACCGACGCCGGCGGCAGCTGGGAGAAGCGTAGCGACTACATCTCGGGCGGCACCGGACCGCACTACTACCAGGAGATCTTCGCCAGCCCCCACAAGTTCGATCGCGTGTACCACATGGACGTGCGCGCGCACGTCTCCGAGGACGGCGGCACGACCTTCGTCCGCGTCGGCGAGAAGCACAAGCACGGCGACAATCACGCGCTGGCCTTCGATCCGAACGATCCGGACTATCTGTTGATGGGCTCGGACGGCGGGCTGTACGAGAGCTGGGATCTCGGCAAGAACTGGAAGTTCGTGGCCAACCTGCCCGTGACCCAGTTCTACAAGGTCGCGGTCGACTACGACGAGCCGTTCTACAACGTGTACGGCGGCACGCAGGACAACAACACGCAGGGCGGACCGTCGCGCACCGACAGCCGTAACGGCATCCGCAACGCGGACTGGTTCGTCACGTTGTTCGGCGACGGACACCAGCCGGCCGTCGATCCGACGAACCCGAACATCGTTTATTCGCAGTGGCAGCAGGGGAATCTCGTGCGCCACGACCGCAAGACGGGCGAGGTGATCTACATCCAGCCGCAGCCGGCGGAGGGCGAGGACGGCGATCGCTTCAACTGGGATGCGCCGATCCTGATCAGCCCGCACGACCCGAAGACGCTGTTCCACGCCAGCCAGCGCGTGTGGCGCAGCGACGATCGTGGCGACAGCTGGCGCCCGATCAGCGAAGACCTGACGCGCGGCCTCGACCGTATGACGCTGCCGATGATGGGCCGCGTGTGGAGTTTCGACTCGCTGTGGGACGTCTATGCGATGTCGAAGTTCGGCACTGTCGCCAACCTCTCCCAGTCGCCGCTGGACCCCGAGCTGATCTACGTCGGCACCGACGATGGTCTGGTGCAGGTGACCGAGGACGGTGGCGAGACGTGGCGCCGGATCGACGAGCTCCCCGGCGTGCCCGATTTCTTCTTCGTCAACGACATCAAGGCCGACCTGCACGACGCGGATACCGTCTACGTTGCGGTGGACGACCACAAGTCGGGCGACTTCGCGCCGTACCTGCTGCAGAGCGCCGATCGCGGGAAGACGTGGAGCAGCATCGCGTCCGATTTGCCCGAGCGGCACATCGTCTGGCGTCTCGTGCAGGATCACGAGAAGGCGGGGCTGCTGTTCGTCGGCACCGAGTTCGGCGTGTTCTTCTCGGTCGACGGCGGCGGCGCCTGGGTCAAGCTCGGCGGTGGCGCGCCGAACATCCCGTTCCGCGACCTGGCGATCCAGCGTCGCGAGAACGACCTCGTCGGCGCGACGTTCGGCCGCGGGTTCTACATCCTCGACGACTACACGCCGCTGCGATCCGTCTCCGAGGAAGCGCTGGAAGGCAAGACGCTGCTGTTCCCGGTGCGCGAGGCCGACTGGTATGTCGAGCGCCGGACCCTCGGCGGCAGCGAGAAGGCCACGCAGGGCGGCGGGTACTTCAGCGCCCCGAACCCGCCCTTCGGGGCCGTGTTCACGTACTACCTCGCCGAGCCGCTGCGTACGCGCAAGGAGCAGCGGCGCGAGGAAGAGAAGAAGATCGAGGAGGAGGGCGACGACACGCCGTACCCCGGTTGGGACGCGCTGCGCGAGGAGCGCAACGAGGAACAGCCCGCGATCGTGCTGACCGTGCGCAACGCCACGGGCGACGTCGTCCGGCGCTTGACCGGTCCGGTCGGCAAGGGCATGCACCGCGTCGCCTGGGATCTGCGTCGTCCGTCGACCGCCTCGTGGCGTGAGGGCGAGGACGACGACGCGAACCCCGGGTTCCTCGCGGCACCGGGCCGCTACTCCGTCGAGCTGGCGCAGCGCGTCGACGGCGAGCTGACCGAACTCGGCCTGCGCGAGGAGTTCGACGTCGTCCCGTTGCGCAGCGGAACGCTGGAGGGCGCGTCGCCCGCCGAGGTTGCGCAGTTCCTCGAGCGTCTCGGCGATCTGCAGCGTGCCGTTCGCGGCGCGACGGCGGCGCTGGGCGAGACCGGGAAACGACTCGACGCGATCGCAGAGGCGTTGATGGACTCAAGCAGTTCGGGATCCGCCCTCGACGACGAGGCGCGCGCGCTGCGGGCCGAGGTGCGAGAGCTGCAGCACCGGCTGTCGGGCGATCGCGTTCGAGCGCGCCACGGCGACCCCGGTCCGGTCTCGATCGCCAGACGTCTCGACGTTGCGGTGACCGGCAACCGGCTGTCGACGTACGGGCCCACAGCGACGCATCTCGAGAGTGTGGCGATCGCGGAGTGGCAGTTCGCCGAGGTGCGTACGGCGCTCGGCCGATTGGTGTACGAGAGGCTGCCGGCGTTCGAGAAGAAGCTGGATGCTGCCGGCGTGCCGTGGACGCCGGGGCGGGGCGTGCCGGGCTCAGCCGCCGGACGGTAACTCGTAGGCGACGGCCTCGCGGTCGTTGCGCACCAGCAGGATGCGATCGGACAGGGCCGGAGGGTTCCACGTGCGGCCGGAAACCGCCCGGATCCGCGCCAGCTCGTTGTGTCGCTCCGCGTCGGCCTCGACCAGCACGAGCTCGCCGTCTTCGGTGACGATCAGCAGCAGGTCGCCGACGAGGACGAACTGGCCGTGACCGTAGCGGCCGCGTTTCCAGAAGCGCTCGCCGGTCGCGGGATCGACCGCGACGAGCACGCCGTCGTCCAGTCCGAAGATCGCGCCGTCGTGATACACCATCGGCGCGAATTTCGACTTCAGCCGCGGGCTGTCCCACAACGTCTCGCTCGTCGGTCCGTCCGCGCCCGCTTGCGCCTGCAGCATTCGACTGCCGGCGCCGTACCCGGCGGACACCAGGATGCGCCCGTCGTCCAGGACGAGCGGCATCGAAACTCGCTCGGTGCCGCCGGGGTTCGGCCATTCGTGCGCCCAACGCACCTCGCCCGTGAGCGGGTCGTGTCCGACGACCCTCTCGCGGTAGACGATCAGCGCCAGCTCGAATCCGCCGACCGTGGCCGGCAGCGGACTGCTGTACGTCCCCCCATCCTCGTCGGCGGCGCGCCACAGCGGTTCGCCCGAGCCCCGGTCGTACGCGGCGCTGCCGTGACCGCGCCGCCCGAGCTGCACGATGACGGCCGCGCCGACCACCAGGGGCGACGAGGCCATGCCCCATTCGGGCATATCGACGCCGTGGTCCTCGCGCACGTTGCGCGACCAGCGCAACGATCCCGAGTCGAGGTCGACACAGCTCAGGGTGCCCGTCGCCCCGAGAGCGAACACCTCGCCGTCGTCGATCGTCGGCGTCGCGCGCGGGCCGCTTCCACCGATCGTCGTGTTGAACGGGGCGCGGTACGCGTGCACCCAGACCTGGTCTCCGCTCGCCAGGTCGTAGCGCACGATCGCCTCGTTCTCGCCGCGCAGTTCCTGCGTGACCGCGGCCGGGCCCACGATCGCGAACGACGACATCCCCGCGCCGACCTCGCGGCGCCACAGCTCGCGCGGCGCGTTCGCCTTCCAGTCGCGACCGATCGAGACGTCGTCGACGCGCGCCATTCGCTGCCGGCCGTAGAACTGCGGCCAGTCGCCGGGGCCCGGTTCGGCGACCGGCGTCGCCGCGCGACTGGACGTGTCGAACTCACGCTCGCTCCCGCGAAGGCCGACGACCGGCACCAGGTTGCCGCTGACGCCCTTGATCTCCAGGAATGCCGTGCCGAGACCCGTCACGAAGATCACCGCCGCGAGAACCGAGAGCCTCACGCGCCACGGCGCGCGCGAGAACAGCACCAGCCACGCCAGCAGCAGCAGTGCGCCGAAGAACAGCACCGGTAAGGTCGGCATGACCTGGTCCTGCCGGTTCGACCCGTCGCCGGCGAGCCAGATCCAGGCCAGCAGCAGCGCCATCAACGTCACGATGACGGCGGCGGGCCACCAGCGGATCGGTTCTCTCGTGGTCGGGTTCATCGTGCGGCGATCTTACGCGGGTCAACGCCGCCAGCGCAGGGCGACGCCGATCGAGCGCTCCGCCGACAGCGGGACCTTGCGATCGGCTGCGTTGAAGTACTCCTCGTTCAACAGGTTGCGGCCCTCGATCGACAGGCTGAACGCGTCGCCGAAGCTGCGCGCCAGCGAGGCGGAGACGAGACTCGCCGAGCCGATCGGCTTCTCGCCGCTGCCGGGGTCATTCTTGTCGAAGCGCTGCTCCCACCGCGCCTCGGCGCCCCAGGCCCCGCGCTTCCAGCGCGCACCCAGCGTCGCGCGATCGGCCGGGATGTCGGACAGCGCAAGGTCGTCGTCGTCGCGACCCTCGAGCATGTGCCCGCCGAACAGCAGGTCCCAGTGCGCGTCGACGCGCAGGAAGCCGTCCAGCTCGACGCCCTGGATTACGCCCGAGTCGACGTTGACGAATGTCAGCAGGTCCTCGGCGATCTCGACGCGCTCGATGTAGTCCTCGATCGCGTTGCGAAAGAGGTATCCGGAAATGAACAGCCGCTTGCCGAAGCGCCGCAGGCCGACGTCGACGTTGATCGAGCGCTCCGGGTCGAGGCTCGGGTTGCCGATCACCTCGCCGCGTCCGGTCAGCCCGCTGAAGTAACGCTCGCCGAGCGATGCGAAGCGCAGCCCCGTTCCGGCATTGGCGGTCAACTCCAGCCCGTCGCCGAACGGAACGATGATCCCGGCGAATCCGGTGAGCGCCTCGTCGTCCACGTCGTCGAAACCCGCGTTGTCCTGCTGTTGAAAGGCGACCCGTGCGCCGGCGAGGATCGTGAGCGAGCCGCGGTGCCATTCCATCGCGCCGTACAGCCCCGCTTCGTCCTCACGACCGTCGAGGTCGCCTTCGAGCGACTCGACTCCGCGGCGCGCGAAGTACTCCACGCCGAACTTCGCCACCGTCCTGTCCGACAGGCGGAGTCGCCTGTGCCAGTCGATGCCGAAGTCGGTCGCCTCGTTCTCGACCGTGGAGACGTCGCCGCCCTCCTCGACGCGCGTCTCGAGGCTGTTGGGGTGGATCCAGGCGTCGAGGCCCCAGTCGTTGTCCGACTGGACGTCGAAGCGCAGCAGCGTATGTCGCTCTTCGGGGTAGGTCGTCACCTTGTCGGGGAAGTCGGTGTTCGACTTGCCGATGTCGTCGCCGCGCGAGGCGATGAACTGCACGCCGTAGGACAGCTTGCCTGCGCGCCATTCGCGACCGAGGGTCCCCGAGACTTGCGAGAACGCGGAGTTGAGCGTCTCGCCGTCGGGCGTCTCCGCGTCGCCGGCATCGCGTCGCGCGATGCCCATGGACCACGTGCCGTCGCCCCAGCCGACGAGCTGGAAGTTCTCGTCTCCGCCGGTGTCGTAGCCGGCTTCGACGGCGAGCGCGTCGAACTCGCGCGGGAACAGCTGCACCACGCCGCCCAGCGCCCCCGAGCCGTAGTACGTCGAGGACGGTCCGCGCACCACATCGACCGAGCCCATCAGGCCGGGATCGACGAACGACGCCGACACGCCGGCGCGCCGCTCGCCGACGATGCGCATCCCGTCGACCAGCGTCATCACGCGTTGTCGTGAAACGCCGCGCACGGAGTAGGTCTGGAACATGCCGCCCTGTCCGTTCTCCGCGACCGCCGGAAGCCCGGCTACCGCCGCGGTCAGCGTGGCGGGCGGCACCGGCGACTCGGCGATGTCGATCACGCTGGTCGCGACGCTGACGGGCGAGAAGACCTCCTCGCCCGGGTTCGCCGACACTGCGATCCGCTGGTAGATCTCCAGCTTCGCCTCGAGGGCAATCGAGAGCGTCTCGCCGGAGTCGACCGACAGCAGATGCTCGACGAATCTCGGGTGCGTGATCTTCAATTCGACCGGCGGGTCGGCGTCCTCGAAGCGGAACGTCCCGTGCAGGTCCGAGAACGCGACGCCCCCCGTCTCGACGATCTCGACGCGCGCGTGCTCGATCGCCGTGCCGTCGGCGGCCGTCACCATGCCGGAGACCGCCGCCGTCGCGGGAGCGCACACGAGAGCCGCCGCCGACAGCAGCGTGCAGCACAGGAGAGGGCGCCGGATGGGGCGGGATGGGTTCATGGCGGACCCACGATTCTACGGCCCAGCCGGGGGACCGCAAGCCGGGTCCTGCTAACGTTGGGCCGAGCCATGGATTCACCCGCCTTCATCGAGCGTCGCATCGAGATTCCCCGGGGTTACTCGCTACATACGACCCTGTCGGGACTGCGCATGGGCCGCTTCGATCCGACGCTGAATCTGGCGCCGAACGCCGCGAGCATGGCGCTGCCGACGCCGGAGGGACCGTGCGCGCTCGAGGCCGCCTCCCGCGGCGCAGCGCTGCAGGTGCGGTTGGCCGGAGCGGGCGCATCCTGGATCGACCCCCGTGTCGAGGCGTTGCTCGGGCTGCTCGACGCGCCGCAGGAGTTCCGCCCGACGGACGCGCGCCTCGCCCGGCTGCACAGGCGACTCGGAGACATCTACCTGCCGCGGCTGCCGCTGATCTTCCCGAGAGTCGTCCAGGTCGTCTTGTTGCAGATCGTCGCCTGGCGCGACGCGGTCTCCGCCTGGAAACGACTCGTCGAGATGACGGGGCGGCGGCTGCCTGAGTTCGACGGTTTGATTCTGCCGCCGACGGCGGAAGCTCTGCTGGCGACCGCGCCGCACGATCTCGTCGGTTGCGGCATGCTCCCGCGTCAGGCGCGCGTGCTGCGCCGGGCCGCGAAGCTGGCGGCCGGTATCGAGAGGAACGCCGCGCTGGGCGCCGACGAGCTCGCGGCCGCGTTGCACGCCATCCCCGGCATCGGTGACTGGACCGTGCAGTACGTGCTGGGCAGCGCGCTCGGCTTCGCCGACGCCGTGTTGACCGGGGACTACAACCTGCCCGGCGCCGTCGCCCGGGCGCTGACCGGCGAGGCGCAGGCCGACGACGCGCGCATGCTGGCGCTGCTCGAGCCCTTCCGTCCGCACCGCTTCCGCGTGATCCGCCTGCTGTGGACCTCGGGCGTCAAGGCGCCGCGCCGCGGGCCACGCGCCCGGCTGCGTCGCTTCAGGTAGGATGACATCTCCGGATGCAAGAGAGGAGCTTCGCGTGCGCCGAATCCTGACGATCGTGCTGTTGCTCATCGTGTCGGTCGCTTGCAGCGGCGACAGCGACGGCATGGCCACACCTGACTTCGAGATCGCGGGTCTGTGGACGCTCGTCGCGGACGGCAACACCCCGGCCGAGAAGTTCGCGTGCAGCGGAGACCACAACGGGATGTCCGGAGATCCGCTGTGCAGTCCGTTGTTCATCGATCTACAGCCGCTGAAGGGCGGAGGCTACGGCGGGACGAGCACGCAGCCATCCTGCGGCCTGGATTGGGCGATGATCGTGGCCGTCGACGGCGAGGACTTCTCGGGGCAGATGGTGGGGGTCGCCGAGAAGGAGGCGCAACGCTTCTCCTTCTCCGGCACCGTCTTCGGCACCGCAGCGATCGTCACCCCCGGGACGTTCTCGATCGACGGCCTCAGCGGCAATTGCCGGACCCTCGGCTTCTTCAGCGCCGACTGGTAGCGTCTATTTGCTGCGCTCGATCAGCTCGAGCGCCTTCGTGTAGGCCGTCTGCGCGGCCGGGCCGTTGCACAGCGCGACGAACGTGTAACCCGAGTCGAGGAACATCGACAGGTGCGCGCTGACGCCGGGGAACGTGCCTCCGTGTCCCACCTCGTGGTCGGGAGCCAGTGCGCTGATGATGAAGCCGTAGCCGTAGGCGGGGGAGTTTCGCTCGGGGTCGGGCGCGAAGAGCCGGTCGCGCATCTCCTCGCCGACGAGCTTGTCCGCGCGGAGCGCGACGTCGAACGCCAGCAGATCCTCGACCGTGGAATGGCCGCCCCCCGCCGGCGTGCCCCGCGGTGAGAGGAGGAAGTCGTTCTTGGTCAGGACGCCGTCTTCGTCTGTCCAGTAGCCGTCGGCGATGTCGGGGTTCGGCCGCGTGCGATCGTAGTGATCGCTGTTCTTCATCCCGGCCGGCCCGTAGACCTGCCGACGGATGTAGTCGTAGTAGTCCGTCTCCGAGACGTGGGACACGATGACGCCGGCCAGCAGGAAGCCGGTGTTGCTGTAGCTCCAGCGCGTTCCGGGTTCGAACTGCAGTTTCTCCGCCGCGACGATTTCCTTGTAGTCGTCGGGCGAGCGAAAGCGAAAGTGCGCCTGTTCGAGAAAGGGCTCCAGATAGTCGCCGAAACCGGACGTGTGGTTCAGCAGGTGCCGCACCCGCACCCTGCGTCCGACCTTCGACGACACCCAGCCTTCCGGAAGATGATCGCCGATCGGGTCGTCGAACGACAGCTTTCCCTGTTCGACGAGCTGCGCGATCGCGACCGCCGTGAACATCTTGTTCATCGACCCCAGGCCGAACTTCGTGTCGATCCGGTTGGGGATCTGGTGCTCGCGGTTGGCGAGGCCGTACGCCTTGCTGAACAGCGGCTTGCCGTCGCGGGCGACCAGGACGCTTCCCGAGAACTCGTCGCGTGACTCCAGGCGGGACAGAAAGGCATCGAGCTCTCGGGCCAGGCCGGCGTCGTCGAGCTTGCCGAGATCGACGAGATCCAGCGGCGGCTTGCTGCCCATGATCATGAAGCTGTCGATCCTGTCCTTCGCGTCGAAGCGGATCTGCAGCTGCGACCAGGTGTCCATCGCCTGACTGTGCAGGATGGCGATCGCCATGCCCTCGGGGACGCCGTCGGCAAGCCGGTAGCAGCACAGCTCCAGCGGGCTCTTGCCCTCGTGAACGTTCATCAGAAACCGGGCATGGTCGGCGCTGGTCATCCCGCGCAGCATGGAGTCGGCGTAGCGCTTCGCGGTGAAACGCTCGAGCGCCTCGAGGTCGCCGGAGTTGATCTGGTCGACGACCTCGGCGACCAGGGCGCCCAGCCGCTCGTCGGGGTGCCGGCGCACGGTCTCTGCGGCATACGCGAATCCGCCGCTCACCAACCCGATGAGCAGCGGAACGAGGGCGAACGTCGGGATCATACGGTCACGCATCGCAATGAAGCCTAGCAATCCGCAGGCCAAGGACGTCATCCCGGGTTGCCCCGGTTGCAGCGCCCTCGTGAGGGCGGCCGTCGCTCCGGATCCGGCGATCTCACTCCAAAAGGGGTCAGACTGTGCATCGTGCAACATGCACAATGCACAGTCTGACCCCTCATATTCTCACCTTTCTGGTGCCGGGATCGGCGAACGGCGCCAGCGTCGGGTGGTGCAGGCTGGTCTTGAACTCGACGATCTCGTACGTCGCGGCGCCCTCGACGACGAACGGGTCGTGGCGCAGCACCTCGTCGAGATCCTCGCGCGATTCCGCGCGGGCGAGGATCACCCCGCCCGTGCGTGGAACCCGGCGCCCGGAGGTGAGGAACACGCCCGCGCGGTAACACTCGTGGAGGAACGCGACGTGATCGCGCATCAGCCGATCGATCTCGTCGAGCTCCGCCGTGTACTTGATCAGGACGACGAACATCGTGCGATCAGTGTACCCAGCCGTGGAGTTGCTTGAACTCCTCGATCCACTGCAGCGTCGCCGGGTGAATCGTGTCGCCGCCCTCGCGCTCGAAGAAGAACTCCTCGCGCTCGACGCCGTCCGGCGCGACCTGGTTCATCGTCGCCACGTCGTACAGCCGGCCGTTGATCATGGTGTACGCGACGTACTCCGAGCGGCGCATGTCCTCCAGCGGGTTGCCGTCGATGACGACCAGGTCGGCCAGCTTGCCGGCCTCGATCGAGCCGAGGTCGCCGTCGAGACCGATGTAGTGCGCGCCGTGCATCGTGGCGCTGCGAATCGCCTCCCACGGCGTGAAGCCGCCCTGGTGCATCATCCACATCTCCCAGTGCGCGGCCAGCCCCTCGCGCTGGCCGTGCGCGCCGACCTGGACCTCGACGCCGCGGTCGAGCAAGTGCTTGGCGTACTTGGCGACCTCGATGTGGTTGTAGTGCAGGTCGGGCGCCGTCGTGCGGCGGATCGAGCGCGGTTCGATGATGAACTTCGGCGAGTAGCGCATCAGCCGCTCGTTCTTCCACACCTCGGTGCGGTCGTACCAGTAGGTCTCGCCGGACAGACCACCGTAGGCCACACCGAAGGTCGGCGTGTAGCCCGTCTCGCTCTGAGACCAGAACTGCGACAGGTCGTCGTAGCCCCGCGCGATCGAGATCGAGTGCTCGATGCCCGTGTGGCCGTCGACGATCTCGTTCAGGTTGTGCTGCAGTTTCGCGCCGCCCTCGGGCACGACCATGATCCCCAGCTTGTTGCCGGCCGAGATCACCTGCTGACGCTGGTCGCGCCGCGGCTGCTGGTAGCTCTTGACGGAGATGGCGCCGACGTCCTTCAGCCGCTGCACGTGGAACTCGGCGTCCTCGTAGCTGTCGATCTTGGCCGTCAGGCCCGGAAGGTGCGCTCCGTAGAGGATCGTCCCCGTCGAGTAGACGCGCGGCGCGACGATCCGGCCCGCGCGCTGCAGCTCGGCCGCGGCGAAGACGCTGGTCGTGTCGTTGGACGGATCGTGGATCGTCGTCACGCCGAAGGCCAGGTTCGAGAACTGCATCCAGTTCTGCTGCGGCGTCAGCTCGTTGCGCGCCATCGCGCCGTGCGCGTGCACGTCGACCAGGCCCGGGATGATCGTCTTGCCGCTGACGTCGATCGTCCTGGCGCCCGAGGGCAGCTTGACCTTCGACGCCGGGCCCACGGCCTCGATGCGATTGCCGTTGACCAGCACCGTTCCGTTTTCGATGACTTCCTGTTCCTTGTCGGCGTTGCGCATCGTGACGATGCGCGCGCCGGTCAACGCGATCGTGCCCTGCGGCCGGTCCGCCGCCGCCGCGAATCCCAGCGCGAGACCCTCGGTCACCGGCTCGGGCAGCTCTTCCGGAGCGCCGCCGAGGAAACCGAACGCATCGTTCAGCTTGCGCGAGTACAGCGTCGCTCCGTGTGCCCAGTGCAGGCTGCCGCTGTCGGCGGACCAGTGCAGGAACTCGCCCGAGCGCTTCGACATCTGTTTGACCGGGACCGATTTCGCGCCCGACCCGATGTCGACGGTCTTGCCGGTCAACACGAACGGCGCGACGTAGGCGTTGTAGCGCTCGGTGAACGCGACCCAGCGTCCGTCGGGCGATAGGCGGAACTCCGTCACCGTCTTGCCCTTGAGGTGTGTCTGCTCGTCGTGTCCCTGCAAGTTGACGCTCTTGAACACGCGCTGCGTCTCGTCGGCCGAGGCCGAGAAGAACACGCGCTCGGCGTCGGCGCCGAACTGTGGGGCGTTGCCGGAGTTGCTGACCCGAGTCGGCTCTCCGCCGTCGCTCGCGACGACGTAGATCCCCGGCTCGACCGACCACGCACCCGACAGCAGGTAGCCGCCGCTGACCTTGCGGTAGACGACGAGGTCGCCCTCGGGCGAGAAGCGCGGCTCGACGTAGTGCCCCGGGTTGTCCGTGATCGTGCGCGGGCTTCCGCCGTCGACGGAGACGATGCGGATGCTGCCGAGATCCCGGTCGTCCCACGTCGTGTAGACGATGCGGCGACCGTCGCGCGAGAAGCTGGGATAGAACTCGAAGTGCTCGTCCTGATCGGTCAAGCGGCGGCGCTTGCCGGAGGCGACGTCCAGCACGTACAGCTTGCCCAGCGCCTGGAACACCGCCTTGGATCCGTCGGGCGACATCTGGCCCCAGCGGATCATCTTCACGTCGAACTCGTCGGGCGCGACCTCGACCGGGAAGCGCAGGGCCTGGTTGATCTTGCGCTCGGTCTTCACGCGGACCGGGATGACGGACGCCTCGCCGCCGTCGAGTCCGATGCGGCGGATCTTGCCGCCGGCCCAGAAGATGAGTCCGTCGCTGTCCGGCGTCCAGGCGAACGCGGGCGTGTTGCCCTGGCTGCCGTTGGTCTCCTGGAAGTCGCGCTCCATCTTGTCGTACAGCGGGCGCTCGACCCCGGTCTCGAGGTCCTTCACGTACAGCGCGCAGGTCATGCCGGAGGTGCGCTTGACGAACGCGAGCTGCTTGCCGTCGGGGGACGGGGTAGGCCGGATTGCGCCGCCCGCTCCGCGCACGAAGACGTCGGTCTTGCCCGTCTCGCGGTCGAGGCGCTTGATCGAGAACACGTTGCCCGTCGAGTCCTTGTTGTACGCCCACACGCGGCCGGCGGTCGTGTCCTGGCTGTAATAGATGTAGCGGTCGTCGGGGGAGAAGGCCGGCTCCGCCATCGTCTTCTGGTCCTTCTCCTTGTGCGGCCGCTCGGCGATCTGCAATCCGCCGCCGCCGCCGTGGTGGAAGAGCCAGATCTCGCCCGCCGGGATGCTGCGCGTCGAGGTGAAGCCCTTCTTGGCCACGATGTACTCGCCGTCGTTGCTCCAGTTGGGGTTGTGGACGAGGTGTTCCTTCTCCTCGGTCACCGCGCGCGGCTCCGAGCCGTCGGCGTTCATCACCCAGACGTTGTCCGCCCCGCCGCGGTCGCTGACGAATGCGATCTTTTCGCCGTCGGGAGAGAAGCGCGGCTGCAGGTTCCACTCGATGCCCTCGGTCAACGCGGTCGCGTCACCGCCGTCGATCGGCACCGTGTACAGGTCGCCCAGCATGTCGAAGACGATCGTCGCGCCGTCGGGGCTGACGTCGAGGTTGGTCCACGTGGTCTCCTCGGTGTCGATCTTGATCGTCTTCCACGACCAGTCGCCCGGAGGGGCAGCCACGTCCCACTTCTCTTCTTCCTTGGCCTCGCCCTTCTCGGCCTTGTCCTTCTTGCCCTTGGCGAGCATCTCGGACGGTGCGGCCAGCAGCAGCAGCGCGGCCAGAGCGATCCCCACAACCTCGATCCACGTCTTCTGTTTCATCCGAAATCCCCCGTGCCCTGGAATCGTGTGCGGGCATCCTACCCTGCGAGTCCCGGGTCGCGCAGCCCGAGCATGCCGCAGCGCGCCATCCGCCCCGAATCCGGGTTCCATCGAAAGCGCCCTTGTGGTTCAATGGCCGGGATTCCGGACAGGCCCATCGATGGAGGAGGAGAGCATGCGTCGTTCGTTGACCGCTACGGTACTTGTGCTGGTTCTGACGTTACTCGTCTGTTGTGGGGGCGATAGTGATGGGCGTTGCGAGCAGGTGACCCTCGGCAACAGCGATGCGAAGATCGAGAACAACCTCGATACCGGAGTCGAGGCCGACTTCCCCGACATCGCGTTCCAGGCCCTGATCCGACCGGGCAAGTGCGAGATCTTCGGGATGCCGGCGGGCAGCCGGGAGGTCGAGCTGACCCAGTGCACCTTCGTGGCCGACGATCAGTGCAACACGTTCGGCCCGACCGTGGAAATCGATCTCCCGCTTTCCGAGGGAGAGACGATCACCATCGACGTGCATTCCGGCCTGTTCTGATTCGAGAGAGCTCCGATGGAGATCACGAACGGGGACGGAGAAGTTGAGCCGGGCCAGTGCCCGGCTCAGTCTCCGGAAGCCCCGGCGATGTGCGCGCCGCTCGAACGCGAGTGCCCGATCTCCCGCCGCAGCAACCAGCCCTTCCACACCATGTAGACCGCCGGGATGATCAGCAGCGTCAACACGGTCGCACTGGCCAACCCCCCGACCATCGGCGCGGCGATGCGCTGCATCACCTCCGACCCCGGATCGAAAACGTCGCCCGCCATCACCGGCATCAGCCCGATGATCGTCGTCGCCACGGTCATCAGCTTGGGTCGCACGCGCAGCACGGCTCCCTCGTGGATCGCGTCGTACAAATCGAGCATCGTGTTCATCCGTCCCTCTCGCCTGCGCCGCGCGTACGCCTCGTCGAGGTAGGCCAGCATGACGATGCCGGTCTCGGCCGCCAGGCCCGCCAGGGCGATGAAGCCGACGGCCGAGGCGACGCTCATGTTGTAGCCCAGCACGTGCATCAGCCACACGCCGCCGACCAGCGAGAAGGGGATGGTCAGCAGCACGACCAGCACCTCGGTCAGGCTCTTGAAGTGCAGGTACAGCAGCACGAGGATGATCAGCAGCGTCAGCGGCAGCACGAGCAGCAGGCGAGCCTGCGCGCGCTCCATGTACTCGTAGCGCCCGCTCCAGCGCAGGCTGTATCCGGACGGTAGCTCGACCTCGCGGTCGACGATCTCTCGCGCACGGGCGACGTAGCTTCCCAGGTCGACCTCGTCCTCGCGGATGCTGATCTGCACCCAGGCGTTCGGCCGCCCGCTCTCGCTCTTGATCGCCGGCGGGCCCTTGCGCATGCTCAGGCGCGCGAGCTGGCCCAGCGGGATCTGCTCGCCGCGCGGCGTGGCGACCAGCACGCGCGCCAGCTTGTCGGGGTCGTCGCGCAGCTCGGGCTTGTAGCGCACGTTGACGGGGTAGCGCTCCAGACCCTCGACGGTCTGGGTGATGTTCATGCCGCCGATGGCGGTGACGATCACGTCTTGCACGTCGCCGACGGTCAGCCCGTAGCGTGCGGTCTCGGCGCGGTCGATCTCGAAGTCGAGGTAGTTGCCGCCGTACGTCTTGTCGGGATAGGCCGACACGGTGCCCGGCAGGTCCTCGACGACTCGCGCCACCTGCTGCGCCAGCTCCTGCAGCGTCGCCAGGTCGGGCCCCGCGATCTTCACGCCGACCGGCGCGCGCATGCCGGTCGTCAGCATGTCGAGTCGGATCTTGATCGGCCCCTCCATGCCGGCGTTGGTCAGCCCCGGAAACTGGATCGCGTCGTTGATCGCGCGGTCGAGCTCCGCGGGCGTCCGCGCGGGTCCGACGTCGGGCCACAGCTCGCGCAGCCAGCCGCGCAGTGTCTCGGGCAGGGGGACCTTGTTGTAGAACCGCTCGACGGGTTGCAGCGGCCATTGATCGGGCGGCTCGAGCAGGATCGTCGTCTCGATCATCGACAGCGGCGCCGGGTCGGTCGACGTCTGCGCGCGGCCGATCTTACCGAACGTGTGTCGGACTTCCGGAAACTGCTTGATGATCTTGTTCGTCTGCTGCAGCAGCTCGCGCGACTTGGTGATGGAGATGCCGGGGTCGGTCGTCGGCATCCAGAGGAAATCGCCCTCGTACAGCGGCGGGATGAACTCGCGGCCCAGGCGTTGGTAGGGCACCACGGTCACCGCGGTCAGCAGCAGCGCGACGAGGATGACCGTCTTCGGGAAGCGCAGCACGAACTGGATGAACGGCTCGTAGATCCAGATGAAGAAGCGGCTCAGCGGGTTCGACTTCTCCGAGCGGATGCCGCCGCGGATGAACAGCGACATCAGCACGGGGACGATCGTGATCGCCAGCACGGCGGCCGCCGCCATGGCGAACGTCTTGGTGAAGGCCAGCGGCCGGAACAGGCGACCTTCTTGTGCCTGCAGCGTGAAGACCGGCAGGAACGACATGGTGATGATCAGCAGGCTGAAGAACAGCGCCGGTCCGACCTCCTTCGCCGCGGCCAGCACGGCGGCGTCGCGGTCGACGGGGCCGCCGGAGGCCCGCGCGCGTTCGAGGTGTTTGTGCGCGTTCTCGACCATGACGACGCTGGCGTCCACCATCACGCCGATGGCGATCGCGATGCCCCCGAGGGACATGATGTTGGCGTTGATCCCGAGCGGCAGCATGACGAGGAACGCCACGAGGATGCCGACCGGCAGCGAGACGAGCGCCACGAACGCGCTGCGCAGGTGGAGCAGGAACAGCACGCAGACGATCGCGACGACGATCATCTCCTCGGTCAGCTTGCGTGCCAGCACGCGGATCGCGTTCCAGATCAACGTCGAGCGGTCGTAGACCGAGACGATCTCGACGCCTTCCGGGAGGCCCGCCTTCAGCTCCGTCAGCTTGGCCTTGACGCGTTCGACGGTGGCCAGCGCGTTCTCGCCCAGGCGCATCACGACGATGCCGCCGACGACCTCGCCCTCGCCGTCCAGCTCGGCCAGTCCGCGACGCAGCTCGGGACCCAGCGTCACCTCGGCGACGTCGCGCACGAGCACCGGCGTCCCCTCGGGGCTGACGCCGACCGCGACGGACTCGACGTCCTCGATCGACGCGAAGTAGCCCAGGCCGCGTACCATGTACTCGGTCTCGGACATCTCGACGAGACGCCCGCCGACGTCGTTGTTGCTGCGCTGGATCGCCTGCACGACGCGCGAGATGGCCAGGTCGTAGCCCTGGAGCTTGATCGGGTCGACGGTGACCTGGTACTGCTTGACGTGGCCGCCGACCGCGGCCACCTCGGCCACGCCCTCGACGCTGGCCAGCTCGTAGCGCAGGTACCAGTCCTGGATGCTGCGCAGCTCCTGCAGCGTGTGCTTGTCGGACTGCAGGACGTACTCGTAGACCCAGCCGACGCCGGTCGCGTCGGGGCCCAGCTCGACCGTCGCGGTCGGCGGCAGGGCGCTCTGGATGTTCGACAGGTACTCCAGCACGCGGCTACGCGCCCAGTACAGGTCGGTGCCGTCCTCGAAGATGATGTAGACGAACGAGAAGCCGAAGAACGAGTATCCGCGCACGACCTTCGCGAACGGAACGCCGAGCATCTTCGTCGTCAGCGGATAGGTCACCTGATCCTCGACGACCTCGGGAGCCTGGCCGGGGTACGAGGTGAAGACGATGACCTGTACGTCGGACAGATCCGGGATCGCGTCCAGCGGGATGTTCAGCGTGGCCCAGAGGCCGCCGCCGATCGCGGCCAGCGTCAGCAGGATCACCAGCGCGCGATTGCGGATGCTGGCCTCGATGATGCGTTCGATCATGGCGAGCCCTCCGCGCTCAGTGTCGGTGTTCCGTGGCGGGTTGCGAGTCGCGCGCGGTTCCGCGTTGGCGGAACTTGGCGATCGCCTCCTGCATACGGCTCTCGGAATCCAGCATGAACAGCGCCTGCGTCACGACGGCGTCCCCCGCGGCCAGGCCGTCCAGCACCTGAACGCGGTTGCCGTCGCCGCGGATGCCGACCGCGACCTCGCGCGGGCGGAAGCGGCCCTCGCCGAGATCGAGGAAGACGATGTCGCGCTCGCCGGAGCGGATGACGGCCGACTCGGGGATGACGACCGCATCCTCGATCGCGGGCCCGTGAACCTGCACGTCGGCGTACATACCGGGGCGCAACCGACCGTCGGGGTTGGGCACCTCGACGCAGATCTTCAGCGTGCGTGTCTGCTTGCTGACCTCGGGATACAGGAACAGCACCTTCCCGCGGAACTCGCGTTGCGCCTCGTTGCGGAACGAGACGACGGCGGGCTGACCCTCGCGGATCCACGGCATGTCGGACTCGTAGACGTCGGCGTGAACCCACACCGTCGACAGGTCGACGATCTTGTACAGGTCCATCCCCGGTTTGACGAACATCCCCTCCAGCGCCTCGCTCATCAGCTCCGCGACGACACCGTCGACCGGCGAGCTGACGGTCAGCCGACGCTGCACCTCACGCGCCGACTCGAGCCGCTCGATCTGCCCGGCCGCGATGTCCCAGTAACCCAGGCGCTCGCGCGCCGCCCGCACCAGGCTGTCGGCCTGGCGCAGCGTCTCCGGCCGGCCGGCGTCCGTCAACGAGTCGCGATACTCGAGGGCGCGCAGAAACTCCTCCTGCGTCGTGACCAGCTCGGGGCTGTAGATCTCGAACAGCGGTTGCCCGGCACGGACCTCCTGGCCGACGTAGTTGACGTGCACCGTCTCCAGCCAGCCCTCGTACTTGGTGTTGATCCAGGTGACGCTGTCCGCGTTGAAGTCGAGGATGCCCACGGTGCGACTGAGGCGCGCGATGTCCTCGACGTCGGCCTCGACGCTGACGACGCCGGTGTTCTGGATCTGCACCGGGTCGATGCGAACGACGTCGGCGTCTTCCTCGGTGACGGCCTCCCCGCCGTTCGGTGTCTCGCGAACCTCCTCGAGAGGCATCCCGCAGATCGGGCAATCGGACGGCTTCGAATCGATGACCTCCGGGTGCATCGGGCACTGGTAGACCTTCTCCAGCTCGACGGTGTCACTCTCGCGCGGCGCGCTTCTCTCCTCGGTGCGCGCTCCGGTCAGATTCAGGCCCAGCGGGTCGCCGAACACCAGCCAGGTCAGGCCGACGCCCAGCAGGAAGAACAGCGCCATCGAGAACGCAGCCATGCGGCGCGACATCGGCGGCAGCGAGAGGGCGTCGTGGTCCTGGCTCGTATCGTTTGCTTGCTTGCTCATTGCGCACCTCCGGCAGCGCCGTAGATCTCCGGGTCGGGATACGCCCGGCCCAGCGCCAGCTCGAGATCGGCCAGCGCGATCCAGGCATCGGAAACGAGGCGGTGGTAGGTCAGCCGCGCCTCGAACAGCGTTCGTTCGGCGTCGACGAGGTCGAGAAAGCCGAGCCTGTTCGTCGAGTACGCGGCCTCGGCGGAGGCCAGCGAACCTTCGGCCTGCGGGACGATCACGTCGCGGTACAGCCGACCGCGGTCGCCCAGCGAGGCCAGGCGCACGCGGGCGTCACGCGCCTCGAAGCGCAGCTCGTCGCGCACGCGCAACAGCTCCGACTCCGCCGCGTGCTGGTGTCCGCGCGCCTCCTCGACACCCGCGCGCACGCGCTCGCGGTACAGCGGGATGCCGACGCCCAGCGTGACGGACAGGATGTCCTCGCCGTTGTCGGGTGGAGGATTCAGCCGGCCCTGCGGATCGTCCCGGTCGCCGACGAACGTGTAGCCCAGACCGACGCGGAAGTCGGGCTTCGAATCGAGTGCTCTGCGTTCGGCGTGCAGCTTGTTCGCCTCGATGCGTTGCGACGCCACGAGCAGTCGTGGATGTTCGTTCGACTCGCCGGGGTTCGACCCGCTGGTCAGAGCCGCCGCCGGCAACTCGATCGAGATCGGGTCCAGGCGCAGCAGGGAAGCGTGACCCGTCAGGTAGCCGATCCGGTTCTCGATGCGATCGAGCTGCCGCGACAGCTCGGTCTCACGGTCGAGCAGGCGGCTCAGCTCGGTCTGTACCTTGATCACGCTCTGCTGGATCCCCTTGCCTGTGGAGTAGCGCTTCAGCGCGATGCTCTCGATGCGTCGCAGCAGATCTCGCTCTTCGCGATTGGCGATCCGTGCTTCCTGCAGGTAGGCCGCCTCGAAGAAGGCGCGCTTGAGCTCGGCGACCAGGGTGCGTTCGGTGACCTCGATCTGCAGCGTCTTCCCGCGCGCGAACGTCTCGGCACCGCGCGACTCGAGATCGCGCTTTCCGCCCCACGGCAGTCGTTGGCTTACCTCGAGCGCGTGCTCCTGCGGTCCGACCCGTGTCTCGGGACTCTTCGCGAACCAGCGGTAGCGCAGCTCGAGATCGGGCAAACCTCCGGCGCGGGCGGCGCCGGCCACCTCCGACCGAGCGTGCCCGCGCGCGGCGGCGAGCTGCGGATTCAGATCGAGCAGCCGATCGATCAGCTCCTGCAGTTGATCGTCCGCGACGTGGAAGCCGGCGACGGACAGGCCACTCTGTTCCTCGGTCGTGCCGTGGGCGACGGGGGCCGTGCACAGCAGGGCAACGGCCAGCAGGCAATTCACGAAACGCAGCATCGGACTCTTCCCTCTTCGACGGGTGGACGTTCCGCCGTCGCGCCGAGCGCGACGGCCGCATCCGCGCACGGGTGCGCGGAGTCTTACCTCTGTGGAAGGGATGCGGAGACGTGCCGGTCCCCGCGAGGTCCGATCAAATCAGGAAGGCCGCGTGCAGCGTGAACAACGGAACCGTGCGTGACGACGCGCGTTCCGCGGGTCCCGACCGGGCGTGCGCCGCGATCGTCGTTTCCGCCGTCGCAGAGCTCTGCGAAGTCTCGTCCGCGACGGGATCGAGCGTGACGGAGTCGACGACGGCCGGCGCCACCGGCCGTGCGGGTAGCGACCCGTTGTCGCTGCAGCAGGACTCGCTCGTTCGTGGCGACGACGAATCGGGACACTTCGCGGCGCGCTTCGAGCAGCAGCAGTCCTCGGCCTGCAGCCCGTCGCCGCACAGCGCCCAGACCGATCCGGGCAGCAGCGCGAGGAGCAGTGCCGCGAGAACCAGCGTGCTGAATCCGCGTCGTTTCAAGAGTCAACCTCTTCAGCCAGCATACGTTGGCCCGATACGCGGATCAAGCCCGGCGGCCGAAACGTGTAGAATCCCGGCCACTTTCTCGCGGAGGCCGCTTGCGGAACTGGGTCCTGATCGCCGCAGCGCTCGGGCTGTTCCTGGTGTGGAGCAACAGCTTCATCGCCAACGGGTTCCTGCTGGGGGTCGACGGCGGCCCCGTGCGGCTCGACTGGATCGGACTGACCGTGGCGCGCTTCCTGCCGGCATCCGCGATCTGCGCCATCTGGTGCTTCGGCTTTCGACGCGCCGAGTCGATGAAACTGCTGCGCGCTTATCCCGGACGCCTCGCGCTGTGCGCGCTGCTCGCGGTGCCGGGCTACAACTGCGCGCTGGGCTACGGCCAGCAGCACGGCGTCCCGGCTCCGGTGGCGTCGTTGATCACCACGCTCGTGCCGCTGCTGGTTATGATCCTGGCCGCGGTCTTCCTCGGCGAGCGTCCGACCGCGCGGCGCATCGTGGGCTTCGCGATCGCGATGGTCGGCATGGCGGTCATCGCCTCGGCGAAGAAGGGCGGCGGCCAGGCGTATCCACTGGTCGTCGCCGTAACGGCGCTGGCGCCGCTGTCATGGTCGATCTACTCCGTGATGAGCAAGCCCGTCGCGAACCGTGCCTCGCCGATCATCTGGACGTATCTCGCCATCGCGCTCGGCGGTGCGTTCGTGTTGCCGATCCTGCCCGGCCCGGTCTGGCGGCAGATCCGCGCGCTCGACGCACCGGGCTGGGCCGCGCTGGCCTATCTGGCCGTGCCGTGCACGGTGCTGGGGTTCGCGGTCTGGACCTGGCTACTGCGTCACCTGCCGGCGTCGTCGGTGGGCTTCACCGTATTCCTCAACCCGCCGCTGACCACCACGTCGAAGTTCCTGCTGTCTGCGTTGTTCCCCGCGACGTTCGTGTTCGCGATCGCGGGACGCGAGTGGGTCGGGGGAGCGATCGTACTGTGCGGATTGGCGACGGCGGTGTGGCGCCGGGGGCGCAGACTCAGTTGAAACCGCGCGGGTCGAGCAGCAACAGCAGTCGTCGTTCCGCGTCGTTCCACTCCCGTTCGACGTCCGCCGCGCTCATGCAGATCATCGTGGCGATGTCGTCGTACTCGAACCCGCCGAACAGTCGCAGCTCCGCGATGCGTTCGCGGCGCGGGTTCTCCTCGTGCAGCGCGTGCAGCGCGCGCTCGACCTCGGACACCTCGGGGGCGGGGTCGAGCCGCGGCTCGGTGTCGACGACCAGTCGCAACGGATGTTCGCCGTGGCGCCGCCCCAGGATGTCGCGCGCGTAATCCGTCAGCGCCGAGCGGACGATCTGTGCCACCAGGCCGGCGAAACGGCCGTTTCCGATTCGAGATCCGGCCCGCCCGCGTTCATTCGCCTCGTGCAGCAGGTCGAACACCAGCGCAGAGGCGTGGACGGGTCGCGGTCGTGTCCCGGGCCCGGCGCAACGATCCAGCAGGCGCCAGGACCGATCGTAGACCAGCCGCATGAGGCGATCGCGCGCGAACGCGTCGCCCTCGCCCCAACGGCTCAGGAGTTGTCGCAACTCCTGCTTCCCGTCCGCCACGATGTTCTCCTGATGATCGATGCGAACGCTCGGTTGCAACCGGCGCGCCAGGAACGCTCTCGCCGCGACGATCCGGCATTTCGTAAGTGCAGCCGTCAATTTGCGCCCACGGCGCTTTCGCGTCACCCTCGATGACGGATCCCCCATCGGTGATCGGGCTTCCGATCGTGTAAGTCTGCTGCTCTCACGCAGCGTCGATCCGCGATCGAGGGATTCGCGCTCGTCGCGTCGGCGTGGCGCGGGGTATGTTTGCCGGTGAGAACATGAGCAGCCGAAGGTCCATCGTCCGGATTCTGTGCGTGGCGCTCGCCGCGCTGCTGTGGGTTTCCGTGGCCGCCACCGACGAGCCGGCGGAGCCGCAAGCGGCCGAGGAGGCCGGGGTCGTCGACGCCGAGCGCGCGGAACCGATCGACCTCGGTCTGTACGAGGAGTCCGAGGTGCGGCGCCTGTTCGTCGACGTCGAGGCGCTGGACAAGAAGGGCCGGCCGATGCCCGGTCTGGTCAAGGACGATTTCAAGATCCGGCTGAACTACCTCTGGCGCAAGATCAAGACGGTCGACGATCTCTGCCCGTGCAGCGTCGACTCGGGGGCCGGCCTGTTCGCCAAGGAAGCCACGCTGGAAACGGATCCCGTGCGCGCGGCCGAGATCGAGACGCGCTACGTCATCTATCTCGACCTGAGTCAGCTCTCCGCGGGGGGACGGCACGAGGCGTTGAATCACGTGCGCGGCTGGATCGCTCGCGACCTGCGCGACGAGGTCGAGGTGATGATCGTCGTCTACGACGCGCATCGAGGGCTGGTCGAGCTGACGCCGTTCACCTCCGACCGCGAACAGATGACGGCGGCGCTCGACGAGGCAACGAGCTACGGCCTCGACGACGAGTTCACCGACGAGTACGCCGAGCGGCTCGGCCTGTGCGCCGAAGGGACGCTGTCCTGTTACTACATGGGTCGCAAGGAGCACTTCCGCTCGGACCGATCGCTGGGCACGCTGCTCGGCTTCCTCACACGGATGGAGCGGATCGGCGGCCGCAAGGTGATGTTCTTCTTCCACCAGAACCTCAGCATGTTCCCGGGTCGTATGTACGCGGACCCGGGCCAGAACTTCGGCTCGCGAATGCTCGACGGGCGCCCGAGCGACGACGTGCCCGACCTGATCGAGATGCTCGCTGAGGTCGGCGCAGCGGCGACGATGTCGCGTACGGCCGTCTATCCGTTCGTCATGGGCGGAGGCTCGAAGTGGACGGTCAACATGGGCGCCAACCTGGCCGACTTCACCGGTGGCCGGTACAACCACTCGCGCGCCGACATCGTCGGGTTGATCGACGAGGCCGGGCGTGGCTGCAAGTGCATCTACCGTGTCGGCGTCGAGCCGCCGAGCGAACGCAGCCGGGTCTATCGGTCCAAGGTGCGCATCCGTGGGCAGTCCCTGCGCACGCGGCCCCGCGTGCACTACCTGACGGACCGCGACCTGTGGGCACGCAAGACGGGCGCCGTGTTGACCAACCCGAACGACTCCTGGGACTTCGAGGTCGACGCCGCGTTGATCCCGCAACGACTCGAGAACGACCGTTGGAACCTCGACGTGCAGGTCCTGCTCGACATCTCGCAGCTGGAGCCTCCGCTCGAGGGCGGTCCGCTCGAGTGGGAGGTCGGCGCGCTGGTCGCGTATCACCGGGACGGCGTCACCAAGCGCGTCTGGGAGATGCTCGGCGTCTCACGCGCGCCGGAAGACCCCGCGGGCCGGTCGCGACTGGTGCTGCACGAGCACGAGCTGGAGGATCTGCGTCCCGGGGAGTACGAGATCCGTGCGTTCGTCCGGGACCGTAACGGCGACAGGTTCGGCGGAGCCCAGGAACAGATCGAGCTGCCGGGGTCGAAGCGCGGCGGCATCGCCGGCCCGCTGGCGCTGGGAGAGCAGCAGGCGTTTCGCGTCTACACGCTGCCCGAGCGAGAGGAAGAGGACACGATCCCGGCGGTGGAGGTCGTCGACCCGACGGATCGCTGGGTGCCGATCGGCCTGGCCGGCGCGAAGCTCGCGGCGCCGGTGACGTTCCGCTCGTGGGTCTGTTCGCCGCGTAAGAGCGTCGGTGAGGGCTCGCTGCGGCGCAGCGTGACCGACGGCGAGCAGACGGTGCTGGAGCTCGGACGGACCGAGCGTCCGCCGCCGGGGGAGTGCACGACGTGGCGCGACGACGTCGAGCTGACGGAGCTCCCCGACGGCGGCTACGTCTACCGCGTCGACCGCGACGCCGAGGACGATCCGACCGCGAAGATGGAGTTCGAGATCCGGCAGCGCTCGGCGCATGTCGGTTCGCCGGACTGAGTCAGCGCAAGGCGGCCGCGCGCTCGCGTGCCTGCCGCGCTTCTTCCTCGCGGCCCAGGCTCGCCAGTACCCGCGCCCGACCGTCGTGCGCCGCCGGGTCGGCAACGTCGAGGACCAGCGCGCGGTCGTAGCTGCGCAGCGCGCGCTCGTGGTGGCCCAGCAGCTCGAGCATCGCACCCTTCTCGCGGTGTGCGCCGGGATGCTCGCCCGCGGCCAGCGCGCGGTCGTAGGCCGCGATCGCCTCCTCGGGCCAACCGCGTCGCGCCAGCGCCTGCCCTTCCCGAAACGACGCGTCGGCCTTCTCGTACCCGGGGCCGCGCACGGGGAGCTCATGCGTGGAGGGGGTCTCGTTCCCGCTGCAGCCGACGACCGCGACGGCCAGCAGCGACAACAGAAGCGTGCGTCGAATGATCATGGCCCCGCGGATGTTAGATTAAATGTCATGGATACGACGAATCACCGCGTTCTGAAGCTGTGGATCCGCCCCATCGAGGGCGCAGCGCTCGAAGAGCGCGACTCGCTGGAAGTGGTCGAGGGCGAGGGGATCGTCGGCGATCACACGCAGGGACGCCTGCGCCACGTCACGCTGGTGTTCGAGGACGACTGGGCCGAGGCGACGCGCGATCTGGGCCACGACGTCGACCCCGTGGCGCGCCGAGCCAACGTGCTGCTGCGCGGCGGCAATGGCGGGCGGCTGGTCGGGACGACGATCGAGCTGGGCGGCGTCGAGTTGGAGATAAAGGGCACCGTCCCGCCGTGCCCGGTCATGGACACCGCCGCTCCGGGGCTACAGGAGGCGCTGAAGCCCGGGGCGCGGGCGGGAATCTGGGGCAGGGCGAAGACGACGGGAACGATCCGCGTCGGGGACGCGATCACACGTGATGCGTGACTTCGAGGATCTCGTTCAGCGCGTCCTCTGAAATCCCCATGCGCTCGGCGACCTCGCCGGGCACGGGATCGCGTCCGAGCGACTTGGTCAGCTCTTTCGAGATGCGATGCACCTTCTTCAGTTTCTCGGTCAGGTGCACGGGGATGCGGATCGTGCGCGACTTGTCGGCGATGGCGCGCGAGATGGCCTGCTTGATCCACCAGTAGGCGTACGTCGAGAACTTGTAGCCCTTCTCGTACTCGAACTTCTCGACCGCCTTCATCAGACCGATGTTGCCTTCCTGGATCAGGTCCAGGTTGGGGATGCCCTTCTCGCTGTACTTCTTGACGATATGAGTGACGAGCCTGAGGTTCGCCAGGACGAGCGCGTCGCGCGCGTCGTCGATCAGGCGCTTCTGCTTGCGCGCTTCCTTCAGCAGCGGCTTCACCTTGGGATCGGTGCTTTCCTTGCCGTGCTGCATCAGAAGACGAAAGCAGTCCTCGAGATCGCTCAACGGCCAGGTCACCTTGTTCTTGAGGCAGGCCGTTCCCTGGGGAAGCGCCAGGTCGCGTAGCGATCTCGGGAACTTGAGCACGGCGTCTGCGAACGCCGTGCGTGCTTCCTTCAACTGCTTGGCGTGAAGGACCTCTCCGTCACGGTCCAGCAGCGGGGTGGCGCCCATCTCTTTGAGGTACAGAGGCAGAAGCGGGATATCGGAAGGGGAAGGACCGGTATCCGCGCGATCTTGCTCAACCAGAGTTGCCTTCGTGTCCTCGGTCATGGCGTCACCTCGTTTCGCCCCCATACCTAGCAAGGGCCGGGCCAGCCCGGAATTCCCCTGTTTTTCCCGTATTTCTGCCCGGTGGCACTGCGGCACCGCGCAGATTTGGCACGGTGCGACGATGCGACGCCCGACAAGGCGCGCTGTGACGCGCCACGCCGCCGTGGCCGAATCGACGTACAATCCCGAGTGATTCACGGAGGACTCAACGATGCGTCGCACCCTGCCGCTCTGTTTCTTGATCGTTATTCTCGCTTTCCCCGCCCTCGCCGCCGAGACGACCGATCCCTGGAAGGAATCGCTCGACGCCGCGCGCGAGGCTCAGAGGCGCTACGACTGGGACGCCGTCCATGCGACCTACGAGTCGGCGCTGAAGCTGGCCCAGGACGACCCCGCGCGCTACGAGACCACGCTGGAGGCCTGGGCCGCGTCGTACAAGGCACAGACCTGCAAGGTCGAGGCGTTGCGGCTGCAGCAACAGGCGGTCGAGAACCGTCTGGGCCGGCCGGACGCCGTGTCGCGCAAGACCATCGTGTCGCTGTTCCGCCTCGGTGAGCTGTACCAGAAGCTGGGGCCCTACGAGCGCGCCGAGGAGACGTTCCGCCGGGCACTCGAGATGCGTCGGGCGCTGGGCGACGACAAGGCCCATCCGTCCGAGGGCTCGATCCTGCGCGCGCTGAACTCGACGCTGAAGCTGCTGCGCCCGGACGACGAAGAGCGTGAGCAGTTGCTGCAGGCCAATCTCGAGACAGACCCGACGGCGTTCAACCGGCGCCTGCTCGGCATCTACTACGCGTCCGAGAAGCGCTCCGAGGAAGCGCTGGAACAGTTCGATCTGGCCCTTGCGCAGTACGCCGAGGAGGGCGCGCCGAACCGCCGCTGGATGGCGACGATCGAGTCGCGCATGGCGCAGGAACAGCAAGAGCTGGGCAACCTCGACGAGGCCGAGCGTCGGCTGAAGAGCGCGCTGGAGCTGCGCGAGGGCGTGTACGGCAAACGACACCCGTACCTGGCGACGACGCTGCGCCGCCTGGGGCGGCTGTACGTCGAGTCCGCGCGCAACGCCGAGGCCGAGCCGCTGCTCGAGCGGGCGCTGGCGCTGGGCGAGGCGGCGTGGGGCAGCGTGCAGCACGATTGCGCCTGCGGCACGCGCGACCTGCTCGAGCAGGTCTACGAGGCGCTGGGTCGCGAGAAGGAACTGGCCGATCTGCGCGCGTCGGCGAGACCGGAAGACGATGCTCCGCAGCGCGACGCGTTGCCCGAGGAGATCGCCGAGCTCGACGCGCAGTCGGCCGAGCTGGCCTCGCGCGGCAACTTCCCGCAGGCGATGGAGCTCGCCACCGAGGCGCTCGAGCTGCGCGAACTGCGCTTCGGCCCCGGATCGCTCGAGACGGCCGCGGGCCTCTCGCGCGTGGCCCAGCTGCTGAAGCGGCAGACGCGCTACGCCGAGGCGGCCGAGGTATTCGACGCGCGGCTGGCGACGCTGGAGCAGGCCGGTGTCGAGCCGGAGGCGCTGGCCGACGCGCTGATGGACTTCAACCGCACGACGCGCATGATCGGCACCTACGCCGAGTCCGAGGAGCGCCTGCTGGCCGAGCTCGCGCTACGCCGGCAGCTCGGCCAGCGCATCCGCGAGATCCACGTGCTGGAGCGCCTGGGTTATTTCCACCGCACCGAGGAGCGCTACGCCGACGCGCGGCGCTACATGCACGAGGCGATCGACGTCTGGCGCGAGCTGGCGGGCGAGAGCGGCCCCGAGATCGTCACGCTGCGCACCGCGCTGGCCAAGATGGACGTCGACGAGCAGCGCTTCGCCGAGGCGGAGGAACTGCTCGACGACGTGCTGCGTCGCGTGCGCTCCGATCGCGCGGTCGAGAACCACGAGCTGATCCGCATCCTGACGCCGCTGAAGGAGGTCTACTCGCGCAGCGGGCGCGCCGACGACGCGGCTCGAGTGCAACAGCAGCTGACGGAGCTGCGCGGCAAGTAATCTACTCCGGGCACGGCTGGACCGGCGGCCGGGGCTGACCCTTGCCGTCGGTTCCGGTGAACTCCTGTACCTCCGGGATCTCCGCAGTGATCAGGTAGAAGTAGGTCTGGCCGAGCGGGGGATCCTCGACGATGCCGGACTGCGTCCCGGTCAACCCCGAGCGGTAGCAGGACCCGTAGCTCTCGGGCAGCTCCGTCACCAGGCCGCGGTAGATGTTGTAGGCCACCGCGCCTTCCTCCGGCTCCCAGTCGAGTCGCTTCGCGTCGCCCGACGTTCCGGCGAAGGGCGATCCGCCCGAGGCTCCCGACCCGCTCACCCCGCCGACCTCGCCGTCGTCGAAGTCGCACGCGCTGCCCACACCGTCGCCGTCCAGGTCGCGCTGCAGCCTGTTCTTGTCGAACGGGCAGTTGTCGTCGCACTGCTCCCGCACGCGGTCGGGGCAGGGGTCCGACATCCCGTCGCCGTCGTCCTCGGGGACGTTGTCGTTGTCCTGGTCCTGCTCCTGCGAGTTGTCGTTGCCGTCGCCGTCGATGTCGTCGTCGCAGGCGTTGCCGTCCCCGTCCCCGTCGAAGTCGCCCTGGCCGGGGTTGGAGTCGTCGGGGCAGTTGTCGCAAACGTCGCCCACGCCGTCGTCGTCGAAGTCGCCCTGACCGGGGTTGGGGTCGTCGGGGCAGTTGTCTGCGTCTGCGCAGACTCCGTCCCCGTCGTCGTCGTCGAACGGGTCGAACGGACAGCTGTCCTGGGGGCAGGTGTTCAGCGGGAACCCGGGATCGCCGAGGCCGTCGCCGTCGCTGTCCGTGCAGTCGTCGCAAAAGTCGCCCAGCCCGTCGAGGTCGGTATCGGCCTGCGACGGATCGTTCACGACGTCGCACGTGTCGCACGCGTCGCCGACGCCGTCGAAGTCGCCGTCGGCCTGGCTCGCGTTCTGTGTGGTCGGGCAGTTGTCGTTGCAATCGGTCGTGGCGCCGCCCGTGCACGGCGCGCCGAAGGCAGCGTCCGGAATCCCGTCGTTGTCCGAGTCCGGGTCGCATGCGTCGCCGAGCGAGTCGAAGTCGGAGTCGACCTGATCCTCGTTGTCGATCAGGTCGCAGTTGTCGCAGGCGTCGCCGTGCCCGTCGGTGTCGGAGTTCGTCTGGCCCGCGTTCGAGTCGTCGGGGCAGTTGTCGCACAGGTCGCCGATCCCGTCGCCGTCCTGGTCGCGCTGCAACGGGTCCGAGCGATCCGGGCACAGGTCGCAGAAGTTCTCGACGAGGTCGCGGTCGTTGTCCGGTAGCGTCGGCCAGCCTGCGGCGTCGCAGTCGTTGACGAGGCCGTCGCACAGCTCGGGGGCGCCCGGGAAGACGCTGGCGCGCGAGTCGTCGCACTCCGTGCACGTATCGAAGCCGTCTCCGTCGTCGTCGGTGCAACCGACGATCAGGTCGACCGTCGCGAAGTCGGCGCAGCCCGGGTCCGAGCTGCAGCGCACGTCGACGCGGTAGATGTCGTCGACCGTCGGCGCCTGGAGCAGGACCGGATCGTCGGCCCAGTCGCGCAGCAGGCCGCCCAGGTTGCTCGAGAAGCGGTGCTGCAGCACGCCGTTGTGGCAGCTTCCGAACGCAGACGCGGAGGCGTCGAGCTCGACCGGGTGCCCCGGAGCGACGCTCGGTGCGGGATCGAGCTGGAGGTCGGCCGTGACCGCGTCACAGACTTGCCCGCAGGCCGCCAGGCCGGAGTTGTCCTTGCTGTCGACAGACAGCGTCGCGTGGCCGGTCAACACGTCGGTGATCAGCACGTTGTCGATCCACCAGCCGTCGTCCGCGGGGTCGGGGTTGGTGCCGAAGAGCTGCTCCCAGCTCTCCACCGTGCCGGCCTTGATGGCCGTGTTGAGAAAACGCAGGCGGATGCGTCGGCCTCGATACGGCCCGAGGTCGAAGCGGGACTCGACCCACGTTCCGGTACCGAGACTCCCCGGAAGCCCGGGACCCTCCGCGTTGCCCACGTTTGCTGCCGAGAACGGGGCGAAGGTCTCGCCCAGGTTGACGAAGGAGAACGCCGGGTAGCAAGTGGACGACGGTCCGAGTCGTCGCGCGGGATCCTCGGGGGCGAAGAAGTCGTCCTCGGTGTTGCCGTCGTCGATCGGATCGAACAGGCAGTTGGGGTAGTCGTCCGTGCCCTGCTGGTCGTAGAGATTCTTGTGCGGCTCGAGCTTGATCCAGTCGCCGACCGCCGATCCGTTTTCGTCAGCGAGCTGGATCTGGACCACACCGCGGTCGGCGGCCTCGCCCGGAGTCACGTTGGAGATCGTTCGTTCGTCCATGAAGCTGACCTGATGCATGAAGCTCAGCTGCGGTACCACCCCGTCCCAGCCGAGGTTGATCGGAAAAGCGGATCCCACCGCCTCGAGATTGGCCATCGGTGTCGTGTGCTCGTCGGCCGTCGGGCCGAAGATACCCATGTACAGCGACTGTATTCCCTCGAACGCCTTGCCGCCGTCAATGTCGGTCGTCCGGTGGAGCTGCCAGAAGTAGGCATCGGCCTGCGCCGGCGTTGCGCCGACGTAGCAATCGGAGATGATCCCGTATGAGTTCGAGCCGACCCAGTCCGGGTCGCTGTACTGGCAGCGATAGCCTTCGGAGTTGACGAAGGGATCGCCGGAGTGGAACGCGAAGTCGAGATTCATCGTGGTGAACGAGCCCAGTCCGCTGGGGACGGCGAACCCCTCGAAGTAGTCCGTCGGACCGCTGCCGCCCGCGGCGTCGAGATCCAGATTGAGCGTGAAGCCCTGCGGCGTCGTGCCGGCGCCGAACTGGTCGCACTGCAGCATCACGTCGAACTCCGCAACGAACGGGCCGAGGTCGTCGAACCCGGCGTTCGCCCGGTCCGCCGACTCCGCGACGTGGAACCGGAACGCCTCGGCGGTCAGCCGCTCCTCGTCCGGGTCGAGGTCCCCGATGCTGAGAAAGGTGTCGAGGATGCAGTCGATCTTCGGGTCGTTCGTGACCAGCCAGGCGGTACAGCCGGTCAATGGGCCGCCGCTCCGGTTGCTGACGTTGATCCGCGCGTCGACCGTCTCGTTCGTGTCGGCCCAGCCGTCGTTGTCCCCGTTGTCCGTCAGCCGCGTGCCGGTGACGACGAGGTCGCCCTTCTCGACGATCAGCATGGTCGACGCCTGCACGTCGCCCCGCGCCGCCGGATCGACGTGGTTGCGACACTGCGAGCCGGTGCCGTCGTCGTTGTCTCGATAGGTCACGGTGATCGTGGGGTTGTCCGGTCCTGCGGCTCGCGCGAAGAGAACCCCGGGTCCTTGGTGAGAAGTGGAGAGGGGAATCGCGCCTCGATACACGCCGGAACCGACCGACGTCTCGTCGAGCAGGATGCGCTCGGGTGACGGATCGTCGTCCGCGACCGCCTCGACGACGATCTCGCGTTCGGGGTCCGCGTCGCAGTTGTCGGTCCCGTCTCCGGTTCCGTTCAGATCGCAGTCGGTGTCGCCGTCGTGCGAGGCGTCGAGAACCGTGATCGTGAGCGACGCGCTGCCCTCGTAGAGGTTGTTCTGCTCGATCGCCACGGCGGCGCACTGGCCATAGATCGCGCAGTCGGTCGAGTCCGTCACGAGCTGATACTCCCGCCACTCGATGACCATGTCGTCCACCGCGACGCCGAACCCCGTCTGCGGATCCGGATTGACCGCAGATACCTTCTCGAGGTTGACCATGCCCAGCGCCGCGACAAATGTGTCTCCGGTCTCGCCGAACCGGTCCTCGAGGTTCGAGAAGCGCATGTCCGGTCCGTCGAACGCACGGATATCCATGTTGCGAATCGGACCGTTGGCCTGGACGTACTCGTCGATCAGCGCGTTGTCCTGCACGCACGGCCCCGTGAGGCCGGCTGCGGTGCAGTCCGGCACACCGTTCGGGCAAAGCACGTTGACGTCGTCGGCGCAGTAGCTGTCCGCGAGGTCGTTGTCCAGGGGGCGCGCCAATCCCGCGAGCTCCGGTCGCGGTACCGTGCCGGGAGACGCGAAGAAGCAGCCGGTGTCGCCGACACGGTTGCCACCCAGCGTGCCGTTCGTGCTGAACCCGCTGGTGAGCGGCGCGAACAGGGAGAAGCCGTTCGTCGAGTCGGGATCGCCTTCGTCGGTCACCGCGCCGTACGGTCCGGTTCCGAAGTTCAGCGTGGTGCGATCGGCTCGCGTGTCGACCGGCTCGAGACGATCGGTGTCGGTGTCGAACTCCCAGGTCCACAGGACATTGGTGTCCGGCAGGTCGATCTGCTGGTTCCAGGCCCAGTTCAGGATCTCGACCGTCGCGGCGTCGCCGCCCACCTTCTGGATCACGGGCGTCTCGAGCAGCTCGAACCACACACGCTGGCCCGTGGAGCCGGAGACGGTCTCGAACCCCTGGCACTGGCCGAAGCTCGCGCCCTGCACGAAGCACGCGCCGGCGCTGGTGGGGCCGATGCGCCCCGTGTGCCAGACGCCACCCGTGGACTGGCCGGTCTCCTTGCTCTGCCAGCCGCAGCCACCGAGCGTGGACCAGTTGAGGTCCAGAGCGCCGTTGACCGGGTCGCGGTCTTCGATCGAATGACAGGTCTGGGCCCCGGCCAGCAGACAGTCGATGGTGTGGGTGCACGCCACGTCCTGAAACGGGGGGTTGCATCGACCGTCGTTGAGACCGTTGAAGTTCTTGTCCTCGCCCCACTGCGCGATCGTGTCGAAGATCGTCGCCTCGTCGGTGGGAGCGGCGAGGCCGACCTTGAAATTGCCGTCGTCCAGGTCGAAGTTCCACGGCGCCCCGAGCTGCAGGTTCTTCGTGCCGCCCGCCGTCAGGTCGCCGTAGACTCGCGTCTCGAAGCGGTAGTCTCTGTCGACGTCGTCGATGTCGGTCGTCGGGTCCTCGATCGACTCGTTCTCGTTGATGTCGTGGAACTCGACGCCGCCCGTCGGGAAGTCCGTGCTGTACAGCACCGAGTCCTCGTCGACGTCGAGCGTCTGGCGCGAGACCCCGACCGCCTCGGCGCTCTTGCCGGCGACCGGCGCCGTCACCTCGAACACCAGCTCGACCTGCGGCTCGCCGGCGATCGACGAGGCCATCTGGATCGCGAAGCTCGCGGAGACCGCCGCGCCGGCGGGAAGCCGACCGACGATCACGGGCGAGTTGAGGATCGTCATGTAGCCCGGACAGGGCGTGTGCCCCTCGCGCAACGAGTCGGTGCAGCCCGGTCGTGTCGCATCCCCGGGAGAGCAGTCGGCGTCCGCAGCGGCGTCGTCGACCTCGACGCAGCGCAGCGCGATCTCGACCTGCTCGAGATCGATCGTCTCTCTGGAGGAGAGTCCGAACAGGAGCTGGAGCTGCTCGCCCGCGTCCATGTACCGATCCGGGAAGCCGAACTCGCGAAGCCCGCGGTCGCTGGTCTCGCAGCCGCCGTCGACGCGGAAGTTCGTGTCCCGTCCGAATTGGGCGAAGGCGATCGAGTCGACCTCGATCCGGGCGCGACAGTCGACGCTGCCGCTGCTGACGCGCAGCTTGTTCGGATCGGGCACGTCGTCGGTCTCGTCGCGGTAGATCGCGCGGATCGTGTCGCCCGTGCGCACGTCGAGCCGCGAGTTACCGAACACGCGGCCGGTGGCCGCGAGCAGCATTTCGTCCGAGACGAACGTCAACACCGCCGGGTCCGGCTGGGAGAACTGGATCCCCGTCTCCTCGTCGACCAGCGTCTCTCCCTCGTAGACCTCCACGGTCACGCGACCGGAGATCTCGTTCGTCGTCAACCCTCCGGGCAGGTCCACGACCTCGGCAAACTCGTGGATCGTGATCGTCGCGCTGTCGTTGCAGACGTAGGCCGTCTTGTCCAGCAGGGCCGACGACTGGAAACCGACGCCGCCCGACACGACGAGCGCGTAGCGCTGGGCCGGGTCGAAGCCGCCGCCCGCTGCGGTCACCTGGACGGTCCACGTGCCGGTCTCGATCTGCGAATCGTCGAACGGGTCCGGGTCGGGGACGATCGGGTCGTCGTTGTCGCCGTCGAGGTCGGGCGTGAGGAAGATCGCCTCGGTCGGGTTCTCGGTGTCGTGGGGCGACACCGTCGCGTTCTGGCGGAGGCAGACGGGCAGACTCCACTCGCTGGAGTCGGGCGTGGTGCTGCCGATCTGACCGTCGAAGTCCGGGCAGTCCTCGGTGAAGGTGTCGATCGTGCCGTCGCGGTCGTCGTCGTCGGTGAAGTAGTTGCCGAAATACGCCTTGCCCAGCGGGGAGGTCAGCACCAGGTCGAGATCGGTGAGCAGGTTGGCGTCGGAGTCCTCGATCCAGGCCAGCGACACGCGCAGCTCCTGGCTCGGGTCGGTCACGACGAACGTGCCGCTGTCGGTCTCGCCGGTGACCGTATCGATCACGCCGTCCATGCCGATGAGATCCAGTGGGCTCCCGGAGATGCCCCCGTCGACGACGATCAGCCCGGTGGGACTCGCGGCGTGCGAGTCCAGCTTCAGCACGTTGTCGAGCTGGATCGCGCCGTAGCCTTGCTCGTTGTTGAAGCGATAGTCGATCGTCAGGTCGTCGTCGGAGAAAGACACCGGCCCGTTCATGAAGTTCGCCGAGCTCACCAGGATCGCCTTGAGCAGGGCGCCTGAGATGTTCGGCTCGAGGTCGTCCGCGTTGGCCGGGTTGGACGACGTCCCGTCGGGGTAGAAGCCCTGCGCGAAGTAGTCGCGCACGAGGGCGCCCGCGCCGGCGGCTGCCGCGGAGGCGACGCTGGTGCCGCTGAATCCCGAGGAGAGGTCGCACAGCACCGGCGCTTCCTGGTCGTTGTCGTGCGAGCGGCAGACGAACTCGCCGTCGATGCCCAGGTTCTCCTCGCCGAAATCGGTCCCCGGCGCCATCAGCTGCGGTGCGATGCGGTTGCCGGGGGCGGGGCCGATGCTGGAGAACGAGGCCCGACTCTCGACGTCGCCCACGCCGGCCAGCGGATTGACCGTCCCGGAGGCGCCGATGGCCAGACCGTTCTTCGTCGTGGCCGGGCTGTGGATCGAGCCTTCGTCGGGGACGCCGTCATCGTCCGCGTCGTCGCCGGAGTTGCCCGCCGAGACGAACACCATCGCGTCCCGCTCGTCGAACAGAAAGTTGTCGATGTCGAACGAGTTCACGTTGTAGACGTTGGCCGGACTACCCCACGAGAAGTTCACGATTCGAGCGCCTTCGAAGTGCGACTCTCCCAGGGATCCCCCGAAGGGGGGGCTGTACAGGTCGCCCGGGGTCACCGTGTCCAGCAGTGGGTCGAAGCACGATACGGCCGGTGGCGTGCTCTGCCCGTCGTAAACGACCAGCCTGGCTTTCTTCGCCACGCCGTCGGCCTTCCATGTTTCCGTTCCCGCGCCGTCGGGGTCGCGGTGCACGAATCCCTGGCACGGGGGCGAGTCGCAGTAGAAGTCCGGAAGATCCTCCGTCGCCCATCCGGCAGCCGTGGCGGCCACGACGTGGCCGTGCGTGAATCCACCCTGTGTCGGCGCGTCGCAGCCGAGCAGATCGCCGAGGCCGCCGAACTGGTGCGTGGTCTCGTGCAGCAGGACCTTGCGGTGTACGTCGTCGGGGGCGGCGTTGTCGACGTCGGTTCCGGCCACGCCCGGCTCGGTCGCCGTGTCCGACAGGTCCGCGGCGTCGAGCTGGATGCCGGTGTCGAGCAGCATCATCACCTGCGCCGTGCCGGGGCAGGCCACGCAGTTCGCATCGCCCTCGCCGCCGCCGTCAATGCCGCGGTCGTGGTACGGCATGTTGCCGCCGTTCCACGTGCCGGTCTGCATGGCGACGGTCGTCTCCTCGCCCGTCGGCGAGACCGGGAGGCTCTCGAACACCTGCGCGACGGGTTCGAGTCGCGCCAGCTCGGGCAGCCGGTCGCGGTGCAACGTCACGATCAGCGTGTCGCCGTAGTCGCGCAGGATCTTCCCCTCCAGCGCGACGATCGCGTCGACCACCGAATCCGTGGACTCTCCACGGTGCAGCAACACTTCCAGCTCGTAGGTCTCGGACAGCGCCTTGAACGGGTCGAGCAGGGGAGTCCTGCCGATCGACGGATCGAGCTTCAGCGCGGGGTGGTACGGCTCGACCGCCGTCACGCCGGCGCCGCGTTCGACCGCGTCGAGGGCTGCGGCGTTCAGCCGCACGATCGTCGCGGAGACCGGGAGCGGCCTCACGACCGTGCCGCCCGCCTCGGTCAGCTCGCGCACGAGGTCCGCTCGAAGCCCGGCCCGGATCGACGCGGGATCCATCTGCACGATGAAGTACCGGAGCTCGTCGCCGATCGACCGCTCGGTCGTCGTCAACTCGAGCGGCAGCGCGAGCGCGCCCGCCGTCAGGTCGAACGATCCGACGATCGTGTGCACCACCCCCGGCGCCCGTCGGTCCCGACGGGGAACGGTGCCGTAGAACGGACCCGACTCGTGGGGCCACACATGGTTGCTGCGCGCGTAGACCGAGCTTCGTCGCGGAGCATCGTTGTCTTGCCGCGATCCGGTGGGTTTCGCGGTCGCGTCGGCGCCTCGGCCCCCCGGCGCATCGTTTCGGGCCTCGGTCGCGGAGTGGGAGGGACCGGCCCAGAACGCCATGAGCGACACGAGAGCGAGCCGGAGAGGAATCCCGAGACGGTGTCGGTGCATGTTGCCCCCGTCTTGATCTGGTTGCGCCGGTTATACGCGACGAGAGGGAACGCGGGCAAGAGGCCAGTGGTCGCTTCGGGACCGATATTGTCTATGATAACAATAAAGAGTATATTGTTATCATCATGATTCGGACCCAGATCAGCCTGTCGCCGGAGGAGTACGACGCGGCGAAGCTGGAGGCCAAGCGCCTCGGAATATCGATGGCGGAGTTGTTGCGGCGTTCGCTGCGCGCCGCGCTGCCCGTCGACGAGTCCAAACCCTGGATGAGCTATGCCGGGATGGTCGAGTCCGGTGACCCGGACGCGAGTCGCAACATCGACGAGGTCGTCTATGGCCGGCAAGAGTGAAGCCTACGTCGACACCTCCGCGTTGATCGCGTTGTGTGATCGTTCGGACACGCACCACGCGTTGTTCCGCCGGCTGTTCTCCGATCCGCCGGTGCTGATTACGACGGCGCTGGTGGTCGGTGAGGGGCACGCGTGGTTCGCGAGACGCTTCGACTCGACGCGTGGACTTCGGTTTCTGGCGATGATCGAGGCGATGAAGCCGTTGCGCACGATCTCCATCGGGCGGCGCGAGCAAGGCGCCGCGACGGAGCTGCTTCGCCGCTTTCCCGATCAGCGCATGACGCTCGCCGATGCCGTCGGCCTGCACGTGATGCAGGCGCGGAAGATCCGCAGCTGCTGGTCCACCGATCGGCACCTGGGGCTGACCGGCGTCCCGCTGGTAATCCACAAGGGGGGAGCGGTTCACGATCGGCGAGTGAGACAACTCGAGGCCGCGGGGCGTTGACGAGGCGCGCGGCCCGCCACATGCCGCGCGCCCCGGTTGTCAGTCGATCAGCCGCAGAACAGGCACCGAGCCCAGCAGCTGTTCGGACCGGTGTCGCGACAGGCGACCCCGCACCCGCCCCAGGAGGGCGCGGTACACCAGTCGTACATGCCCTCGCAGCAATCGGACAATCCTGCCTGGATGTGGGCATGCCGTTGCTGCACTTCGTCCTGTTTCAGCTCCGGATTCGCTTCATACCACAGCTTGACCTGAGCGTCGTCCATGCGCATCGTGCACTCGCTCTCGACGCGCCGTTCGCCCGTCTCGGTATTGCTGAAGAGGCACTCGTCGGACATGCGCGGAGCATCGATCTCCTCGTCGGGCTCCGCGATCGGTGCTCGTGCTTGGTCGGCGAACGACCAGGATGCGATGGCCAGTAGACAACAGCCGAGCAGTGCGAATCTGTAGATCTTCATGAATCTCCCCTCCTCTTGCGCGCACATGAACTCTCTCTATCCGGCGGCAGACGCGCATTCCCCTGACCGTCCGGATGGGAGTCTGTTGCGCAACAGGACTCGGAAGACCCCGTAAGCGTACGCGGGGTCTCGCGCTCGATCAACGCGCCGCGTGTCGAATGCGCGGGCTCCTCTTCCGCAATGTAAGATCCGCACGATGCGTCGACTGCTCAGCGTGATCTTCTGGTCGGTGATCGCCGCCGCGTTCATCGGCCCCGGCACCGTCACTACCGCGGCGTCGGCCGGCGCCGGTCACGGTCTGAGTCTGCTGTGGGCGCTGGCGTTCTCGACCGTCGCCTGCATCGTGCTGCAGGAGGCCGCGGCGCGGCTGACGATCGGCTCGGGCCTGGACCTGGCCCAGGCGCTGCGCGAGCGCCATCGCGGGACTTCCGTCGGAGCGCTGGTGCTGTTCGTCGTCGTCGGGGCGATCCTCGTCGGCTGTGCGGCGTACGAGGCGGGGAACATCCTCGGCGCGGTGGTCGGGGCCGCGCTCGGTCTCGAGCTGTCACCCGCGGCGCTGACCGTGGCCACCGCGTTGCTCGCCGGCATGCTGCTCACGCTCGGAGCACCGAAGACCGTGGCGCGCCTGCTGGCGTTGCTGGTCGCACTGATGGGGATCGCGTTCCTGCTCACCGCGTGGCGCGTCGGCGCGTCGGCGGGGGACGTGGTGCGGGGATTGTTCGTGCCGACGCTGCCCGGCGGCTCGGGGCTGCTGGTGCTCGGACTGATCGGGACGACGGTCGTGCCGTACAACCTGTTCCTCGGCTCGGGGATCGCGCGCGGGCAGTCGTTGCCCGAGCTGCGTTTCGGCCTGGCCGTCGCGGTGGGCCTCGGCGGGTTGATCTCGATGGGGATCGTCGTCGTCGGCACGGCGGTCAGCGCACCGCTCGAGCTCGGAGCGCTGGGTGACGTGCTGGAGTCTCGACTCGGTGGCGGGATGCGTCGGCTGTTCGCGGCGGGCCTGTTCGCGGCCGGACTCTCGTCCGCGGTGACCGCGCCGCTGGCTGCCGCGATCACCGCGCGTGGCCTGTTCGCGAACGAGGACGAAGCCGAGTGGCGCCCGACCGGACTGCGCTTTCGCGCCGTGTGGATCGCGGTGCTCGGCGTCGGGATCGGCTTCGGACTGTCCGGCATCCGACCGGTCCCCGTGATCCTCGTGGCCCAGGCGTTGAACGGCATTCTGTTGCCGCTGGTCGCCGTGTTTCTGCTGGTCGCGGTCAACGATCGGCGCCTCGTCGGTGCGCATGCGTTGAACGGCCCGCTGTCCAACACGCTGCTCGTCGTCGTCGTGGCGCTGACGACGCTGCTCGGTCTGCTCAACGTGATGCGCGCCGCCTCCGCTGCGTTCGGAGTCGACCTGCCGGGCGGCGGCACGCTGATCGTCGCGGCGACCCTGCTCACCGCCGGCCTGGCCTGGCCCGTGGCCCGGGTCGTGCGCCGGGTCCGTTCTGCGGCGTAGGTCGCAGTACCATGTCGAGGTGCGACCGCACCGCGGGGGCTTCATGCGCATCTGTCTGTTGACGACCCAGTATCTCGACGCGGACCCGTTTCCCGAGGACGATTGGCCGTGCGACCCGCGGCCGTTCTACCCGGCGGCGGAGTGGCAAGTCGAGACGCTCGAGAAGAAGACCTCGGTCGCGCAAGTGACGGCGAGGGTCGCGGAGGGGTACGACCTGTTCTTCAACCTGTGCGACGGGGCCGCGGACGAGGATCGCCCCGGCATCGAGGTCGTCGAGACGCTGGAACGGCTCGGTGTTCCGTTCACGGGAGCGACCTCGGAGTTCTACGAGCCGTCGCGCGAGCGAATGAAGGAGGTCTGTCTCGAGGCCGGGATTCCGACGCCGGCGTGGGTTCTCGCCCGCACGCAGTCGGACGTCAAGCGCGCCGCCGGCAAGCTCACCTTCCCGCTGTTCGTCAAGCACCACAGCAGCTACGCCAGCGTGGACCTGAGCCGAGCTTCGCGGGTCCGGACGCCGGCCGGATTGCAGCGGCAGGCGCGCAAGATCATGTCGCGCCACGGGGCCGCGTTGATCGAGGAATACGTCGACGGTCTCGAGTGCACGGTGCTCGTCGCGGAGAATCCGTGCGACCCCGCACGGCCGACGACCTACCAGCCGGTGCAGTATCGCTTTCCCGAGGGAGAGAGCTTCAAGCACTCGGACCTGAAGTGGGTCGAGTACGACGAGATGTTCTGCGTACCCGTGACCGACGCGGAGCTCGACGCGAGGCTACGCGACGTCTCGGCGCGGTTCTTCGTCGGTTTGAGCGGTGCGAGCTTCGGCCGTTGCGATATTCGCGTCGACCGCGAGGGGACGCTGTTCATGCTGGAGATCAACCCCAATTGCGGCGTGTACTACCCGGCCACCGACCCCGGTAGCGCCGACCTTTGCCTGCGCCACGACCCGGCCGGGCACGAGGGCTTCACGCGCCAGATCATCGAGGCGGCGCTGCAGCGAGGTCAGCGAGTCGTCCCGGGCTGATCCAGCTCGTGCTTCAGCCTGCGGATCTCTCGCTCGAGGTCCTCGGCGTGGCCACGCAGGATCTCCATCTCCTGCCGACGAGCGGACCGGTCGAGTTCGCGAAGCTGTTTCTCGATCTCGGCGGCCACCCGGTCGTCGCCCTCGGCTCGTGCGTTGTCGCGTTTCTGCATCAGCAGCTCCATGCGGCGCTCGATCTCGTTGGCCACGCGGCTGCGCTCGTGCAGTTCGGCCTCGGCCTGGATCTGCTCCAGCTCTGCCGCGAGGCGCGCAGCCTCGTACGCGTCCAGCGCGGAGGTCTGCTGCTGCTTGCCGAGCTCGAGCTCCAGCATGGCCAGGTGGCGCTGGTACTCGCGCGCGGCGAGTGTGTGCTGTTGCTGCTGGAACTCGTGCGACACTGCGGTGAACTGTTCCTGGATCAACGCGACCTCGTCGCGCAGCCGGTCCATCGCGGCGGTATCGCCGGCCCGTTCGGCTTCCTCCAGCTCGATGTGCTTTTCGGCCAGGCCGAGCTCGAGTCGTTGCAGGTCGGTGGAACCGTGCAACTCCTGTTCGACCATCTCCCGCCGACTCAGCATCTCGGCGCGAAGGGCCTCCGCCTCCCGGCGCAGCTCGTCGGCCTCGGCGGCTCGCCCGTCGAGTTGCAGACGTTCCGCGTGTGCGAGGCGCCGGTCCACCTCCGCCCCGGCGCGCTCGTCGTCCAGCGCCAGCTCGAGGTCGCGCACCTTCAGATCGACCTCGCGCAGGTCCTTTTCGAGCATCAGCCGCTGGCGCCGCAGTTCGCTGAGCTCCTGTTGCTGATCTTCGGACGGGACGGCCTCCGCGCGTTCGGACCAGGTCGGGAAGACGACCAACGCACCGAGCGCCAGCACGGCGATCGCGATTCTCTGGGAAGCGGTGGCGGAGCGGGGGATGTCGCGCTTGACGATCATGGTCAACCTCTCTTCGATCCGGCGAGTCTCGCCGGCGCCGGTCGCCAGACCGGAAACCGGCGTCGAGCCGCGGGACAGGAACTCGAGGGTCTTCACCAGACCCCTCGCGTAGGACTTGGACTTTTCGGGCAGGGCCTCGACGACGAGGGCGTCGCAGGCCTGCTCTTCGGCGAGGCGTAGATTACGGCGCACCCACCACACGACCGGGTGCCACCAGAACAGGATGCCGGCCGCCAGCTCCACCACGCGCACCCAGTGGTCGCGGCGTCGCACGTGGGCCAGCTCGTGCGCCAGCAAGGCGATGCGCTCGTCGCTCTCGAGCTCGTCGAGCAGGTGCTCGGGCAGGAGGATCTCGCAGCGGCCGGGACGGCCCCAGACCATCGGCGGAACGCGCCCGCCGACGAGGCGCAGATCGGGCGGCGAGGCGAGCCCGACGCCGCGCGCGGCGGTTTCGTACTCACGTCTCAACGTCTCGGGCGGAGCCGACGTGAGGCGCGCGAGCCGACCGAAGCGCGCTGCACGAAACGCGACCAGACCGGCCAGCAACAGGGCGCCGGAGATCCAGATCGCCGTCAGCCACGGGATGCTCCGGCGCGAGGACGCGCTCGTGTCCGCGCCACGCGCGGCCGGGGTATTTCGTTCAAAGGACCCCGCCTCGACCGCGAAGAGGTTCACCGGCGCGGCGGCCCCCGTCGTGGCGGGTACGATCGCGGCAGGCACGGTCGGCCGCGGCACGGTCGCCACCTCCAGCAGCGGCGGCGTCATCAGCTTCAACAGCACGACGACCCACAGCGCGTGCACCACCGAGGGGCGCTTGACGAAGCGCGCGACCAGCGCGACGCCGGCTGCAAGGGCGACCACGATGCAGGCGTTCAGCAGCAGCACGTCGACGACCGGGCTCATGCTCCACCCCCGTCATCCTCGGGCGACTGCTCGTCCACGAGGCGACGCAACATCGCGATCTCCTCGGGCGCCAGGTTGGTCGCGCCGACCAGGTGCGTCAGCAGCGGGGTCAGCGACCCCTCGCACAGCTTGTCGGCCGTCTCGCGCAGTCGGTCTCGGATCAACACCTGCCGGTCCACGGCGGCGTTGTAGACGTTGCTGCGGCCCTGCGGCTTGCGCTCGACGCAGCCCTTGCCGGCCAACCGCTCGAGCAGCTTCTGCACGGTCGCGTAATGCGACGTACCGCCGCCGGGGTAGAGCCGGTCGGTCAGCTCGCGGATCGTGGCTGGGCCCCGATCCCACAGGAGCTTCAGCACGGAGAGTTCGGCGTCGGTGACTTTCAGCGGTTCGGTCGTCACGGCGTGCTCCACGGAGAGACGTCTCAGACGCGTTGTCTGGGTAATAGTAAGACGACTTGTCTGATCTGTCAAGCGCTACCATTCGTTCATGCCCCGTATCGCCGTCATCTCCGACGTGCACGGAAACGTGCCGGCCCTCGAAGCGGCCCTCGCGGACCTCGCAGGGGCGGGTGTCGACGAGATCCTCGTCGGCGGCGATCTCGTCGGCCGCGGGCCGCAGGGCAGCGAGGTCGTGCGCCGCATCCGCGCCACGGGCTACCGCGGCGTGCGCGGCAACCACGAGGACTACCTGCTCGGCTTCCGTAAGGAGGATGTTCCGAAGGCCTGGTTGCACCAGGAAGAGTGGGCCGCCTCGCGCTGGATGGCGGCCGAGCTGAGCGACGAGGACGTGGCCTATATCGCCGCACTTCCGTTCGCCCTCACGGCGGAATCCGACCCGGAGGTCTGCCTGGTCCACGGCAGCCCGCGCTCGAACATGGAGGGGCTCGGACCGTGGTCCGACGACGACGAGCTGGAGCACCACGTGGACCATGTCGAGGGCGAGGTGCTGGTCTGCGCTCACACGCACCGGCCGTTGGTCCGGCGGCTGCGCAACGGCCTGGTCGTCAACGTCGGCGCCGTCGGTCTGCCGTTCAACCGCGATCGGCGCGCCCAGTACGCGATCCTGGAGCGGACGGGACACGGCTGGGAGGTCGAGCTGCGGCAGATCGACTATTCCGTGTCCGCGGTGCTCGAGATCTACGAGAACACGGGTTTTCTGACCCAGGGTGGCGTGACCGCCCAGCTCCTGCGGCTGGAGCTGGAGAACGCCGCGCCGTTCCTCGTGCCGTTCATCAAATGGGCCGAGGTCGCCGAGGTCCCCGTGGCCTCATCGGAGATCGACACCTTCCTGGATTTCTACGATCTGGGGGAATCGATGGGCTCGTTCATGCAGCGGCTGCAGAAACTGCGCTGATCCGGCCTCCCGCGCCGGTTCTGGCGCCTCCGGGGCCTTCGGATAACATTATTCAAGACAGATCGTAAAGCTTCTCGAGGACGGGCCCCCGCACAATGATTTCACTGCTGGTCATCGGTGTTCTGCTTGCCTTCTCGTTGATCATCTGCATCCACGAGCTGGGTCACTTTCTTGCCGCCCGCTGGGCCGGCATCCGGGTGCTGGCGTTCGCCATCGGCTTCGGCCCCGCGCTGTTCTCCTGGCGCAAGGGTATGGGCTGGCGCCCGGGAAGCAGTGAACGAGAGTACGAGAAGCTCCACGCGGCGAACCCCGGCGACACGTCGATCAGCCCGACCGAGTATCGGCTCAACGCCGTGTTGTTCGGCGGCTACGTGAAGATGCTGGGTCAGGAAGACATCAACCCCGAGGCGGTCAGCGACGAGCCCGACAGCTACCAGAACTGCGTCGTGTGGAAGCGCATGGTCGTCATCTCGGCCGGCGTCATCGCCAACCTGATCCTCGGGGCGTTGCTGTTCGTGGCCGTGTTCATGGCGGGGCGCGAGACCGAGCCGCCGTGGGTCGGCGAGCCCTATCCGGGATTCCCGGCGTCGACCGCCCAGGCGTTGAACGCCGGCGAGCTGGGCGTCACCGAGCCGGGTCTGCTGGCCGGCGACCGCGTGCTCGAGATCGACGGCCGCACCGCTCTCTCGTTCCAGGACCTGATCCTGGCCTCGGCCATGGCCAAGCGTGGCACGCCGGTGCACTTGACGGTCGAGCGCGACGGCGTCGCCGCGCCGCTCGAGTTCGAGATCGTCCCCGAGGCCAGTCTGGTCATCCCGATGCGCGGCATCGGCGTGCGTCCGGCACGTTCGCCGGTGCTGTTCGAGGCCGAGAACGAAGAGCAGGCCGACATGCTCGCCGAGAGTTACGCGACACTCGGCTGGGACGACGTCGCGCCCGGGATGCAGCTCGTCCGCGTCGCCGGCGACACCGACGTGCGCGAGCCCGGAGCGATGTTGCACGCGATCCGACGCTCGGCCGGCGAGCCGATCGAGGCCGAGTTCTCGGACGGCGCGGAGCGCGCGGTCGTGTCGATCGAGCCGGTGCCGGAGTACCAGACCGGGCTGATCCGCTGGGACAAGACGCAGTTTGCGCTGTTCAAGCACCTGCTCGGGTTGACGCCGGTGATGATCGTCGGCGACACGAACGAGCGTGGTGCGGCGCAGGGCCTGATCGAGGGCGATATCGTCGCTCTGATCGGGACGAGGGAGTTCCCGAGCATTCCCGAGGGCGTCGCCGCGATTCGCGACCGCACGGGCAAGTTCATCGACGTCGTCGTCCTGCGCCGAGAGCAGGACGGTGAGGGGTACGAGCGCGTCGAGCTGCTGGCCAGCGTCTCGGACGAGGGCCGCATCGGGTTCACGCCGGACGACACGTCGGCCGACAGCCTGCTGCTGGCGCGCACCCCGGCGGAGATCCACGACATCTCGGGCGAGGCCGATGCCCGCGTCCCCGCGGCGCACGCGCTGTTCGACCAGCCGGGGATGCGCATCGTCAGCGTGGGAGACGAGCCGGTCGCCGATTTCGCCGAGCTGCGCGCCGCGTTGCTCGACGCGACGGCCGAGGCTCAGCGCTCCGGTCTGCCGGGCACCTCCGTGACGCTCTCGGTCCTGGCCGCCGACGACGAGACGCCGAGCACGGTCGCCTGGTCGTTGACCGGCGAGGACCTCGACCGCCTGCACGGCCTGCGCTGGACGGCCAACGTCGGTATGGGCCTGTTCCGCCCCGAGCAGTACGTGTTGCAGGCCGAGCAACCGCTGGCCGCGATCGGCATGGGCGTCGGCGAGACGCGACGCTGGGTGTTGACGACCTATCTGACGATCGTGCGCACGTTCCAGGGCACGATCGACATCGCGCAGCTCAAGGGCCCGGTGGGTATCGTGCACGTCGGCACGATCGTCGCCGAGAAGGGCCTGATGGAGTTCCTGTTCCTGCTGGCGTTGATCAGCGTCAACCTGGCGGTCGTGAACTTCCTGCCGCTGCCCATCGTCGACGGCGGACAGTTCCTGTTCCTGCTGTTCGAGCAGGTGCGTGGCCGCCCGGTCCCGGTCGCGGTGCAGAACGCGACGACGCTGGCCGGCCTGGTGCTGATCGGCGCCCTGTTCCTGTTCGTGACCTACAACGACATCGTGGGCATCTTCAACGGTCTATGAGGATCGGGGTCAGACTGTGCATTGTGCATTCTCCCATCGGTGCCCCTTGGAACGCCGAGAATGCACAATGCACAGTCTGACCCCGCACATCTAACCTGCGTAGATCTGTACGTCGTGGGCCACCTGCTGCGCGATGTTCAGCGTGGCCTGGAACTCGGGGTGCCGGACGATGAACCAGCCGTCCGACAGCGCCGTGCGCTGCCAGTCGCGCCGCGGGCTGCCGATCGGCAGGATGTCCATCGCGGGGATGTGAGCGCGGTGCTCGGCCATGAGTCGATCGAGGCCGACGACGCGCTGGATCCGTCCCGCTCCGCGGGCGCGCTTGCATACGATGGCGGAGTTGTACATGCGCCGGATCGGTTGCGAGAAGCGGCCGTGGCACACCGCCTCGGCCCACCCGCCGAACAGGTCGATGTCCGAGGCGTAGTTCATCGCCTGCACCATGTAGGCGCCCGGCGGCCGCGCGCCGATCTCGCCGAACACGACCTCGCCGTCCCACTTGCGGTACCACTCCATGTGGCTGAAGCCGGTCTCGAAGCCCATCGCCTCGAGCACCGCGCGGCCCATGCGCCTGCCGTCCTGTAGCTCCGGCTGATCGAGATCGCGCAGGCAGATCGACGTCGGACTGACCCACTCGTGCTTCTTCTCCTCGATCGGTCGCGGCTTGTAGAACGCAACGTTCTCGTACAGGATCCGGCCGCCGGAGCAGATCGTGTCGAAGGTGAACTCGTCGCCGTCGATGAACTCCTCGACGCTGACCTGTTGCACGTGGCGCAGGGCGGGGATCACGCCCTCGAGCTCGTCCCGTGAGTTGATGCGGTACGTGTCCGTCGATCCGGCGCCGGCGATCGGCTTGACGATCACGGGAAAACCGATCGCTTCGGCGAATTGCCGCACCTGGTCGGCCGAGGACGCTCGGGCATGTCGCGGCGTGCGGATCCCGGCCGCGTCGAGCACCTGCTTCATCTGTTCCTTGTCGCGGAAGGGCACGGTCTGCTCGACGGACAGGCCGGGCGCCCCGAGCGCCTCACGCAGACGAGCGGCGAGCACCATCGCCGGCTCCCACAGACACTCGACGCGGTCGAATCGGACGTTGCGTGCCTCGTGTCGCACGCGGCCGACGACGTCCGCCTCGTCCCACAGGTCGGGCACGCAGAGGTGTGCCGACAGCGCGCCGCGGACCTCCTGCGGCAAGGCCTCCTTCGGCTGGTCTCCGAGGCCGACCACCTGCGCGCCCATGGCCGCGAGGCCACGCGTGAAGTGGGGCATCTCGCCCGGATAACCGGGGGAAATCATCAGGACTCTCACGGGGCCTCCTCGGCGGGGTCAGGGACGGACATCGTACCGCACCCGGATTTGCCAAGGGGCCCTTTTGCGGGCACAATCAGTGCATCTCGGTCAAGCTCTGAGGAGGGGAAATCGATGCGGGTACGAACGATCGTTCTGGGGCTCGTTGCGGCGTTGCTCGTCGTCATGCCGGCAGCCGCCACCGGATCCGACGTCCAGTCGGCAGAAAAGAAGCCCGCGGAGAAGACCGCGGAGAAGACTCCCGCCGAGACCGAGCCCGCCGAGAGGGCGGCGCCGGACGCGGCGAAGACCGACGGGCAGGATTGCCGTCCGCCGGCGCGCAGCGCCACGGCGGTGAACACGCTGGAAGACCTCTTCCGCTATCAGGGCTCGCTCGAGGCCGCTCTGGAGAAACGGTCGGAAGAGGACGGGGCCGTCGCCGAGGCCTCCGCGGAGCCCGCGATCGAGTGGCGCGAGAAGAAGACCCAGGCCAAGTAGACCGTGCGCCGGTCGTCGATTGCGTGCCTGTTGCTCGCGGCTCTTGTCGTGCCGGCTGCGGCCGATGACTTCCAGGCGGCCCTCGAGGCTTACGAGTCCGGCGACTACGCAACCGCTCGGTCGCTGTGGCTGCCGCTGGCCGACGACGGTGTGGCCGAGGCCCAGTTCAACATCGGGCTGCTGTACCAGAACGGCCGCGGCGTGGACGTCGACGTCGCCGGCGCGGCCGAGTACTTCCGGCTCGCCGCCGAGCAAGCCTATCCGCGCGCGCTGTTCAAGCTGGGCGAGATGTACGAGGACGGGCAGGGCGTCGAGCAGTCGGACATCCAGGCCCACTTCTGGTTCAACGTGGCCCACGACCTCGATGTCGAGGGGGCCAAGAAGCGCCGCAAGCGCCTCGCCAAGCGGATGACGCCGTACGACATCGCGCAGGCCGAGTTGTTCGCACGCGAGTGGCACAAGAAGCGCAAGGCCGCGAAGCGCGCATGAACGGTCAGCTCGGCTGCGGCGCGTCGGGGTAGGCCCGGCGCAGGACCTCGACGGTGCATTCGCGCACCAGCCGCCCGAGCTCGGCGCCCAGCGTTTCTATCGACGCTCCGTCCCTCTCGGCCCGGTCCCAGCAACGTTGTAGCGCCGCGTCGTGCCCGGCGAACGCGTCGTCCACGGCGCGCTCCCAGTGCTCGGGTCTCGCGAGGTCCCGGTAGGCCCCACGTCCGCGCCCGAAGTGCGCCACGGCCAGATAGCGCAGCACGACCTGGCGCGCGAGCTGGTCGAGGAACTCCGGTGTCCAGCGCACGCTGGGCCGTGTCTCGCCGCCGGCCCAGCGAATCCCCTTGGCCAGCGCCGAGCCGCCGAGCGCGCCGAGGATGCCTCCGGCGATCATCCCTCCGCCCAGCGTCAGCCCGCCGGACAGCGCGTCGGCCGCGAGTCCGCCCAGCGCTCCGCTGATCACCGCGCCGGCGAGTGCGCCGCTGCGACCGCCCAAGGCAAAGCCGCGACGCACCTGGAAGTCCTGCAGGCTGCGCTCGATGCGTCGACCGCCCGCACCGGACAGGCCGTGCGCGACGATCAGTCGTTGCATCAGCTCGTCGGTGCGTCCGTCGAGTCGTTCGCCGAGCGTCGCGATCGAACGCTTGCGATCGACCGTGGCCGAACGGAGTACCTCGGTCAACAGCCCGCCGACGCCGCGCGAGTCCGCGTCGTCCCTCGTGTCCGCGACCTCGCAGTCGATCGCGGCGCGAGCCAGGTAGTCTCCGAGCTCGGCGCACGCCTCGCCGAAGACGGCGACGTTGCGCTCGTTCCAGTGCTCGGCGAGCCGCGTCATCCGCCGGTGCTCGTCCCCCTCGAGGACGGCGGCCACGCGTTCGAGCAGGATGCCTTCCTCGACCCAGCAACGCGAGAATGCGTCCAGCGAGAGCACGTCGCGCACGCTCGCGAACTGCGCGCAGTAGTCGCGCCAGCGTTCTTCGAGCTTCTCGTCACGCTCCTCGAGTTGATTCAGGATCAGCAGCACGGGTCGCTCGAGCCAGCCGAGCAACTCCAGCTCGAGCGCCACGTAGCCGGCGTCCTCGGGGTCCTCGGCGGCGTTGACCAGGTACAGCACGACGTCGGCCTGTTCACGGACGTTGCGCACGGCCTGCTGGCTGCAGAACAGCGGCCGGTCCAGCAGCCGGTCCCAGATCTGGTGCAGGAACCAGCCGATGGGGTCCTTCGAGCGGCGCAGGCGGCGCAACAGGCGGGCCGTGTCGCCGAAGCCGGGCGTGTCCCACAGCCGGATCTCGTCGCCGTCGGCCTCGAGTAGCACGTGGACGTCGCTCTCCAGCGTCACGTGAGCCTGGTCGCGAATCTCGCCCACGTCGCGACGCAGCAGCGTCCGCGCCAGCGTCGTCTTGCCCACGTTGGTGTGCGAGATGAGGCTCAGCGTGATCGCGCTCATTCGTCCTGTCCCACTCCGGTTCGCGGCGGCCACAGTGCGGCGCCGACGACCGTCAGTGCGTCGTCGTCGACCTGCGTCTCGGGGTCCAGCTCGACGATGCCCAGGCCCGCATCCCGCGCCAGCCGGTTCCACGCCTCGGCCCGCTCGCGAACGCGTTCCCCGTCGCTGATCCGGTTGCGATACAGGGCGACGTCGACGACCACGAGCAGCTGCTCGCGCTCGGTGTCCAGCTGCAGCTTGAGATCCTCGAGGAACCGACCGTGGACCTCGACCTCCGGTGTCTGCGCCAGGTTGAACAGGACCACGTGGTAGCGCTCGGCGTTGGCGGAACTGCCGGCGCTCGCGTCGCGCTTGCCGCAACGAATTCCCTGGGCGTGCGCCCCGTAGGGCAGCACCTCGTGCACGCGGACGTCGGTGCGTGCGCCGAAGAACTCCAGCAACAACGTCTTGGCCGCGTACAACGCACGCGGGCGGGCGTGGTAGCTGTAGGGCCAGAGCTCGAGCACCCCGTGGCCGCCCTGCCATTCCACGAACAGCCTGCGAAAGTAACCGTCGCCGAGCTCCACCGGCACGGCCTCCGACAGCTGTACGGTGCGCCAGGCGGAGTAGAGGGCGAACGCCGTCCGCGGAAGCACCACGAACAGCAATACGGTCACGGCGTACAGGTGGATCCAGGGCGCGGCGTCGCCCGCTCCGTCCGGCCCATGCAGCGGTGCGACGTCCGGGATCGCGATCCCGAGCAGCCAGGACGCCGGCCCCAGCAGCACTCCGAGAATCCGGCCCACGTCCTCCGCGTCGAGCAGCGTGCTCTGCCAGGAGACGTCGTAGTCGAACACCAGTCCGCGCAGGTACATGCCGCACACCGCGCCCAGGACGGTCGCGATCGCGCCGAAGTGCAGCGTGGTTCGGACGCGCGAGGCCAGCAGCGGCGTGGCCAGCCGGTGCCACAGCGCCGAGAAACGCAGCAGGGCCTTGGTGATGATGCGCCGCTCGCTGGTCGCGCCGCCCCCGGCAGTCCGCCACAGGTGCAGCCGGCGCCAGACAGCGCCCTTGAGCAGGACACCCGCCATGTGCGAGGAGAGCTCGCCGACGCGCAACCCCTGGCCGTCGCGGGCCGGAGCCACGAGGTCGAGCACCTGCCGCAGCACCATGACCACGTAGACGAACAGGTTCCAGGCCAGCAGCAGCACCAGCGGGAAGTACAGCAGGTTGATCCGCCGGGCGGGCCCGAGGATGTTCGACAGCAGACCGAAACCCAGGCCGGCGAGCACGACGAGCGGCAACGTGCCGGAACCGAGCCGGGCCACCATCAGGATCCCGTGCAGCGCCGGGCGACTCCGGCCGAGGACGTCGAACAGCAAGCGCGCACGGCGCATGACCGTCTCGCCGTTCTTGATGTTGCGTGCTTCCGAGAGGTTGCCGCGGTGGTCGCGCAGGCCGGTCACCATCAGCGCGCGGCTGGTCGCGGCCGCGCGTGCGTTGTCCGGCAGCACACGACCGCTCGGGTCGGCCTCCTCGAAGGCCCGCACCAGCAGCACGATCTGGGCGTCTCGTTCGCGCATCGGTCGCAGCCGTCAGCCGGCCGTGGCCAGCATTCCGTCGTACAGGCGCACGTCGTAGTCGATGGCCACACGGCCGTCGACCTGGTGCGCGTCGAACAGTTCCTGCAGCGCGGCGAGCATCGCCTCGTGACGCGGCCGTCCGGGGCCGGGAGCGTAAGAAGAGGACAGCACGCGACCGCGCAGCGCGTCGCGGTCCAGGCGCTGGACGTTGCCCAGCGTCTCGCAGTGGATGTCGCCGTGGCCGAAGAACTCGACGACCGCGTCGTCGTCGATGCGCCGATGGTCCACCACCCCGTAGTCCGTGCCGAACTCCACCAGCAGCTCTTCGTACGCCTCGAGAAACGGCGTGTCGGTGCGTCGCTCGTTCCAGACGAGGGCGCAGCGGCCGGGCGGGCGCAAGATGCGCAGGAACTCGGCCCGCGCGCGCTGCGGATCGAACCAGTGGTACGCCTGCGCCGCGACGACGAGGTCGACCTCGGCGTCGTCGAGAGAGGTGTCCTCGGCGCGCCCGTCGACGCTGCGGAACGCGGCGCCGTTCTCCGCGAGGAATCGATCGCCGGCCTCACGCATGGCGCGATTCGGCTCGATGCCGATCACCCGGTGACCCGCCTCGAGAAACAGCCGGCTGAAGATGCCGGTGCCCGAGCCGACGTCGGCGACCACCGACTCCGCGGGCAGGCAGCCGTGCTGCTCGAGCCTGCCGAGCACGGCGGTCGGGTAGTCCGGTCGGTAGCGAACGTAGCTCTCGACGCGGTCGGTGAAGCGTCCGGTGGCATCGCTCATCAGGCCCCTAACGTAGCACCAGCGCCCTTTTTGGGGCGGAGTTGACTCCGGGCCCTCCCGGGCCCGATGTTCAACAGGTCGCGGTCTGCCGCCCCGCCGACAGGAGAGCCCGATGGCCAGAACGAAACGACTCGGAGACCGGCTGATCGGTCGGGACCTGATCACCGCCGACCAGCTCAAGCAGGCGCTGGACGCCCAGCTGATCTACGGGGGCCAGCTCGGAACCTGCCTCATCGAGCAGGGGCATCTCAGCGAGAAGGACCTCGGCGACACGCTGCAGGAGGTGTTCGGGGTTCCGTACGTCGCACCCGATCGTTTCGACGAGATCCCCAAGTACGTCATCGAGACGATGCCGCGCAGCATCGCCGAGAAGCACCGCGTCGTTCCGTTCGCCCTGAAGGAGAAGGTCGTCCAGCTGGCCATGGTCGATCCCAAGGACCTGGGGGCACACGACGAGATCTCGTTCGCGACCGGTCAGCGCATCCAGGCCTGGGTTTGCCCCGAGGTGCGGCTGTATCAGGCACTCGAGCGCTTCTATAACATCGCGCGCCGCACGCGGTACATCACGCTGTGCCGCGCGCTGGATCACCGCGCCAGCGGCGAGAAGCTGGTCATCGAGCACGCGGGCGGAGACCTGGTGTTCGAGGAGGACGTCATCGACCGCACCTCGACCGGCTCCGCTCAGCCGGAGGAGCCCGACGTCATCGTGGCGCCGGCAGCCCGCGCACCGGCGACCGTTTCCAGGAAAACCGCAGGCACCGCGGCGACGGCGATCCCGGCGACGCCGCCGGCGGCCGATCGTCCCGACGCGCTGGCCGCCGTGTCCCGACATCTGTGCGCCGCCGAGACGCGTCACGAGATCGCCGAAGTGGTGCTGGACCACATCGCGACGACCATTCCCCGTTCGATCCTGTTCACCGTCAAGGGCGGCCGCGCCGAGGTGTGGCGCACCGAGGGCATCGAGCTCGATGCCTCGCGCGCCGGGATCCGACTGTCGGTGACGTCCGAGCCGATCTTCAACCTGATGCTGGGCTCGCTTCAGTACTTCGGGCCGGTGCCCCAGGACGAGGGCTGCCGCCGGTTCTACGACAGCCTCGACCTTCCGGTGCCCGGGCAGATCGCGCTGCTCCCGGTCTACCTCAACGACCGGCTGGTGGCGATGTTCTACGGCGAGCCCGGGGAGGGCGTCGACGTGTCCGGGCAGGCCACCGACTACAAGCGGCTGATGCAGAAGCTGGCTCTCGCGATGAACATGATCCTGCTCAAGCTGAAGATCCGCGCGTCCTAGGACCGGCTCCGGGCCGCCCGGGCTAGAATGCCCGGCGCGCCATGCCGACTCGTTCCAACGAAAAGACCGCGCCGCTCGAAAGGGCGGCGGTCGTCGTCCTGCTGCTGGTCTTCGCCGTGCAGGCCGTCGCCGGAATGCGACTGTTCAACGCGTCCTCGGACGAGACGTACCACCTGCCCGCGGGCTACAGCTACCTCACCACCGGAGATCTGCGGCTGAACCCGGAGCACCCGCCGCTGGCCAAGGAACTGGCGGCGCTGCCGCTGCTGCTGCTGCGCCCCGAGCTCGACACCGCGACGCCCGCCTGGAACGCCAGGCCGCCGCGGCAGCTCGAGTTCGGGACGTCGTTTCTCTACTCGAACGACGCGGACCGCCTGCTGTTCTGGGCGCGTGTGCCGACCGTCCTGCTGGCGTTGCTCTGCGGGTGGCACGTGTGGCGCTGGTCGCGTGAGCTGTTCGGCCCGCTGTGCGCGGGTGTCGCGCTGTTCCTCTACGCCTTCTCGCCGACCGTGCTGGGCCACTCGCGCTTCGTGACGTTCGACGTGCCGCTAGCCTGCTTCCACACGCTGGCGCTGTACTACCTGTGGCGCTGGACCAAGAGCGGCGGAGCGAAGCACCTGATCGTGGCGGGTGTGTGTGTCGGTGCGGCGTTGGGGACGAAGTTCTCGGGCGTCGTTCTGTTGCCCTCGATCGGGTTGTTGCTGCTCGCCGCGATCCAGACCCCGGCGCGCGACCGCGGCGTCGAGGGGCTCGCGCTCGGCCGCTCGCCCCTCGAGGGACCGACGGCGCGGCGGGTGCAGGTGGTCGTCGTCGGTTTCGGTCTGCTGTGTCTGCTGGCCGCATTCGTCGTCTGGGCGGCGTATCTCTTTCCGCGCGATCCGCAGTTCTACCTGCGCGGAATCCGCCTGGTCAACGCGAACCACAACCCGAACTACTACTTCTATCTCCTCGGCGAGTTCAAGCAGGGCGGCTGGTGGTACTACTCGCTCGTCGCCTTTCTGATCAAGACCCCGGTCGTCACGTTGGCGTTGCTGGCCCTGTCGTTGGTGACGTTCAGGCGGCTGCGGGCCGGGGACGGGCTCGACGAGCTGTTCCTGATCGTGCCGGCCGTGGTGTTCGCCGCGGTGACGTGCGCCAAGGCCAACAACCTCGGGATCCGTTATCTGCTGCCGATCTACCCGTTGCTGTTCGTGTTCGTCAGCCGCGTAGGGTTGCTGATTCCGCGGCGTCGTGCGCTGGCCGCGGCCGCTGCCGGGCTCGCGTTGTGGTACGCGGGAGCAGCGCTGTGGATCTACCCCGACCAGCTGGCCTACTTCAACGAGCTGGTCGGCGGGCCCGGCCGCGGCCATCGCTACCTCGACGACTCGAACATCGATTGGGGGCAGGATCTCAAGCGACTCGACGCGGAACTCGAGCGGCGCGGCATCGATCGCGTCAGCTTCCTCTACGGCTGGAACGGCGACCCCGAGTACTACGGCATCCCCTCGGTTCCGTTGCGCCGCGAGGACTGGACGGGCGACCCCGCCCCCGGCTACTACGTGATCGGCACGCATCGGCTGATCCGTGGACGGCTGATGGCGCAACTGGGCGGAGTGAAGAGCGACTGGGTCGAGCGCTACGAGCCGATCGGTCGCGTGGGCTACTCGTTCTGGATCTACCGCTTCTGACCCGGAAGCAAGCCGACCAGGCAGTGGAGTCCGCCGTAACGCGCCTGCACCATCGCGCTGCGTATCGGTTCGATGCGCACGTCCTCCCCGAACGCACGATGTAGTGCGCCGGCTGCCGCGTCGTCGAGCGGCGCGTACAGCCCACCGTAAGCCGGCATGGCGTAGAACTTCCCGGAGTGCACGCCGTTGACGTAATTGATGCTGGACTCCTCGTCGCTCAGGCTCGGGATCGCGTGCACGGTCAGGCCCAGGTCGCGCAGCGTGCGTTGCAGCTCCGCGCGTTGCTCGGTGCGGCGCCGGATCGAGGCCATGTAGACGCGCAATTGCCGCGGCGTGGAGCCGTCCGACAGCTGCTGCTGCGTGAGAGCGTGCGCGGTCAGCAGGTCCACCGCAAGGAAGAAGCGTAGCGCGTTGGCCGGCCCCGATTCCGCGGGCGACGTCGAGAAGGCCGACGTCACTCGTGGGCCGAAGCGTTTGTCCGCATCGCGCAACGGGTTGAGCAACTGCCACAGCGTCGTCACCAGCGGCAGCGCGTTCTCGTGTTCGACCGCTCGGTCCAGCAGTTGTTGTTGCTCCGCCGCGAACGTCCCGTGCCGCGCCAGCGCGCGGAGACCCTCGCGCACGATGATCCGTGCGGCGGCGAGCTCGTCGTTGACCACTGCGACCAGTCCGGAGGGCGTGCGACGCACTGCGACCTCGAGATCCAGGTGATACGAGATCGCGGGCAGCACGACGACGCGGTCCACGCCGAACTCGATGCGAAACGCCTCGACGACCTCGGCCGGGCTCAGGCCGAGTGTCCGGTTGCGGTACAGCTCGCCCTCTCCCATCAACAACAGCCGCGCCCCCGAGCGCGGATCCGCCACCGGCAACAGGTCGCCGCCCTGAAACAGCAACGGCGACTGCGCGAACTGCAAGCCGCGCTCGCGGAGCGTTTGCGCGACGAGCGAGTCGCCGGGCTGGAACTTCGACGTCTGCTCGTTGATGCTGGCGTAGCGCGGCAATAGTGTCACGACGCGGGCCGTACCGTCGGCGTCGAGGACCCGTCCCGATTTTCCGTTGTCCTGCGCCCAGCGTGTCACGGGAAGCGGAGTGGGGACCACGTCGAGCGTCACGCCCTCGGCGATGTCGAACTCACGCATCCGCCCCAGTAGCTGCGGCAGCAGCGACTCGTCGATCGATATCACGATGCGATCCGCCAGGGGCAGCGCGGCGAGCTGCCGCAACACGTCCGGCGCCGACCCGTCGAGCTCCGCCATCGTCGGACGCGGCGTGGCAAGCTGCATCCGCAGTCCGCCCGGTCGCTCGCCGCCGTCTTCCGTCATCACACGGAATCCGCGCAGCGAAGGCTCGAAGCGGAACCGCGCGGCCTCGACGATCGAGTCGATCCGCCCCTCGGCCGCGCCGGCGGAGAGCCAGCTTGCCAGTGCGGCGCCGGCGGGCTCGTCGCCGATGCGAAACCGGTCGAGCAGATCGGCGGGCAAGCCCACCGAGCGCAACGTCTCGGGGTCGAGTCGTGCGCCGTCGACCCACGGCAGCTCGTACGCGAGCAGGACGCGCAGCGTCGTACGCACGAGACCGTCGCGGGCCAGATTCCGCGCCACGAACGTCGCCGCCTCGACGTGGGGCGAGCCCGAGATTCTCGGTGGGGTCGTCGGCGACGGCTCCTCGTCGAGCAGCGGCGCGCGGAATCCACGGAGTTGCGGCACGCCGGCGTCGTAGCCGGACCAGGCGTCGGCGAGCGCCCTCGACGGCGATGGAGCCACCGTGATCCCGGGCGGCAACTCCCGCGCGCTCGCCGGCGGCGCGTCCTCGATCGTCGCCGTCGGCGGAGCCACCGCGCGCAACGCCTGGCGGAACGACAGCCGCAGCGAGCGATCGGCGATTCGCCGCAGGTAGCTCGGGGGCAGGTCCGACTCCGCGGCGGAGACCAAGCCGTTCTCGGTCTTGCCGATCAACTCGACGAAGTCCAGCGGCGCAGCTTGCTGAGCCGAGACGGCCGTCGAAGCGACCAACGCGATGGCAACGGCGATCTTCATGGGGTCAGACTACGCACTATCGCATATGTGACGACGCCTGGTCTGAGCCCGTGGTTAGAATAAGAGCGTGCACAGGGACGGGTCGGAATCCGTGCGTGAATTCACACGGGCGCTGCTGGAGGATCTACAGGCGCTCGAGCGGATGATCGAGGAGGGCCGGATCGAGGCCGGCGTCCGGCGGATCGGCGCCGAGCAGGAAGTGTTCCTCGTCGATCGCGCGATGCGCCCTGCACCGGCGGCGCTCGAGATTCTGGAGCGACTCGCGCACCCGGCGTTCACGACCGAGCTGGGGATGTTCAACCTCGAGATGAACCTCCAGCCCAGGACGCTGGAGGGCGACGGGCTGCGCTCGATGGAGCACGAGCTCGAGGATCTGCTTTGCAAACTGCGCGCTGCGGCGCGCGTTTCCGATCACCGCGTCGTCCTGACCGGCATCCTGCCCACGCTGACGCAGGACGACCTGTCGCTCGATTGGCTCACGCCCAGGCCGCGCTACCTCGAGTTGAACCGCTCGACCGTCGAGCACCGCCGCGGCGCGTTCCGCATGCAGATCAAGGGCACCGACCGACTGGACGTCAAACACGACAACGTGATGTTCGAGGCCTGCAACACGAGCTTCCAGGTGCACTTCCAGGTCGCTGCCGCCGAGTTCGCGCCGTTGTACAACCTGGCGCAGGCGATCACCGGCCCGGTGCTCGCGGCGTCGGTCAACTCGCCCGTGCTGCTGCAGCGTCGGCTGTGGCACGAGACACGGATGGCGTTGTTCCAGCAGTCCGTCGACTCGCGCAGCCGCGAGCAGAAGTCGCGGCAGGCCAGACCTCGCGTCGGCTTCGGCGATCGCTGGGTCGAGCGCTCGGTGATCGAGGTGTATCGCGACGACATCGCGCGGTTCCACGTGTTCATCGCGGGCGACCTCGGCGAGTCGCCGCTGTCGTTGCTCGAGCGCGGGGAGACGCCGCGGCTGAGCGCGCTGTGCGTGCACAACGGGTCGGTCTATCGCTGGAACCGACCGTGTTACGGCGTGATGCACGGAGTGCCGCACCTGCGCATCGAGCATCGGGTGCTGCCGTCGGGGCCGACCGTCGCCGACGAGATGGCGAACGCGGCGCTGTTCTACGGCCTGATGATCGCCCTGAGCGAGGAGATCGACGATGTCGGGCAGGTCATGCCGTTCGACGACGTGAAAACGAACTTTCACGCGGCGGCGCGCTACGGGCTGGGAGCGCGGTTCCGCTGGATGAACCGCAGCGTCGACGCCGGCACGTTGATCCTGGAACAACTGCTGCCTCACGCTCGGCGGGGGCTCGCCGAGCGGCAGGTCGACGCGGCGGACGTCGACCGCTACCTGGACATCGTCGAAGAACGCGTGCGCAGCGGGCGCACGGGGTCGCAGTGGGTTCTCGATTCGCTGGCCGAGATGAGCGAGTCGCGCCATTCGGAAGAGCGCCACCGAGTGCTGACGGCGAGCATGTACGAACGATCGCTCGAGGGCAGTCCCGTGCACACCTGGCCGCTGGCGGAGCTACCCCCGGCGGCCGACTGGCGCGACGGCTGTCGCCGCGTCGATCAGCTCATGACGACCGATCTGTTCACGGTGCGTCCCGACGACCTGATCGACCTGGCGGCGAGCCTGATGGACTGGGAGCATATTCGCCACGTGCCCGTCGAGGACAAGACGGGGCGACTCGTGGGGCTCGTCTCGCACCGGCAGCTGCTGCGAATGGTCGGGCGCGGGCTGCGCGGAACGGCGAAGTCGGAATCGGTCAGCGCGATCATGACGCCGGACCCGATCACGGTCGGTCCGAAGACGTCGACCCTCGACGCCGTCGCGCTGATGCGCAAGCACAAGGTGGGTTGTCTGCCGGTAACCGATCGGGAGCACAGGCTGATCGGCATCGTCACCGAGCGCGACTTCATCGAGATGACGGCGCACCTGCTGGACGAGAAGCTGCGCGATCTCTAGTCTCCGTCGTACAGCGACCCGGCCTTGACCGCCGAAGTCGTGATCCCCTTGATCAGCGCCGAGCTGAAGCCCTGATGCTCCATCTCGTTCAGTCCGGCGATCGTGCAGCCGCGCGGTGTCGTCACTGCGTCGATCGCGCGTTCGGGGTGCGTCGTCTCGTCGAGCACCAACGACGCCGCGCCAAGCGCCGTCTGGGCCGCCATCTTCAGCGCCTCACGCGGGTGGAAGCCGATCTCGATGCCGCCCTGCGACGCGGCGCGCACGGCGCGCAGGAAGAAGGCTACGCCGCACGCGCAGAGCGCAGTCGCCGGGATCATCAGCTCTTCCTCGATGACCAGGGTGACGCCGACCGCGTCGAAGATCGAGACGGCCTGCTCCAGCAGGTCCTCGCGGTCGGAGTTCGTCGCGAGGCACGTCATCGAGCGGCCGAGCGCGATCGCGGTGTTCGGCATGGCGCGCACGATCGGTTGTTCGGCGGACGTCAGGCGTGCGATGTCGTCGATTCCCGCGCCGGAGACGACGGAGATCAGCAGGTTCTTCTGCGGGTCGAGGTCCGGCCGGATCTCGTCGAGCAGGCCGTCCAGTTGCTGCGGCTCGACGGCGGCGATCACGATCGCCGCGCGACGCACGGCGTCGCGGTTGTCCGACTGGACGACGAATCCGCGTGACGCCAGGTCGTCCAGGCGCTCGACGCGGCGCCGAGTGACGATGATCTCCTGCGGCTCGAAGCCGTTGCCCGCCAGGCCCAGCGCGATCGCGCGGCCGATGTTGCCGGTTCCGAGGATGGCGAGACGTACGGGTTTGCCCATGCGATTCCTTTCTGCGCGCCGCTACCGGCTTCGACCTCAGGGGGGGTAGGATGCAGCGGTTGGGTGCACTCGCCCCGCGTGTCGCCCCAGAGGATAGTCGAAACCGGGCGTTGCCGGTACGGAGTCAAGACCATGGACGCCAGCCCAAGCGACCTCGATCGCTTTCGCGATCGCCTCGAGCTGGAGTATGCCGACCGCTTCCCACGCTCCAGGGCACATCATGAACGGTCGACGCGGCTGCTCGACGGGACCAGCCACGCGATCCGCTGGAACGAACCGTTCATGCCCGTGGCCCGGCGCGCCGCGGGCGCCTGGTTCGAGGACATCGACGGTCACCGGCTCGTCGACTACTGGCAAGGCCACATGACGAACCTGCTGGGGCACAACCCGGCGCGAATACGTGACGCGCTGCAGAGAGCGCTGGCCGAGGGCAGCGGCCTGCAGACCGGGATGATCCACGAGCTGGAGGCCGAGGTCGTCGATCTGCTCTGCCGCGCCACCGGCTCCGACGTTGCGCGGCTGACCACCAGCGGCTCGCTCGGCACGTTCTACGCCACGTTGCTGGCGCGCGCTTTCACCGGGCGGGAGGTCGTGCTGAAAATCCGCGGCGGCTGGCACGGCAGCCAGCCCTTCGGGTTGAAGGGCGTCTCGGCGCACGGGACGTCGTTCGATCACATGGAGTCCGAGGGCCTCGGCGGCAGCACGCAGACCGAGATCGAGCTGACCCGCCTCAACGACGTCGAGGACCTGCGGCGCGTGTTCGAGCGCAGCGGCGATCGGATCGCGTGCTTGATGCTCGAGCCGATGCTCGGCGCCGGCGGGGGGATCCCGGCGACGCGCGAATACCTGTCCGAGGCGCGGCAACTGACCGCAGAGCACGGCGCCCTGCTGGTCTGCGACGAGATCGTCACCGCATTTCGTTTCCGCGCCGGCGACCTGTCCGCGCACTACGGTGTGAAGCCGGACCTGCTGGTGCTGGGCAAGATCATCGGGGGTGGCATGCCCGTCGCCGCGGTGGCGGGTCGGCGCGACGTCATGGAGCTGTGCACGCGCGCAGCCGGTCGCGTCAAGTTCGAGGGCGGTACGTTCTCGGGACACGAGCTGTCGCTCGTCGCCGCTCGCGAGCTGCTGAACCACGTGATCGAGGACGAGGGGTCCGTCTACCCCGACCTCGCCGGGAAGGGGTGCCGGCTGCGCGACGGCATCCGCGCCGCGGCGCAGCGCTGCGGCGTCCCGATCCACGTTACCGGCGATCCCGTGGACGGCTTCCCCGGCGGATCCCTGTTCCACGTCGTGGTCACGAGCGCGCCGGACGCCGTGCTCGCGTGCGCCGAAGACTCGGCTCGATTACGGCATCCGCTGATCGGCGATCGTCTGTTCAAGTCGGTGCTGATGCTCGACGACATCTCGGTGCGCGGTGGGGGAGGCGGGATCAGCACGGCCCACGAACGGCCAGACCTCGAGCGGACGATCGAGGCGTACGAGAGGGCGTTCATGCGGTTTCGCGAGGCGGGGCTGGTCGGGCCATGATCGACGTCGAACGCGAGCTCGACCGGCTGTTCGGTCTCCCACTCTCCGACTTTACCGCCGATCGCAACGCGCTGGTCAAGGACCTGCGCGATCGCGGGCTGCTCGACGAGGCGAAGGCGGTGAAGGCGCTGGTCAAGCCGAGCGTCACCGCATGGGCTGCGAACCAGGCGTTTCGCGAGGAGCGCGAGGCGTTCGATCACCTGCTGGAGATGGGTGGCTGGTTGCGCGACGCGCAGGCCGGAGCGCTGCACGGCCGCGGCAGCGACGACCTGCACCGGGCCAAGTACGCGCGACGCGAGGCGCTGGACGTGGTCGCGCAGCACGCGCTGCAGATCCTCGAGCGCAACGGCAACGCGACCGGCCCGGCCGTGACACGCAAGCTCGAGCACACGCTCGAGGCGCTGGCGACGTTCGGCGACACGCGCTCGGACATCCGCCCGGGGCGCCTGACGCGCGACCTCGAGCCGCCGGGGCTCGACGTCCTCATGCGGTTGGCCCAGGAGGCTCCGCCGCCGAAGAAGCTCCGCGTTCCCAGGTCGCAACCGCCCAAAGCCAAGAAGCCCTCCGCCAGGCAGGAGGTCGCGAAGGCCAATCGGGCGCTGTCCCAGGCGCAGAAACTCGTCGACGCGCGCCAGGCGGATTCCCGCCAGGCCAAGCGTCAGCGCTCCGCGGCCGACGCCCGCGTCAACAAGATCCGCGAGCAGATCAACGAGTTGCAGCACCGCGTCGAGCAGGCCCGCTTCAAGCTGAAGGAGGCGACGAACCGCTTCGAGCAGGCCGCCGAGGCCGACGAGGAAGCCCAGGAATCCCTCGAAAAAGCCCAGGACACGGCAACAGAGGCTCAGGCCGCCCTGGACCGCCTCACGCTGATGAACTGACCTCCCACCCCGCGACCCAGGTTGATTTCGGGGGGCGTTGCATCAACCCGGGACCGGAGGTGCGTCAGTCGCGGTGGATGGCCTCGAGGATGGCGTCGAGGGTCGCCGGGATGGGTTCTGGGGCGTTTGCGTAGTTGGAGCGAATCTCGTTCAGCTCGCCCTTGTGGTAGCCGACGACGGCGTCCGGGTCCTTCAGCAGGTGCCCGGTCAGGACGCCGCAGACCGTGTCGGAGCGTGAGATGACGCCGCGCGCGACGAGCTTTTTGGCCCCGGCGAGCGTGGCGCACGAGGCCGGCTCGGCCCCGATGCCGGCGGAGTCGACGTGGGCCTTGGCGTCCATGATCTCCTGGTCGGTCACGGACTCGACGACGCCGTCCGACTCGACGACGCCGCGCAGGCTCTTCTTCCACGAGAGCGGGCGGCCGATGCGGATCGCGGTGGCCAGCGTGTCGGCCTCCATCGGTTCCAGCGGCAGGCCGGTAGTGAATGCACGGTACAGCGGACTGGCGCCGGCGGCCTGGATCACCGCGATGCGCGGCAGCTGCGAGATCAACCCGAGCTCTCGTGCCTCGGACAGGCCCTTGGCGATGGCGGAGCTGTTGCCGAGGTTGCCGCCCGGGAGGATCAGCCAGTCGGGCACCTCCCAGCCGAGATCCTGCATCAGCTCGAGGCCGATCGCTTTCTGGCCCTCGATGCGGAACGGGTTGATGGAGTTGAGCAGGTAGATGTTTTCCTTGGCGCAGACCTGCTCGACCAGCGTCATTGCCGCGTCGAAGTCGCCGTCGATCTGCAGCGTTCGCGCGCCGTAGGCCAGCGCCTGGCTCAGCTTTCCGTAGGCCACGTTGCCCGCCGGGATGAAGACGAAGGCGCGCATGCCGGCCGAGGCGGCGTAGGCCGCCATGGAGGCGGACGTGTTGCCGGTGGAGGCGCAGGCGACGCGGTCCATGCCGAGGACACGCGCCATCGTCGCGCCGACGGTCATGCCGCGGTCTTTGAACGACCCGGTCGGGTTCTCTCCCTCGTGCTTCAGCAGGATGCGATCGAGCCCGGCGTACGCGGCCGCAGCGGGGGAGTCGTAGAGGTGCGTGTTGCCCTCGCCCCGCGTGATCATCAGCCGCGGCTCGACGGGCAAGATCAGCTCGCGGAAGCGCCACACGCCGGAACGGTCCTCGGCGGCGCGCGAACCTCTGCGCTCGTCGAACAGGTCGGCGCCGACGCGGCCGCGCAACGGCTCGAGCTCGTGCAACACGTCCAGCGTGCCGCCGCAGTCGCAGCGATAGCGGACACCCGCGCCGGGATATTCCTCCCCGCACTCGATGCATCTCAGTAGCCAGCTTTCCTGCGTCACACCTTCCTCGCTCCGGGACTGTCCGCCGATCCGATCACGAACGTAGCGTCGAGTCCCGCCTTGTTGAACGCGTCGCGCATCGCCGTACCGACCTCGTTCGCGTTGCGCGCCGAGCGGCACAGCGCGAACACGGACGGCCCCGCGCCGCTGATCGAGCTCCCCAGCGCGCCCGCATCGTGAGCGGCCTGGATGACGCCGAGGCAGCCCGGGATCAGAGGCGCCCGCGCAGGGGTGACGATGTTGTCGACCATCGATCGCGCCAGTAAGCCGAAGTCCCCCGAGTGAAACGCGCTGATCATTCCGGCGACGTTGGCGTTGTTGGCGACCATCTCCGGCAGCGCGACACGATCGGGCAGGGCCTCGCGTGCCTCGCGCGTCGGCAACGAGAACGCCGGCGTCGCGACGGAGACGGTCAGACCCTCCGGCACCGGCAGCCGGATCAGGTCCAGCGGATCGGTCGAGCGCACGAGGATCAGACCGCCCAGCAACGCCGGTGCGACGTTGTCCGCGTGCCGGCCCGCCACCGCGGCCTCGGCCTCCATGCAGGGCTCGACGAGCTCGGTCTTGCGCAGCGGCGACCCGAGCAGGACGTTCGTCGCCAGCGCCGCCGCGGCCGCGCTGGCGGCAGAGCTGCCCAGCCCCGAACCGATCGGCATGCCCTTGAACAGCTCGAGCTCGATGCCGGCTTCGATCCCGGCGCGAGCCAGCACCTCGCGCGCGGCGATCCCGGCGGTGTTGGTCGCCGCGTCGACCGGAAGCGCGCCCCCGTCCCCATGCACCGCCTTCAGCGTCACGCCCGAAGAGGAGACGACCCGCGCCACGACGGTGTCGCCGGGCTCGGCGACGGCAAGGCCGAGCACGTCGAAGCCGGGGCCCAGATTGGCCACGGTCGCCGGCGCGAAAACGCGAATTTCGGATCCGATGGGTAAGGTCATGACGCTATCTTCGCACGGCTGCAATGCGCAGCACATCGCCGAGCACGCCCATCGCGGTCACCTCGACGCCGGCGCCCGGGCCGGTCACGACCAGCGGCCGGTCGGTGTAGCGCCGTGTGTAGAACGCGATCGTATTGTCCGTCCCGCGCAGCATGCCCAGCGCCGACTCGGGGTCCACTTCCTCCAGGCCCACGCGCAGCGAGTCGCGCTCGACGCGCGCCACGAAGCGCAGCGCACGACCTCGCTCGCGCGCTGCCGCGACGCGCTCGGCGAGCGGGCCGTCGTGGCTCTCGGCGAGGCGCCGGATCAGGGTCGCGCGGTCGAGCCCCGCGAGCTCGGGTCCGACGAGCCCCTCCAGCGTGAGCTGCTCTCTCGACTCCGCGAGCCCCGACAGACGACCGAGGATCAGCGCCTTGCGTGCGACGTCCGCGCCCGAAAGGTCCGCCACGGGGTCGGGCTCGGTGTAGCCCAGCTCCGCGGCGTCGGCCACGGCCTCGGAGAACGGAACGCCGTCCTCGAGTTTCTGGATCAGGAAACCGAGCGTGCCCGACATGCAGCCTTCCGCGCGCGACACCTCGTCGCCCGTGGCCAGCAACATCTCCAGCGTGTCCAGCACGGGAAGGCCCGCGCCCACCGTCGCCTCGGCGCGCAGTTCGCGAGACGCGGCTCGCGCGTCGTCGAGCAGCCGACGATATTGCTCCGGCTCCACGGTCAGTGGCTTCTTGTTCGCGGTCACCACGTCGCAACCGTTGCGGAACGCCTCGAGAAACGCCTCGTCCGACGTGTCCGCGTCCGACACGTCGATCAGCACGGGACGCGCCAGCCGGTAGTCCAGCACGGCGCGCACGATCTCGACCGCCGAGTCCTGCGAGCACGCACCCTCGTGCGTCGAGATGGCTCGCCCCTGCTCCTTACCGCGCGCCAGTGCGTCCAGCTCGCCGGACGGGATGCCCGCGGGCCGCATCAGATATCCGCTGCGGTCGGCCACGGCCACGATCCGCGCCTCGCGTCCGAGTCGGTGGAACCCTGCGGCGCCGTCGTGGCGGATCATCTCGCTCAGGCAACGCCCCACGTTGCCCAGCCCCATCAGGATCAGGTCCATGCGCGAGTGCGTCTCGTCGCCGGTGTCCCGCCGGTGCAGCCCGAACTCGCGGTGGATCGCTCGCACCGCGTCGGGCGCCTGTTCCTCGGCAACGGCCAGCGAGATGTTCAGCTCGGACGAGCCCTGGGCGATAGCCAGCACGTTGACGCGGTGGTCCGCCAGCGACCGGAACAGGCGCGCCGCGATCCCCGGCACGTGCGCCATGCCCAGTCCCACGGCCGCCACCAGTCCCACACCGGTCAGCGTGTCGATCTCCTCGACTTCCCCGCGCGACAGTTCCGCGCGGAATTCCCGCTTCAGCGCGGTCTCCGCCGTCGCCACGTCGCTCGCCGAGACCGCGATGCAGATCGTCGACTCCGAGCTGGACTGGCTGATCATCGTCACGTTGACGCCGCCGTCGGCCAGCGCACGGAACACGCGCGCCGCGACGCCGGGCAGGCCGGCCATGCCCTTTCCCTCGATCGACAGCAGCGCTTGCGAGCGAATCGCGCTGATCGCCTTGACCGGGTGCGAGCCGGGCGTGTGCCGCGAATCGACCAGCGTGCCCTCGGCTTCCGGCGCGAACGAGTTGCGGATCCTCGCGGGCAGCCCGGCGCCGACCAGCGGGATCATGCTGCGCTGATGCAGGACCTTGGCGCCGTAGAACGACATCTCCGTCGCCTCGCGATAGTGCAGATGCCGGATCGCACGCGCCTCGGGGACCATCCGTGGGTCCGCGCTGAACACGCCGTCCACGTCGGTCCAGATCACGACCTCGTCCGCGCCCAGCGCTGCGGCGATGAACGTCGCGCTCAGATCCGAGCCGCCGCGCCCCAGCGTCGTCGTCGCGCCGTCCGGGCCCCGGCCGCAGAAACCGGTGACGACGGGGATGCAGCCCGCGTCGAACCGAGCGCCCAGCGCGGCCCGGATCGAACGATCCGCCACCGCGACGAGCGGGTCCGCCTCGCCGAAGCGGCCGTTCGTCTCGAGGAACGTATCCGCGTCGACCGCAACGGCGTCCGCGCCCGAGTGCCGGAGTTGCGCGGCCAGCAAGCGCGCCGCGAGCTTCTCGCCGCTGGACAGCAGCCGGTCGCGGCTGCGCGGCGTGAGCTCGCCGAGCAGCACGGTGGCGCGCACGATCTCGGCCAGCTCGCGGCCGATCTCCTTCAACTGCTCTCCGACCGATTGGCGGTCCTCGACGCCGAGCTCGGCCAGCGTCTCGAGGTTGCGAGCGACCGCATGGGCCACGGCCTCGAGGCTGGCGTTGCGGTCTCCGCCCGCGGCCGCCTCAGCGGCGCGAACCAGCTCGTCCGTCACGCCGCCCATCGCGGATGTCACGGCCACGACCTGCGCCGCGGCGGACGCGTCCTGCACCAGGCGGGCAGCCTCGCGGATGCGTTCCGTGCTGCCGACGCTCGTGCCGCCGAATTTGTGGACTTCCGTGCGAGACACGCGCAGGCCCCTCTCCGCAGTTGCAACCCAGGCCGATCGGCCTCAAGGTAAACTCTGCGAACGGCCCGGGCCAGCCCGGGCATTGCGGACCCTGACCATCCCTCTTGGCTCCATGGGTGGACGGGGCGGTACCTAACATAGAGGTTGTGGAGCCCACCGGAGGACGGATGTTTCCAGTCGCTCGCTCATCGATCCTGCCCGCCGTGTTTCTGCTGCTGTTCGCGGCAATCCCGTCGGGAGCCGGTTCGGGGGCCGCGGCCGCTTCGGCGGCCGACGTCGAGCGCGGCCGGGCCGTGTACGACGTGTACTGCGTCAATTGCCACGGAGAAGACGCGCGCGGCAACGGCCCGACCGCGGAGTACATGCTGGTCAAGCCGGCCGACCTGACGCGGATGGCCAAGCTCAACGGCGGAACGTTTCCGCTCGAGCGCGTCTACCGCACGATCGACGGCCGCGAAGCGGTCAAGGGGCACGGGACGCGCCAGATGCCGATCTGGGGCATCGCCCTCCAGGAGTGGGACAAGGACACCGATCAGTCCGATGAGGTTCGGAGCCGGATCGAACGGCTGACCGCCTATCTCGAGTCGATTCAAGTCGATAAGTGATCGGGGCGGGAGCTCGGGCGGGAAGCCTGCGGCAAATGCCGCAGCGATCCGGCCCGCGTGCGGGCTTCCGTCGAATCCACACGTCGGATTCCGGGCATTTTCTGCCGTTTCGCGACCTTCCGGACTGGCACACTCGTTGCTCTCTCTACAGGTCGGCAAGCCCGTCCGCCAAACGACTCCATGAGAAGGGGCTCCCGGGGCGCGGACGACGCGGCGAAGCCGGAGGAGAGAGACGGTGGACGCCAGCACAGCACGCAAGGCTCATGTGGAAGAAGAGGGTCGGGGAGGCCTGCTGCCCATCTACCTGCGGGAGATGGGACGCGTCGGGCTGATCGACGCAGCCGAAGAACGCCGGCTGGCCCGTGAGATACAGGCCTGTCAAGGTCGCTACGCTCGACTGGCCGCGCGGCTGCCCCAGTCCTGCAAGCAATACGTACTCGAAGGAAAGCGCATTCCCAAGACGCAGTGGACCATCGAGCGCGCTCAGCGCGTGAACGAACGGCTCACCCGCTACTGCAAGCTGCGGCGCAACCCGACGGCCCATCGCGTTGCCGCGGAGATGGCGACCTGCTATCGGCGTCTCGAGGAGGCGCGTGAGGCGCTCGTCGTGGCCAACCTGCGTCTGGTCGTCCACATCGCCAAGCGCTACATGTCCCAGGGCATGTCGATGCTGGACCTCGTGCAGGAGGGCAACATCGGGTTGATGCGCGCCGCGGAGAAGTTCGAGCACGGTCGCGGGACGAAGTTCTCGACCTACTCGTACTGGTGGATCAAGCAGTCGATCGAACGCGCCCTGGCCGACAAGTCCAGGACGATCCGCGTGCCGGTGCATCTCGGTGCCGCGCGCCGCAAGCTCGACCGCACCGCGGCGAGCATGCGTCAGGCACTGGGGCGTACTCCCAGCTCCGACGAGCTCGCCGTGCGCCTGCAACTGCCGATCTCCAAGGTCGAGCGCGCCATGGACCTGATTCAGGACGCGCAGAGCCTCGAGGCGCTGTGCGAGGGGCGCGGCCCGGATCCGCTGCAGACCGTCACCGATCCACAGGCCCCCGATCCGTTCGAAGAGGCCCAGCGTCGCGAGACGCACCGCCGCGTCGAGGAGTCGTTGAAGCGGCTCAAACCGCGCGAGGCCGAGATCATCTGCCTGCGCTTCGGCATCGGCAAGCAAAGCCGTACGCTGGACGAGATCGGATCGATGCTACGGGTCTCGCGAGAGCGCGTACGACAGATTCAGGCTGCGGCGCTGAAGAAGCTCGAGACCTGTTCGGAGCTCGCCGAGCTGGCCCGCTGACCCACGGCCGTCGAGCGCGGCCCGGCACCACGGGCTAGAATCGACCCCGGCAGGGGTTGGATGAAGTGAAGCGCAAGACGGACAATCTGTGGACGGATCTCGATGCGCTCGCGCGACTCGCTCGCGCGGGCCAGTCGGCCGAGCGTGCGTCGAAAGGGGCTTCGCCCGTCCTCTGCGCCGATCCCGAGGGGCGGTTTCCGCACTTCCCCGACCGGCGCGAGTTCGACATCGATTGCGCCGGATCCGCGGCACACGGAGTGACGGGCGACCTTCACGACTTCTTCTTCGTGTCGGACGACGTCCTGGCATTTCTGATCGCCGACGTCTGCGGCAAGGGCGTGCCGGCGGCCGTTCTGACCAGCGTGACCCGCTCGATGGTGCGCGACATCTCCTCCGTGGCGGAATCACCGGGCGAGACGCTGACGCGCGTCAACGAGATCCTGCGCAACGCGGAGCTTGGCGCGATGTACCTGACGATCTTCCTCGCCTGGTACGACACGCGCAGCGGCGACCTGCGCTATTCCAACGCCGGCCACCCCGCTCCGTACCGCGTGCGGGACGACGGAGAAGTGAAGCCTCTGGGCGAGGCGACGGGGTCGATCCTGGGCATCCTGAACGTGGAGCGCTACGCCGAGCGAGCGGACCGGCTCGACCCGGGCGATCGGTTGGTGCTCTACACCGACGGCGTCACCGAGGCGCGCGGCGACGACGGCGAGATGCTGGGGCACGAGCGGCTGGCGCAACTGCTGAAGCAGCATCGCTCCGAACGCGTGGACCGCTACTGCGACTCGATCGTCGACGCAGTGCGCCGCTTCGGCGGCACCCAGCGCGACGACGACGCGACACTGCTGGCCTTGATGCGGCGTCGAGCGACGCCGGGGTCGTCCACGTGATCTCGGGTTCGAGACCCTGACGTCTCGTTACTGGATCATGTCCGGACCCGGAACGATCGACAACTCGTAGACCCAGCGGATCTTGTCCAGCGCCAGGATCTCCTGCAGCGACAGTTCGGGCTCCTCGTATTCGAGCTCCGTGTCGGAGAGGGGGGTGGGGACCGGGTCCGACCGATCCACATCCGCGACGGCGCGGGAATCGGAGGCCCAGGTCCGCGTCTCGCGGTTCGGCCTGCTTGTCGTCGGCGTGCGGTTCTTGTCGTCGGTCTTCATGGCGTCCTCCAGCCCCCGGCTCTCGTCCGGAGCCCTACCTATCGCAAGCCGTATGCCATGGGTCGGATACCCGGAATTCCCATGATTCTCACCAGAAACGTCTCCCGAGGTGTTTCGAAGTGTGTCCCCTGGGAGACACACTGTATCGCCCTGTTTTCCCCATTATTCCCGCCACAGCCCGTCCTCGGGCGGGACGACACCCCAGTTTTCGGTGGATTGTGGCCGTTTCGTTCGTACGGTGAAGGGTAACGGCCGCTTCGGGGTCCGGCGCCCCGGGCCTCGTGCCACTTCTCCGGGGACCGATTGTGCGACACCTACGTGTCATCCTCGTGTTGCTATTTGCGACGATCGCGATGTCCGACCCCATCGGGCCCGAACCGTTCATGTTCATCACCGGGATGATCAACGGCGTTGGCGCGACTCCGTCGCGCTGCGACTCGGTCGTGGAGGGCAACGCCACCGCGCGCCGGATGACGGCGATGTGCGCCACCTTCGACGGCAGCTTCGAGGACTTCGAGGCCCGCTGGGCCCTGTACATGCTCTCCGACGCCTACAGGCGCAACAACGGGAAGTCGTACAACCTGCCGCACTCCGAGCCGCAGACGGCGTGGGAGGAGCGTGGCGACATCCACGAGCGGATCTACGCGGTCGGCGAATCGGTCGTCGGAGTGAGGTTCTATCTCGGCGAGATCATCATGGTGCACACGTAGCCCTAAGATTCGCCTCTCAGGTGGAGGTCGAGGAAGTCGAGGATCGCGGCATAGCCACGCTCGCGGTTCTCCTTCTTCTCGAACCCGTGCCCCTCGTCCTCGAAGACGACGTATTCCACGGGAACGTCGTTCTTCTTCACCGCCTCGACGATGTCGTCCGACTCGGCCTTGATCACGCGTGGGTCGTTGGCGCCCTGCAGCACCATCAGCGGACGCACGATGTTCTCGGAGTGGAACAGGGGTGACTTGGCGCGGAAGAACTCGGGCTGGTCGACCGGCCCCATCTCCTGCTCCAGCGCTTTCCGGAACGACTCCCACCACGGCGGGATGCTCTCCATCGTCCGCACCCAGTTCGAGATCCCGAACAGGTCCACCCCGGCGGCGAACTCCTCGGGCCGGAACGTCAGGGCCGCCAGCACCATGTAGCCGCCGTAGCTGCCGCCGAGGATGCCGATCTTCTCCGGGTCGACGTACCCCGTGTCGATCAGCATCCGTTTGCTGAAGACGCAATCGTCGAGATCGCCCTCGCCGTGCTTGCGGTCGTCCAGGTGGTAGAAGGTCTTGCCGTAGCCGGAGCTTCCGCGGTTGTTGATCGCGTAGACGACGTAGCCGTTGTTCACGAGGTACTGGTACAGCCCGCTGTAGCCGACGCGCGACTGGCCGCCCGGTCCCCCGTGGACGGCGACGATCGCGGGGGAGGGGTTCTCCTTCGACGCCTGGTGCGGCTTGTAGAGAATGCCGGGGACCTCGAGCCCGTCGAACGACTTGAAGCGCTTCACCTCCGCGTCGACCAGATCAGCGGGGTCGATGTTGGCGTTCAGCGAGCGCGTCAGCTGTCGCGGTTCACCGGCGGGCATCTCGCGCACGAACAGATCGCGCGGCGCCCGGCTGCTGCTGGCGTAGAACGCCATCACGGAGTCGTCGGCCGAGAAGTCCGCCGAGGAGATCTCGGCGCCGCCCATGTCGGGCAGGTCGATCGCTTCGCCGGACGAATCGAGCACCTCGAGTCGCGTCCGCCCATCGTCGTCCACGCCGACCAGGAGGTAGTTCCCGCTGTCCGAGTAGCCGGCGAAGCGCACGTCCCACTCCGGCTTGAGCAGTACGTCCCGCGCTCCGCTCTCGAGGTTCTGCCGCACGAGGTACATGAACTCGTTGTCGGCGTCGGTTCTCAGCACGATGGCAGCGCCGTCCGGCGTGAACCCCGCCACACTGTGATTGATCTCACCCTCGTGCTCCGTGATCAGTTTCAACTGCTCGCTGTCGCGGTCGTAGAGATAGATGTCGCTGTCGCCCGTCGTGATGGTCTTCGCCAGCGCCAGCAGACGGCCGTCGGGCGACGCGTCGGCGAAGTTCAACCCCTGCTCGTTGCGGTAGATCATCGAACGGCCATAGTCGTCGCGCTCGTACTCGTAGATGTCGAAGAAGCGCGGGTCCCGCTCGTTGGTCGAGACGTAGAACGATCCGTCGTCGTGCGCCCAGCCGAGGAAGATCGCCTTCAACTTCTCGCCCGGCGTCAGGTCGCGCGCGTTGCCGTCCGTCTCGCGGACGAACAGGTGATCGAGTTCGTCGCCTCCGCTGTCCGAGCTGTACAGAAAGCGCTCGTCGCCGGGGAAGTAGCCCCGAACGAACACCGAGTCCGTCTCGGAGTGCGTCAGCTGGAGCGGGGCGCCGCCCGCGACCGGCAAGGCGAACGCGTTGAACACTCCGCTCGAGTCGCTGCTGACGAGCACCTTCGTTCCGTCGGGCGAGAACGACAGGCCCGTGTAAGACGTGTTGCCCAGGAAGTCCTGGATCGAGTACTGCTTGCTGGGGCGCTCGATCTCGGCGGCGCACCCGGTGAGGAGCAGCGCGGCCACCGGCAGCGCCAGAAGCGCAGTGCGGATGCGCGACGAACGATCGGGTAGAGCAGGCGACGTGCGAGGCATGACGATCCTCCCTCTGAGGAAGTAGGGGTCAGACTGTGCATTGTCAGAGAATGCACAATGCACAGTCTGACCCCTTTCCGGCGCCGACTATACCGGAAAAGCCCGCGGCCCGGGTCAGCGTTGGCGCTGCATCGCCTGGCGGGCCAGCAGGCGGTGCTGCTGTGCCTCTCCGCGGCGGCCCAGCGACTCGAGCAGGTCGGCCAGACGCATGTGGGCGCTGACGTGGTCGGGTCTCAGCCGCAGGTAGTGCTTGTACGCCTCGACCGCGCGCGCGCCGTCGCCGACGCGCGCTCGTTCATCGGCCAGGTACAACGCGGCTCGCTGGTTGCCGGGACGTTTGTCCAGCGCGTCCTGCCAGATCGTGACCAGATCCGCGTAGTCGCGGTTGCGTTGCACGGTGTGCCAGCCCAGCATCACGGAGGCGAGCAGCACGACGGCGCACAGCACCGGGCGTGCCTTCGCGGAGAACGCCGCGCCGCGCATCTGCACTGCGCGTTCCACGCCGATGACCACGAGCGCGATCACGGCGGCGAGCGGTAGATACATTCGATGCTCGGCGGCGATCTCGCCGCTGATCGGGATGAAGCTGGATGTCGGGGCCAGTACGGCGAAGAACACGAACCCCAGAAAGCCCGCGACTCGCCCGCGCAGCAGCGCCCATAGCGTTGCGCCGGCCAGCAGAGCGACGCCCGCGAGCTGCCAGCCGACCCCGCCGGCTGCCTCCCACGAGAGCCAGTTGCCGTAGTCCACGACGAGCGGCGAGGGCCAGAACGCCAGCTTGAGGTAGAGCAGGATCGCCTCGGGCTGGGCCAGTGCGTACTCGAGCGGCGTGGCCAGTGCCTCACCGAAGCCGCGTTCGGACGTCGCCGAGAGCCAGGTCACGAACGCGATGGGGAGCAGCAGCCCCGCGTACAGTCCGCGGCGCCGTCGCAGCGCCTCGCCGAACGTTTCGGCGACAAACGTCCGGTCGTAGATCAGGATCGCCAGACACACCGAGACCCCGTTCTCCTTGCTGCCCACCGACGCGACGGCAGCGGCCACGCACAGCGCAAACCAGGGCGCCGGGCGCGATGAGCCCAGCCCGCGCGCGACGGCGTACAGCGCGAGCAGGTAGAACAGCGCCATCAGAATCTCGTTACGGCTGATGATCTGATTCAGCGCATCCGTGGTCAGCGGATGCACGACCCACAGCAGCGCGACCGCGAACGCGGTCACGGTCGAGCTCGGGGCGTCACCGACGACGAATCCGTACGTGCGGCGCACCAGGCCGAACAGGACGAGCGCCGTCAGTACGTGAAACGTGACGTTCAGCGCGTGGTAGCCCCGGACGTCCAGACCGCCGAGAGCGTGGTTCAGCGCCAGCGAGAGAGCGACCACCGGGCGCCCGTTCGCCCCCGAGCCCGGGGCCGTGTCGAACACGGTGGAGAAGCTGCGCAGGCTCTCGTCACGGCCGACCGACCACAGATCGTCGAACAGCAAGGGCCCGCCGAGGCTGTTGGCGTAGACGCCCCACCCGGCCAGCACCAGAATCGCCGCGCCGACCAGGGCCCGCTTTTTGTCGTCGCTCACCGTTCGAGGAGTCTACCTCAGGGCACGAACTCGAACGTCGACTCGACGGACGGAGCCGAGACGCTCTCGCCGTCGTCGCCGTACGCCTGCACGGTGATGCTGTGCATGCCGAAGGAACCCAGGCCCTGTTCGCGAGACCACACCCCGGTCGGAGACGTGAGCGTCTCGAACATCTGGACCCCACCGTCGTACACGCGCACCGTGGAGTTCGGCTGCGCGTAGCCGCGGAAGTAGACGGGACCCGTGTTCGGCACGACCTGGCCGTCGGTGGGGGTCATCAGCCCCGGCGTCAGGGTGTGATGGCCGTCGATGCGCAGGCTCATCTCGGTGACGCCGTTGCGATCGTAGACGGCGCGCACGTCGTAGCCCACGGTTCCCGGCGGCGGCGCCAGGTCCGAGTACGTGGTCGCGTTTCCGGGGACGGTCGCGATCAACTCCAGCGTCAGCGTGATCGCATCCGTGCGATGGATGCGGAATTCGGAGATATCCGTGTCGGCGACCGGATCCCACGAGATGTCCACGCCCACGCCGTTGACGTTCTTGGCCAGCAGCACGTCCGGTTCGGGCGCTCCGGCGTTCATCCTCCGGTTGCTGACCACCGCCCACTTCTGGCTGCCCGAGACGTCTTGGCCCTCGATCACGACCGACCACAGTCCGCGCTGCGGGTTGTCGACGACGATCTGTTCCACCGTGTCGATGGTGTTGCGCGCCGAGTTGCTCGCCAGCAGAGTCGGATCGGCCGCGGACAGGCTGAACGGATGCAGCGTCGCGCCGAACGGCGAGATCAGTCGCACGTCGAGATCGTTGATGATCGCGTCGCTGGCGACCAGCGATCCCGGCGGATCGACCCAGGTCAGCGTGAGCTTCAGCGGCTCGCTGCCGTCGGAGACGTACAGCGGGTACGAGACGATCTCGTCGTCGGTGACGGTCCCGGTCTTGATCAGCGTCTTCTGCGCGGAGTCGAACAGCACCGTGTTGACGGCAGCCTGGACGTTGAGGAAGCCGAAGCCGTACAGCGCGTCGGGCCCCTGCGGGCCGCGGTCTTCCGCCCCGTTGATCAGCAGGGCCTTCAGCTCGGCCGTCGACGGCCTCGCGCCGTTCAGCCGGAAGTACTGGTCGAGCACCAGCATGCCGCCGCCGGCGACCGAGGCGCTGGCGATCGACGAGCCGCTCATGTTGCCGTAGATCACGTCGCCCTCGACCCGGGCCGAGTAGACGCGTTCGCCGCGGGCCACGAGGTCGGGCTTGATGCGGCCGTCGTCGGTCGGCCCCCAGCAGGTGTAGTCGGTAATGACCTCGGAAAGCTCGCCACGGCCCGTGGATCCGACGGTGAGGATGTTCTTGCCGGTGGCGTTGGGGTCGATGCAGTCGAAGTACGGATTCTCGTCCGGGTAGCCCGGCGTCCACGTGCCGTCGTGCGCGTCGTTGCCCGGGCCCTCGTTGCGATCGTCGCCCGCCGGGAAGACCACCAGGAACGTGTCGCCCCCGACGTCGGCGTCGTGGATGACCTCGTCGTAGAGACGCGCCTCGCTCATGTAGGCGCCGAAGACCTCCTGGCCGCCGGGGTTGCGCCAGCCGGGAGCGGCCGTGCCCGAGGGCTCGGGGTCGTACCACCAGCCGATGTCGTAGCTCCACGAGTTGTTCGCCACCGGGATCCCCTCGAAGACCGCGTCCTCGAGCTCGTTCTCGATGTTGTCGGTGTCCCAGGCCTTGATGGTCGCCTGGAACGCCGATCCTCGCGAAAGCGTCGGCTCGGTCGGGGAGGCCCCGATTCCCGCGAGGACGCCGGCGATGTGTGTGGCGTGGTCCTGATTGCCCGTCGTGAAGTCGCCGAGCTGCAGGCGGTTGTAGAACTCCGGATGCGTCAACAGCGGGATGCCGGGCTCCCACATGCCGACCGTGAAGCCGACGCCGCTCAGCAGGTACGGCTGGTACCACAGCTCGATGACGTGGTGTTCCTCGTTGGTCGCGTACCCCGCGGGGACCTTCCTGGCCGGTCCGAGGTCGACGAACTCGACCTGGTCGTGCGTTCCCAGATGCGAGATCGCTCCGCGATCGACAAATGCCCGCAGCACGCGGAATCTGTCGAACAGTCGCTCTTCGGTGATGCGGCCATCGACACCGGCGAGGATCCCCTCGGCCCGCGCACGGCTCGCGCCTTCATCGAACAGGATCGCGACGTGGACGTCCCCCGACTCGGCGTCGACGGCGTATTCCGGAATCGGTCCCGACACGAGGATGTCCCGCGCACGAATCTCTTCGCCGACCGCTCCGGTCGTCATGAGTGAGGCGGCGAGGACGACGGAGAACAGCTTGGCCCGCATGGCTACCCCCTTGTAGTCTCGTTAATATGCCAAGGATTCGCCGTCCCGTGGGGTAAAACTGCACCGCAATAGAAGAAATAAAAGACGCTTTTTGCGGACTGCGCGTCCGATGACACCACGAAACAGGTGGCGCGACGGCGGAACCTCGGGGAAATACAATGTATTGGGTCCGGGACGGGGCGAGGGGTACGTGATGGGGCCGACTCTGCGGGGTGTGTTGTCGTCGCTGGCGCTGGGCGTGGTCCTCTGCGCGACGGCGGGCCCACTGGAGGCCTCGTGCGCCAACTTCGCCCCGCTGAGCAGCATCCCGCTGGTCGGGCCGCGAAGCTACATCTGGACCGAGGAACTGTTCGAGCCGACGTACGACTTCCCGCCGTACGTCCTGGACTACACGCCGCCGTTCAGCCCCGCCATCCGCGGTGTGTGGTGGCGCCTGGGAACCGGCAACCCGGACCTCGGTGCCGGCGACGACAGCGGCAACTTCAACTTCATCGCGGCGAACGACCTGTACTTCTACGGACCGGGGGCGTACGGCTCGTACTTCGGCGGCAACTTCTTCAGCGGGTGGGGCGCCAGCTTCAGCATCGACGGTTGCATCGGTCCCGGCAACTGCACCTGCCTGCTGTTCGTCGATGTGACCGCCGACGATACGTTTCTCGCGCTCGTCGGCGCGCGCGCGAACCTCTCCGAGAGCACCGAGTTCGATCTGCCGGGGAGCGACGGGTCCGGGAACGCCGCGCCGATCATTCTGCGCAAGCTCGACAAGCCGACGATCGTCCATACCGAACGCAACCCGGACACGCTCGATCTGGACTTGATCGCGGTCAAGGTGGGACCGCCCCGGGGGATCTACGACACCGGACCCTGCGCGTGCGCCGAGGGGGCGTCGTTTCGCATCTACGGCATGCTTCTGCCGCGCGGTTCGCCTCCCCCGGACTCGCGAAACCTCTCGTCGGGCTGGGCGTTGATGAAGACGGCCGCAGGCACCGACCAACCCTCGACGCTGGTGGGCAAGGGAGTCGCCCTGCGTTCCGCTTGCGGCGCGTCCGACCACGATCTGTACCTCGCGGCGTTGATCGAGTTCAATACCGTCGAGCGCGGTTCGGAGCCGTTCACGTCGATGTTGCGCGTGTCCAGCAACTCGACGCGGATCGAGTGCGGGCCGAACGCCGTCGAGCTGCCCGAGCGACCGGAAGAACCGCGACGTCCGCGCGCCGTGCGTCCGCGCGGAAAGCGGCGGAGGTAACGGAATGAAGCGCCTCGTCACGGCTCTGTGCATCGGTCTGGTCGGGTCGGTCGTCGTGGCGCGAGGTGCGGAGCCGCCGACGTTCAACCGCGACGTGGCGCCGATCCTGTACCGTAGCTGCACTCCGTGTCACCGCCCCGGCGAGTCCGGACCGTTCAATCTGGTCACCTACAACGACGTACGCAAGCGCGGGCGACAGGTCGTGGAGGTCACGCAGAGTCGGTTCATGCCGCCCTGGCTTCCCGAGCCGGGCCACGGGGAGTTCCTCGGCTCGCGTCGGCTGAGCGACGCCGAGGTGGACGCGTTCGCGAACTGGGTCTCGGGTGGCATGCCCGAGGGCGCCGCGGACCATCTCCCGCCGCTTCCGGAATTCATCGACGGCTGGGCGCTGGGCGAGCCGGACCTGATCGTGCGCATGCCCGAGGCCTACACGCTCGAGCCCGAGGGCTTCGACGTCTTTCGCAACTTCGTTTTTCCTGCCGACGTCGATCGGCCGCGCTGGGTTCGCGCGGTGGAGTTACGCCCGGGAAACCCGAAGCGCGTGCACCACGCGGTGATGCGCGTCGACCCGACGTTCTCGTCGCGCCGCCGAGCCGAGCGCGAGGCCGGCATGGGTTTCGGCAGCATGAACATGGGTGACGCCGAGGCGCCGGGGGGACACGTCGTCTCGTGGACACCGGGCATGTACCCGTACGCCGGCGCCGACGACATCGCGTGGAAGCTCGAGCGCGGTGCGGACATCGTCTTGCAACTGCACATGCTGCCCAGCGGAAAACCCGAGCCGATCCGGCCGTCGATCGGGTTCCACTTCGCCGGCGAGCCGCCCTCCAAGCAGTTGTGGACGTTGATGCTGCGCGCGCGCGACATCGACATCCCGGCCGGCGAGGCGAACTACCTGCGCACCGACCAGTACGTGCTGCCGACCGACGTCGACATCGTCAGCGTCTACCCCCACGCGCACTACCTGGGACGCGACATTCAGGGCTACGCCACCCTGCCCGACGGCACGCGGCGCTGGCTGGTCCGGATCAAGGACTGGAACTTCGACTGGCAGGACCAGTATCGCTACGTCGAGCCGGTGCGCCTGCCTGCGGGATCGACCGTGCACATGCACTACGTGTACGACAACTCGGCGGAGAACCCGCGCAATCCCACGCACCCTCCGGAGCGCGTCGTCGGCGGCACGCAGTCGACAGACGAGATGGGCTCGCTGACGTTCGAGCTGTTGCCGCGCACCGAGGGGGACCTGGAGCAGATCAAGCAGGCGATGCTCGAGCAGGATCTGGAAAAGGACCCTGGCGACTGGCTCACGCATCACAACCTCGGTGTCATGCTGCAGACGCGCGGAGACCTGGAAGGCGCGATCCGTCACTACCGGAGAACGCTGGAGCTCAACCCGCCGCGCACGGCCGCCTACAACAACCTCGGTGTTGCGTTGCAGGGTCTGGGCCGCCGGGAAGAGGCGTTGCAGACCTATCGTCGCGCGCTGGAATACAATCCGCATTACTCCGACGCGCACTTCAACATGGGCAACGTGTTGCTCGAGCTGGGACGACCGCAGGAGGCGGTGCAGCAATTCGAGGCCGCGATCGCGGATCAGCCGTACTACGCGAAGGCGCACTACAACCTGGCGCTCGTGCTGCAACGACAGGGTCGGGTCGCGGAGGCGGTCGAGCATCTGAGGCTCGCAATCGAGTCCGCGCCGGACGATGCCGAGGCGCACAACAACCTGGGCAGCGTCCTCGCCGGTCAGGGCCGAATGGAGCAGGCCGAGCAGAGCTTCCGCCGCGCCGTCGAGCTCGATCCGCAATTGCACGAGGCGCACGAGAACCTGGCCGGCGTTCTGCTGCAGCAGGGCTGGGTCGCTGCTGCCATCGAGCGTTACCGTCTCGTGCTGGCGCTCGACCCAGGGGCCGAGGATGCGAAGTACAACCTCTCGATCGCCCTCGAGTTGATGGGGGAACTCGAGCAGGAGCTCCGCGGCGGCGAGCGAGCGCTGGCCTCGATGAGCTCGCCGGACCCGGCGCTGCTGGCGGGGCTGGCCTCGCTGCACGCGGCGGCCGGCAACAACGATCGAGCGCTAGCCCTGGCCCAGGACGCGTTGAAACGGGCGGACGCGGCGGGCTCGACCGAGCTGGCGGCGCGAATTCGCGGGGAAATGCGGCGTTTTCGCCGGGCCGCGGAGCGCTGAATTCGGGCCTAGGCGCCCCCCAAAACAGCCTGTTTTCCCAATTCGCCCCCGGAGGTAGTTTTTCTTCGCCTCGGGACCCGCGAGTTTGGGGTAAATTCAGCAGGCGAGACATGGGGGAGGGCGCGCCGAACGCGATCGCGAGTCGGCCGGCGTCATCCTTAACACGGGATGTTCCTGAAAGAAGGGGAAGGCATGGGTTCTCCGCGTCGTTGGTTTGTGTACGGGATCGGTCTGGTGCTGCTGGCGACTCTGTCGGCTACGGCTGCCGAACTGCCCGAGGGATTTCGACTCGAGCCCGTCCTGACGGGACTGACGTCACCGTCGGACATGGCGGCGACTCCGGACAGTCGCATCCTGATTACCGAACGAACCACCGGTAACGTGCGTGTCGTGCGTTACGGAGAGCTCGACGCCGCGCCGCTGTGCAGCGTGCCGGTCAACTCGGCCGACGACGGCGGACTGCTCGGCGTTGCCGTCCATCCGGCGTTCGCGCGCAACGGTTGGATCTACCTCTACTACACGACGCCGGCGCCCAGCGTGAACCGCGTCAGCCGCTTCACGGTCGAGGGCAGCAGCTGCTCGGCGGCGACGACGATCGTCGCCGACCTCGGCGCAGGCGCGCCGCAGTTGAACAACGGCGGTGGGCTGAGCTTCGGGCCGGACGGCAAGCTGTACGTCGGCACGGGTGACGTCGGTACGGCCACGAACGGTCAGGCCGACGTGTTGCGGGGCAAGGTGCTGCGTCTCAACGACGACGGCACGGTCCCGGCCGACAACCCCAACGCGGGCAGCGCGATCTACGCGCACGGCGTGCGCGACGGACGCAGCGTCTCCGTCAATGCCTCGGGTCAGGTCTACGTGATGGACGCCGGCGACGACGGCGCGGCGGCGCACGACGAGGTCGGCCACGTCCCGGCCGGCGGCAACCTGGGCTGGGCCTCGGTGACCGGATCGGACGGTCCGGGCGGGTTCGACGATCCGCTGCACGCCGAGCTGCCGACGCTGGGCTACTCCGGCATGCATGTTTATGGCGCGACGGCGTTCCCCGATCTGGCCGCCGACGGGAACGACAGCGACCACGACAAGTGGGGCGCCGACGGGGCGCCGGGCCTGCGGCTGGTCGACGACGACGGCGACGGCGTCTGCGTCAGCTCGCAGAACGGCGGCGCGGTCTGCACGGCAAACGCGCAGTGCGAGCCGGCCGACGCCAACGAGATCACGTATTGTGAGTTCCGCGACGAGGCGGACGAGTACTGCCCGGGCGGCACGCCGTACGGCGACGACAAGTGCGGATCCACGGGCCTCGCCGGTGTGGACGAGCCGGACGAGTCGTACCTCAACACGCTGTTCGTCGCGTCGGGCAGCAAGATCGAGCGCGTGGTTCCGACGGGCGCCGGCCTCGACGAGCTCTCGTCCAAGTCGACGTTCATGGACTCGACGGCCCTCGGCGACTGCCCGACGGGCTGGGTCGACGTGATGGGCGGCAACGACGGCTGGCTCTACGCGCTGACCGCGGGCGGCGGCCTGTACCGCGTCATCTACGACGCGACGCCGGGACCGCGCGAGGTATCCGGACCAGGCAGTCACTTCCCGCTGCGCGTCGAGAAGGGTGCGACCGACAGCCAGGTCGAGCTCTACTGGGAGGATCTGCGCGACGACGGCAAGCAGCCGCTGGGAGACGCCACGACCCTGACGCCGGGCGAGCGCTCCTACGTCGTCTGGCGCGGCGATATCGGTAGCTTCAGCTCCCACACGGCCGTCGCCGGACTCGACGGCATCACGGGAACCGAGGTCAACAGCGCACTGCGAACGACGACCGCCGACGTGACGCCCGGTACGGGCCAGTACTTCCTCGTCTCGGCCGAGGCCGACAATCTACGCGGCACGCTCGGCGCCGACAGCGACGGAGCGGCGCGCTCCGGTATCGGCCTCGTCGACATCTGCAACGACGCCGGGTTCTTCAAGGCGCCGGGCTGGGCCGCGTTCACCTGCGGACTGAACTTCACGCTGCCGACGGAGTTCGAGGAGACGCGCGCGTTGTACGACCTGCGCGGTCAGGTGGTCGTGATGGACTTCGCCGCGCGCTGGTGCGGCCCGTGTCACTGGGAGGCCGACGACCTCGAGGGCGTGTGGCAGGACTACAAGGAGCGTGGGGTCAAGGTGATCACGGTGCTGATGGACGAGGACTTCCAGACGATCGACTGGGCCGGTCGTCCGGGTATCCCGGAGTGTCGCCTGTGGGGCGATCGCTCGTCCGGGCCGGATCACACGTTCGAATGCCTGACGGACACCAGCCCCGCGCAGCAGGCCTGGCCGCGATACTTGGTGACGGGCGGGCTGCCGCGGACCGTGATCATGGACAGGGGCATGCGTGTAGCGCACACCTTCGGCGGTTGGAGTCAACCGCCGGGCACCGGCGCAGAGGACGCGGTGCGGCAGAAGCTCGACGAACTCGTCGGCGCAACCGATCAGTGCCTCCACTGATTCGCGCAAGCTAGGAAAGGAACCCTCCAGATGATGCATCGCATTGTGTGTGGCTTCGTGTGCCTCGTGTTGCTCGTCGCAGGACCGTGGATTGCCGTTGCCGAGCAACCCGTGGAAGCGACCGGGCAGGAAGAGAAGAAAGAAGAGAAGTCCGGAGCCGCCACCAGCCTGACGCAGAAGCTGGACGCCGACTCCGGCATCAGCGTTCAGACGCTGTGCACGAACTGCAACAACGCCGACCTGTCGATCAGCGGGATGGGCAACGAGCACGTCTCGGTCAGCTGCGACGGCCTGCTGGTGCCGCCGGGGCTGGCGCAGGTGTACCTGCTGTCCGTCATGCCGGCGACGATGATCGACAAGGTCGACGTCAAGAAGGGCGCGGGGCGCGCCGACCTCGGCGGCAGCGCCGTGGGCGGCGGCATCGAGATCGAGCGTCGCGAGCCGGAGCCCGGCTTCCAGCTCAACGCCTCGGCCGACGCCGGCGACTTCGACTGGCGCGGGACGAAGGTCGACCTCTCGGGCAAGTCGGGCGCCGTCGGGGGTTGGTTCGCCGCCTCGGCGGGCACGTCCGACGTGATCGACAACGACGAGGACGGCTTCGCCGAGCTGCCGTCGTTCGATCGTCTGACGCTCGAGGGCTCGCTGTCGGTCGACATGGGTCGCAACCACCATCTGCGTTTCGGAGCGGCGCGCTATGACGAGTCGCAAGAGGACGGAAGAGGAGCGTACACGGCGGCATTTGCGGGTTGGGATCGTGAGGACGTCGAACTCGAGCGAGATCAGTTCGACGCGTTCTACGAGGCGCGACTGGGAGACGGACGCCGGCTCTCGGCGACGGGATTGTGGAGTGAGAGGTCGCAGGACATATCGGAGACGGAGAATCTCGGGACTACGTTTCAGGAAACCTACTTGATCGACGAGGATCAACGCAACGCCTCAGTCCGATTCGAAGCGCCGATCGGGCAGGCTGCGTCGATCGAAGTCGGAGGTTCCTATTCGCGGAGTGCCTACGAGGTTGTCGATGTCTTCGGGAACCAGAACGCGGGACGCCCGGCCGACGCCGCCACGGAGGAACGTGTTACCGAGACGGGAGCATATTTTGGGAGTAGTATCCGCCTTGCATCGAATCTCGAGTTGTCCGTCGGAGTGCGGTACGTCGACTTCGACTACGTCGACAACGAGACTCGTATCGAGTGGCTCGCCTACTCACTTCCGGAAGGTAATCAGTTTCTGCCGCGCGCGGCGCTGACCTGGAAACCGGTGAATGAGTGGCAGGTGCGCGTTTCGGCCGGCTCCGGTTTTCGCGCGCCCCATCCCGTCTTTGAAGAAGTGTGTTGTGGACGCCGTTATCGCACGAATCGAGGGATCGACGTCGAGGAGTCCCGTTCGTATGGCGTGGAGGCGACGTTCCAGCCCAATCCGCGAGTGCGAGTCGGGAGCACGGTCTTCTTGACGGAGTTCGACGAACTGGTAGTGAAGATGATCTCGCAGGCGTTCGATTTCATCCCCACCTACCAGAACGCGAACGTCGCGGAGGCCCGCCAGGTCTCTGTGTCCCTTGACGCGCGGGTCGAGGCGACCCCTTGGCTCGAGTTGAAGGCCTCGATTTCGGGGCTAGAGATCGAGAACCGCGCCCCAGGCAACGAGATCCGAGCGCTCGTCGACGCGTTCTTCGGCCCGCCCAGAGAGGAAGTCTTCGTCACCGAAGACATTCCGTACGTCGCCGAGAGCCGCGGCTCGATCGGTATCGACATCCGGCCTCAGCGCTGGGGGGCGACGTTCGGCATCTCGGCCCAGTACACGGGCGAGATGTTGATCCAGCGCATGTACGGTGAGTCGGACTTCGCCAACGGGATCTTCGAGGGTTTTCTCGATCCCGAGTTCTTCGCCGCCCCCGACTTCTGGGTCTCGAACGTCAACTTCTCGAAGGCGTTCAAGGCCGGGATCTCGATCTTCGCCGGCGTGGACAACGTCTTCGACGAGGTGCAGGACGACATCGCCGACCCGACGACCGAGTATAACTGGGGCGCGCTGCGCGGGCGCTACGTCTACGGCGGCGTAGCCTACTCGTTCAAGCAGTAGAGCTCGGTGTTCTCCGAGGCCGCGTCGGGAAACTCGTTCTCGACGCGCGCACGGAGTTCGTCGGCCTGTTCCTGCTTACCGCGCTCGGCCCACACGCGAGCCAGGCCGGCCAGGGCGAGGCCCTTCACCTCCGCGTCGGAGGCTCGGTCCGCCAGCTTCTGGAACCCGCTCTGCGCCGCCTTGGGTCCGTCGGCGACGCAGCGCGTGTCGGCGATCCACAACTCGATCCGCTCTCGTTCGGCCGCGGGGAGCGTCTTCGCCTTCTTGGCGGCCTTGCGCAGCAGGTCGACGGCCAGTAGCGGGTTGTCCACGTCGACCAGGTAGCTGCGCGTCATGCTCAGCGAATCGAGATCGAGCTCGGCGTCGCGCGAGGTGACGTACGCCGTGTAGCCCTCCGCGACGGCGCGCATGGTGGACAGGATCTGCTGCGTCGTCACCAGCCCCATCAGCCGCGTCACCTCTCGCCCCTCGCCGTCGAGGAACAGGATCGTCGGGTACGCGTCCACGGCGTAGCGCTCGATGAAGTTCTCGTGCACGTCCGCGTCGACTTTGAGCGGCACGAAGCGACGGGAGACGTCGACCACCTCGGCGTCGCGGTAGGTCGTCTCGTCCAGCTCCAAGCACGGCTTGCACCAGATGGCCCACACATCGACCATCACCGGCATGTTGCCGTCCCTGGCGTCGGCGATCGCGCCCGATATGTCGGTAATCCACGGAACCTCGCCGGACTCCGCGGCCGCCGTCGGAAGGGCGATCGCGAGGGCGAGAAGGGCTGTCGAGACGAGAACGATCTGACGCACGGGAGCCTCCATCATGGGTTCGCCGTCATTATAGAAGTTCGAGGGTCTTTTCTCCCGGCCGGCCCAGGTTGCCCCGGTACAACCCGGGCCGCTCCCGCGGAGGGCCGCCGGTTGCATTCGGGGCCCCGCAGGCACCAAGTTCTCCCAATAGCCTCTTCCTGGGAGTCGTTTCCGAGTGCCGGTGTCACCCCCCGATTCGAGACCGGCGGCAGTCCGCGTAGCCGCCCGGATCCGCCGCCGCGTCCTGCTGATCGCGATTCTCGCGTTTTCGATGCTGGTCGCCCTGGGCTTCGAGCGCAATCAGGCGAGGTTCGTCCGGCGTATCGGCTGGATCGGTCAGGGGCAGTGGCTGCGCGCGGACTTGCACACGCACACCAAGTTCTCCGACGGCACGTTCCCCGCGAAGGTCGTCGTGCGCAGCGCGGTCGCGCAGGGCTGCGACGCCCTCGCGATCACCGACCACGCGGATTACAAGCTGGACGCCGCGACGCCCGAGTACTTCGCGGAGATCGAGAGGCTGCGCGGCGAGAATCCGGAGCTCGTGCTGTTCGCCGGGCTCGAGTGGAACGTCCCACCGCACTGGAAGGAAGAGCACGCCACCGTGCTGGTCGCGCCGCACCGCGAGCACCTCCTGACCGAGTTCAAACGTCGCTTCGACGATCTGTCGAAGGTCACGCGAGACCCCGAGCTGGCGGACGCCGCGCTGCGCTGGCTCGAGCGGCAGACCGCGATCGACGCCGGCAAGCCGGTGGTGTTCTACAACCACCCCAGCCGTCGCCGCGAAGATGTCCTGTCGATCGTCGACGAGATCCAGCGGTTGCACACCACCAGTGAGATCCTTACCGGATTCTCGGGCGCGCCGGGCCACCAGAAGACGCGCCAGACGGGGCTCTACCGCTGGTTTGTCCGACCGATCGACCGCTGGGATCCCGCGGCGGCCGAGGTCGGAGGCGCGTGGGACATCTTGCTCGGGCGCGGATACGACGTCTGGGCCGCGCGTGCACCGTCGGACTTTCACCACGGAGCCCGGTCGAAGCCGGCCAAGGACTACTGGCCGTGCGAGTTTTCCGAGACCTGGATCTACGTCCCCGAGCGTTCGGCCGAGGGTGTTCTGCGGGCGCTGCACGCGGGCAGCTTCTTCGGCGTGCACGGGAAGATCGCTCGTGAAGTCGAGTTGACGGTGAACGCCGCCGGGCTCGATCGCCCCGCGCACTCCGGCGAGGTGATCGAGGCGCGCATCGGCTCCAGCGTGACGGTCGAGCTGCGGGTCGAGATCCCCGAAGCGGACTGGGAAGGGGCCGAGAATCGCCTCAACCGCGTAGAGCTGATCCGGGTCACGGACGACGGAGCCGAGGTGGTCCTCGCGCAGACTCCGGCGGCTCAGGGTCCGGCCCTGCGCCAGGAGCTCGAGGTCCCGCCGGGCGGCATGGTGCTGCGCGCGCGCGGCCGGCGCATGAACGTGGGCGGGGACGATTTCCTGTTCTACACGAACCCCGTGCGGGTCCTGGCTCCGGGTCGTGGCAACGCCATCGTGTTCTCACCGCGAGACTTACGATAGACGCTCTCGCTAGGCGTTTTCCGGGCTGTATTTTCTTGGACGGTTCGTAGTTTCATTGGGCGTACTCGATTCGAGGTGTCCAGATGAAACGACGAATAGTCGGCCTAGTCGCGTTTGTCCTGATTTGGGGCGGTGTTGCGCTCGCCGATCCGGTGGTGGGCGAGAGCCCCGCGCTGGGCTACGAGCGCGTCACGCAGTCGCGGGTCGAGTCCGGCGAGATCGACCTGTTCGGGCTTCGTCTGGCGGGCATGCGCATGTTCGCCACGTCGTTCAACAGGCTCGACGGCTACGGCGACGGCCCGATGGACGTGGCCGATCCGCTGTCGCCCGGCGGTCGGCCCAGTCTGCAGGGCAACGGCACGTTCCTGCGCGTCAACGGGCTGGACGCCCAGTCGTGCCTCGAATGCCATTCGCTGGTCAGCTCGGCCAGCGTTCCGCCGCGCTTGGGCCTCGGCGGTGCGGGCGGTTCCAACAGCAACGCGATGATCCGTCCGACCGACATCGACCCGACCGATGCCGCGACACCCGACGGGGCGGCCGGCTTCAACGGCCGCTTCGCCAACCCGCCGTTCGTCTTCGGCGCCGGAGGGATCGAGCTGCTCGCTCTCGAGATGACCGAGGACCTGAAAGAGCTCGAGCGGCTGGCCCGTGCCACGCCGGGTATGGCCGTGGCGCTGGTGACCCACGGGGTCGACTTCGGCACCGTGCGCGCCGACACGCTGGGCAATCTCGACACCAGCGGTGTCGTGGGTGTCGACGCGGACCTCGTCGTGCGGCCGTTCGGACGCAAGGGCGACAATACGACGACCCGCGAGTTCGCCACCGGTGCGATGCAATTTCACTTCGGCATGCAGCCCGTCGAGGTGGTCGGCGAGTCGATCGATGCGGATGACGACGGCGTGAGCGACGAGATTCTCGTCGGCGAGCTGTCCGCGATCTCCGCCTTCATGACGACGCTGGAGCGGCCGCGCCGCGCGCGCTCGACGCCGGAGTCGCGCCGCGGACTCTCTACATTCCGCGAAATCGGCTGCGCCGCGTGTCACGTTCCGCTGATCCGGACGCGGGGCCGCGTGTTGCCGCTGCGCTATCCCGAGGTCGCGGACGATCCCCGCGCCAACGTCTATCTCGAGGTCGACCTGTCCAGAGCGCCCGCCGATTTCGCCAAGACGCGCACCGGCGGCCTGCTCGTGGCGTTGTTCGCGGATCTGAAGCGACACAACATGGGCGATCGGCTGGCCGAGAATCTCGCCGACGCCGACGAGCAGCTCAACCGCGAGTTCACGACGGCGCGCCTGTGGGGCGTCGCCGACAGCGCGCCGTATCTCCACGACGGCCGTGCGACGACGCTAACCGACGCGATCTACTACCACGGCGGCGAGGCCGAGGCGTCGCGCGAGGCGTTCGAGCTGCTCGATGATGCGTCGAAGAGCGACCTGCTGGCGTTTCTGCGTTCCTTGCGCACGCCGGAGGATCCGGCGAGCGACCTGTCCGGTCGGGAGGAGCGCAGCGACCCGCCGCAGGACGACGACTCCGACAGCGACTCCGACAGTGACTCCGACAGTGACTCCGACAGCGGCCGCTCGGCCCGCGATCGCTTCAACGAGATCACGTCCCGACCGCCGCGGCCCAGACGCTGAGCCGCTTCCGCCGCGTGCTAATCTCCGCGGCGTGATCGTCCCGCACAGGAAGCTGAGCCCGGAGGCGCTGGCCGCCGTCGTCGAGGAGTTCGTCACGCGTGACGGCACCGAGCACACCGATGCCGAGCTCAAGGTCGAGCACGTGCTGCGGGCGCTCGACCGTGGAGACCTGGTCCTGGTCTACGACTCCGACTCGGAGACCTGCAACATCTTGCAGCCCGACCAGATCGACGTAAGCGGTTCCTAGTCGGGCTTTCCGGCGTCGAACGTATAGCCGTAGACCTCGAACTTCCGCGCTTTCTCCTCGCCGCGTGCGCCACCGAACGTGTCGTACTTCGTTCCGACCCGGACGTCGACGAAACCGGTGCGCTCGATCATCTGCTTCCAGCCTTCACACGGAAGGCCACCGGCGATTCAGGCGGTCCAGAGATCGATGTCGCGGATCGCTGCTTCCGGAACCTCCGCGCCGTTGGCGATATCTCCGAACTGCAGCCGGCCGCCGGGCCGCAGGACGCGCCGGATCTCGGAGAAGACCGCCTGTTTGTCGGCGCACAGGTTGATCACGCCGTTGCTGATCACGACGTCGGCCCAGTCGTCGTCGACCGGCATCCGTTCCAGCAGGCCCTCGCGGAACTCGACGTGATCGAGCCCCATCGCGGACGCCGTCCCACGCGACTTGTCCAGCATCTCCTTCAGCATGTCCACGCCGACGACGCGCCCGGTCGGCCCGACCTGGCCCGCGGCGACGAAGCAGTCGAAGCCCGCGCCCGACCCGGCGTCGACGACCTTCTCGCCGGGCTCCAGGGCGCGGAGCGCGAACGGGTTGGCCACGCCCGAGAAGGACTCGACCGCGGCGTCGGGCAACGGAGCGACCCACTCGTCCGCGTAGCCGAGGCGTTTGGCCAGCGGACGCCCGGTGTGGAAATGGAACTCCGCGTGGGGTGTTTGCGCGACCTCGCGGTACTTGCTCTTCACTTCCTCGCGCAGCGACTCGGGATCTACGGGTAAACGATCGTCCATGCAACGGGCCCTCGTTGGGAATCTGAAAGGGCCATTTTACTCCTTAATTGGACGGTTCTGACGGCTCTCTTCGTTCCTAGCATGGAGGAGCCACTGCTGTGCGGTTCCCGACAGGGATCCGAGCCACACGTGCGGAGTAGGTCGGTTGACGAGACTCACGGCCATCGTGGCGGCGCTGGTCGCCGTCGTTTTGACGAGCGTCCCCGCGGGGGGCGTGGAGCTCCTGGGTCCGGCCACTCCCGTCTTCCCGATCGACGGGGGCGTGTTCTTCGTCGGATCCGCAGACTTCGACGGCGACGGCATCCCCGACGTCGCCGTCAGTACTGAATCAGGCGTCGAACTCTGGCGCGGTGACGGGCAGGGGGCGCTCTCGCAGGTCCGGCAGTCTTCCGACGGCGCGGGACACTGGCCGGTCAGAGGCGGTGCCGTCGGCGACTTTGACGGGGACTCGAGATCCGACTTGGCGGTGCCGTACGGGCTCGGCGTCGGAATCTTCTCGGTGGCCGACGACGGGTCGTTTCGGGTCCTCGGTTGGGTGGAGTTCGACGAAGGAACGCGAGGAGGGATTCACGCGGCGGACGTGAACGGCGACGGGTTGTGTGATCTCATCTCGGTCTTCCATCGGATCGGCCGACACGAACCTCACGTGCGCTGGGAGAGTGTGGCCATCGTCGACATCAGTCTCGGCGCCGGCTTGTTCCGCCGCGGTGAGACCCACGTGCTCAGCCCGTGGAGCGAGAACACCTGGGTTGGCGCGACCGTCATGTCGGATTTCAACAACGACGGGCTGAACGACCTTGTCACGGCGCACCCTTTCGCTTCGCGCATCTTCGACGGCAACGGCCAGGGTGGGTTTGCGTCGCCGCACCTGATCGACACGGGAGGGATCAGCGCTACGGAGATCACCGCCGGTGACTTTGACGGGGACGGAGCGACCGATGTCGCGATTGCGACGGACTACGTTTCGCAGAGCGGGAGCAGGTTCCATGTTCTCCCCGGACGAGGGGACGGGTCGTTCGCGGCGAGAGTCGCAGTCCCACTCGATCTCCACGAGGACTACCGGATCCGCCGCATTCTGGGAGGTGACCTCAACGGAGATCGCATCGACGATCTCATGGTCGAAACTCGCGGACAGATCGACAGTTTGTTCGACCACCAGATCGTCTTCGTAACGGCCGATCGCGACGCGGGATTCTCACAGGTTCGAACGGACCATCTGTGGCGTAGGTCGGTCTACTCCGGTTCCTTCCATCACGAATGGACGATCGCCGATGTGACCGGAGACGGGGTGAGCGATGTATTGGTCGGTCTCCCCGACCATCTGATTGTCTCCCGTGGCGGGCCCTCGCCTGGGCTGGGCGACGAAGCGATGGCGCACGATGTGCTCGAAACCAGGGCGATTGCGGTGGGGGATTTCTCGGGCGATGGTCGCCGCGACATCGCGCTGGGAAGAGCGGCGCCTCATCGAGTGCAACTCCTCGAGGGGCGAGCTGACGGTGACTTTTACCCTCGGCATACCTCACCGGCGCCCGAACTCGTTTTCGGCCCCCCGCCGCACCAGGCCCCGGTCTTCCGGCTCCACGCCGGTCGATTCGACGTAGATGACCGATCGGACCTGATGGCGATCGGCGATGCGCGCTCTGCGGTCTTGCTCCACGGTGCCGAGGACGGCCGTTTCGTTCAGCGTCCGCTTCCATTCGGCATTCGCCCCACTTGGGTGGCTACGGCCGATTTCGACGCGGACGGCGTTGACGACCTCGCGCTCTCTCATCCCGACCGGCTGATGGTTCTCCTGAGCGGCTCGACGGGACAACCGCAAATGGAGACATTCCTGGCCTTCGGAGAGTTCTTCGCGACTTCGAACCTGGGAGCCATGGACCTGGATCTGGACGGAGACCAGGACCTGATCGTTGCCGGCTCGTTGGCCGCCGATCCCCCGGGTCTGTACTTCCTCGGTGATGGTCGCGGCGGGTTCGAGGGTCCGTTCGACTACCCGGTTGGCGGGATGCAACTGCATTATCCCGACGGGCGAACGGCCGTTGTGCCGATCTCGGTCTTCGTTAGCGTGGCGGCTCTGGGCGATTTCAATGCCGATGGTCTGCCCGATGTGGCGCAGGTGAGCGGCCGCGCGTTCCACCTGCGGATCGCAGACGGCGAAGGCGGATTCAACGATACGTCCGGCTCGTGGAGCGGCCCGAACTCCGGGCTGCACGCCGTGCCCGACGTCGATGGAGACGGTGCGGACGAGTTGATCGTGTTCTCCTCGGCGGGCGAGGGGTCGAACGGTGACGTGCGCTTGCTGCGCAGCCGCATCCGCGAGCGCCCCGACGTCAACGGCTCGAATCGTGTCGACGGGTTCGACCTCGTCAGGGTGGGGCGCAACTGCGGCGCGCGGGCTGGAGACGCGGAATACGACGCGCGTGCCGACGTCAACCTCGACGGCCTCGTCGATGGAGTCGACCTGATGGCCGTGGCCGTCCGCTACGGCGAGTTGATCCTGTCCGAGACGCCGCTCTCGCCCTCCCTCACGAACCCCGGAAGCTCTTCGCCGGGCAGCGTGACCGTGATGCCCCGCGAGGTGGACGGCAGCGTGCTCTCGCTGGACGTGGTCGTCCACGACCTGCCGCGTCCGGCGGCTGCGGCCCGCTTCGCCGTCACGTTCCGGCCCGACGACGGAGAGCCGAGCCCGGTCCTCGAGTTCGACGGTTTCGAGCCCGGGACCTTCTTCGCCGGTGGCGGTGTGCAGGTGTTCGACGTGCGGTCCGCGGGACCGGGGCGCGTCAACGTGTCGGTCTCCCGGCTGCCCGCGCACGGCGTGTCCCGCTCAGGATCCAGCACGTTGCTGACGTTGCGCCTCGTGGCGCGACGCGAGGGGCGCGCCCGCATGGACTTCCTCGCTTTCGGCGAGGACGTCCCCGCACTGCTCGAACCGGTGCTCGACGACGGGATGGAGGAGCCCACGTGGACCGTTGTGCCGGGCGTCGAGTTTCTCGGCGGCGTCGAGATCGATGTCGACCGGACAACCGAGCCGCAGTTCTCGGCGGATCTGTCGGCGGTTCCCGATTCGGTTGATTTCGGCGTGGTCGGCGTGGGTCAACAGGACAGGCGCAGCTTGCGCCTGATCAACCGCGGCTTCGGCCCGCTGTCCGTCTCGTCGATCGACGCGCCGCCACCGTTCTCGACGTTCTTCACTCCCGGATCGGCCGTTCGTATCGCCCCGTACGGCGCGATCGAGGTTCCGATCGTGTTCCGGCCGGAGCACGCCGGGAGGTTCGGTGGGCCGATCCTCGTCCGCGGTGGGGAGCCGGAACGTGAGCTGGTCGCTGTGCTTGTCACGGGCGTAGCGGGGAGTCCGTTGCAAGCCGTGCCGACGTATGTGGACTTCGGTGCGGTGCCCGTCGACGGCGCGGAAACCCGGACGGTACGGCTGAGCAACAGCACCGGTGCTTCGTTGACCGTGTCGGCTGCGCCTGCCGTCTCGTTGCCGAGTTTCGCAGTCTCTCCGTCCGACGCTCTGCCGTTGCCCGCCGGCGCCGCGGCGGAGTACCAGATCACGTTCCGGCCCGATCGAGCCGGCGAGCATCGCGCGATCGTCGAGTTCCGCACACAGAGTGGTGGCACGCAAACGGTGCAGGTCGCGCTCGCCGGACGCAGCGACGTGGACCGAGACGGGGACGGGATCCCCGACGAGCGCGACGACTGTCCCGACACGGCGAACCCCTCCCCCGTGGACAGCGATCAGGACGGCATTCCCGACGCGTGCGACCCCTGTCCGCTGCTGGCGACCAACGACAGCGACGGCGATGGAATCTGCGACTCGGCCGACAACTGCCCGGCCCTTCCGAACCCCGGACAGGAGGACTCGGACGGCGACACGCTCGGCGACGCGTGTGACAACTGCCCGGGTATCCCGAGTCTCAACGACTGGGACGGCGACCGCGGCTCCGAGACGCAGGAACGCAGTGTCTGGGCCATCGCCGCAACCGGCGGTCTGCACGACGGCGGGTGGGCCGCGGACCAGGTCGTCGGTCCTCCCGACACGCCGGAGTGCGGGGATTTCCCCACCGCTTGGGAGTCCGGTGCCCAGGCCAACCGGCTGAACGTCGAGTTCCCGTCGGGCGTCATCCACGGCCTGATCGTTCACGAGGGCTACCTCGGGGGCGCGGTCGTGGCGATCGAGCGTCACGAGTACCGGGCCGTGCTGTGGGCGGGACACGACACGACGCCGTGCGGCGGTGCGCTGCAGGTTCGCTTCGCCGAACCGCTGAGCTGCCACGCCAACTGTACGTTCGATATCGTGGCCGACCCGCAGCGTCCGGTGCAGATCGATGCGATCGCGGCGCTGATGCAGGGGGGTGTCTCGCTGGGCGGCGACGGCGTCGGGTCCGGTTGCGACAACTGTCCGTTCGACGACAATCCGGATCAGGAGGATCTGGACGGGGACGGTATCGGCGACGCCTGCGACAGCTGCCCCGCGGCGCCGGACGCCGATCAGGCGGACGCCGACGAGGACGGCATCGGCGACGTGTGCGACCCGATGCCCGCGACGCCTCTCTTCGCTAGACTCGATGCGCCGGCGTCGATCGGGCTCGGCGAGCCGACGACGATCGAGTGGCGCATCGAGGACGGAACGGGGCAGCCCGTGACCACGCTGCCCGACGCTCGGTTGATCCTGACGGTCACGGGCGGCGCACGATTCGCGCAACAGGCCGACATTGGCCAGGTGCTCGGGGGCGGCGGGACGAAGCGCGTCGAGGTCGAGTTGGACGCGGGGCGCGTCGCCATCGAGCTGACGGGTGAGCAGCCGGGATTCGCCGAGCTCGGTGTCGAGGACTCCGCCGGCCTCGGTGTACGGGAATCCGCCCTCGCGCGTCGCGAACTGTGGAGCGCGGACTTCGACGACGGCCCGGATGACTTCGTCGAGGACGGTAGCGCGGATGTCTGGCAGTGGTACGACGGGTCCTGGAGGGCGATGCACCTGACGCCACCTGCCACGGTCGAGAGCCGGATCTCATCGCCCGAGATCCTGATCCCGTTCGATGCCGAACCGCAACTGCGGCACCGCACTCGTTTCCTGACCGACAACAGTTATCCCGGCCGTTTCACGCGCGCCTTCGTCGAACTGCACAGCGACTCCGATCCGGGGAGGTTCGCCTACCGCGCGTTCGAGACCTCGAACGGGGGAATTACCGGGAGGATGTTCCTGGAACACCTCGACGGGTTCGCGGGTCGCGTCGCGCGGGTCGTGTTTCGCGTCGACTCGCGCGTGGTGAACCAGTACCAGTACGACTCGTTCCTCTGGTACGTCGACGATCTCACGCTGACCGTGCCCGGCAATCGGATCGAACTGATTGACCCGATCGGCGACGAGGACGGCGACGGCCTGACCAACGCGACTGAAGCTGCTCTGGGAACGAATCGCTTCCGCCCGGACACCGACGGCGACTCCGTCGACGACGGCGCCGACAACTGTCCGGTCGCGCCCAACGCCGAGCAGGCGGACCTGTTGCATCCCGGCAACGGTGGAGACGCCTGCGAGGACGGCGATGGCGACGCGGTCGTCGACGTCCTCGACAACTGCCCGCGCGTGGCGAACCCGTCACAGTCCGATGGGGATCACGATGGGTTCGGCGACGCGTGCGACCTGTTTCCCGGGTACGGACGGGTCACGCTCGAGGCCGCCGGTCACGGCGTGGCGGGATCGCCGCACCCCGTGACGCTCCGCCTTCTCGACGAGGTTGGCAACCCGATCACGGCGGGTTCGGGCATTCGCGTCGAGTTGGCCGTCTCGGCCGCGGCGATCTTCGAGCGGGCACACCAGGGTGCGATCGTATCCGGCGCCGGAACGAACCGCATCATTGCGGAGTTCGTGGGAGGTGCAATCTGGTTGGACCTCCGGGATCCGGAGGTCGAGATCGTTGCATTGAGCGTCTCCGACCTCGACCTCGGGTTGTACACCGGCGCCGCGGTCGCGGTCGAGTTTCTCCGCGGGGACGTTGACGAGGACCAGGACGGGCTGACCAACGAGGAGGAACTGCAGCACGGCTCGGATCCGCGCGACCCCGACTCCGACGACGACGGGATTCTCGATCGCGACGACCTCTGTCCGCTCGTGCCCACCACGAGCTTCGCCGATCTCGTCGACCCGGACGGGACCCCCGACGAGTGCGACGACAGCGACGGAGATGGAATCGACGATCTCCGCGACAATTGCCCGACGGTCGTCAACTCGCAGCAGGCTAACGTCGATGGTGACCGACTCGGTGACGTTTGCGACCCGTATCCGCAACACCGACTGTTCCTGCGACCCGTCGTCGAGCGTGGCCTGCAGATCGTGGGGCAGCCGGTTGGCGTTGTCTACGAGCTGGAGAACCAGTATGGCTCGCCGGTGCGGAATCTCGACAACGTCATCGTGACGCTGACACTCGACGGACAGGCGGTTTTCGCCGGCCCGCCGGCGAGCGGAGAGATCCTCGAGACCGAACAGGAGGGCCGCATCCGGGTTCGGCTCGATGACGGAGGGTTCGAGATCGATGTCGTCGACCACGTCACTCAGACGGTCACCTTCGGTGGCGAGGACAGCGAGGGGCTGGGGATCGAGATCCTGGCCGACGTGTTCGAGGACTTCGAGTTGGACGATGGGGGATTCGAGTCGGCGAACGGTGAATGGGGTAAGCCCGGGGAGGGCGCAGCGGAGGCGCGGTCGGGATCTCGCGTCTGGCGTGCGGCGGAGCGGGACGCGGTCTCCGTGACGCATGTGTCGATCCAACGCGACTACTGGCTCCCGTACCGTACGACGCCGAGCCTGTCCTTCTGGGGCCGGAGTCTGGGCGAGGATTGGAGGTTCTATGGCTGGGATCTCGATCCGGGACTGCGGCCGGTCTCGCTGTGGGTCACCGCACCGCTCGGGGGATTCGCTTTTATCGATGATCTCTCCCTGACCGGCATCGCGACCCAGGTCGTGTTTGCCGAGGCGGAGGAGGACTCGGACGGCGACGGGGTCTCGAACGACGCGGAGATCGCCGCGGGGCTCGATCCGCTCGAGCCCGACTCGGACTCGGACGGCAATGCCGACGGACAGGACAATTGCCCGGCGGTGCCGAACCACGATCAGTCCGATCTCGTGCATCCCGGCGGTCCCGGCGACGAGTGCGAGGACTTCGACGGGGACGACGTGATCGACGCGCAGGACAACTGTCCCGACGCGCCGAACGACGTACAGTCCGATCTCGACGGCGACGGCATCGGCGACGTGTGCGACGAGTGGGCGGACGACTTCCGCAACGATCTCGACGGCGACGGCAACCCCGAACCGCTCGACGGCTGTCCTGCGTCCGCGCTCGACGACACGGACACAGACGGAATCTGTGAGGATCGAGACAACTGTCCGGGTGTCACGAATCCTGCACAAGCGGACGCGGATAGCGACGGCCTTGGCGACGCGTGCGATTCCTACTCCGACACCTTGTTGCTGGTCCGGGTGTCGACGCCCGAGCGTGCGCTGCTCGGCGAGCCGCTGTGGGTGACGTACACGTTGTTCGACGACGGGTGGGAGCCGGTGACGGCGCTCGACGGCGTCCGCCTGGTGCTGACGCTCGAGGGCGAGGGTGAATTCATCGGCGAGACGAGCCGGGGGCAGATCCTGGAGACGATCTCGCCGCAGCAGGTTCTCGCGGAGCTCCATCAGGGGGCGGTCACCGTGGCGCTCCGGGCCGACCGCGAGGGCACGGTCTCGTTCGGCGGCGAGGATCGTTCCGGAGCCGGAGTCCGCTTCGTCGCCGACGTGGTCGAGGAGTTCGAGACGGACAACGGCGGATTCGTCGGCGAATCGTCGACCTCGACCTGGACCCGGGGCGACGAGCGACCCGCCGCTCCCGAGCCGCACGCCTGCTCCGGACGTCGCGTCTGGTCCAGCAACCTGACGCGTAGCGGGCCGAACGAGGGGAGCCTCGTCTCGCCCACGTACTACCTGCCGCCGGACCCGCCGCTGGCCGCCCTGCCGCGACTGTTCTTCTGCCACGCGTTCGACGTCACCCACGCGTACTCCGGAAGGGGGATCGTAGAGATCTCCGACGACGGTGGCTCGAGCTGGGAACCTCTCTACACGGTCGGTTCCACAGGAAGTAATCCGCAGCAATGGTCCCGACCCATGTACGACTACTCCGGCCGCGGGATCATGTTGAGGTTCACCGTCAACTACCCGTGGATGGGCGAGGGGGCGTGGTGGATCGACGACTTCAAGCTGCTGGGGTTGTCGGCGACGACCGAGTGGATCGACCCCGACGGCGACCGCGACGGGGACGGTGTTCCGAACGGCGTCGAGTTCGGCCTGCAGACGGACTTCGAGCACGCAGACACCGACAGAGACGGCTTCGAGGACGGCGAGGACAACTGCCCGCTCGTTTACAACTGGTGGCAGCTGGACTTCGACACCGACGGCCGCGGCGACCCGTGCGACGCGTGCGTCTTCGACGCGGAGGACGACGGGGACGGCGACGGTCTGTGCGCCGACGCGGACAACTGCCCGTCGATCGACAACGTCGACCAGGAGGATCTCGACCTCGACGGGCAGGGGGATCTCTGCGACCCGTGTACGGACGTGGACGGCGACGGCTTCGGCGATGTCGGCTATCCGGCCACGACGTGTCCGACGGACAACTGTCCCGATCGTGCCAACCCCGGCCAGGAGGACGTCGACGCCGACGGCGTGGGCGATCCCTGCGACAACTGCCCGGAGGTCGCGAACTCCGATCAGCAGAGTCGGGACGGCGACCGTCTCGGCGACGTCTGCGACCCGTATCCCGATCACGCACTGCGCGCGCGCCTGGCAACGTCCGAGACGGGAGTGGCCGGTCAGCCGGTCGAGGCGACGTTCCGTCTCGAGGATGCCGCCGGCGGGCTGGTGACCGAGATCGCACCGGTCTACACACTGACCGTCGACGGAGCGGCGACGTTCGGCGATGTTGCGTCGTCCGGAGAGTTGCTCAGCGGCGGCGGCACGAATCGTGTGGGCGTACGTTTCGTCGGCGCGACCGTCACGCTCTCGGTCGTGAGTGCATTGCCCGAGTCCATCCGTCCGGGCGGCATCGACTCGGCGAATCAGGGAATCGAGTTCTCCGGAGAGGTGTTCGAGGATTTCGAGCTGACCGACGGAGACTTCGAGCACGACGGTCTCAACGATACGTGGGGTTGGGGGCAGCCGACCTCCGGCCCGCAGACGGCGTGGTCCGGCGACCGCGTCTGGGCCACGAATCTGGGCGGCACCTACGACGATGGCACCGACGCCTCCTTGACGACTCGTGCATACGACCTTCCTGCGAACGCGCAGCCGTCGCTCGAGTTCCGCAGCTGGACCGCGCTGCAGGTCCCGTTCGACAAAGGCATCGTCGAGGTTTCGACGGGCGGAGAGACCTTCAGCGAGCTCGATCGGACGACCGGATTCTCGGGCGAGTATCGACTGCACGTGTACGACCTGAGCCAGTCCGCCGGTCAGAGTGTCCGCGTTCGATTCCGCCTCACGACCAACTCCTACGTGGCGCTCGAAGGTTGGTACATCGACGACTTCCGCATCCGCGGCATCTCGCCGCTGATCCGATTCCTCGACCCCCTGTCGGACGACGACGAAGACGGTCTGTCCAACGCCGAGGAGACATTGCTGGGGACGGACCCGCTCGATCCGGACTCCGACGGCGACGGCGTCGAGGACGGGGACGACAACTGTCCGCTCTCGTCCAATCCGCAGCAGCTCGACGTCGTACACCCCGGCAATGGGATCGGCGACGCGTGTGACGACCCGGACGCGGACGGCGTGGCCGACTCTTCCGACAACTGCCCCGACGCCTTCGACCCCGAGCAACCCGACGGCGACGGCGACGGCGCCGGCGACGCCTGCGACGTCTGCCCGGCCGATCCGCTCGACGACGACGACGACGACGCTGTTTGCGGCGATGCGGACAACTGCCCGACGATCGAAAACGCGGACCAGTCCGACGTGGACGACGACGGCCTGGGCGACGTGTGCGACGGCTGCCCGCTGAACCACGATCCGGAGCAGGCCGACCGCGACTTCGATCGCGTCGGCGACGCCTGCGATCCCTACCCCGACCTCGCGCTGAAGATACGGGCCGTCGACCCCGGGCCGGGCGTTGCGGGTCAGTCGCTGTCCCTGAGCTACGAGCTGGTTGATGCGGCGGGAGTCCTACAGGTGGATCTCGTCGACGTACGAGTCACGTTGATCGTCGACGGCGCGGCGATCTTCGGAGCCGACGCGACCGAGGGAGTCTTGCTCGACGGCGCCGGCACGAACCGAGTGCTCGTCCAGTTCGTCTCCGGCCGCGTCGCGCTGTCGCTCAACGATCCGGAGGCGGAGACGGTCTCGCTCGCGGCCGAGGACAGCGAGCGAGTCGGCATCGCGATGGCGCACGACGTGGTGGAGACGTTCGAGACCGACGACGGCGGGCTGACGCACTCGGGTGCCGCCGACCCGTGGGAGCACGGGATTCCGACGTCGGGGCCGGCGGCGGCCTACTCGGGGCTCCGCGTGTGGGCCACGAACCTGCACGGCGACTACCCGGCGAACAGCGACGCGCGGCTGGTCACACCGCCTTATTGGATCCCGCCGGAGAGCGGCGCGCTGGTGTTCCTGCGCAGCTGGCTCCTCACCGAGGCCGGATGGGATTTCGCCATCATCGAGCTCTCGCCGGACGACGGGCAGACCTGGGTGGTCCTGGACAGCTACTCGGGGCCCGATACGCCATACCTTCCCAAGCTGTTCACTCTGGCGCCGTACGGCGGCAACGAGATCCGGCTCGGCTTCCGTCTCACCAGCAGTCCGGACGTGCAGTACGCGGGCTGGTATCTCGACGATCTCAGGGTCCTCGGTCTGACGCAGACTGTGACGTTCGACGCCCCCGCGAACTGACGGCGCGGGCCGGGCCGGGTCGGATTCAGTAGACGCAGGCCAGCGTCGTCGCACCGACGTCCACGCGCCGCGCGTAGGGCCGCCGATCGCCCTCCGTCCGCACGGTCGTGACGATCGTGCCCCGGACGGGCAAGCCGCACTCGGGTTGCCCGAACGCGGTCGAGTGGGACTTGATCCACCGACCGTTCGATATCGCACCGGGCGCGAGCCGCTCGTCCCACGCTTCCTGAGGCTGCAGCACGAACACGAACAGCAACGAATCGTCGTCGACGCGCCGGACGTACACCACCTCGAGATCGACGAGCACCGGTTCGTCGGAGAGATTGACGAACTCCGCCTCGACGAGGACGTGCTGCCGCTCCGACGCCGGCGGGAACGTGGGCATCAGGTCGAGCCAGACGTCCATCGATGCCGCGGTCCCGACCGGGGGACCGTCGTCGTTCGGCAGGTCGAAGCGGTCGCACTCGATCGCGAGCAGTGGCACGACGGCCAAGGTGGCGAGCAGCGACCTGCGTCGAATCGTCACGGGGCACAGCATCTCGATCACCCCACGAGGCTATGTCTCCAGGATGGAAGACCCGGGCCCGGCCTTCAACCGTCAAAAAGGATCCGGAAACCTCAGTCGGTCGAGCTCCGCAGTCGTCGCGCGCGCGCCGCGATCGCGGGCGCGCCGGGGCAATCCGCCAGCACACGATCGACTTCGTCGCGCGCTGCGGCCTTTTTCCCGTTACGCAGCAGGCCGTCGGCGAGGTCGAGCCGGGCCAGGCACGCGCGAAGCGGAGGCGTATCGCTCAGGTGGAAGTCGGGTCGTTCGCCGGTCATCGGCCGGTCGGGTTCGGCTGCGAGGAAGCGGCGGTACCACGCCGCGGATTCCTCGGGTTGCCAGCGCGCCCACAGGCAACGTGCCGTCGCGCGCATGGCGGCGTTCTTCCAGTCGGCCGCGAGATCGTCGCGCTGGAGGATCGCCGCGTAGTGCCGTAGCGCATCGGCGCTGCGTCGCGCCTGCCACAGGCGATCGCCGAGGCGCATGCGCGCGAACGGATCGTCCGGGTCGGCCTCGACCGCGCGCGTCAACCACGTCAGCGCGTCGTCCATCCGCCCCTCGCGCAGGGCGACGTCGGCCAGACTGAGCTCGTCCGACGGCGGCAACGTCGGCGCTGCCGGCACGGTGATCACGGCGGTCACGGCCAGCGCCAGGCCGATCGCGACGGCGCCGGCGATTCGCCGCCGGGACCAGGTTGCCGGAAGCGAGGCGGCGGCCGCGGCGGCGGGCAGCAACAGCAGAATCGCCGACAGCCGGAAGCGCGCCGTGTTGAAGAACAGGATCGGACTGAGGACCCAGGCCGCGGCGAGAATCCACAGCGGCGCCGCGTCGAGCAGCCGCCGTCGATCGAGCAGCGCGAGGCCCACGCCGATCAGCGGGACGACGAGGAGGTAGGGGAAGATCGCGGGCCCCAGACGCGGCGTCAGCCAGCGCAGCACGGGGGAACGCTCGCGCATCGGCTCGATGCGCCGGTTGTTCTGGATCTCGTACGCCGTGAACAGCAGCGCCGTCTTGCGTCCGAGGATGCGCACGCCGGTCAGCGGATCGTCGACGAAACGGTCCACCGCCTGGCGCAGGAAGAACCGTTGGTGCTGCGAGCCCTTGGCCGAGCCCATGTCGAACGGCGCGTCGTACAGCCGGGTCCAGGTCAGCGCCGGGTGCCAGTTACCGGATGTCTGATCGAACGCGGGGTCGTTGCCCATGTACAGGTTGATCCCGCCGTTCCACGAGACCAGCACGGGGTCGTCTTCCAGTAGCGCGTTGCGCGCCGTCACCGGCGCGACCACGACCAGCGCCGGAACGACGACGAGAGCCGCGGCGCGCATCGGCGTCAGCGTCTTCAACCGGCCGTCACGCGCGAGCGATACCGCCCACAGTCCCGCCGCCGCCAGCGCCAGCAGACCGTTGGCCCGGGTGATCGACACGAGGCCCAGCAGCAAGCCGGCCACGAGCAACGCGCGCCCGGGCCGCTCGCACCCTGGGGCGAGCACCAGCCGCTCGGCCGCCGCCAGCAACAGCACCGTGACGAGCGGCACGAGCAGCAGCGAGGTGTCGAAGTAGATCGCGGTTCCGTACAGCGCAGCCGCCGTGCCCGCGATCCAGCCGGCGCGCGGACCGCCGAGCCGTGTGGCGATCGACGCGATCAGCCATACCGAGAGCGTGCCGCACGCGACGGAGAACAGGTACGCGGCCACGAGTCCGTTGCGCGGCCCGAAGACGGCGAACAGGGCCGACAGCACGTACGTGTACAGCGGTCCCTTGTAGAACGCCTGGATCCCCGGCAGCAGGACCCCGAGGTCCAGCACCTGGTAGGCGCGCCGCACGTGCAGCCAGGAATCGACGACCGGCGAGAGGAACAGCGGGTCGCGAGCCCACAGATAGCCGAGGTGGATCACGCGCAGGACGAGCGCGACGAGCGTGGGCACGACGAGATGCGCGCGAGAACTCAACCGGCTCCACATACGTAGGGTCATCAAAGGGTTAGATCGGATCCTCGGGCCGCTTGGGGTGACGGGTCATACGGCCCCTCAGTGTAACGGATGCGGCGGGTCCGGTTTCGGGGAGCGGTTGCCTTGACCGGACGTCCCCCACGGGATTGCATGGATAGAAGGGGAAAGCGTGAACCACCCCGAGCGCAAGAAGAAGCGGGCGGACGATTCGCCGACGCTGTCGTTCGCCGGCGATGTCGCGACGCCCACGCCCACGCCGCAGCCCGAGGCACCGGAACACCAGTTCCTACCCGGGGCCCGGCTCGGCACCCGCTACCGCATCGGCGAGCTGCTGGGTCGCGGCGGGATGGGGGAGGTCTACCGCGCGGACGATCTTCAGCTCGGGCAGACGGTCGCGCTGAAGTTCCTGCCGGCCAGGATGATCGGCGACCCGGCGGCGCTCGCCCGCCTGCGCAACGAGGTGCGCGTCGCGCGGCAGATCTCGCACGTCAACGTCTGCCGCGTCTACGACATCGGCGAGGCCGACGGGCACTACTTCCTGACGATGGAGTCCATCGACGGCGAGGACCTGCGCTCCGTGCTGCGTCGCCTCGGCCGCCCGACGCTCGAGAAGTGCAACGAGATCGCGCGTCAGCTCTGCATGGGGTTGCAGGCGGCGCACGAGACCGGCGTGCTGCACCGCGACCTCAAGCCGGCGAACGTGATGATCGACGGCCGCGGACAGGTCCGCATTACCGACTTCGGCCTGGCGGCCTTCGCGCGCGAGCTGCCGCTCGACCAGTTCGCGGGAACGCCCGCGTGCATGGCGCCCGAGCTGTTCGCCGGGGGGGCGACGTCGAGCCGTACCGATATCTACGCGCTGGGCGCCGTGCTGTACGAGCTGTACACGGGCAAGGCCGCCTTCGATGCGGACACGATCTCCGGTATGCGCCGTCTGCACGAGACATCGGCGCTCGAGGCGCCGTCGGAGATCGTGCCCGACATCGAGCCGGTGATCGAGCAGATGATCCTGCGTTGCCTGGATCCCGATCCGGACAAGCGTCCCGCGTCGGCCGTGGCGGTGGCCGTCGCGCTGCCGGGACAGGATCTGGTCGGAGCGGCGCTCGCGGCGGGCCAGACTCCGTCGCCCGAGATGGTCGCCGCCGCGGGGGGCAGGGTCGCGTTGAGGCCGTGGGTCGCCGCACTCTGTCTTGCCGGGGTCGTCGCGGGCATGCTCGGCATCGCGGCGCTCAACGAATACGTCTCGCTCCAGGGCCTGGCACCGCCCGAGAAGCCGGCCATGATCCTGGCCGACCACGCGCGCACCATCCTGTCGCGGGCCGGATACACGGACGATCCCGCCGACATCGCCTACGGTTGGGAGGGGTACAGCGGTTATCTCGAGCACATCAGCGACACGGATCCCGACCCCGATCGCTGGTCGACGCTGCGCGAGCGCAGGCCTCCGGTGCACTGGCTGTGGTACCGCGAGGCGCCGATCTCGTTGACGCCGCGCGGCATCAGCCATCAGATCAACTTCTACGATCCGCCGATGCACGTCCCCGGGATGGCGGCGCTGAAGCTCGACGACCGGGGGCGCCTCGCCGTGCTGCGCGTGGTGACGCCCCAGGTGCACGATCCGCTGCGGCCGGCCGAACCGTACGACTTCACCTGGTTGTTCGAGGAGGCCGGACTGGAGTTCGAGGACTTCGAGCCCGCCGATCCGTTGTGGAACCCGATGTCGTACGCGGACGCGCGGTTCGCCTGGACCGGCCATTACCCGGAGCAGCCCGACTGGCCGGTGCGCGTCGAGGCGGCGTCCTACGCCGGCCGCCCGATCTACCTGAACGTGCTGGAGAGCTTCGATCGCCCGTGGACGGGGCCTCCGACGGACGACCGACCGTGGATCGAACAACTGGTGGACTGGGTCTACGTGGCGCTGATGGTCGTGGCCCTGCTCCTGCCGCCCGTGGTCGCGCGGCGCAACATGCGGCGCGGAACCGGCGACCGCGCGCTGGCGATGCGCTTCGGCCTGGGGATGTTCTGCCTGACGCTGGTGACCTGGGTGTTGATCGCCGACCACACATCGCAGTTCGGGACCGAGATCGAGATGTTCTTCACGGCGCTCGGCATTTCGTCGTTGACCGGTTTGTGGAGCGGCCTGGTTTACCTGGCGCTCGAGCCGTACATCCGCCGCCTCTGGCCACAGACGCTGATCTCGTGGACTCGCCTCCTGATGGGTCGTCTCGGGGACCCGCGCGTCGGACGCGACGTGCTGGTCGGCGGACTCGGCGCGGTGCTCGTCATCGTGGTGCAGCGCGTCGAGTGGCTCGTCCCCGGTCTGTTCGGAGTGGCCCCGCGCGAGCCGTACGGCAGCTCGAACCACGTGCTCGAGGGCGGGCTGAAGGCGCTCGGCCAGGCGATCGACCCGAGTGTCCTGGTCGCGCCGCTGTTGGTGTTGTTGACGTTGATCGCTCTGTTGTTCGTGCTGCGCCGGAGGGGACTCGCCGTGGGGGCGACGGTGGTGCTCTGGGCGCTGATCGACGGACACTGGATGGGTGGCGGCCCGGCCGTGGTCCAGATCTGTGCCGTCGCCGAGACGCTGATCGTGTGGGGCGCGATGATGTTCGTGCTGATCCGCTTCGGCCTGCTGTCGCTCGTCACGTCGTTCTTCTTCCTGCGCGTGCTGCAGTCGTGGCCGCTGACGCTCGACGCGTCCGCCTGGTTCTCGGACACCGGCTTCGCCGGGATGACCGTGCTGGCGCTGGTTGCGCTCGCGGCCGCGATCCGGAGTCTCGGCAGCTCGCCCGCCGGTATTCCTTCCACGCTCGATGCTCGCTGAGGGGACCCGATGCGAATTCTGATGCTCGTCCTAGTCGTCTTGAGTGCCGTCGTTCCATTGGCGGCGGAAGACCTGGAGTCCACCGCCAAGGAGATCGAGGGCAAGATCATGGCGCCCTGCTGCGCCGCCAACCCGGTCTCGCAGCACTACTCTCCGGCAGCGGATCAGGCGCGGCGGCAGATCCGTTCGATGCTGCAGGCCGGTAAGAGCGAAGAGCAGATTCTGGACTGGTTCGTCGAGCAGCACGGAGAGACGATCCTGGCCTCCCCGCGGGCGGAGGGTTTCGGCCTGGTCGCCTGGCTCGGGCCGGTGGTGTTGTTCTGCATCGCCGGGATCTGGTTGTGGTACGCGGTCAAGGGCTGGAACCGACGCACGGTCGCCGATCCGCCCGAGGAACTTCCCGAGATCGATCCGGCCTACGCCGAGCGACTGCGCAAGGAGCTGGCCGACAGTCCCCGTTGACGTACCGCGAACTAGCTACATGCCGAACGTGTAGCGCGCGAAGACCTTCAGCGTGTCGTTTTCGCCGACCTCGACGTTGGCGCCGATACCCAGCTTGCCTTTGAGGATCGACACGAGGCCCTCGGCCTCGAACGTCGTGTCGCTTCCCGCGTCGTCGAGATCGGTCCAATTGATGAGCCCCTTCACCTGCAGCCAGCGCAGGATGTCCCAGCGCGCTCCGCCCGACACGACCGTCCCGTCGTCGAAGTCGAGGTCCAGCCACTTGATCTCGGCGACCAGGTCCGCCTGGTTGCCGAGAAAGCCGAACCAGCCCGCGCCGACGTTCCACAGCTCGACGTCCTCGAGCTCGAGGTACTCGCCCGTCGCGTAGAACGGTCCGGGTAGCCCGAGCGAGATGCCGCCGAACACGCCGTCGTCCGACGAGCCCCCGTCCGGATCGAAGTCGACGTAGCCCGCCTCGACATACGCGTAGCGAGGCGCCGCGGCGGCAAGCCCCGGCAGCAGCGAGAGGACGACCAGAGACAGCGCGATCTTGCGTAGCATGATTCCTCCTGAGGGTTGAGGATCGAGCTTACTAGATTCGACGGGTGCTGTGCGGCCCCGGCGTCAGTCGCGGGATCGTCGCCATGCCAGCATCTGCTGCAGCGTGGCCTCACGGGTCACGTCGTGCCGGACGAGGTCTTCGAGCCTGTACTCGTGCACTTCGCCCAGAAACTCCACGAGCAGTTGCCACTCCCACAGGTCGCGCGCGCGTCCGGTCCCCGAGCGCCAGTACGCCTCGTCCAGCAGCAGGTCGATGCGCCCGAGCAGGTCGTACTCGGGGTCGTCGCGGATCGGGCCCAGGTTGGCCTGGTACTCGGCCCAGCCTTCGCTCTTCCACACCGGCAGTGCGAGGTGGCGGCGATAGCCGAGAGCGTGAATCGAGTGAAAGTGCGCGATCTCGTGCGCGATGACCTCGGCGAGGTTGCCCTCGAAGCGGCTGTGCAGAATCCTGCCCTGGTTGATCGCGGCGAACTCCTCGACGCGCCCCATCGACACGAACGACTCGTTCGCCACGCTCAGCCCGATGGCCAGCGTGTCGGGGCTCTTTCGCGTCAGCGCGGCGAAGAACGCATAGCGCTTGCGACTGTTGCACAGGTAGACGCGAGACCCGGCCGAAACCGGAGGATGTTCCATCGCATCGATTCGTCGCGTGACATCGGCGATCGTCGCGTGCATGTCGTCGGGAATCGGCTCGTCGGAGTAGACGCGGAACCCGTCGATTCGCGCCTGGTGCGCGAAGAGCGGCGACGGATAGACGACCGCGGCGATCCAGGCGATGAGCACGAGAAGCGCCGCGCCGACGGCCCGCAGCAGCCACCGCGCGATCAGACGCAGAATCGTCGGCGAGCGTTCCATGGCTTCGATCCCCACGCCGGGATTGTCTCGTCGGACTCCAGCGAGCATAATCTTGAGCGAAACGGGGGCTCGAGTTCAAGGGGGCAGGGTTTATCATGATCGAAGTCAAAGAGAAGAGCGACGTCGCCCCGCTGTGCCCGCACTGCGCGGAATCCGTTCGTGAGGTCTGGTTCCGCGAGCTCAAGGGGATGTTCGGCAAGCGCTACGTTTACTTCTGCTCCGCGTGCCACAAGGTTCTCGGCGTGTCGCACCGCAAGGGATTCTGGATGGGATAGGCGGCTGGCAATGACGAAAAAACGCACATTCCGCGAGAAGCTCGCGGACGCCAAGGACTTCCCGAGGGTGCAGCAACTCACCGGCGGGATGGAGCAGCGCTACGGTCCGGGGAAGATCGTCATTCCCGCGCCGCTCGAGGTCGATGCGTTGATGCGCAAGATCCCGAAGGGCAAGGTCACGACGATCAACCAGATCCGCGAGTGTCTCGCGCGCCGACATCGCGCGAACGTGGCGTGTCCGATCGTGACCGGGATCCACGCACGGATCGCCGCCGGCGCGGCGGGCGAGCACGAGGCGGAAGGCAAGAAGCGGGTCACGCCCTACTGGCGAACGCTGAAGGGCAACGGGGAACTGAACGCGAAGTACCCCGGAGGTGTTTCGGGGCAGCGGCGCCGGCTGCGGGACGAGGGTGTCGAGGTCGAGGTCCGCGACGATCGCATGTTCGTCAAAAACTACGAACAGCGACTGAAGAAACTCGACTGAAACAGTCGCCTTGCCGGCCCGCAAGGTAGCCAGAATACAGTTGCCCCCCGACAGCCGTGATTACGCCTTACGGATCCAACGGAGGATCCACGTCATGTCACGCACCCTCAATGCCCGCCGATGCGTTGCGATTCCCTTGGCGCTGCTGCTGGCGACCGTCGTCGCCGGAGGCCTCGAGGCCGCGGTCACGCGCCAGCTGGTCCAGCAGGACCCCACCATCACCAATAGCTGGGCGATCGACGACGCGGGAACTACCGTCTTCGCCGCCGCGACCGGCGATCCCGTCGGAGCCAACCCCCTCAATGCGTTCCAGGTCTTCGCGTTCGACTCGACGACCGGCGCCGCACAGCAGCTGACCAGCTTCACGGGGGGCGAGATCCGCGACCTGACGGTCAGCGACGATGGACTTCTGCTGGCATTCGTCAGCGACGGCGACCCGTTGCTGCTCAACGGTGACCGCTCGTACGAGTTGTTCTCGATGAACGCCGACGGGTCGAACCTGGCGCAGTTGACGCAGCACGCGATCGCCCCCGGCGTGGCCGAGGCGGTGCTGGCCGGTTCCGGGAATCGCATCGTCTTCACCGCGACCGAGGATCCGACGTTCGTCGACACCGGCCTGTTCCTGATCGACCCCGACGGCAGCAACCTCGACCCGGTGGCCACCGGTCCGGGATCCGATCCGTGGCGCGTACGCATCTCCGACGACGGACTGCGGTTGATGTTCCACTCGTACGGCGACATGACCGGAGGAAACGCCGACGGCAGTCTGGAGATCTTCGTCGAGGACGCGGACGGAAGCGACCTGCGCCGGCTGACCGACACTTCCACCGGGGCGTGGATCGGCGACTTCTCCGGAAACGGAGGTACGGTCGCGTTCGTCGCGACGGACAACCTGACCGGAGGGAACCCCTCGCAGAACGCGCAGATCTTCGCCGTCGAGTGGGACGGCACCGGCCTGCGTCAGGTGACGAACTTCCCGACATTCGTCGTGCCGGCGCCTTCCCTGCGCGACGACGGCGGCTTGCTGGTCTACGACGCCGAGGACATCCTGTGGGAGATCGGCACCGACGGCACGGGTCAGAGACAGCTCGAGGGTGCGTTCCAGCTCCAGGGGCCGAGCGTCTCGGGCAACGGTAAGACCGTGGCCTACATGACCTTCCAGGGGCTGAAGGTGCGGGACGACATCCAATCCGGGCCTCGCCCGCTGACCTGGGAGAACTGGCTCGACTCCAAGACGCCGGACATCTCGTCCGACGGCAACACGGTGATCTTCGGCTCGACGTTTCCGACCTACGTCAACCGCGATCTGTTCCGCGTGAACCGCGACGGCTCGGACCTCGAGCAGGTCACCACCTTCCTGACCAGCGTCGAGAGCTACGCTCTCTCCGGCGACGGCTCGTTCCTCATCGCCACGGCGCGCTCGAGCCCCGACGGCCAGACCAGCACCAACTCCTCGCAGATCTACCGGCTCGAGCTCGCTTCCGGCAACACGACCGCGTTGAGCAACTTCACCTCGTACGTGGACGGGATCCAGGAGGTGGACGTGTCGACCGACGGAAGCCGGCTGACGTTCGTGCCCGTACCGCTGCTGCTCCAGGACACCGAGTTGTTCTGCATGAACACGGACGGCAGCGGCATGACCTCGCTGATCGTCACTCCCGGCGACATCCGTGACGCGCGCATCGACGGCAGCGGAACCTGGTTGACCTTCGCCGGCAGGGACGACCTGCTGCCGGGGCAGAATCCGGAGTTCGGCTGGGAAGTGTTCCGCATGCGTTGCGACGGCACGGGCCTGACCCAGATCTCCTCCGGACCGGAGGTGGCCTGGGAACCCGACATCTCGGACGACGGCCTGCGCGTGGCCTACGTGTCCCAGCAAGACCCGCTGGGAACCAACCCCGGTCACCTGCGCAACGTCTTCCTGTACGAGGTCGACACGGCGACGACGCGCCAGCTCAGCTTCGTTGCCCCGGGCGAGACCGCTTGGCAGGCGCGGATCAGCGGCGACGGGTCGACGGTCTACTTCACCGCGCGCACCGCGTTGTTCGAGGAGACCGGCGAGCTGGAGCTGTACCGCGTCTCGGCGACCGGCGGTCCGATCCGACGCTCGAACGCCAGGCCCGGCGAGGTTCGGGAGTTCGCGACCGATCACAGTGGGGACCGCGTGGTGTTCCTCGGCCGCGGAGACTTCACCAACGAGAACCCGGACCTCGAATGGGATTACTGGATCAGCGACTGGTCCGAGCCTGCGACGTTGAGCGTCAGCGGCCCGGCGCCGACGGCGCTCGACTGGCCCCACGAGCCGCAGGTCATCCGCTACGACGCGATCCGGGGCGACCTGGCCGGTCTCACGAGCGGTTCGATCGGCGACGTGATCTGCCTGCGCAACGACTCGGCGGTGACCGGTACGGTCGGATTCGAGGACACCGAAGACCCGTTTGCGAGCCAGGCGTTCTTCTATCTGTTCCGCGGCAGCAGCGGTGTCAACGCCGGTCCCGGATCCTACGGGCAGGCGAGCGACGGCAGCCAGCGGGTGCCGTCGGGCGGGGACTGCTCTCCCTGATCGTTGACGCGCTCGGAATACCGATCGAGCTCGTCAGGGGCGCCAGCCACGAATGTCGAAAGCGACCGCTCGGTAGCTCTCGCCCGTGCGCTCGCTTTCGACCCAGATCTCGTCGGTGGTCCAGCCGTCTCGCGGTTGCTGTTGCCACAGCCGATCGAACAGGCGCAGGTCCGCCAACTCTTCGTCGTCGCCGAATGAGAAGCGCACCGAACCGAACCGTTCGCCAACCGGCGTTGCGTTGAAGAAGAGCCGCAGTTCGGTCTGTTCGCGCCGCAGGACGAACTCCACCTTGCGGGCCGCGATCTCGGCCAAGATGCCGTCGATGACGACCCACGCCCGGTTACGCGCCACCAAGGGGGAGAGGAGTTCCTTCGGGAACTTCAGGACGAGATTCGAGCGGAGCTCGGCGTCTCCATCATCGTCGAGAACCTGGCTCCTCAAGTCGTCCGCGGACCTGTCGGTCGAGAGTGCGAGAACGGCGTCGGCGAGCGGCGTGTGCTCGAGCGCGTGATCGCGGAGTCGGACCTTGCACGCAGCGCAGAACTCGTCATGTTCCGCGCGCATGACGCAATTCTGCGCCGAACGAAAGTAGTCGCAGGGGTCGTACGACGCCCCTTGCCAGAGCCCGACGCGCGGCGTTTCGCCGCGTGCATTGGGCGTCATGCCCGGCAGGCAGCCGCCCTCCTCGTGGCATTTCTGCGTGCACTGGACATCGCACGAGGAACTCGTGTGCGGAGAGGTCTTCCAACTCGAGTTGATGGTCTTGCACTCGTCTTCCCACGGCGGCTGCTCTCCGCTCAGGAGATCCTCCATCGAGATCACGTTGCGTCCCGCATCGTACTCGATCCCCGATCCACGTTCGTACTCGTCGAGGAGTCCCAGCGCGTGGCCCAGCTCGTGAATCGGAAGCCACCAACGATCCTCTTCGTTACCGCTCATGTCTGGAAGCGTCGCGACCGCGAGTCTCGGCAGGAATCCGAAGTGGCCGCCGCCGAATCCCGTGTCCGAATTGGCCAGCACCAGGGCGACATCGAGACCGTCGATACAGTTCGCGTCCGAGAAGTCCCGAATCTCCTTCCAGGGCCCCCAGATGGTCTGGCACTTGTCCTTGTAGCAGCCGAAGGCACGGTCTCCGGTGAGCTCCATGAAATCCGGCCCTTCCGTATTCCGCACAACCTTCTGCCGTCCGACCGTCGCCTTGCACTCCTCGGGAGCTTCCCAGGGCAGATGTGTCAGGTCGCAGCCCTCGCACGTATCGCCGTCGCGGCAACACTTCCCGGGATCCTCGGCGGTGCAGCAGGCGACCTCGATGCCGGGGTCGGGGTCCCGCGCATCCACGCGGTAGATGCTGACACGGTTCCAGTAGTCGAGGGGAACCGCGTCGCGCAGGTCCTGCGCAACGATGTGCGCCGCACAGCGGTAGTCGTCGATCGTTTCGCCGAACCCCTCGCCGAAAAAGACGATCTTCGCATCGGACGGTCGGTCATGACCCGAGACCAGGTGAACCTTCGGACATGTGACGTCGACCTCGGGCTCCGAAACGCGATCAAGCGACAACAGGCCCGACCCGAGCAGACTGACTTGACCTCCGGACGAGATCGTCCCGACGAGGGCGCCCGGCACGTGCGGCACCCAGACGTCGATATCGTTGATTGAAGCGCGATCCGGCCAGCCGTCGACGTTCCCGCTGCGGTCGACCGATTCGAAGAAGATCGGTGAGGCCTCCGGAAGGGGGATCCAGTACAGGGCCTTCCGGCCCGTCTTGTCCGTCACGACCAGAATCCGCTCGGAATCGGTTCCGGCCGACAGCATTTCGAGTCGTTGCGGGGCGACGTGTTTGCGTGTGCTGGTGAACGGGCCGGACGGTGCCCTCTTGCCTGTCAAGTCGATCCGGAGACGGACGTAAGACGGGACTTCGCGTACGTCCTCTGGAGGAAGAGCGCCAGGCTCGGCCAGGAGCATCGAGCGCACGTCGCTTGCAGTGGCCTTGAAGTTCTCAGTCTGCGCGGACGTGAAGGAAGCGCAGGCGACAAGCAGAAATCCCACGCACCCGACAAGCGCAAGCCACCGATGGGGCCAGGGTCTCAATAGAAAACCGCGACCTTGATGTTTTGGATGTCATCCGGAGCCGGTGAGGCTTTTGGTACCAACTCTGCCGTCTCCAGTGTCCCGGAATCCCAGTACCACACCGTCATCTTCCTCAAGTTCTGATTGAAGATGTCGGGTCGCAACTTGGTTCCGGTCCCGGCGGTCGCTTCAGGAAGCTCCCACTGTTTGTCCGCGTTGCGTATCATCCAGTTGACGAACTCCTCCGATTTCCCGCGTGCAGGCAACAGGACTCGAAGCCCTTCCATGATCACGCCGTTGTCGAATTCGATCCGCGCGCGTTCCAGCGGGTACGGCCCTCCGTCGAAGAAGGTCACTTCGAATACACCCTTCTCGTCGTCGCGCAGCAGAGCACCCTTGAGGTAGCTGCTCAACTCTCCCTGGTAGACTGCAGGGCCTGCCTTGCACTTACCACCACAATCGTAGTCCACGTGGTATGCGTTTTCGGGATCGGGCTCGACGATGACGTCGATCGGTGGGTCTCCGACGTTCATCTCCCACTTGTAGTCGTCGATTTGCTTGGTTGCTGATTCGCTCTTTGGGTTCGGTTCCGTGTTTGCACCGCTGCACGCGATCCCGAGGACCGCCGGAGTCAACAAGAGACTGAACAGTCTTCGAACTCGCATCACTTCCTCCTTGTTTCCGGGTTGGAGTCTCTCACGATTCACCGTCGCGTACGATCGCGCCTTCGAGAGCTTCGATCGGTCCCTGCAAGTCGGGGCGCGCCCACAGTCGATCGCGCCACTCAGCCGGCGCTCCGGCGACGTACCTGGCGAGGGCTTCGCTGCCGACGGTTGTCGCGCTATCGTCGGCAAAGCTCGCCAGGGCTCCGCCGAGACGCACCTGCACCAGCCGTAGCTCGAGCCGCTCCGCCGCGGCGAGGGCGGCCGTGGCGTCTCGCAGCGCTTCATCGCCCCCGCCGTTTCCGGCACGCGTGGCCGCCTCGTAGCCTTGCGCCGCGATACGATCCGCCTCGGGAAGCGCGTTCGCCTCGACCGCAGCACGGCACGCGCGGCCACCGGCTGTCCAGTCGCGGCGAACGACCGCCATCTCGCACGCGACGAGCTCCGCCATGTCGGCGGCGACCTGCGTGCCGACCTCGGAGGCCCGGGCGCGCTCGATTGCCGCGATCGCGTCGTCATATCGCCCCTCCATCAGCGCCGAGCGGCTGCGGATCACCTCGATGCGGCGCCGATAGGGGAGTTTCTTCTCAGTGCCGATGGCCCAGGCCTCGTCGAGATCGGCACGTGCCTCTTCGAACAGACCGAGTTGAGCACGGATGCTGCCGCGCGTGAGCAGCCCCCAGCACAGCGAGTGTGGACGCTTCGATTCGCGCGCCAGAGCGATCGCCTCGTCCACGGTCGCGATCGCCGCCGACAGATCGCCCTGCCAGTCGTTGATCTCGGCGAGGCCCAGCAGTGCGTTGGATAGATAGAGTTTCCGGCCTGTTTCACCGCGCTGCAGCGCGACGACGTGTTCGTAGCCCACGCGCGCGTCGGACAGTCTGCCATCGCCGAGATCGCTGGTCGCGATCGCCTGCAGTGCCTTCGTCTCGGCGCGCGTGTTGCCGACGTCGCGCGCGAGCTCGAGCCCCTCGCGCGCCAGCGTCCGGGCCTCGGACGCGCGACCGGTTGTCGTCAACAGGTCGGAAAGATTCAGCACGGGTGTCAGAATCAGTCGCGGGTGATCCAGGCGGCGCGCCTCGGCGATGGCCTCGCGCAGCAACTGCTCGGCGCGCTTGAACTTCCCGCGGCTGTAAAGCCCCGCTCCCAGGCTGTCGGTCGCGTTGACGATGGAGACGTAGTTCCCATGTGTTCGCGCGACCTCGAGCGCATCGCGATAGTGTACTTCCGCGACGGCCAGGTTCCCCGCACGCAGCTCCGTGTCGCCGCGCGCCTTGCCGGCCCTGGCCGCCAGGGCGGCCAGCCCGGCGCGCGTGTACAACTCCTGCGCGGAACGGAAGTGTGCGCCGGCCTCCTCGATACGGTGCTCGAGGTTCAACAGGACACCGCGTGCGAACTGTGTCGCCGCCAGCCCGGCGGGGTTATCCAGCTCCGTGAAGATCTGTTGCGAGCGATCCAGGGCCCCGTCGCCGTCGTCGAAACGCTTCAGCGCTCCCAGAACCCGAGCGCGCAACAGATGTCCGCGAGGGTCGTCCGGATCCAGCTCCAGCCCGATCTTGACGATCGCCAGTGCTTCCGCCGCGGAAGCGCCGCGTCGGTTCATCGCGCGCGCCAGATCAAACAGAGGCTCAGGCTCGCCGGGCCTCTCGGCAACGGCCTCGCGTCGGTACTGGATCTCGGCCTCCGTCTGGCCGGTCACGTGCGCGTGCGTTGCGCGCACGTCGAGTTCGCGTCGCCGCGTCGCCGAGACGAGCTGCGCATCGATCAGCCGCAGCGCCAGATCCGCGGCCTCGCGCGCGCGCGCCGCGTAGCCGGAGCGATCCAGCGCGTCCGCCAGACGAATTCTGGCGGCCAGGAACTGCGCGTCGATCTGCGTCGCCCGCTCGAGATCCGCCACGGCCTCGACCAGGCGGAGCTCACGCAAGGCCACGCGGGCGCGATACTCGAGCCTGCGCGCTTCCGCCGACCGCGAGGTCAGCGCCGCCGCCTCGGGGTCCGATTCGTCGTCCGGCTTTGCCTCGGGGAACAGACTCGTCAGGATGCTCACCTTGGCCAGGTCGACCAGCGCCGCGGTGCCGCCCGCGGTGACACGGGCCGCGCGGGCGGGGGAGCCGTCGTGTGTGCGGCGAAGCTCGAGTGTCGCCTCGTAGACGTCGCCGTCTCGGTACAGCTTGCCGGACACGACGTACTCGGCGGGCGAGTGACTGGAGAACAGCGCAATACCGGCGCGGGCGGTCGTCGACTCGAGATCGAGCACACGGCCCGGCTCCATCACGCGCAGGCGGCTCGATTCGCCGAGGTCCGCGGAGAGCAGATCGGCGAACATCCGCGCGGTCAGCGGCCCCTCCGCCTCACCGGTGCGATCCTCGAACGGCAGCACGGCGACGAAGGGACGCTCGGGCAGCGCCTCCGGCCACAACTGCCACACAACGGCACTCATCAGCGCAAGCATCAGCGCCGCGGCCCACCACATCGCGGCGGGCAGGCGGCGACGAGGGGCCGGTCGCAGATCGAGATTGCGCCGAGCGGCCTGGAGGGTAGTGACGAGCTGCTCGGCATCGGGGGGGCGCTCGGTCGCGCGTTTTTCCAGCAGTCCGAGCACGATCGGTTTCAACGGTCCGGCGACGTCGAGCTTCGCGGCCGAGTCGTCTCCCTCCGGCGCGCCGTCCTTGATCGCGGCAACCGTGGCGTCGAACGAGTCTGCGAGGAACGGGTGATTCCCGGTGATCAACTCGTAGAGCACGACGCCCAGCGAGAACAGATCGGAGCGGGGATCCAGTTTCTCCGCGCGAAGCTGCTCGGGAGACATGTAGGCGGGTGTCCCGACGATTCTCCCCGGGCGAGTCAGCGTCAGCGAACCCGTCCGCGTCGATCCGTCGGCGTCGATCGATTGCGGATCGTGGCCCCGTGTCGCCACACCGAAATCGACGACCTTCGCGAAACCGTCGGGCGTGATCAGGATGTTGCTCGGCTTGAGGTCGCGGTGGATGACACCCTCACCGTGGATCGCGGTGAGCCCCTTCGCGATCTGGATCGCCAGGTCGACGATCTCGTGCAGGTCCCGCTCGGACGAGTGGCGCAGGGGGTGCCCGTCGACGTACTCCATCACTAGATAGCGTGCCGATTCGTGCTCTCCGGTGTCGAGAACCCGGGCCACGGACGAATGGTCGACGCGGGACGCAGAACGAACCTCGTCCTCGAAACGACGCACCGCGTCGGAGTCGGCGAGGTGCCCCGGGTAGATGAACTTCACCGCGACCGTTTTTTTCAGGCGCAGGTCGCGGGCGAGGTAGACGACGCCCATGCCGCCCCGCGCCAATCCCTTCTCGATCCGATAACGCTCGCGGAGCTCGACACCGATCCTCGGATCGGTACCGGGCGTCTCTGCTCCGAGCAGCTCGCCGGCGTGTTCCATGGCCGGTGTGTCCAGGAAGCCGTCGGAGTCGTCGGCGGTCAGTATCGCCACCAGCCGTTGCGCCAGGCCGGGATCCGTCGAGCGGACCTGGTCGATGAGGCGTCGCTGCGCGGTCGGCTCCAGCTCCCAGACCTGATCCAGCAGGTCCTCGACGCGCTGCCACTCGGTTGGTTGAATGTTGGCCATGATCCTTCCGCCGATTCCGGCAGCGAAGTCTAACCCACCGGAATGCCGTCGATCCTCATCCGGAAAACAGAGGAATCCCCCGTACAATGAACCACGACATCCGGAGCCGGATTGCGACATCCGCTTCTCGATTCGATCTCGGGTTGGGGAATTGGCGACTCTGGCAGTGTAGATCGGGGAGGGCTCGTGTCAGAGGCCGAGATCAGAGCCGAACTCGCACGGCTGCGGCAGGGCCGGGACGGTGCTCTGGCGAATCTGGTTCGCCTGCTCTACCCACGACTCCAGGCGCTGGCGCGCTCGGTCAAGAACGGGGGAGGGCCGCCCGGACAACTCGGCACGACCTCCGTCGTCCACGAGGCGTACCTGAAGCTCGTCGACGGTGCTGCCTTCTGCCCGGAAGACAAGCAGCACTTCATGGCGGTGGCCGCCAAGACAATGCGCCAGGTGCTGGTGGACGCGGCGCGTGCCCGTGCGCGTCAAAAGCGCGGCGGGGGGGATTCCACGCTGGCGCTGGACGAGGCGCTCGCCGCAGTGCGGGGCCGGGCCGACGAAATGATCGCGGTCGATCAGGCGCTCGACCGACTGGGCGCGTTGAACGATCGGCTGCGACGCGTGGTCGAGTTGCGGTTCTTCGCGGATCTCTCGATCGAAGATACCGCGGAGGCGCTCGGCGTCACGCCACGGACGGTCAACCGAGACTGGCGCAAGGCCAAGGCTTTCATCCATCACGAGCTGCAGGCGACGATCGGCGAAACCTGACTACAAACCGAATGGGGAGCAGGGCCGGACAATGGAACCGTCGCATCCCTGTATACTGGACGCGATGAAGAACCGTGCCGTGTCGCTCTCGGCGGGACTCGCCGCGTCGTTGTTGCTCGTTCTGGTCGCGTTCTCGGCCCAAGCCGGGGGAGCGGAAGAGCGACTTCGAACCGCCGAGACCGCGTTCGCGCAGACCATGGCCGACCGCGACCACGCGGCGTTCGTCGCGTTCCTCGACGACGAGACGATCTTCTTTCACGGCGAGCAGGAGCTGCGCGGCAAGCAGGCCGTGGCGGACGCATGGAAGCCGTTCTTCGACGGTCCGCGGGCCCCGTTCTCGTGGATGCCCGAGTCCGTCGCGGTGCTCGACTCCGGAAAGCTGGGGCTGAGCTCGGGGCCGGTACTGGGTGCCGACGGGAAACGCGTCGGGACGTTCAACTCCGTCTGGCGCAGGACGAAAGACGGCGGGTGGAAGATCGTCTTCGACCGCGGCTGTCCTCCCTGCGAATCGGGGCGCTGACCGAGAGCTACTCGGCGCAGCGGTCGACCCGGGGCGCGAGCCGCTCGATGCGCTCCGCAGCCCGCGCGACGTCCCGCTCCGCATGAACGACCTGCTGCACGGTTCCGACGTTGCTGTTGCGCAGGTCGAGCACGCTGGCCCGCACCTCTTTCAGGTACTCCAGGTCGACGCCGGCGATCGCCAGGTTCTTCGCCAGCACGCCGCAGTGACTCTCCTCGTAGAGGCCGAAGGCCTGTGCGGCCCGATCGCGGTCGGCCTCCCGTGCCTTCCCGCCCAGCTCGGCGCACACCGCGTCGTACTGCGCGACGACGGCCTGCTGTCTCTTGACTCGCAGGCGCGTTCGTTCGTGGTTCAGCACCGCGACGTCTCGATCGTGCTTCGCGGTCAGATACAGCAGGCGCTCGATCGCATCGCTGGACCACAACTTGTCGACCAGCTCGAAGATCTTCCGCGAGGCGGTGACCTCGGCGCGTGCGAGTCCGACTTCCAACTCGGTGTCGTCAAGCTCGTCTCGCTCCTGAGCCAGAACGAGGTCGCACAACCCCGAGTGGATCTCACCCGCCGCGGCCGGGGCAGTACACGAGAGAATCACGAGAAGGAGAACGAGGATGAACTGTCCGGTTCTTGGCATTGCGCATCACCTCCGTACCTTTGATACGAGGCTAACCGGGCCCGGGATCTGCGGTCAAGGACGAAAGACCGGAGTCACCGACCTCCGATTCCCAACTTCTCCTGCATCTGCGCCAGCACGCGACCCCATGCGGCGTCGAAGTAGTCGTAGGTCTCGTTCCACTCCGCTCCCTCGCCGAATCCGAGATGGGTCAGCCGCAGGCGCGTTGCTCCGTCGCCGGACGGTTCGCACTCGACGACGACCCACGTGCGCAGGTCACGGTTCGTGGGCTGGGTCGGCGGTGCGCTCCAGCTGAAGCTGATCATCCGGTCCGGAATGTAGCTGAGCACCTGGCATTCGTTGCTGCCGACCTCTCCGTCGAACAGCCATTCGTAGCGACCGCCGACGGCCAGGTCGATACGGCTGTCGCTCGGCGCGCCGTAGACGCGCGCCCAACCCTCGTCGGTGGCCCAGGCCGCGAATACCTCCGCCGCCGGAGCGTCGACCACGACCTCCTTGACGAACGAACGCAGCTCGCCGCCCGCGGCCACGAATAGAGACGTGTCGATCGAGTTGGCCATGCTTCGCTTCTCCTTCGCCTGTGCAGCGGCACCGGCAATCAGACCCAGCGTGATGCAAAGAGAGATGAATCGCTTCACTGTGAACCTCCGTTCGAGAAGTCGGGTGCTCCCGCCGCAACCTGCAGGCGGTCGAAATGGTCGCGCAACACGGCGACCGACGCGTCGTACGGCGCCAGGTCGGCCTGGGCGCGCGCCTGCATCAGTCCGCCTTCCATCACCGTCAGGACGAACACCGAGAGAGCATCGCGGTCGCAGTCGGTGGGCAGCCGATCGGCCGCGCCGTCGAGCCACTCGCGAATGCCGGCGGCCCAGTTGCGGAAGTTGGTGTCGATCGAGTCGCGCACGCCGGGGTGCGTGTCGCTGACCTCCAGTGCGAGGTTGCCGATCGGGCAGCCCTGTCGGCAGCCGCTGGCCAGCATTCCCTGGCGGTACCAGTCGAGCAGCCGGAAGACGCGCTCGATCGGGTCCGCCTCCGCCTCCTCGATCGGATCGAGGACCACGGGGCGCAGCAGTTCCTGATATCGCGCGAGGACCGCATGGAGCAGCGCCTCCTTGTTGGGGAAGAAGTGGTACAGGCTGCCCGAGTTGACCCCCGCCTCGCGCAGGATCGTGGCCACTCCGGTGGCCTCGTAGCTTCGCTCGTGGAACAGCCGTGCGGCCGAATCGAGCAGTTTTCTTTTCGTGTTTTGCATGGTGACTTGATCGATCAATCAAATCCTACGATTGCGGAGAATCCGAGTCAAGTCCTGGTTTTTTGCAGGCTGTAGACTGGGGCTCGTGGATCCCGGCTCGCTCAGTCCGCGAGAGTTCGATGTCGTCGTCTGGGGCGCGACCGGATTCACCGGTCGACTCGTCGCGTCGCACCTGCTCGAGCGCTACGGCGCCGCCGGTGATCTGCGCTGGGCCGTGGGAGGGCGCAGTGCCCGGCGACTCGAAGCCGTGCGCGAGGAACTCGGGCCCGGCGCGAACGGCCTCTCCATCCTGGTCGGCGACGGCGGGGACGCCGCCGCGATGGACGCCGTCGCCCGCCGCACGAAGGTCGTCTGCTCGACGGCCGGGCCGTTCGCGAGATACGGGACGGAGCTGGTCGCGGCCTGCGCGCGCCGCGGGACACACTACTGCGACATCACGGCCGAGGGGCAGTGGATCCGGCGCATGGTCGACGAGCACGAGGCGGCCGCGCGCGCGAGCGGCGCGCGCCTCGTTCCGTGCTGCGGCTTCGATTCGATTCCGTCGGATCTGGGTTGCTTCTTCATCAACGAGGCCATGCGGAGTCGCACCGGTCGACCGTGCGCGGAGGTCAAGCTGCTGGTGCGACGGCTGCGCGGCGCGATCAGCGGAGGCACGGCCGCCAGTCTGTTGAAACTGATCGAGGACGTGCGAGACGATCGCGATGCACGCCGGATGCTGGCCGACCCGTATTCGTTGAACCCGGACGGCGAACGGAGCGGACCCGACGGGCCCGACCGGCGCGGCACGGCCTGGGACGAGGACGTCGACTCCTGGACGGCTCCGTTCGTGATGGCCGCGATCAACACGCGCGTCGTGCGACGCAGCAACGCCCTGATGAACTACGCCTACGGTCGCGACTTCCGCTATGACGAGGCTCAGATGACCGGGCGTGGGCTGCGCGGTCGTGCCGTGGCCGCAGGCATGAGCGGGACGCTCGGCGCGATCGTCGGCATGGCCTGGTTCCGGCCGACCCGCTGGCTGCTGCGCACGTTCGTGCTGCCGAGTCCCGGGCAGGGACCCGACGCGCGACGGCGCGCGCGGGGGGCGTTCGACATGCTGCTCGTCGGCAGGAACGACACCGCCGAGCTGCGCGCCTGCGTCCAGGGCGACCGCGACCCCGGCTACGAGCTGACGTCGAGGATGCTGGGAGAGAGCGCCGTGTGCCTCGCGCGCGACGAGACGACGCCGAACGTCGGCGGAGGCTTTTGGACGCCGGCCTCGTGCTTCGGCGATCGCCTGATCGAGCGGCTGGAGCGTAACGCGCGGATGACGTTTACGATCGAGTCGGACGGCTGATCCAGCGGCTCACGCGCGATTGCGCACGATCCAGTCCGCCAGGTGGTTGAAGCGGTGCTCGGTCGCGGTGTCCCGGCCGCCCCAGATCGGCAGCACTTCGCCGGCCAGGCCGACGGTGTCGTACAGGATGAAGGCCGCGAGCTTGCCCCGCACGCCGGCGCTCTCGAATACGAGCTGCACCGGGTAGGCGGTGTTGCCGATCACCGGAAGCAGGCCGACGACGAAAGCGATCCAGGGAATCCGGTGACCGACCAGTGCGGATTGCACCATGCGGGCCGCGGTGTAGCTCGAGCGGGCGATCATCCCGCCGAAGACGATCAGCAGGCCCGCCACCGCCGGTCCGATCGCGCCGCCGGCGACCAGCGCGGGCACGACGAGGTACTGCGCGAGCTTCACCGCGGGCTTGATCGCGATGTGCACGCCGAAGTCGGTGATGTACGATCCGGCGCCCTCTTGCCGCAGATGCTCCTGCAGGAACTCCGCCTCGTGGTCGTTGATCTGCCCCCGACCTTTCCAGGCGTCGATGCGGGCGGAGACGATGGTCTGCGCCACCCGCGCCCGGTAGGCCTGCGAGAAGAGGAAGCGGAACGCCGCCGGCAACGCGTCCCGCAAGCGGACGCTGCGGAGCCGACGCCAGGCGGCCGCCGCCAGGGACGGCAGCTTGCGTATCGTCTTGCGCCCGATGCGCAGCGACTCGTGGGCGTACCAGCGCAGCGGTCGTTCGGCGTACCAGTCCGCCTGCTGCCGCGTGAGTTTCCCCTTCTTCAGCCGGTAGGTGATGCTGCGCCGCACGCGACGCATCGAGCGCCACGCGTCCTGATTCCGCTCGAGCGCGTCGATGTCCCCGGCGAGCGCCTCGAAGCGTTCGCTTCCGAGCGTTCGTTCGAGGTCTCCGGCATTCTCGTCGACGTAGGTCCGCAGTTTCCCGACGTCGACGTCGTCGAACAGCGGCCGCCGGTGACGCACCGACAGCGGTAGGTAGAACCCGATCAGCTGCAGCGGGTTGATCGGGGCCAGGGCCGGGACGCCCGATTCGAGATCGATCCAGGCCCAGCGGCGTTCGTCGTCGTCGTCGTCGTCGTTCTCGAGCCGCAGGAAGTTGTTCAACGCGACCGGGTTGCTGCGGCCCGCCTGCCAGACCAGGCCGTCGAGTCCCGCCTCGATCAGCCGTCGCTGCAGCGGGCGCATGACTCCGTACATCAGATCGCGGAACTCGCCCTCGTGCGGGGCCGAGAACGGGTGGTGCAACGACGCCGCGTTCCCGCGGACGAAGCGTGTGTCCATCCGGTACGAGCACGTCCCCTCGTTCCAGCCCGTCGAGTACGCGTCGGCGACGCACAGTCGCGATCCGAACCAGAGCTCGACCAGCGCGCCGACGATCCGACGCCGGAGGCGCGCGCACTCGACGGCGGCCTCGTTCCACGCGTACGGGTTGGGCGCGCCGTTGAGCACGTAGTGCACGACCGTGCTGGCCGTGTCACCCGCAAACACCTTGCGCGCGATCTCACGGCCCCGCTCGTCGCGGCAACGATAGACGATCCCGCTGCGGCCGCGGCCCAGCTCGGTCGAGTCGTCGTGTCTGTCAGGTGCCGTCATCCGAGGGAATGGTAACCTCCCCGACATGAAACCCGACCTGCTGCCGCGAGGTTTGCGCGGCGAACGTCACTTTCGCTGGCGCGGCGGGGACGTCTCGCGGCTGGAAGCCCTCTCCGACGCGGTCTTTGCGCTCTCGCTGACGCTGCTCGTCGTCGCGCTGGAGGTGCCGCGCACGTCGGACGACCTGGTGCGTTTGTTCTGGCAGTTCCCGGCGTTCGCCGTCTGCTTCGCCTTCATCCTGTGGGTCTGGTACGAGCACTACCTGTATCACCGGCGCTACGGCTTCGAGACCGCGGGCGCGGTCGCTCTGAACGGACTGCTGCTGTTCTTCGTCGTGTTCTACGTCTACCCGCTGAAGTTCCTCGCGTCGGCGCTGATCACCGAGTCGGTGTCCGACCAGCAACTGGTCGAGTTCGGCCGCCACGGCGCTCGCGTGATGCTGCTCTACAGCGGCGGCTTCGTCGGCATCTTCTCCGTCATGGCGCTGCTCTACTGGCGTGCGTGGAGCCTGCGCGAACGCATCCAGTTGAACGCGACCGAACGCGCGGCCACGCTGGGGGCGTTGCGTGGGCACCTGCTGTCGGTCGGCATCGGCGTCCTCTCGCTGATCGCCGTGGTGGCGCTGCCGCGCTTCCCGGCGCTGAGCGGGATCGTCTACTTCCTGATGGGACCCGTACACGGCATCAACGGCTGGCGCACCGGCGTGAGCGTCGAGCGCGCGGCCTCCACGAAGTAGCCCCGGCCCCGGCGGTACATTTCTCCCTCCGTTCGCCTATCATTGCTTGTTGCGTCGAGTGGGAGGAAGCGTGCGAAGCCGTCCGATTCTCGGAGTCGTCCTGTTGCTGGCTGTTCTGGCCGCAGCGCCGCAGCCGGTACACGCGTGGTCGGGCGCGGACACGGACGGTGACGGTGTCCCCGACGGCCTGGACTGCGCGGCGGGTTACGACCAGGCCTGGGAGGTCCCCGGTGAGGCGGCCGATCTGTCGCTCGCTCTCGGAGCGGGCGCCGAGACGATCCTGACGTGGACGGACCCGCCCACCGCGGGAGCGTGGACTCTCTACGACACTCTGCGCTCACCGGCACCCGGGGACTTCGGCGGCCCGGCGATCTGCGTCGAGTCGGACGACGGGTCGGATACCGTCGCGGTCGACACGGACGTTCCGGCAGCCGGCGAGCTGTTCTGCTATCTGGTCCGCGCGGAGAACTTCTGCGCGAGCGGGACGCTGGGCGACCCGTCGCCGACCGGCGAGCGCAGCGGTCGGCCCTGCGCGTCGCCCTTCGTCTGCGCTGACGGCATGGACCCGGTCACCGTGGGGCACGTCGACGCCGGCGACGCGCCCAGGCTCGACGAGGCATCCGGCCTGGCGCAGAGTCGGCGCAACCCCGACGTGCTGTGGTCGCACAACGACGACAAGGAGGACGAGAGGATCTTCGCGATCAAGAGAGACGGAACGGTCCTGGCCACGTACGACCTGGACATGAACCCGTTCCTTGCCGTGGACCCCGAGGACAACGCCGTCGGTCCGGGGCCGGTCGAGGGAGAGTCCTACGTCTACCTCGGCGACATCGGCAGCAACGACGGGATCTGGGGCTGCTTCGACGAGAACTCGGATCAGGGCGGCTGCAGCGGATGCGACCTGAACGCGGGCGAGAACTGCGTCGAGCGCGACCTCGTCGTGGCGCGAACCGTCGAGCCGGTCGTCGACCCGCAGCAGTCTCCTCCGCTCGAGGAATTGAACTACCCCGCGAGTGTCATGACGTTCGCATTCCCGAGCACGATGCTGGGACGGCGGCAGAACGTCGAAACGATGCTGCTCGACCCGGTCACGAAGGACCTGTACTTCGTCACCAAGTCGCTGGCGACTCCCCGCGTCTTCCGCGCCGCGTATCCGCAGTCGGAGGTCAGCGTCAACAGCCTGGACTACGTGGCGGACATCGACGACCTGTCGACCCCGACCGGTGGCGACATCTCCTCCGACGGGGAACTGATCGCGATCCGGACGGCGACCGAGATCCGTATCTGGAGCCGACCGCAGACGGGCGACCTGTGGGACGCGTTCGCGTCGCCGTATTGCTCCGTCCCCGCGGCGGCCGAGCCCAAGGGCGAGTCGGTCGCCCTCGACGCATCGAACGCTGGATCGTTTTACACGCTGAGTGAGCGCGGCTCCGGACCGCGGCACGTCCCAATCTATTTCTTCCGTTTCTAGACTAGATACCCGCGCAGGCACAGGTCGACGAGGATCGCCGCGGTTCGCGGCCGGTCCAGCAGCGGCCGCACGGCGTCGAGGTCGAGCCGCTCGCGGCCGCAGAGTAGCTCGGCCCGGGCCTCCGCCCCCTCGCCCAGCGAATAACTCTCGCCGCCCACGAACAGTTGAACGACTCCGTTGTCGTCGCGGTACCAGGCGAAGTGGTTCGGGGCGCTGCGCCGCAGCACGGCACCCTGCTGCAATCGCTCGGACAGTTGCGCAGGACTCGCGTTCGTCGCGCCGTCGCCGGGTTCCGTGCCGCGCAGCGGCCGGGTGACGAAGCGCCCGACCCAGTCGTCGAACTCCTCACCGGCGAACAGCCGCGTGGCCGCCTCGCGCAGCCGGTCTCGTGTCGCGGCGGGGATCTCGCCCAGGTCTCGTGGAAGCCCGCAATCGGCGTCGGTGTAGCGGATCGCGTCGAACGCGGTCGGGCCCAGCTGCCGTAGAAAGCCGGCGCACAGCTCGCGCGGGTCGGGCACGCGGAAGCCGACCGAGCAGGTCACGCAGTCTCCGAGCGCCACGCCCTCGTGAGCGATTCGTGGCGGGAGGTACAGCAGGTCTCCCGGCTCGAGCACCCACTCGCGATCGTGGTCGAACCGCTCGAGGATCGGAAGCTCGATGCCGGGCAGCAAGCGCTCGTCTTCGATCGGCTCGTCGCGGATGCGCCAGCGTCGCCGCCCCTCGGTCTGGATCAGGACCACGTCGTATCGATCGATGTGCGGACCGACGCCGCCGCCGTCGGTCGCGTGGCTGACCATGACGTCGTCGACGCGCCAGTTGGGCACGAAGCGAAAGCGCTCGAGCAGCGCGGCGCAGGCCTCGATGTGCCGATCGACTTCCTGGACCAGCAGCGTCCACCCGCGATCCGGGAGAGCCGAGAAGTCCCGTTCGTCGAACGGACCGCGGCGGACGTTCCAGTCGGCCTCCTCGTCCGGCGCGGTGACGAGCCTGGATCGTACGTTCGGATCGCCGGCCAGAGTGCGGAGCCGCTGCGGCGAGACCGGCGGCGCGACGTCCGGTAGCGCGCCCCGTACGAGCAGCGGTCGTTTCTGCCAGTGCGTCTCGAGGAACTCCCGCGGCGTCAGCCCGCCGAATTCGGGCCACGGCTCGCTCGTGCTGCGCGTCGGCGTCATCGAGCCCATCATAGCGGGCATCCGGTTTTACATCGTTTTACGCGTGGAACGCCGCCGCCGGATGTAGAACAGGTTCCATGAGGTCGATCTGCCGGAGGTGAGAGACGTGAGAAGCAGGATCGCAGTGTGGTGTTTGTTGCTGGCGGTTTCGATTCCCGTGTCGGCCGGAGACTGGCCGCAGTGGCGCGGGCAGCGGCGCGACGGTCGTTCGACCGACACCGGGCTGCTGCGCCAGTGGCCCGAGGCCGGCCCGCCGCTCGAGTGGAGCGCCGCCGGTCTCGGCGCGGGCTACTCCAGCGTCGCGGTCGCGGGGAAGCGGATCTACACCCTGGGGGACATCGAAGGCGCGCAGTACGCGCTGGCGCTCGAGCGCGAGGGCGGCAAGCTCGTGTGGAAGACGCGCATCGGCCCGGACTGGAAAGACAGCTACCCCGGCCCGCGATCGACGCCCACCGTCGACGGGGATCGCGTGTTCGTGCTCGGCACCGAAGGCGATCTGTGCGCGCTGGACGCGAAGAGCGGCAAGGTCGTGTGGAAGCGCAACCTCGCGGCCGACTTCGGCGGGAAGCTGATGAAGGCCAGGGGGACCTACGAATGGAAGTTCAGCGAGTCTCCGCTGGTCGACGGCGATCGAGTCATCGTGACGCCCGGCTCGAACGAGGCCGTTCTGGTCGCGTTGAACCGATCGGACGGCAAGGAGCTGTGGCGCACGAAGTTGCCGGAGCTGGGCGAGCGCGGGCTCGAGGGCGCGGGCTACTCGTCGGCCGTCGTCGCCGAGGTCGACGGGGTGCGGCAGATCGTGCAGCTCGTCGGCAAGGGAGCGATCGGCGTCGAGGCCCGGACCGGACGCTACCTGTGGGGCTACAACCGCGTGGCCAACGACGTGGCCAACGTCGCGACGCCGGTGATCGACGGTCAACGTGTCTTCGTCTCGACCGGGTACGGCACGGGCTCCGCGCTGATCGAGCTGTCCGCGACGGACGGCGGTGTCAAAGCCCGCGAGGCCTACTTCCTCGCGCCGGACACGATGCAGAACCACCACGGCGGCATGGTGCTCGACGGCGGCCACGTCTACAGCGGGACCGGACACAACAAGGGCTTCCCGCTGGCGGTGAGGTTGAGCGACGGCAAGGTCGCCTGGGGTCCCGTGCGCAACGACGGCAAGGGTTCCGCCGCGGTCAGCTGGGCCGACGGCATGCTGTACTACCGCTACCAGGACGGACGGATGGTGCTGGTCGAGGCGACCGCCGAGGCGTACCACGAACGTGGCAGTTTCCTCATCCCCGGGGTCGAGCAGTTCAGCTGGGCGCATCCGGTGGTCGCCGGCGGGCGGCTGTACCTGCGCGAACAGGATCGGCTGCTGGTCTACGACGTCCGGCGGCGCGAACCCGGCACCGGAGACCGAGACACCACCAATACGCGAGACTGAAGCGCGGAAGGTCCACAATCCGCTAAGATTCAGGTCCGGCCCGGTCCGTACACGAGGCCGAATCGAATCAAGGAGGAAGTCATGGACCTTTCGTTCCTAAACACCCTGGCCTCGACGCTGGCGGCATCGCTACCGAGGCTGCTGCTGGCGCTGGGCGTGCTCATTCTGGGTTGGCTCGTTGCCGTGATCGTGCGCGCGATCGTGCGCAAGTCACTGGGGCTGCTCAAGCTGAACGATCGTGTCCGGAACGAGGCGGGCGGCAAGATGGACCTCGAGGGCGCGGCCGCCGGCGGCGCGTTCTACATCGTGCTGTTGCTGGCGTTGATCGCGTTCTTCAACGCGCTCAATCTGCCGCTGGTCTCCGCACCGCTGCAGTCCCTGGTCAACGAGCTGCTGGCGTTCCTGCCCAACCTGATCGCGGGAGGCGTGCTGATCCTCGTGGCCTGGCTGCTGGCAACTCTGTTGCGCAAGGGCGCGGTCAAGGCGTTGTCGGCGACGCAGATCGACGAAAAACTGAGCGACGCGGCCGGCATGAAGCCGATGAGCGAGAACCTGGGCAACGTGCTCTACGGCCTCGTCTTGCTTCTGTTCATCCCGGCGGTGCTGGGTGCGCTGAAGCTCGAAGGGCTTCTGGTTCCCGTGCAGGGCATGGTGGACAAGATCCTGCTCATGCTGCCCAACGTGTTGACCGGCTTGGTCATCGGCGTCGTCGGCTGGTATGTCGCGCGGTTGCTGAGGCAGATGGTCACCAGCCTGCTCGAGGCCACGGGGGCCGACCGACTGGGGCAGCGCGTGGGCCTCGCGGGCACGATGACGCTCTCCAAGCTGGTCGGACTGCTGGTCTTCGTGTTCGTCTTCGTCCCGGCGCTGACCCAGGCGCTGCAGGCGCTGAAGATGGAGGCCATCTCGCAGCCGGCGACGGAAACGCTCGGGACGTTCATGGGGGCCGTGCCCAAGCTGTTCGCGGCTGCGGCGATTCTGGCGGTCGCGTTCTATCTATCGAAGTTCCTCTCCGGGCTCGCGGCCAGTCTCCTGGCCGGCATCGGGTTCGACACCGTGCCGGAGCGACTGGGCCTGGGCGGCCTGTTCAAGGGGACGACGGCGTCGCGCTTCGTCGGCACCTTGATCGCGTTCTTCATCGTGTTGTTCGCGGCGGTGGAAGCTGCCGGCGTGATGGGCTTCTACCAGGTCTCCGAGCTCGTCGGGATGTTCATCGAGTTCGGCGGTCAGGTCTTGCTGGGAGTGGCGATCATCGGCGTCGGCCTGTGGATCGCCAACCTGGCCCACGCCGGGTTGAGCCGGCTCGATCGACCGGAGGCCGGCCTGATGGCGGGACTGGCCCGGTTCGCGATTCTGGGCATCATCTTCGCGATGGGCCTGCGCGCGATGGACCTGGCCAACGAGATCGTCGAGGCCGCGTTCTACCTGACGCTCGGCGCGGTGGCGGTCGCCGTCGCGCTCTCGTTCGGGCTCGGCGGGCGCGAGGCCGCGGGCCGGCAGATGGAGCACTGGTTGTCGCGCCTGCGCGACCGTGGTTAAACCGCAAGGAGAGGGCTGGCTGTGAACTCGTACGAGAAGCTCGGTTCGTTCTATCTGGGGCGGCATCACGACGTGTCGACGGGTAAGACCGGCGACACGCCGTTGATGTACGACGCCAAGGACCTGACGACGCACGCGATCTGCGTGGGTATGACCGGAAGCGGCAAGACCGGCCTGTGCGTGGGCCTCCTGGAAGAGGCCGCGCTGGACGGGATCCCCTCGCTGATCATCGATCCCAAGGGCGACATGGGCAATCTGTTGCTCACGTTTCCCGACCTCGCGGCGTCGGACTTTCGACCCTGGATCGACGAGGACGCGGCACGACGCAAGGGCATCAGCGTCGAGCAGCACGCGGCAGGGCAGGCCGAGCTGTGGAAGAACGGCCTGGCCAAGTGGGGGCAGACGGGTGAACGGATCCGCCGGCTACGCGAGTCGGCGGAGTTCACCATCTTCACGCCCGGTAGCGACTCGGGCGTGCCGGTGTCGATCCTGTCGTCCTTCGCCGCGCCGTCGGACGCGGTGCTGGCCGACGGCGACCTGATGCGCGATCGCGTGGGCAGCACGGCGAGCAGCCTGCTCGGTCTGCTCGACATCTCCGCCGATCCGCTGACCAGTCGCGAGCACATCTTGATCTCGACCGTGCTCGATCACCTGTGGCGCAGCGGCGTCAGCGTCGACCTCGCCGGGCTGATCCACGCGATCCAGAACCCTCCGGTCGACAGCATCGGCGTGATGAACGTCGAGACCTTCTTTCCGCAGAAGGATCGCTTCGCGTTGGCCATGCGGCTCAACGGGATTCTCGCCGCGCCGGGGTTCAAGGCCTGGCTTCAGGGCCAGCCGCTCGACGTGGGTTCGATGCTGTACACGTCGACCGGGCGTCCGCGCGTCGCGATCTGTTCGATCGCGCACCTGTCGGAGAGCGAGCGCATGTTCTTCGTCTCGCTGCTGCTCAACCAGGTCGTCGCCTGGATGCGCGGCCGGCCGGGGACGAGCAGCCTGCGCGCGCTGGTCTACATGGACGAGATCTTCGGTTACTGTCCACCGACCGCCGAGCCTCCGTCCAAGAAGCCGCTGCTGACGCTGCTCAAGCAGGCGCGGGCCTACGGCCTCGGCGTCGTCCTGGCGACGCAGAACCCGGTGGATCTCGATTACAAGGGTCTGTCCAATACCGGCACCTGGATGCTCGGACGGTTGCAGACGGAGCGTGACAAGCTCCGTGTCCTGGACGGTCTCGAGGGTGCCGGCTCCGGAGGGTCGTTCGACCGCTCGAAAATGGAGCAGACGCTCGCCGGTCTCGGCAAGCGCGTGTTCCTGATGCACAACGTGCACGAGCGCGAACCGGTGCTGTTCCACACGCGCTGGGCCATGTCGTACCTCCGCGGCCCGCTCACGCGGGACCAGATCCGCAGCCTGACTCCGTCGCGCCCCTCCGGGGGGGCGGCATCCCGAGCGGCGGCGCCGCAGGCGGGAGGTGGGTCGGCGGCGGCACGTCCCATGTTGCCCGGCGGCGTGCCCCAGGTCTTCCTGCCCGCCGAGCTGCCGGCCGGCACCGACGCCGGCCTGATCTACGAGCCGATGCTGATCGGCCTGGCGCACGTCGACTACATCGATCGGCGGTCGAAGAAGCTCAAGCACGTAGACGAGATCGCGCTGCTCACCGCAGTCTCCGAGAACTCCGACGACGCGGACTGGGAGACGGCGGCCGCGACCGAGATCTGCCGCGAGGAGCTGGAGCCGGATTGCGACGAGGACGGCAGCTTCGCCGCTCCGTGCACCGCGGCGACGCAGGCGCGCAGCTACACCCGCTGGCGCAAGGCTCTGAGCGACACGCTCTATCGCTCGCGAGGGTTGGAGCTGTTCAAGAGCAAGAACTTCGGTTTGATCTCCGAGCCCGGCGAGAGCGAGGCCGAGTTCCGGATTCGCCTGTCCGAGCAGGCGCGCGAGAAGCGCGACCGGCTCTCGGACAAGCTGCGCGCCAAGTATGCGCGGCGCGCCACTCGCCTCGAGGAGCGGGTCCGCCGCGCCGAGCAGGCGGTACAGAAGGAACAGGAGCAATCGTCGGGTCAGAAGCTGCAAACGGCGATCTCTTTCGGAGCGACGCTGCTGTCGGCAGTGCTGGGTCGAAAAGCCACCAGCATGCGCACGGTCGGCCGCGCGACCACCGCCGCGCGTGGGGTCGGCCGCGTGATGCGCGAGGGGCAGGACATTCAGCGCGCCCAGCAGAACCTGGAGGCGCTGAAGGTGCAGCTCGACGAGCTGCAGCGCGAGCTCGACAACGAGATGGATCTGATCGAAGAGCGGACGGACCCCGAGAACGAGCCGTTGGAGTCCAAGGTGCTCAAGCCGCGTCGGGTGGACGTCGACGTGAAGCTGGTGGCGCTGGCGTGGGCGCCGTACTCGGAGAGCGCGGCGGGGGAGAGGACGCCGCTGTGGCGTGAAGCGCGGCGCGGATAGGCTGCGAAACGGGTGGGGTGTCGCGGAGGTCGGGCGATCCCGACCTCCACGATCCGGATCAGTGAGTGATCTTCGGCTCGGTCTCGTTCGCCTGGGCGATCCAGTCGGTGACGACGGAGACCGACGGCGTGGCGTTGGCCAGCTTCTTCTCCGTGTTGACCTCCACGATCTTCGCCGCGAGGTTCTCGGCGTTGCGCGTGCGTAGCTCCTTGATCGTGTCCACGCCGGCCGCCTCGAGCAGCTCTGCGTACTGGCGGCCCACGCCGGAGACGCGCATCAGATCCGCCATGTTGGTCCAGTCGAGCAGCTGCTTCTCGGAGAGGCCGGTCTGCGCGGCCATCTTCTTGCGCCCGTCCTTCGAGCAGCAATGCTCGAGCAGGTGGTCCGTCGTGGTGACGCCCGCCGCGGTGAGCTTCTCGCGGTAGGTCGGTCCGATGCCTTCGATCTCGTCAATCTTGTAGCTCATCTGTCACTCCTCCATGCGTTGGTATTTTGGGTCGGTTGTCATTTGTACAGTTGTCCGTCGTGTCGTAGCCAACCCCCGGGACGGTTTCCCCTCGGGTCGTGATGGGTCCAGTGAAGCACCCCGCCGCGGTCGTTCCACTCGTACTGTCCGCGGAACTCGATCCGGTCCTCGACCTCCAGCGGAAGTCGAGGCGCGAGATCGATGTTGTGGCTGACCAGCAGCGTGTGATCGTTGCCCAGGCGCAGGATGAACCGCTGATGCCTCGAACCCTCGCGGTCGTCGGGCAGCAGCCGTTTTCGACGATGCCGCGACCCTCGACGACCACACCCGAGCGCTGTTGCCGGAAGGCCGCGGCGATCGCGTCCGGCTCGGCGGCCTGCGGTGCGGCCTGCGGGGGAACCTGCGGGGGAGCCGTCTGCGGTGCGGAGGTCTCGCGTAGGTACAGATAGCCTGCCGCGATCGCGAACAGCGCGATCGTCAGGAGAACTCGACCCCTGCGTTGCTGCGCCACGTCCCGCGGTCAGCTCTGGGGCGGAATGCGCAGGACCTGACCGGGGTAGATCTTGTTCGGGTCCTTCAACATCGGCTTATTGGCCTCGAAGATCGTCATGTACTTCATCGCGTCGCCGTAGTGCTGCTTGGCGATCTTCGACAGCGAATCCCCGGATTGCACCGTGTACATCGTCGCCTCGGCCGCAGCGGCCGGGCTCTCTTCGACCTCCGGCGCCAGCTGCGCGACCACGAGCCGATCCTCGACCTGGGCCACGCCCTGTGTGTTGCCGACGATCAGGACGAGTTTCTCGCGCGTCTCCTGAGACGCGACCTTGCCGTCGATCTCCGCCTTGCCGTCAACGAACTTGATCCGCAGGTCGTCGGCCTCGAGACCCATGTCTCCCACCAACTTCGTCAGCGCGATGCCCTTGTCCCGGTCGGCGCGCGCCATCTCGGGCGTCCGTACCGCCTCGGCCGGCGCGTCATCGTCACCGAAGATCTTCGAACCCGCTTCCTTTACAAAATCGAACAGTCCCATCGCAGTCGCTCCTTATTTGCCGAACAGCTTACCCAGCATCCCGATCCCGTCCTTGAGATCGAAGTCTCCGTCGCCGTCAGCGTCGAGCAGCTTGCCCAGCACGCCGGCGGCCTGCGGGTTCGCCCGCTTGATCTCGGCGGTCTCCTGGCCCAGGAGATTCGTCAGTGCCCCGGCGTCGAAACCCTTGGTCTTGCGCTCGCGGCCGAGGGCGCCCATCACCGCCGGCGCCAGCATCGTCATCAGCTTGTTCATCGAGCCCGACTGAAGCCCGGTGGACTTGCTCAGGCCCGTCTCGACCTGCGTGCGGCGATCGCCCAGCATGTGCCGCAGGATGCCGTCGCCGGTGCCCTGCTGCGACTGCCCGACGAGCGCGCCGAGGTTGTTCAGCACGCTGCCGTCATGGTCCTTCTCGAGGGCGCGGTTCAACGACTGAGCGCCGTCCCCCTGCGCCGCGTTACGCGAGAGCGCCCCCAGCATCGTCGTCAGTGCGGCCGTCGTGGCGCTCTCGGTCGTCTTCTCGTCGGCGCCGATCGCCTGACCGATCTTGCGCATCCCGTCGCCGCCGAGCTGATTCAGCAATCCACCCAGGATCGATCCCATCTGCAGTCTCCTTAGTTTTCGTGATTCGGCGGGCCGGAGCCCGCGACCGTGCAGCAATAGGAGATCATGTCTGGCCCGAATTTTCACGCGTTCCGGTCTACAAAAAACATTCATTTGCCGTACCATCATGCCGCCCCGTACGTTTCGGCGGGGAGGCGAAGAAAACCATAGACAGGAGCACATGCAATGGCGAAGACCACGGTGGCGAAAGTAGTCGAAATTGTCGGTTCCTCCCCCAAGAGCTGGGCCGATGCCGCGGACACGGCGGTCAAGATCTCTTCCAAGACGATCAAGAACATCACCGGCGTTCAGGTCCATCAAATGACGGCCAGCGTCAAGAACGGCAAGATCGACCTGTACAAGTGCACCGTCAAGATCGCCTTCGGCGTCAAGAGCTGATCCGAAAGCGAGCTTTTACAACGTTTTACGCTCGGCCAGTGTCGTGACGCGGTAGAACGGGACTGCGGCAAGCGGCCGCAGGGAGGCCGACGTATGCGTGTGAAGCGAGTGTTCGAGGCGACGTTCGTCGCGGTGGTTCTGGCGGCGGTGTCCGGAGCGGTCGCCGGAGGGTCCGGATCGACCGACTGGCCGCAGTTCCGCGGGATCCACCGGGACGGTGTCTCGGCCGAGACCGGCCTCAGCCGATCCTGGTCCGAGAGCGGGCCGAAGGAAGTCTGGCGCAAGAAGCTGGGGCCCGGATTCTCGGCGATCTCCGTCGTCGGCAAGCGGGCGTACACGATGTACGCCGCCGAGCAGGACGGCGAGTCCACGCAGTTCGCCGCCGCCCTCGACGCCGGGACCGGCAAGGAGATCTGGCGCACCGCGATCGGCAAGAACCTCGACCGCAACTTCGGCGGCGGCCCGCGCTCGACTCCGACCGTCGACGGCGAGACCGTCTACGTCCTCGGCGCACACGGCGCGCTCGTCGCGCTGGCCACCAAGGACGGCTCGGAGAAGTGGCGCGTCTCGCTGACGGAGACCTTCGGCAGCACGGAGCCGTACTTCGGTTTTTCGACCTCGGCGCTCATCGACGGCGACCTGCTGTTCCTCGAGGCGGGGGGCACCGAGGGACGCGCGTACATCGCGTTCGACAAGGCGTCCGGCAAGGTGCGCTGGTCCCTCGGCGACACACCCGAGAGCGGACCTGCGTACAGCTCGCCGATCCAGGTCGGATCCGGCAAGAACCGGCAGTACATCGCGATCCTCGACGATACGATCCGCGCGGTCGACAGCTCGGGCAACGAGATCTGGTCGCACGCGTGGCCCAGCCCCGGCGAGACGCACGGTTCGCCGATCTTCATCGAACCGAACCTCGTCTTCGGCGCGGGCGCCGAGGGGATCGGCGCCAAACTGCTGAAGCTGACGAAGAACGGGAAGAAGACCCTGGCCGAGGAGGTCTGGTCCAGCCGCTTCATGCGCAACCACTTCAGCTCGTCGATCTACCACGAGGGTCACTTCTACGGCTTCGACAACGCCACGCTGCGCTGCATCTCGGCGGAGACCGGAGAGCCGACGTGGGCCAAGCGCGGGCTGGGCAAGGGATCGTTGATCCTGGCCGACGGACACCTGCTGGTGCTGTCGGACAAGGGCGCGCTGGTGCTGGTCGAGGCGACCGCGAAGGAGTATCGCGAGAAGGGACGCGTCCAGGCCCTGCCGGGTGGCCGCGCCTGGACGGCGCCCGCGTTGGCCGGCGGCAAGGTGTACCTGCGGGATCACGAAGAAATGGTCGTCTACGACCTCACTCGGTAGAAGGGGGCGTTCGATGTCGAGACAACACTTGATTGGCGTGTGCCGCCTGCTTGCGGTCGTGATGCTCCTGTCCGCCCCGGCGATCGCGCTGGAACTCGACGACGTCGTGGCCAGGCACGTCGCGGCGCGTGGCGGCGACGCCTGGAAGAAGATCGAGACGATCAAGGTGACCGGCACCTACACGATGTACAGCGAGGACGCCCCGTTCACGATGTTCCGCAAGCGGCCCAGCAACTACCGATTCGAAGTCGAGGTGGGCGGACGCGCGCGGGCGGCGGCGACCGACGGCACGACCGGCTGGGGCAGCGGCCGCAGCGGCAACGCCGAGCGCGAGGGAGTCGAGCTGGCGATCCTGATCCGCGAGAGCGACTTCGTCAACCCGCTGTTCGATCTCGAACAGCGCGGGTACGCGGCCAAGCTGTTGGGCGAAGTGAAGTTCGACGGCACGCCTGCGATCGGGATTGAGCTGACGCGCGCCGACGAACGCAAGGAGACCTGGTATCTCGATCCGAGAACGTATCTCGAGATGGGCAAGACCTCTCCGGGCAACGATTACCTCGGCGAGGTCGAGCGCACGACGTTCTACGACGACTTCCGCGACGTGAACGGGGTCAAGATCCCGCACTACGTCGAGTCGCAGTGGTTCACGCGCCAGCGCATCGTCGCGGTCGAGAGCGTCGAGTTCAACGTACCCGTCGCGGACGACGCGTTCGAGATGCCGCCGCCGCCTCCGGAGAAAGAAGGCGAGTAGGCTACTTCGCCGAGCCGAGGCGTTGCAGTAGCGCCTCGTCGTCGGGCAGCAAACCCGACGCGGGCAGGCGCCCGATCAGTTCGCGCCAGCGTTCGTCCTGTGCGAAAGCGCGGGCCAGGAACCCCAGCGCCTCGTCGACGCGGTCTCCGTTGGCCAGCGTGATGCCGACCCAGAACGCCGCCTCGCCGTTGGTCGCACTGTCCGGGACGATCTCGGTCGCCTCGCGGTAGGCGGCCAGCGCGCCCTCGAGGTCGCCCGCCGTGATCCGCTCGTCGCCTTCGTTGAGCTTGTTGTAGGCCCGCTTCAGCGTGACCAGCCGCCGCAGCTCGCGCACGGGTTCCGGATGGTCCTCGACGCGCAGGTCGAAGCGCCGGTCGACCCACGGCTTGCCGGTCGATTCGGCCCCGACGACGAGCAGGGCCGCCGACTGCCGGCCGCGGATGTCGCCGCCCTCCGCCTCGGCGGCGTCCAGGGCGGCGAGCATCCGTTCGGCGAGGTCGCCCTGCGCCTTCTCGAATGCGGTCGCCATCGCTCCCCACACGGTCTCTTTCTCCATCAGGTTGGCCTGCACCGAGTAGGCCTCGCCGACGCGATGCCCCGCGGCGAAGATGCACTTCTCGCCGGTGTGGGCGCCGACGTTGCCCGCGGCGTCGATCATCGCGACCTGACGCACGTCGCGGCCCTCGTCCGTCGAGACCAACGCCTGCAGGGCTTCCTGTGCCGAGCGTCCGCTGCGCATCAGTTCCAGGCCGAGCGGACCGTAGCGCGGATCGACGAAGGACTGCGTCGCGACCGCGCCGACGCCGGCCTCGGCCCACGGGACGATCGGGCCGACCGAGAACCAGTGCGACTGCACCGCGACCCCCAGCTCGCCCGTCGCGCTATCCCGCGCCACGATCGAATACGTGGCCACCGGTCGCAGCGGTGCGGGCGGCGCCTCGTTCGCCGACGCTGCGGCGCAGTGGAATGCCAGCCCCGTCAGTACGAATCGCAGCACCGTCGATCGTCGCATCGCCCGTCCCTCCCGCGGATCCCGAGCCGGAGCCCGCGGCTGAGGCTATCATGCAGCGCGTGAGTCATCGCGAATCCAGGATGTCGACCTCGAGCCTGTGCACGGCCCTGCGCCTCTTTGCCGTTCTCGTTCTGTGCGGCGCTCCGCTTGCCGCGCAGCAGCCGGAACCCGAAGTCGCTCTACCGGTTGAATTGTCGCCGCTCGACAAGGCGCGGCAGACGCTGGCGGCGCTGGAGCAGACCACGGAGCGAACCCGGGAGCTGGCGACGCGGACCCGGGCGACCAGCGGCGACGAGCGCGAACTGGCGCGCATCGAGGGCCTCGAGCTGCTGGACGACCTGCGCGATCTTACCGGCGAGCTCCTCAAGGCGATCCCCTCGCTCGACGATTCGCCCGAGGCCGTCGAGTCCCTGCGTGGCGAGGTCGCCGAGTGTCTGCGGTACCAGGGGCAGCTCGTCCTGAGCCACCGGCAGCACAGGTCGCGTGAGCTGGCCGACCTGCGGCGTAAGCGCGCGAAGGTCGCCGTCGAGGACTCGGCCGAGCTGGAAGACGGCATCAACACGGCGCGCGAGACGCTCGATTTGGGACAGAAGGTGGGGCTCGAGGTCGTCCAACGCCTGGAAACGCTCGGTCGCCCCGACGACGAGTTGCACGCGGAGCTGCGGGAGCTGTTCGAGGAGCGCGCCGACTCGTTGACGATGCGCCTGCAGCTTGCGACCGCGTCGAGAGACCGCCTGCAGCAGCAGTTCGACTCGGCGAAGAAGGCCGGCGCCAGCGCCGAGCAGCTCGAACTGCGGACGCGCGTCCGCGCCGTGTCGCTGCGCGCCGACGGCATTGTCAAGAGCCTGCAGAAGACCGCCGACCTGCTGCAGAAGTGGGACGTCGACACGTCCGAGTACCGTCAGGCGTTGATCCTGGCCACGGGCGAGATCACCGAGGACGTGCTCGACACGGAGGTGCTGGTCGGTCTGTTCGGCGAGGGGCTGCGAAAACTGTACGAGTGGATCCTGGATCGGGGTCCGACGCTGATCTTCCAGTTGGTCGTCGTCGTGTTGTTCGTCGTGCTGTTCCGCTGGGCCGGTCTGTTGCTCTGGGTCGGAGTGCGGATGATCCTGCGCCCGACGAAGCTCCTCGCGGGAATGGTCGGCCGGATGATCCGTCCGCTGGCCACGCTGATCGGACTGATCTCGGGGCTGTGGTTTCTCGGAGCGAACCCTGCGGCCCTGCTGACCGGCGTCGGCGTTGCCGGCGTGATAGTCGGCTTCGCCCTGCAAGAGTCGCTGGGCAGTCTCGCGGCGGGTGTGTTCATTCTCGTCTACCGGCCCTACGACGAGGGGGACACCGTCAACGTCGGTGGCATCGTGGGGACCGTCAAGGAGATGGGCCTGGCCAACACGACGATCATCACGTTCGACAATCGTCGCGTGTTCGTCCCCAACCGCAAGGTCTGGGGCGAGGTGATCGAGAACCGCTCGGCCGAACCGACGCGTCGCGTCGAAGCGACGGTGCGGATCGCGTACCACGAGGAGGTCGAGCGGGCGATGACCGTGATCCGCGAGCTCCTCGGACGGCACGAGCTCGTGCTGGAAGATCCCGAGCCCGTCGTGTTCGTGTCGAAGCTCGACGAATCCCACGTCGAGCTCGCCGTTCGGCCGTGGACCCGGGTCGAGAACTGGTGGCCCTTGATGATGGACCTGCAGCGCGTACTGACGATCGGCCTGCGCGAGGCCGGCTTCGAGGTTCCGTACCCGCGGCGTCGCATCCTTGGCGACGGCGTGCAGCCGGCGTCGGACGGGGACTAGGCCTCCCTACCAGTCGCCGGCCGCGTTCGCGTCGGCCGGGCCCAGCCGTCCCTCCGCCTGCCGCAGCAGGTCGGCCGTCACGAACACGTCACCGCCCTTGACCACCGTGTGCACCGTGCGCGTGCGGCGGATGTCGTCGAGCGGATCGCCGCGCACGACGACCAGGTCGGCCCACTTCCCCGGTTCGATCGTGCCCAGGCGATCGCCGAGCCCCAGCGCGCGCGCGCCGTTGATCGTCGCGATGCGCAGCACCTCCGCCGCGGGGATGCCGGCCAGCACCATCGCGTGCATCTCGCGATGCACCGAGAAGCCCGGGAGAAACTCGCCCCAGCTGTTGTGATCGGTGCCCAGTGTGATCAGGTCGCCGCCCCCGGCGTCGAAGAACGCCTTCAGCGTTCTCCGCTTCACCTGATACACGGTGCCGAACTTCTCGATGCGCTGGGAGCGACCCTCGGTCACCTCGCGCGTGTACGGCGTGAAGAAGCGTCTCTCGTCGGTCCACTTCTCGTACACCGGGCCGCGCTCGCCGAAGTAGCCGTAGGCCGACAGCGTTGCGTCGAAGTAGACGCGGCGCTGCAGAAACAGATCGACGATGCGCGCGAACTCCGGCGTGTCGGGGGTGACGTGCAGCAGCGAATCGTACGCCGGCCTGTCCGCGGTGATGGCGTCGCCGCCGAGGAAGTGCTCGACGCGGTCGATTCCCATCAGGATCGCGTCCCGCGGGTTGACCGTGTCGTTGAACCCCGAGTCGAGGTGGCCGGTGACGGTCAGGCCGTGCGCGTGGGCTCGCTCGAGCAGCACCTCGAGATGACTCGCCGAGATGCGCTTGACCTTCAGCCCGCGCACGCCCTGCTCGGCCCAGTAGTCGACCTCGTCGCGGATCTTCTGCGCGCTGACGTCCGCCTTCCACCCCGGCCGCGCCGGACCGAAGTACGGTCCACTGTTGTAGATTCTCGGGCCCACCTTGTCGCCGCGATCGATCGCCCTGCGCGCGCCCAGCATCGCGACCGGGTCGAACTCGCCGCACGGGAAGACCGACGTCGCGCCGTTGGCCAGGTAGATCAGCGGCATCACGTCGACCTCGTCGCGGCGCTTGTCGACGAGGGTCATGTTGAAGTGGGCGTGCAGGTCGAAGAAGCCGGGCAGGATCGTGTCGTCGTCCTTCAGCGTCAGCTCGTGCGCCGCCGCGGGAGCTTCGCCGCCGATGCGCACGATGCGGCCGTTCTCGACGTGGATCCCGGGATTGTCGACGAGCGTGTCGCTCGTCCCGTCGAACAGCCGGCCGCCGCGCACGACGAGATCGTCGTCGGCCGCGAGGCATCCGGATATCAAACAGACGACGAGGACGGCGAACGAGATGTGACGCGACATGGGTACCCCCGAGCCGGACGCCGAGTCCGGACCGTTCCCATGATACGCGGAGCCGGACTACGGTCCGACGGATGCGGTCGGGTTGCAGCTCGGGCCCGGATCGAGCCCGTCGGAGGGCGTTACGGTCGCCTCCCAGAAGTCCCCGTCGCTCGTCGCGGACGACGGAACCGTCGTCTGCTGGTCCCACGCCGGCTGCAGCACGCTGTTCAGGCGCCAGACGATGATATACGTCACCGGATCGCCGTCGGCGTCGACGGAAGGGTCGAAGCTCAATACGAGATCGTCGGTGGTCAGCGCGAATTGCGGTGAGATAGAGCAGTTGCCCGGCGGCGTCGGCGGGGCGTTGGCGATGACGACCGTGTCCGAGTCGCTCGGACCGTCGTCCTCGCCGTCCGTCGGAGTCACCTCGCAGACCCACGTCTCGTCGCGCGTAGTCTCCACCGCCGGGACGATGCCCGTGGTCAGATCCAGGCGCGGCGAACCGTCCTGCGTCCAGGCGTAGATGTAGCTGACCGGATCGCCGTCGGGATCGGTGCTGTTGATGACGATCGTACACGACAGGCTGTGCGCCGAGGTGGGACCCAACGGCAGGATCGCGATCACGGGCGCCGTCGGCGGCTGGTTGGGGCAGGTGTCGCCCTGATCGGCCTCGCCGTCACAGTCGTTGTCCAACCCGTCGCAGACCTCCGCCTCGGGAAGCACCTGGCCCACGCAAGCGGCGAAGCTCGTTCCGCCCGGGCCGCAGGACCGCGTGCCGGCGCGGCAGGCGGCGACGTCCATCGTTCCCGCGGCGCCCTCGTAGCATTGGATGAAGTCTCCCGCCGAGCAGATCACGGGTGTGGGCGTGGGCAGGGAGGCGCAGGTCCACACGCCCCCCGACACGCTCAGGATCTCGCCCTCGGCGCAGGGGATACCGAGCGCCGCGAGCGTGACCGAGCCCGCGGCGACGTCGAGGGCCGTGTCGGCCTCGGCCGCGCTGTCCGCACGCTCGGCACGGAACGCGAACGGAACGCTGACGAAACGCAGACGCGGCGTCAGCAGCTCTCCGTTGACCGTCAACGACAGCCAGCGCTGATCCTCGTCGTAGTCCGCGCCGTCGAAGGGCAGCTCCACGTCGTAAACGCCGTTCGTCACCTGCACCAGTACCGGACCGCTGCTGGCGATCAGTGTCCCGCCGTCGGCGGCGTCGTACAGATCGAACAGGATCGAGTACTGACCGTCGGCCGGAACCGCCGTCCCCGAGCTACGGTCGCTCAGGAACCCCTGAACCTTGACGGACTGGGGAACGGCGGCCATTCCGAGGCCGGAAAGGCACAGCAAGGCAATGACGAACACGGAACGGCGCATCGAGTTTCCTCTTACGGTTGCGGGACGACCAGGTAGTAAATGACGTCGGCTTCGGACGCCTGCGTGTCGGACGCGGAGCAGAGCGGCGTGAGCGCGAACAGATTCTGGGCGTCCACCAGGCCGGGCGCCACGAAGCCGCGGTAGACCTCGAACTGCGCCGAGTTACCCGACCACTGCAAGTCGATTGCCGGGTCGATCGGAGCGGACTTGTCGACACGCAGGATCCCGGGCAGTGACAGATCGCCGAGAATCGACCAGTAGCCCAGGCTTCCGGTGAATCCGATGTTGCAGAACGAGACCGCGCCCGTCGGAGACTGTTGCCCCAGCAGCGGCGTCGATTCGTAGTCCGGGCTCGATGCGTTGCCGCCGAGCGCGGTCGTGCTGAGGCGCTCCATCGAGTACGTGGCCGACTCCTGTGCGTCGACGAGCGACGACAGCAGAGACAGCGCTACGAACGCAAGGAGGAGCGTTTTCGAGTTCATGGGGGTCTCGCGCAGGACGGGAGGCGTTGACTCAAACGTAGGGCCTGTGGGAAACGGGGTCAAGAAGGGGAGTTCGAGCGCGGGTCAGCAGGCCCCGGCCGGATCCTCCAGCGCCCGAAGATAGTCGCAAAGCCGCCGCCGATCCTTGCGCCCGATCTCCAGCACGCGCAACGCGACCGTGAAGCCGCCGTCGTCCAACGCTTCACAGGAAAGCGTGCGCCCCGAGACGGCCACCGGCTTTTGCTCGCCGGGGATCTCGAGCCGCAGGTCGATCAGTGAGCCCTGCGGAATCTCGCACTCCGAGCGGAACTGCACGCCGCCGGCGCTGACCTTCAGCGTCTGCAGCGGACGCGAGTCGGACGCGAGGCCGTAGTAGTGACCGTGCAGCAGGGCCTCGACCCGGCGGTGCGAGCGCGAGCTCTGCTGGTACAGCTCGACGCGGTTCTTGCCGTAGGACTTGGCGGCGTACATCGCACGGTCCGCGTGGCGGACCAGTTCGGAGGCGTCGCGCGCGTCGGCGGGATAGGTGGCGATGCCCAGACTGGCGGTCAGCGTTCTCTCGCCGTCGTGTCCCTCGCCGGGGAACGGCTGTTGCTCGATCGCGTGGCGGATGCGCTCGGCGACGGTCCGGGCGTCGGCCTTGCCGGTCCCGGGTAGGATGATGGTGAACTCCTCGCCGCCGAAGCGCGCGGCGACGTCCATCTTGCGCAGCGAGCCGGTCAACAGGCGCGCGATCACGACCAGGGCCTCGTTGCCGGCCTGGTGTCCCATGATGTCGTTGTAGGGCTTGAAGTCGTCGACGTCGATCATGATCAGCGACAGCGGCTGGTTGAAGTGATCGGCGCGCGACAGCTCCTGTCCGAGGAACTCGGAGAGGAAGCGGAAATTGCGCAGCCCCGTCAGGTCGTCGACGAACGCGGAGTCACGCGTCTTCTCGAACAGACCCATCTCGATGATCGTCGGGTTGTGGAACTGGCGGTCGACCTGGACGAAGTAACTGACGACGGCGACGCGCAGGTCCACGGCCTGTTCCAGGGCCTCCTCCATCGTGCGGCGGTGCTCCGAGATGCGATCCCAGTGGCTGCGCGCCTGCTCCGGTTCGAAACGCAGGTGTGTCATCAGGTGCAGCAGTGCGGCGTAGACGGCGTCGTCGTAGCTCTGCTCCAGACGCCCGAGCGCCCCGGTCAGGGCGTCGCCGTCCAGGTCGGTCCACTGCAGCAGGCTGCTCAGCGCGCGGACGAGGCCTGGGTTCATGCCGCCGTCCAACGCCGAGAGCAACGCGTCGTCGTCGCGCCCTGTGTCGCATGCGACGTCTGGTTGACGTTCGCTCATCCGGTCTCCGCGATCGAGTAGCGCCCCCACACCAAAGTAAAAGTTAGGTTCGTGATTTCCCTCAAGCACTAGAGGTTTTGTAGTTTCTGGAAGCATTGGAAGTACTTTTTTGCGAGTTCGCGAGCTTTGCTATTCTGCCCGTCGGAGTTCCGTGATCGTCGATACGATTCAGGAGGCGAGATGCGTCGCAGACTCGGTTGGGTGTTGCTGTTTTCGTTGCTGACCGGCGTTCCGGCGGTGGCGGGTTTCGACGACGACTTCACGGGGGAGACGCTGCGCGTCGACTACCGCCACGTCGGACACGCGACCGAGGAGCAGATCGCCGTCGATCGCATGCGCATCGAGGGCCCATGGCCCGGCAGCCGCACGCAACTCCTCGACACCACCAACCTGGGCAAGTACCTGGTCGAGGTCGTCGACGCGGCCACGAATCGCATGTTGTACTCGCGCGGGTTCGCCAGCATCTACGGCGAGTGGGAGACCACCGGCGAGGCCCGGGCCGGCACCTGGCGCGCGATCGCCGAGGCGGTGCGCGTCCCCGAGCCGAAACGACCGTTCCAGCTGCGTCTGCGCAAGCGCAACGCGGATCAGACATTCGGCGAGATCTGGGCCACGCGCATCGACCCGACCTCGCGCTTCGTCGACCGCGCGCCGCTTCCGCGCCGCGACGTGTGGGAGTTCGAGGTCAACGGAGACCCGGCGGTCAAGGTCGACCTGGTGATCCTCGGCGACGGCTACACCGGCGACGAGATGGACGACTTCCGCACGGATGTCGAGCGCGCAGCGCAGGCGCTGTTCGCCGAGGAGCCGTTCGCCTCGCGCCGCAAGGACTTCAACGTTCGAGCGATCCCCACGCCGGCGTCGCGCTCGGGCATCTCGCGGCCGAGGGCGGGCGTCTTTCGCGACACGCCGCTGGGCGCGCGCTTCAACTCGTTCGACTCCGAGCGCTACGTGCTCAGCCTCGAGGACCGGCGATGGCGCGACGTGGCGGCCGCTGCGCCGTACGAGTTCGTGCTGATCCTGGTCAACGAGAGGAAGTACGGCGGTGGCGGGATCTACAACCTGTACTCGACCGCGGCCGCCGGATCTGCGTTCGCGCCGTACCTCGTGGTGCACGAGTTCGGCCACCACTTCGCGGGACTCGGCGACGAGTACTACACGTCGCCGGTCTCCTACGAGGAGTTCAGCGGGCGCAACGTCGAGCCGTGGGCGCCGAACATCACGGCGCTGAACGACCCGGACAACCTCAAGTGGGGCGACCTGGTCGAGCGGGATACGCCGCTGCCCACGCCGTGGGAGAAGAAGAAGTTCGAGGCGCGCTCGCACGAGGTGCAGGCTCACCGCCGCGAGCTGCGCTCGGCGGGGGCGCCCGAGGAACAGCTCGAGGAGCTGTTCCGCGAGGAGCGGGACGAGTTCACCGCGATGCTCCGCGCCGAACAGCACGCGGGGAAGGTCGGCGCGTTCGAGGGGGCGATGTACGAGGCGACGGGCCTCTACCGGCCGACCGCCGACTGCATCATGTTCACCCGCGACGAGGTCGGGTTCTGCCCGGTCTGCAGCCGCGCGATCGAGCGCGTGATCGACCTTTATTCGCACTGACCCGAGATCGCCGGTTTGACTCACTCTCCGTGGGGCCTAGATTCCCCCTTGGAGCAATGTATTCATGGCGATCTGTGGAACCCTGAGCACGATGACGCTCGTGGACCTGCTGCGGTGGGCGGCGAGTCACGAGAAAACCGGCGTACTCGAGCTGGAGCGCTCGGAGATCGTGCGCAGCATCGAGTTTCGCAAGGGCTGGATCGGCTCCTGCTCGTCCAACGACCCGGCCACCCGTATCGGGCAGTACCTGCTCTCTCGCGGCAAGATCAACGAGACCGAGCTCAGCCGGGCGCTGCGAACGCACGAGACGAGCGGCAAGCGCCTGGGCATGGTCCTGGTCGAGATGGACATCCTGCCGCGCGCCGAGCTGGCCCGCGAGGTCGCCTCGAAGGCACGCGAGACGGTCCACGGACTGTTCGACTGGCAGGACGCGGTGTTCCGCTTCCTCGAGGGCGCGACGCTCGATCCGGACCAGATCGCGGTCAGCATCTCCGTCGACGACATCATCCAGACCGGGAAACTGCGGCGGCAGCAGCTCAACCGGGTCCGCGCGGCGTTCCCGTCGTCGGGCATCATCCTGGCGCGCAATCCGCAGACGGTCATTCCGGCCGAGGTCACCGAGCGGCCGATCGTGCAGCGCATCTTCGAGTCGATCGACGGCGAACGCACGATCGGAGAGGTGCTGCTCCACGCGCGGGCCTCACAACTGCTGGTGCTGAAGTTCCTCGAGCGTCTCGTCGCGAAGAACGTGCTCGAGGTCCGCGAGGTGCGCCGGCCCGCCGGTGAGCCGACGCTGCTCGACGTCGACACGACGCAACAGAGCAAGACGTTGCGCCGCGTGCAGCCCTCCGTCGTGACCGACATCGAACGCTTCGGTCGCGAGACGATCGAGGCGGAGAAGATGCGCAACCGAGGGTTGGACGCGAAATCGAGCGAGGCGATCGAGGTCGAGATCGGCGTCGCGCGACGGTTGATGGAACGCGGCGAGCACGAGGCGGCGCTGAAGCTGCTCGGGGCGTCCTGCCGTGCGCGCCCCGGCGACGAGCAGGTGCGGCAGTTGATCGGCAAGGCCGAGCAGGCCTTCGTCGAAGCGAATCGCGAGGACCTGTCCAGCACCAAGATCCCCGTGCTGCGTCAGGCGCCGGATCGCAATGTCCGCGAACGACTCGGCTCCGAGGGTTCGTTCCTGCTCGACATGATCGACGGGCGGACCGACATCAAGTCCATGCTGTGGTTGTCTCCGCTGCGCGAGATCGACGTGTTCAAGGGTTTGATGGAGATGATGAACTCCGGCCTGATCGAGCTGCGCGACCGGCCCCTGGCCACCGCGGCTCCGTCCCACCCGAGCGCCGACGCCTGAGCGTCAGGCGGTCTCGACGAGGATCCGTGAGGCCGCGTGGAACCCGAGGCGCAGCGGCTCGCCGTCCGCAGGTCTGAGGTGCACCGTCTCGGCCAACTCGTCGCGTGACTCGACCGTCGCGTACCGGCCCGGCATGAGGCCGTGCCGCTCGAGCAGCCGCAGGAAGTCCGATCGCTGGTCGGTGACTCGGGCGATGCGCAGCTTCGCGTTCAGCGGGCAGGCCAGCAGGTTCGGGTGATCGACGCGGTCCACGGCTCCGCAGTCGGTCGGGATCGGGTCGCCGTGCGGGTCCACCGACGGACGGTCGAGCATACGGTCGATGCGCTCGAGCAAGCGGTCCGAGACGGCGTGCTCCAGCACCTCGGCCTCGGCGTGAACCTCGCTCCAGTCCATCCCCATCACTTCGACCAGGAACAGCTCGATCAACCGGTGACGACGCAGGACCCGCGTGGCGAGTCTCATCCCCGCGTCGCTCAGCAGGACCCCCGCGTACGGTTCGTAGGTCACGAGGCCGGATTCGGTCAGCGTCTTCATCATCGCGGTGACCGTGCCCGGAGCCACCCCGAGCGCCGACGCTAGCTTGCCGGTGGATACGCGTTGGCCGGCACCCCGCTCCTGCTCGAGGTAGATGCACTTCAGGTAGTCTTCGACGGTGCTGGTCGGCATCGCCCAGCAGGATAGCGCAGGCCGTCGAGGCGGGCCGGGCGCAAATACGCCGGCTCGCGCCACTCTGTTTCCGGAGCGAAACCCGGACCAGGCGCTCGGCGGGAATTCCAACTTACTTGTTTTCAATATCTTCGGGTTCGTTTCGGGACCGCAACCCACTTTTCGACATTTTATGGCGCTCATCGGGGGGCAAGCGTCTATTTATGAAGGCGCAAGGTCTCTCTGCATTTCGAGAATCGCTCGGAATGTCGGATGGGCCCTCGGGGGTTCGGTCCGCAAGGACCGAGGGTCGTGATGAACCACCGAGCTTGGGTGTGGGGGTACCGTGAGGCAGGAACAGACATTAGTCGAAAGCAAGCGGTTCGGCCGGTACCTGCGGAAGATCCGCAAGAACCGCCGGCTGTCGTTGGATGCCGTGGAGGAGATGACGCACGGTTACCCCGAGCGGGTCACCAAGTCGCATCTCTCCCGCATCGAGAACGGCGAGGCGATCCCGACCTTTCCGCGCATGTTCGCGCTGAGCCAGGTCTACGGCGTCCCCATCGCGTCGATGGCGGAGAAGTTCGAGGTCGATCTGCGGCTCGACATGCTGCCGGAGACCATCCAGGGCCGGGCCTCGGACGACCTCGTCGCCGAATGCCGCAAACTGCGTGTCGCCGGGCGCTTCGTCGAGGCGCTGGTCATCTACGACGGGCTGCAAGAGCGGCTGCACGCCGGAACCAACGGCCACGGGATCGACCCGGTCGAGTTGAAGCTGGGACAGGTCAGCTGCCTGATCCACGTCTCGCGTTTCACCACGGCCAAGGACGAATGTGAAGATCTGATCAACTTGCCCGATATCTCGGGTAGACAGAAGGCAAAGGCTCTCCAGTTCTTCTCGATGTGCTGCTACCGCCTGGGCAAGTTCGCCATGGCGTTGATCACGCTGGAACGAGCGGAACGAGAGGTTCGCGAGCTCGAGTCGGCCCACGATCTGCTCGCGCATCTGGCGGCGCTCAAGGGCAACTTGTTGTACCTGACCGGGCGCCTCGAGGAGGCGGTTGAAGTGTTCCAGAACGCCATGCGCGAGTACGACGCGCTGTCCATTCCGTTCGAAGCTTGCAGGGCGAGAATCAACCTCTCGTCGGCCCTGATCGACCTGGGCAACCACCGGGTCGCTCGGGGACACCTGCGGCACGCGCTGAAGCAGGCCGAGAGCCAGGGCTACGATCGTCAAATCGCTCTCGGGCTGAGCAACATGGCGATGATCTCCTACCGCGAGGACGACCTGAGCGCTGCTGAGACCTACTGCGTGCGATCGAACGCGATCGCGCGATCGCGGGAATACGTCTCGGTCGTCTTCCGCAACTGTTTCTACCTGTGGAAGATCGCCGAGCGGAACAAAGACGATCACGGGGTCAAGGCCAACCTGCGCACGCTACGGACTTACTTCAGCCGCGTGGAGGATTACTTGCCCGAAGTCGAACAGTACCGGACCTTCGTGTCGGGAGGTGAGGCATGAACCCCCTTCGCCGAGTCATTCTCGCTTCCGTGCTGTCGGTGGTCGCGCTACTGGCCGCTCCTGCCGCCGTGGCCGAGGTCGCCGTGGCGCTCGGTCCCGCCAACGAGACCGAGTTGTCGATTCCGTACATCATGGGCAGCATCGTCGACGATCCGGACCCGCAGGGTCGTGCCTGGCAGCGCTTCAGCCCCACGGGCGGAAGCCGGGTCGTGCTCAACGAACAGGGCTACGCCAACGGCGACGGCCCCCCTTCCATGATCGTGGAGAAGGGCACGCGCAACGCGATCGTGGCCTGGGCGCGCAACTCGCCTTCGGGTTTCGAGATCGTGATCAGCAAGTTCTCGAACGGCGCGTGGAGCACGCCCATCGTGGCGATCGACGACGTGGCGGACGTGCTCGATCCCTTCCTTCTGGAAGGCCCCGATGGGACGATCCACCTCTTCTTCTGCGTCGCGGATTCCGCTCCGCGCATCATGCACGTCGAGACCGCGGATCTCTCCACGTGGACCCAGCCGGGTCTCGTGTCCGCTGTCGGCGAGGTGGCGACACGGCCCAGCGCCGTGTTCCACGAGGGCGTGTTGAAGGTCGTCTACGAGTCCCATGGCGCCGCACTGGGCTCGTTGCCGAAGCAGATCGTGCTGGCGACCGACCAGGGCGCCTCGTTCGGCTACGAGGTGCTGGCCGGCACCAGCTACACAGATCCCAACCGGCCGCAGATCCACAGCGTGGTGGAACGGTTGTGGGTCGACTGGGTCGATCAGCCCGGACAGATGACCTGGCGCCGCGACGATGCGTCCGGGAACTGGGACGCGATCGAGACCGAGAGCTTCCAGACTTCGGAAGAACGTGACTATCACGTTCGGGGGGAGATCCGAGGCCAGGCGCTGGATTGATCCGGCCGGGCCTTGCCGAGGTTTCCGACATCGAGGTGTCCCTGCCGCACGGATGTGGCAGGGTGCTTCGGTGGCGGACCGTCTCGAGAAACCCTGAATAGCCTGGAGTTTGTCCAGGGTTTCGAATCCGCAACTCAGGTTGTGTCGTTTTGTGGTTCCCGAGCGGGTCGGCGGGTTTATTAAAAACCAACGATAACCCGCGACGCTCGGGCGACAAGCCCGGCCGTGGCTCAACCGAGGGCACCGCAATGGCCAACCCGATCCCGTTCGTGCAACGCGATTCAGGTTTCAAGTCCCGCCGCGTCACGCAGCAACGCACGAACGAAGCCGATAACGACAAGCCGAGCTACATCAACTTCGGCCTGTATCTGCGCGGGTTGCGCAACCGCCTCGGGTTGTCGCTGAAGACGGTCTCCGAGCTGACTCAGGACTTCCCGGTGAAGATCACCAAGTCGCACCTGTCCCGCATCGAGAACGCCCTGACCGCCCCGTCGTTCGGGATGATGGCGACCCTGGCGCAGGTGTATCGCGAGCCGATGACCGTGGTCTCGGGGAAGTTCGACATCGACTACCGGCGTGACCAAGAGCAGCCGCTGCCCCCCGGGCGGACGAGCGAGGCGCATTTCCGCGAGGCACAGCGGTTGTGCACCGCGGGACGCGACGTCGAAGCACTGATGATTCTCGAGGCATTGCGCGAGGAGGAGGAGGACACCGGGTCGGCTCTCTCACGCAAGATCGAGCTGGCGCGCGTCCGGTGCCTGGTGCAGCTCGGCAAGTTCGGCCTGGCCAAGGAAGAGGCCGAGCGGCTGACGTCGCAGTACCGGCTCGACCCGCCGGATCAGATCCACTTGCTGACCGCGCTGGCCGGGGCCTGTCTGCGGCAGCGCAAGTTCTATCTGGCGCAGGTCAACCTGGACGCGGCGGACAGGGTCAGTCGCGAGGCCGACGTCTCCGGGCCGGCCCACGCGGCGCTGGAGATGGCGCGTGGCCATCTGTTGGCCGCGACCAATCGCATGGCCGAGGCCGAGGTGGCGCTCGGCGAGGCAACGAAGCTGTACGAGGCCGCGTCCGCGCACGCCGAGGCGTGCAGCGCCAAGATCGATCGCGCCGCCGTCCTGATCGAGCTGCGCGACATCGCCACCGCGCGCCGGTTGGTCGGAGAGGCGCTACGTGAGGCCGAGCGCAACGGTTTCGAGCGTCAGGAGGCCTGTGCACTCAGCACGCAGGCGGTGATCGCATTCCGCGAGGGCAACCTCGCCGCGACGCGCACCGCGTGTGTGCGCTCGAACACGATCGCCAAACCACGGCAGTACTACAAGATCGCGTTCCGCAACACCTACTTCCTGTGGAAGATCGACCTCGGTCGCGGCGACTCGACGGCCGCCAAGGCCAGCGAGAAGGACCTGAAACTGCTTCTGAGCCGGATCGAGGATCCCAGCGACGAGGTGCGCGACTACCTGACGTTGCGCGCCACGAAAGGAAACGCCTGATCGTCAGGGGCACGCCGTCCCGCCGGGTCGCGCCGTCCCGTCGCCGTCCTCGCCGAGCCCGGATTCCCCGCAGGGGTCTTCGCGCGACACTAGGTAGTAGAAGCCGCCGCCCGGATCGGGGACGTCGGCGTCGAAGGCCTCCGCGTCGATCAGGCCGTCGATGAGGCACGCATGGTTGTAGGAGAACGAGGCCGTGGGCAAGAGAACGCCGCGATGGACGGCGTACGTTCCCGCGATGCCCTCCGCATCCCACGTCAACTCGATCGTCGACGCGCTGCGATCGCCGCGTAGGCTGTCGCCGACCGCCGGCGCGGGAGCGTTCGTGGGATCGAGCGGATCGCAATCGCCTTCGCACTCGCTGAGGCCGTCTTCGTCGGCGTCGATCTCGTCCGGCGGCAGGGTGAGGTCGCAGTCGTTGTCGAGACCGTCGCAGATCTCCGGGTTCCCCGGAAACCGATCGGGCGCCGCATCGTCGCAGTCGCCGTCACAGGAACTGAACCCGTCGGTGTCGGCGTCGGCTCCGGAGCAGACGGCGACGAAGCCGTCGTCGAACGACGCCGGGGCCTGACGTTCGTTGATCCACGAACGCGCGAGTGCCAGCGGCGATCGCGAGCCCGGTGGACCGACGAACTCGAATTCGATCTGCAGCACGTCCCCGGCCGCGCCGGGCAGCGAAGAGGAAGCGAACATCGATATGCGCACTTCGCCGCTGATGCCGAGGAACGACGACAGGCTCATCGACTGCGACAGTGGGGTCTTCTCGACGTCGAGCGCGTTCACCACGTCCGGGTTGTACTCGACGATCAGGTCGAACGACTCGGCGCCTTCCGTGTCGTCGACGGTGACGGGCACGAGGATCGTCGAGCCCGGGGGGCCCTCGAACTCGTTCTCGATCGTGAAGGCCCGGGAGACACGGCAGGAGCCGCCACACGCTCCCTGCGGGCAGTCCACGTCGCTCGTACACGGCGCGCCGTTATTTGGCCCCGCGTAGCACCCGGGACAGTCCCCGTCCACGACACAGACGTCTCCATTGTTCGTCCCGCCGAGGCAGAAGAATTCGCCTTCGCGAATCGTCACCCGACCATTCTCGGGCTCGGCGACGATCGCGCCCTGATTCAGCACTGCCGTGCTCAGAGTCAGGGTCGTATCGGTGCCGTCGTCTCCGAATGCCTCGAAAGCGACCGAGCCCAGCCGTTCGACCGATGTGGAGGTCAACGCCGGTCCGGCGAGCGACAGGAGGATTACTCCGGGCGTCGTTGCGTCGAAACCCAGGACGAAATCGCCGGTGGCGTCGGACAGGAACGCCCCCGTCGGCGTTAGCACCGCGGGATCGTAATCGATCGTCAGGTCGACCGATTGCACGCCGACGGCAGGATCGACCGCAATGGGCACGACGACGTCCGACCCGTCCCCGGCGTTCAGCCGCGTCCCCAACCGCACATCCGCCGCCATCGCCGAGGGAGTCGCCGCGGTGAGGAGAATCGCCAGGATGCACGCGGAAGCAGTGTGTCTCATGGTGGACCTCGGCGTCGTGTGGTTACCAGAGTCTACTTGCGGTTCGAGGTGAGTGACAACAGACGGACGTTCACCCCTCGAACTCTTTGCTTCGCGGCAACCCCAATAGTTGCCATAGCTTCAGGCGACTTTCGCCGTCGTATCGCATTGGCGACCGAGAGAGTCCGCAAGTCACAAAGCCCCCCGCGAATTACGAGTCGGCGTCGCGCGAAATAGTGCTAAGGTCCGCGGTAGTTCAAGGCATTCATGGGTTGAAGCCGTGCCTTCGGGGGCCGCGTGGAGTTCGCCTTTGCAAGCCGATGTTGCCACCCATTTCCTTTGGGAGACGCGACAATCACGAACACGATCCGATCAACAGATCCCAGTCTTCAGTATCAGGAGCGCGTGCGCCCTTTATCCGGATGAAGGAGAGAGAATGATGATCGCCAGAGCGAGCATCGGGAGTTGGCTGTTGGCAGCGGTGTGTCTGCTGCCGTTCTGCGTGGGAACGGTTCTGGCCGACGGCGCGAATCCGGCCACGGCGCACGATCTCGCCCGCCCTGATTCCGTACGATCGCCGGGTATCGTGCTCGGAGTCGATCTCGACGGGGACGGGTGGGACACTCCGGGCGATTGCAACGATGCCGATCCGTCGATCAACCCGGGAGCGGTCGAGGTCTGCGACAGCGTGGACAACGACTGCAACGACGGGGCCGACGAAGACTTCGAGCCCGTTGTCCTCGGGGCGACGGGGCTCGGCGAGGCGTGCTCGGCCGGTCTCGGAGCGTGCGAGGTCGTCGGCTTCTACGTTTGCAACGGCGTGGGTGACGGCACCGAGTGCAACGCGACCGCCCTTTCACCGGGGCTGGAGATCTGCGACGGCAACGACGATCCCAACGGGATCGACGACGACTGCAACGGGGTGGTGGACGATTCCGTTCGTCACGTCGATGCGGGGAGCGGCGCGGACACGGGCGATTGCACCAACGTGGCCACACCCTGCCTGACGATCCAGTACGCCGTCGACCAGGCGTGCAACGGCGAGACGGTCAGCGCCGCGGCCGGAACTTATCACGAGCTCGTCGCGGTGAACAAGACGGGACTGACCGTCTCCGGCGCCGGTGTGGCTGCGACGACGGTCACGGTCGGGGGGCTGGGCACGTCCAACAACAACGCCGGCGTCTGGATCGGCAAGGACAACGTGACCCTCGAGGAATTGACCGTCGATGGCCAGAGCATGAGCACGCCGCGCTACGGGATCAAGGTGTCGGCTCCGGGCGGGTCGACGAAGACCAACGGCGTCGTCTTGCGCAATCTCGTGTCGCGCAACGCGCACCGCTCGGGATTCGATCTCAACGGGCCGGACGCCGTCACGCTCGACGGCCTGCATGCGCTGGACAACGGCGGCGCGGGGATCTTCCTACTCGACTCGATCGGTGCCGCGGTCAGCGACATTACGACCAGCGGCAACGCCTGGTCCGGCATGACCGTGGCGACCTACGGGCGCTTCGCCCCGGGCGGGACGACGGGCGTCGTATTCGGCGGCACGAACAGCTTCGGCGAGGTGAGCGTGCCCAACGGTGGGCTGCAGATCGAAGAGGGGAACTATAACGATCCGCCGAATCCGATTCCGATCACGTGGAGCAGTTGTCCCGGCGACGGTGCGGACGTGACGATTCTCCCGGCCGATTTCGGGTTTGCGCTGGGTGGTCCGCAGGACGATGCGCCGCGCAGAGTCCGGTTCTACACGACGCTGGCGCAGGCCGAGGCGGCCGCGACGGCCGTGCCTTCCTGGCCGGCCGGCCCGCCGGATCACCACGAGCCGTTCGGACGCTTCATTCAGGACGCGGACTGCTTCACGACCACGCCGACCAATTTCTGGGTCTTCGACGACGCGGAAGACAAGATGAGCATTCAGGCCGCCGTCGACGAGGCCGAGGTCCAGGACGTGGTCAACGTCGCCGACGGCAGTTTTGCCGGCCCGGTCGACATCGACGATTCGCTGACGCTGAACTGCGCCAATGCGGGGATCCCGTACAACGGTGCGCGCGGTGCGGAGACGGTTATCGACGGCACGGGAGTGCGCGAGGCGATCGCGCTGTCCGCCAGTGACGTGACCATCGACGGTTGCGAGATCGTCGGCGACTCCGGAACGACGTCCGGCGTCCACATGTTCAACAGCAGCGCTCCGATCTCCGGCGTGAGCGTCCTGAACAACCGGATCCACGGTATGGGCCGCGACAACGAGTTCTCGGTCTTCGATTTCGCGTACGGCATCTTCAGCGTGACCGGGACGGGCCCCGGCGATCGTCAGCAGATCACGGGTTTGACCGTGACCGGCAACGAGATCTTCGACATCGGCTCGACCGGCAGCGTCTCCGGCGGCGGCGTCTACCTGTTCAACGTCATCGGCGGTGGTGGCGGCGGCGGGGCGACGATCAGCGACAACTCGTTCCACGAGATGGAGAGCGGCAGCGCCAATCTTCCCGACGTCGAGGCCGGAACCGGGGTCGTGATCCTCGAGGGCGCCGACGACGCCGGCGGGCTTCCGGCGCAGCCGTCCACCGGCGTGCTCGTGGCCGACAACCTCTACGACAACGTCGTCGTCGGTGCACTGCTGCAGGCCGACGACAGCCAGTTCCAGGAACCGCGCGCCAACTTCAGCAGCACGATCGGGGCCCCACTGTTTCCGTTCCAGGCCTTCGTTCTGAACCTGGGGATCGATTCGTTCGGACCGGGTCCGTTCGCCGCCATCGACGAGGCGATTCTCGAGCCCTACGCAACCACGAACCGGTTGCCCGGGTTCGGCGACGATCTGCTGCTCTACACGCCCACGATTCAGGGGGCCGTCGATGCTTCGGATTCCACGGCCGACGTCTTCGCCACCAGCGGGACGTTTGACGAGTGCGTGGTGTTCGGCGCGACATTCGCGCTGGACGGACTGACGATCAGCGGAGCCACTTCGCCCAGCCGGCCGGTGATCACGCAGGGCATTCGTTTCCTGCAGACGGCCGACATCGACACGATCGCGTTCAACAACCTGGTCGTCAACGGCCTCAAGGACCCGGCCAACGGGCTGTTCGACATGGACCAGGGGGGCAAGGTGTCGAACCTCAGCGTCGACAACTGCCTGTTCGACGGGCAATTCGCCGGCCCGACGGAGTTCCCGCATCTCAGCTTTGTTCACGGCTTCCTGGGTCAGAACCTGGCGGACGACTTCAGCGTGACGAACTCCGAGTTCACCGGCATCCTCGGCTGGTCCGTGCTCGACACCAACTCGGGAAGCGGGGACGGTGGGAGCGACTTCCCGTTGACCGACGTCGTGTTCAGCGCCAACCACGTGCACCACAACAACGGCTCCGTCTCGCTGCGCGGTGACGCCGCGGACCGGACGGACTCGGTCACGGCAAGCGACAACACGTGGAACGATATCGGCAACCAGGCCGGCACCAGCTACCACTGGGCGGCGCTGGAAGTGAACCACACGGACGCTCTGGTGCACACCGGGAACGATGTGCGCGACGTTGTCGCCAACTCGTCCGCGACGGAAGGACAGGCGCTGCAGATCTGGGATATCGGTAGCGTCGATGTGCGCAACAACACGCTGGTGGACAACTACCAGGGCATCAAGCTGTACTCATCCGCGTTCGGTACCGACTACGACATGCCGACCGGCGCCGTCGCCTTCAACGACATCTCCGGGAACGCGCTGTACGGACTCGAGGCGCTCGACTCGCCGGCGGTGACCGCCGATCTCGACGCGGGGTGTAACTGGTGGGGCGCGATCGACGGCGCCTCTCCGCCGGAGGGGACGGGCACGGGGGACTCCGCGATCGGAGAGGTCGACGTCTCCAGCTGGTTGCTGGCCAACGACTTCGGTGCGGATACGGACACGGATACCTACGGGAGCTGCACCGACCTGCTGGCCGCCAACGACGGTGTCCCGCAAGGCGACTGTATGCCCGCGGACGCGAACTTCTATCCCGGAGCGCCCGAGCTGTGCGACGCGGCGGACAACAACTGCGATGGGTTCATCGACCCCGCGGTGGAAATCGACAACGACGGCGACAGTTTTGCGGAGTGCGCCAACGACTGCGACGACACCCGAAACGATGTCTTCCCGGGCCAGACCGAGCAGTGCGACTTCACGCTGGCCGCCGAGGTGCTCGATCGCGACTGCGACGGCATCGTGAACAACATGCCCGCGGACTCGGACTGCGCCAGCGGCAACACGTGCCAGGCGGATTTCTGCGACACGGGTGATGCCTGCGACTTCGCATCGAGCGGAAACTGCGGGATCTCGGGCGCCGTGTTCTACAACGATCTGCCCGACGCCGAGGACATCACGAAGCCGGTCGAGGGCGCAGCGGTGACCGTGACCGGAGACATCGGCGGCGCCGACAGCAGCGACGCGGCGGGTGACTACTCGATCTCCTCGGTCGCCGGAGACCTCACGCTGGACGCGGTTCGCGCGGGCGACGCCAACGACCAGCTGTCGTTGTCCGGCCAGGACTCCTCCGAGATCGCCAAGTACTCGGTGGGGCAGGTCAGCCTCACCGCGCGCCAGCTCGTTGCCGGCGATGTATCGAATAACGGAACGGTATCGTCGTTCGATGCCGCCCTGGTGTCGCAGAAGGTGGTGAACCCGGCAGCCGTGTTCCCCGTCGCGGCCGCCAACGGCTCGGCTTGGGCCTTCTTCGACGCGCCGCAGAGCTTCACCCCGCTCGCGGCCGATGCGTCGGGCACGAACCTCGTCGGCATCTTCTATGGCGACGTCACGATGAGCTGGGAGCCGCCCTCGCCGAGCGCCTCGGCCGTGCAGCTCGCGGCGCATCCGACTGCACACCAGGCGGGTTTCGATGGGACGTTCGCGCTGTCGGCGCAGGCCGCCACGCGGGGTACCGGTACGGAAGACGCGACCACGCAGGAGGGACAGGGACCGGCACGGCTCTACCTCTCCGGGGCGCCGCGGGAGAATGCCGACGGTACGTTCGAGTACGTCCTCGGTCTGCAAAACGCGGACGGCATCGTCGGCGCCGACATCAAGCTGCTCTATCCGCGCGGCGCCGTGCGCGTGCTCGGTGTCGAGACACGAGAGTTGACGTCGTCGCTGCAACTCGTCAGTCGCGACGGTAGGGACGGGGAGATGGCGCTGGCGCTCTACGGTGCACAGCCGCTGAGCGGAACGGGCGAGTTCCTCTCGATCGTGGTCGAGCTGCGGCGACCGCTGACGGCGATTCCCTTCCGCATCGTCATCGAAGCCAACGAGGGACAGATCCCGATCGAGTCGGACTTCGCGGTTCGACCCATCGGTGGGAGCAACGTCAAGGAACACGCCGTGTTCGATCTGGGATCGGCTGCGCAACTGCCTGAGAATCACTGACTCGAGGCCACTGGGGAGCTACTGATGGACTGCAACGTAACTGGATTTCGACCTAGTACGCTTCAGGCGATCCTCTGTCTGGCGATGCTGGCCTTGGCCCTGTTCCTTCCGGTCCAGGCGCGAGCGGCGTCCACGACGGACTTCGAGCCGGCGGGTTTCGTGGCGGGCTCCTCCGTCCAGGCCCACGCTCCCGACGGCACGATCATCAGCCCCATCGTTTCGGGGACGAACCCCGACGCACAGGCGTGGTCGGTGCGAGACGTGGCAACCGACGAGGAGGTCGTGGACATCAGCGGCACCGACCCGCCCCACGGCAAGGTCTGGCGGCTGTCCGATCTGGGTGACACGGGCAACCTGCAGACGCGCCCGCACTCGCCGAACTCGGGCGAGTTCCACGGCGAGACCGGGGCGATCGACGATTTCGGCACGCAGTCGGTGACGCGCTCGGTGTTCTACGGTGCGTTTGATTTCCGCTCGGTGACCGGCGCGGCGCAGCCCGGCCTGGAGATGAACGTGAGCGCGGCGTGCGGCGACGACTGTCGCCACGGGTTCGTGCGCATCATCGACGACGGCGGCGGCTTCGACCTGGGCTTCTTCGACACGGGCGACAACAGCGGCGGCGGAAGCTGCAGCAGCTTCGATTTCTCTGTGATCGATCTGAACCTGTCGTACGGAGACTGGCATACGCTCGGTATCGAGATCCAGTTCGTGGACGGCTTCGGCCCCGGCGGCTTCGGTGCGGAGGGCAACGACGTCGTCAACGTCTGGGTGGACGGGGCGATCGTGCATAGCGGCACGAGCTGGGAGACCTGCTACGCCTACGTCGGCAGCGGCGATCCTCGCGGTGTCGACCGGCTGCAGTTCTACCGTAACAGCACCGGACAGTCCACGGCCGGCGGTGGCCTGTACTACGACAACGTCGTGGTCACTGACACCGCCCCGGCTCAGACCGGCCTGACGCTGGCCGATGCCACGGCCTGCGAGCCTCCGGCGACGGCCGCCGTGGATGTGTTCGTCGATACGGACGGCGATCCTCTGGATTCCCTGGTCGGTCGAGTCACGTTCAACGCGGCCGAGCTGAGCTTCGTCGGGGCGGTGCTGACCGACTTCTCCGCGGCCGACTACACGCTGTCGGCCGGCGAGACCAGCCCCGGAGTCGTGGACTTCACCATGGCGGACACCGGGTCACCCGGAACGCCCGCGGCCGACGAGGCGGTCGCGACGCTCGTGTTCGACGTCATCGGCGGTTCGAATCCGCGAACGATCGCGTGGGACGGGGGCTCGACCTCGCTCAACGGCGGCGCGGCCGGCACGCTTGACGACGGGTCGATCTCGACGGGCCCTGCGGACGTGGAAATCAGCCTGCCGACCGACCTGAGCGCCGCCCCGGGAACGACCGCGTCCGTGCCGGTCTTTGCGAGTCCGGCGGACAGTCTGATGTCGTTCGACCTGACGTTGGTCTTCGATCCCGCGGTCCTGTCGTTCGACAGCCTCGACCTGGTGGGGCTGGTGACCGACGGCTGGACACCGACGACGTTCAGTCCGCACGCCGGGCAACTGAGGATCTCGTTGTTCGATGCGGATGCGATTCCGGGCGGTACCGGCGCGGCGCAGATCGCCACGCTGAACTTCGACGTCATCGGATCGCTGGCGGACGTTTCGCCGCTGAGCCTGGTTCGCGCGGAGAGCGACGACGGAGTATCCGTCTGTGCGGCGGGTGGAGCGCTCGAGGTCTGTGCCGACGCGGACGGCGATGGTGCTACCGCCTGTCCGACCGACCCCGAGGACTGTAACGATGCTAACAGCGCGCAGTTCCCGGGCAACCCGGAGGTGTGCGACGGTCTGGACAACGATTGCAACGGCTCGGCCGACTTCGATGCCTTCAGTGAGGCCGATGCGGACCTGGACGGCGTGCGCACGTGTCAGAACGATTGCGACGACAACGATGCGAACAACTACCCGGGCAACCCCGAGGTGTGCGACGGGCAGGACAACGATTGCAGCGGCCTGGCCGACTTCGACGCCTTCAGTGAAGCCGATGCGGACCTGGACGGCGTGCGCACGTGTCAGAACGATTGCGACGACAACGATGCAAACAACTACCCGGGCAACCCCGAAGTGTGTGACGGGCAGGACAACGACTGCAACGCGCTCGCAGACTTCGACGCGTTTGGTGAGACCGACACCGACGGCGATCTGTTCCGGACGTGCGAGGGCGACTGCGACGATAACGAGCTGCTGGCCTTCCCGGGCAACCCCGAGGTGTGCGGCGACGGAGTCGACAACAACTGCGACGGTTCGACCGATTCCGGGACGCGCTACGTCAGCAGCGGTGGCTCCGATTTGTCTCCCCTCGTGCCGCCCCCGGGCGGACAGCTGGGCTTCAGCGGCGGCAGCCAGGCCGGCGCGACGAACAACGACGTCGGATTCGACAACACCGCCAATCCGGTCGGGCTGGCGCTGAACCTGCTGCCGGGTGACGAGTCCGTGACGGATCGAGACGCGTTCGCCGGCCTGAGATCGTGGCGCTACTCGCGTGGCTACGGCAGCCCCGGACCGGGGACGCCGTTCTCACCGACTCAGGCCACGACGGTTGGCCTGCCCGGTACCGGGGACGTCGATACGGTCAAGGTCAGCTTCGCCTTCAAGCCCGTCGATGCGGCGGGTGACGGGTCGACCCAGAACGTCTACGACGGGACCACGGCCGGTGACGACCGGACGGGTGGGCACATCTATCTGACCAGCACACCGTCGGGCGTGGACCTGCACATGTTCACGCTGGCGGATCTGGGCGACCCGGACTCGTTCCTGCCCGTCGATCTCGTGACGGGGTTGGACCCGACGCTGTGGCATACCGTCGAGATGACGACGGTTCATGGTGCGGGCGGCGACGCGACGCTCACGCTGACGACCTACGTCATCGACGGGGTGAACTACGGCAGCTTCATGCCGTGGCCCGACCAGTGGCGCGTGCTGAAGGGCTTCACGCCGCCCGAGGCCAACGCGGTCAAGTGGGCCGCGGACCAGGACGGCGATGCGGCATTCCTCGGCTTCTACTACGACAGCATCGGACGGGTCGTCAGCGATTCGTCCGCGCCGTCCGTCGCCGTCGAATCTTGGTTCGAGGGATTCGAAGCGGTTGGAGACGCCGGCAACGACTGCACCGATGCCGATGAGCCGTGCGCGACGATCCAGCACGCGATCGATCAGGCCTGCGACGGCGACACGATCGAGATCGGTGAGGGCAGTTTCGCCGAGCGTCTCGACATCGACAAGCCGCTGACGCTGGCCTGCGCCCAGGCGGGCGTGCCGGGCACGGACGCCGGCCGCGATCCCGGCAACCCGGCCGTCGAGACCATCATCGACGGCAGCGGCAACGACGTCACGATCGACCTCACTTCGGGCGGCGTGACGATCGACGGTTGCGACATCACGGGCGACGATAGTACCTACGCCGGTGTCCAGCTGTTCAACGACAGTGCCGACATCGTCGACGTGGACATCGTCAACAACCTGATCCACGAGATCCAGGCGATCAATCCGTCCGCGGGCTTCCAGCAAGCTCGCGCGTTCGGCATCTTCGGCGTCATGGGCAGTCCCGGTAGCCGCGACGAGCGGATTCGTGAGCTGACGATCCAGACCAATCGCATCTTCCTCATCGGCGACTCGGCGCCGGTCGTGGGGGGCAGCGGCGTTCACCTGAACAACGTCGACGACGCCGGGGCCGGCTTCGGCGCCCTCATCACGAACAATGCGTTCGAGTCGATGTTCAACGGCGATCAGCCGAATCGCCTCGGCAGCGGCGTCGTGATCGAGGCTCGAGACGACACGGGCGCGCCCTCCGAGGGGGTGACGATCGGAAACAACAGCTACAGCTCGATGTTCTCCGGCGTCGCGGTCTACGCCACGGGTAGCTCGGTGGACGAGGCGCACGCCGACTTCAGCGCGGTCGCCTGCTTCGTCGTCAACATCGGCGACTCGACACTGCTCGGCGTGCCGCTGGCGGTGGTCAACGAGGCGTTGCTGCTTCCGTACGCTAGAACGAGCCTGCCCACCGGCCTCGCCGCGCTGCCCGAGAGCGTCGCGTACTATCCGGCCATTTCGGTGGCGATCGGATCGTCCGATCCGGGCGCGATCATCGACGTCGTGGGCAGCTTCGTCGAGACCGGCATCTTCGTCGATCGACCCGTGACCCTGGCCGGAACCGGCTGTGGCGGCACGATCGTCGACGGCGGCGGGGTGGGGAACATCTTCACCCTGACCTCGGGCGACGTCCTGTTCAGCAACATGACGATCCGCAACGGCAGCCAGGGCGTGCGCTACGAGACCGCCACCCCGGTCAACAACACGGAGTTCAACGGGGTCTGCTTCCTCGATCACACCAGCCGTGCGATCGAGATTCACAACCCGGTCACCGCGACCGACATGCGCGTCATCGGTTGTCAGTTCGACAACTCGGGCGTGGGCTCGGGCCACGGCATCCGTATGGCGTCGTCCTCGATCGTCGACGGGCTGTCGATTACCGGAACCTCGTTCAACGTCGGGTCGCTCGGGATCTACCAGGCCAACGACGGTGGCACGTCCACGCTGGCCAATCTGCACGTGGACAACTGCACCTTCTCCGGCTACACCGACACCGCGGTGTTCGCCGAGGAGATCCGCGACTCGCTGATCGAGAACTCGCAGTTCACCGACAACGAGCGCGGCATCACGGTGTTCAAGGCCTACGTCAACGGCCCCGACGTGACGGGGTTCGTGGTTCGGGGCAACACGTTCACGAGCAACGTGGATACGGCGTTGATCATGTATGTGTCTCAGGGAACGTCGTCGGAGTTCACGTTCGAGGGCAACATCGTCAACGTCGACGCCTCGCTCATGAACCAGGACTGGGGTGTGATCGACGTGCGAGTGATCCCCGGACTGGCCTCTTCGAGCGCGCTGATCCGCGACAACCAGGTCACGTTCAGCGGTGCGTTCGGCGGGGGCGCCGTGACGGCGCATGCACTCAAACTGCGAGGTTCCAGCAACGCTCTCGTGACGGGCAACACGTTCGACGGTGGTGGGGTTCTCTCCACCGGTGGCATCCCGGGTACCTCCGGGATCTACATCCAGGCGGACGACGGGACGTTCGGGCCGATCGCGGCCGGGACGGTGATCGACGCCAACCTGAACACGATCGTCAACTTCGAGAACGGCGTCAGCGTCTACGGCCCGACGACCCTGGTCGACTTCGGTGGCCTGGCCGCGGGCGTCGATCTCAACGTCAACTTCAACGACATCTCCAACAACTCCAACCTCGGATTCGAGAGCGGGGCGGGCGAGACGGCGGATGCCAACTGCAACTGGTGGGGTGACGCCGCGGGGCCGGGCCCCGGTCCGCTGCCGCAGAACGACACCACCGGCAACGTCGACACCAGCGGCGTCCTGCTGGCCAACGACTTCGGCCTGGACACCGACACCGACACCTACGGCAGTTGCGTGGGCACGGTGCTGGCAACCCACCCCGGCGGCGTGCCGCAGGGCGACTGCGCACCCTCCGATCCGACGTCGAACCCCGGCGCGGTCGAGGTGTGCGACGGCGACGACAACGACTGTAACGACCTGGCGGACTTCGCGGACGCCCAGGGCGGCGAGCTCGACGTCGACGGCGACAACTACGTCGCCTGCCTGACCTACAACGACACGCAGGGCAACGACACGTTCGACGGCGGTAATGACTGCGACGAGACCCGCACGGATGTCAATCCCGGCGAGGTCGAGCGCTGCGACGACACGCTGGTCGCCGCATCGCAGGTAGACCACGACTGCGATGGCGTCCTCGACGAGGCGCTGCCCGAGCCGGATCAGGACTGCGCGGCCGCGTCGGGCAACAACGCGTGCCAGATCGACCGTTGTGAGCCCGACGACACCTGCGCCTTCGACGCCAGCGGCAGCTGCGGCATCGCGGGGCGCGTGGAGTACAACCAGCTTCCGGACACACCGGACCCGGCCAAGCCCGTCGAGGGCGTGGTCGTGACCGTCACCGGAGACATCGGAGGCAACGACACGACCGACGTACTCGGCGACTACGCGATCGCTTCCGTTGCGGGCAACGTGACCGCAACGCCCGACAAGGCCGAGGATGCCAACGACCTCTTGTCGCTCTCGGGACAGGATTCGGCCGAGATCGCCAAGTATGCGGTGAATCTCGTGACGTTGTCCGCGCGACAGCTCGTCGCCGGCGATGTGTCGAACAACTCGAACGTGACCTCGTTCGATGCCTCCCTCGTGGCGCAGAAGGTCGTCAATCCGACGTTCGTCTTCCCCGTCGTCTCGGACACGGGCTCGGCGTGGGCCTTCTTCGACGCAACGGAGAGCTTCGCTCCGATCGGAGCGGACGAGAGCGGCGTCGACTTCGTCGGCGTGTTCTACGGCGACGTGACACTCAGTTGGGAGCCGTCGCCGCCGAGCGCGGCGGGCTTCAAGGTCGACCGCAACCGGGCGGTGACGGGGCGCGCCGCGGTGGACGACCTGTCGCGAGTCGGCACCGTTTCCACGCCGTACGGCGATCCGGTGCTACCCGACCTGACCCCGCGCGAGGAGCCTGCCGTGCTGTATCTGGCCGGTGCGCCGCGGCGGCTGGACGACGGACGAGTGGAGTACCTGCTGGGCCTGATGAACGCCGACGGCATCCAGGCCATCGACTTCAAGCTGGTCGGCAAGGGAGGAGCGAGCCTGGTCGGCGTTACGGCAACGGACATCGCGGCCGGCTATCAGGCGTTCAGCAACGACTCGTCCGGGGAGGCGGCGATCGCGATCTTCGGCGTCGAGCCGATGGTCGGCACCGGCGAGTTCCTCTCGATCGTCGTCGCGGCCGACCACGTCGCGGCGGGCTTCCCGTTCAAGGTGCAAGTCGAGGCCAACGAGGGCCTGATTCCGGTGGTCATCGATTGGGAGGCGCCCACCGGAGCCGGGCCCCCGATCGAAGGCGACCCGATCTACCACCTGCAGGCCAACCCTTCGGGACCGTCGGAGCGCTGATTCGACGACAAGAGGGCCGGATCCGTTGCGAACGCGCCGGATCCGGCCCAGACCAACGGCATCGACAACTTGGGGGCGAGAGCCATGAGACCGACAACAACACTGAAGACGTTGGTGCTTGCAATTCTCTTCGCGATCTCGGCCTCATCCGTCTCGAGCGCGAGCTCGGTCTCGTTGACCGAAGCGACGACCTGCGAGCCGCCCAGTGACGGTTCGCTCGTCGTACTGGTCGATACCGACGGAGCTCCGTTGGCCTCGCTCGATGCCCAGTTCACTTTCGACGACGACAACCTGACGCTGATCGGCGTCTTCAGGGCCGCTTTCTCGCTGGGCGACTACCAACTCTTCTGGAACGTCATGGAGAACGCATCGGCGCCGGACGTGCTGGACATCTCCTTGTTTACCGGGGCGCCCGCCGTGCCCCAGCCCGACGACGAGTTGCTGTGGATCGTGTTCGAGGTGACGGGGCCGGCCGGCGTGTATCCGGTCGAATGGGTGCAGCTCGAGACGATGATCGACGACGTCCAGCCCGCGGTCTTCGTCGACGGCTCGATCGAGAGCGGGGCGGCCGACGTTGCGATCTTCATGCCCGATGACGCCAGCGGTGCGCCGGGAACGACCGAGGTGGTCGGGATCTTCGCCGCACCCGGCGACGAGTTGAGTTCGTTCGACCTCACCGTGGAGTACGACCCCGAGGTCATCGACGCGCTGTCCGTCGATACCTCCGGGTTGGTCACCGAGGAGTTCACGCTGACCCTCAACGAACCGGCGCCCGGCACGTTGATGATCTCGCTGTTCAAGCCGTCCGACGAACCGATCCCGACCGGAAGCGGAACCGTGGTCATCGCGAACATCGAGTTCGACGTCGTGGGCATGCTCGGCGACGAGTCGCCGCTGAGGTTGAGCCGTGCGCTCAGCGACGATGACGTGACCTCCTGCGCCGACGACGGGTATTTCGTGATCTGCCCCGACATTGATGGCGACGGTGCGACCGCATGCCCGGAGGACCCCGAGGATTGCGACGACGGCGATCCCGATATCTACTCCGGGGCCCCGGAGATCTGCGACGGAAAGGACAATCAGTGTCCCGGCGATCCCGGATTCGGGTTGGTCGACGAGGGGTTCGACCCGGACGGCGACGATCTCGCCACGTGCATCGACAACTGCCCCGTCGATTCCAACCCGGGGCAGGAAGATGGCGACACGGACCTGATCGGCGACGCATGCGACAACTGTCCGGACGTTGCCAACAACGACCAGTCCGACGGCGACGGGGACGGCTTTGGCGACCTGTGCGACGTGTGTCCCGACGACGCCAACAACGAGCTGGCCGACGTCGTGATCGGCATGCCGCCGGATGCCTCCGCTGCCCCCGGCACGCTGGTCGACATCCTGGTGTTCGCCGACCCGGCCGACGATCTCAGCTCGTTCGACATCCTGATCGAGTTCGACGACAGCGTGATTCAACTGGTCAGCGTTCAGACGACCACCGTCACGCAGGAGTTCACGCTGCTGACGTCCACGCCGGCCGCGAACCAGGTCGATATCTCCATGTTCAAGCCCAGCATGGATCCCATCCCGCCGGGCACCGGCGCGGCGGAGATCGCTACCCTGACGTTCCTGGTCGTCGGAGCTCTCGGCGATCAGTCCGTCCTGGACGTGATCGACCCGTTGAGCGACGACGATGTGACACCGTGCGCGGACGACGGTCTGTTCGAGATCTGCCCCGACACCGACGGCGACGGCGTGACGGCCTGTCCGGCCGATCCGCAGGATTGCGACGACAGCGACCCGGATATCTTCCCCGGAGCCCCGGAGATCTGCGACGGGAAGGACAATCAATGCCCGGGGGACGTCGGCTACGGCCTGGTGGACAACGACGACCCGGGACTCGATCCCACGCCGCCGCAGGAAGCCGGCGACAGCCTGCAAGTCGACAAAGCCGGGCCGGTCGCCGAGTTGACCTGGAGCGACGATGGCCTGGACGGCGGCTTCCGTCTGTACCGCGGTTTCATCGATCCGGAATCGCTTTTCGCCTACAACCACGTCAGCCTGGGGGGACTGCTCGCGACACCGGCGGCTAGCGACTCCGACGTCCCGCTCTCGGCGCGGACGTTCTATTACCTCGTTTCGCGCGTGACCTGTTTCGAATCCGGTCTGGGGACGGACAGCTCCGGCACGCCGCGACCGAACGACGACCCGGCACCGAGTAGCGGCGCAGACGCCGACGGTGACGGAGTCGTCGAAGCCCTCGATAACTGTCCCGGCGAATCGAATCCGGCTCAGGGCGACGTCGACAACGACGACAACGGCGACCTGTGCGACAACTGCCCCGTCTCGCGCAATCCGACCCAGGTCGACACGGACGGGGACGGGATGGGCGACTTCTGCGATCCGGACAGCGATGAGGACGGAGTGCCGGACGTCGGCGACAACTGCCCATCCGTTGCGAACGCCGGCCAGGCGGACACCGACGGCGACGGGTTGGGTGATCTGTGCGACATCGACGATGACGGCGATACGATCATCGACTCGCTTGATCCGTGTCCACTCGATTGGTTGAACGATAGCGACGGCGACGGCGAATGTGCGGATGTCGACAACTGCCCGACCGAACCCAATCCGGGGCAGGAGAACTCCGACACGGACGAGCTTGGTGATGCGTGCGACAACTGCCCGCTCAACGACAACCCGCCACAGCAAGACGGCGACGGCGACGGAGTCGGCGACGCCTGCGACGATTGTCCGAGCGACGCACAGAACGATATCGACACGGACGGCGTCTGTGGTGACGTCGATAACTGCCCGGGCGATGCCAATCCTCTGCAAGAGAACGATGACGGAGACGCTGCGGGCAACGCGTGCGACGTCTGCCCCGACGATGCGGACGACGACATCGATGTCGACGGCCATTGCGCCGACTCGGACAACTGTCCCGCGACATCCAACCCGCTTCAGGGAGACGGTGACGGCGATCTGCTGGGCGATGTTTGCGACAATTGTCCCGCGGTGCCCAACCCACTGCAGGAAGATGCGGACGGCGACGGCACGGGCGACGCGTGTGACAACTGCGCGGCGGCGAACCCGCTGCAAACCGACACGGATGGCGACGGCCTCGGCGACGACGAGGTCGTGGTCGAGTTCGGCACCACCATGCGCTACCTGGCCAACCTGTCGGATCCCGGCATCGGGGCGACATGGATCCTGCCCGGGTTCAATGACGCCTCCTGGACTCCAGGTGCCTATGGCGTGGGTTACGATTGGGTCGGCGACGCACAGGACTTGATTGCGACGCCTACGCCCGACGACGCGCGGTCGGTGTTTACGCGTGCCGAGTTCCATGTCGACGACGCGTCATCGATCGTCAGCATTCTGGTCGGCGTCGACTACGACGATGCGTTCGGCCTCTGGGTCAACGGCACGCAGGTCGCGGCGTCCTCGAACTTCCCCGGTCCGGCCGAGTGGGACACGTTGCCGGCGCCCGGTCACGAGTCGAGCAACGCCGCCGTGCCGGACTACACGCCATACATCGATGTGACGAGCCTCGCGTTGCCCGCTCTGCAAACGGGCAATAACGTGCTGGCAGCGGGAGTGTGGAACATCGAGAATTCGACCGATCTGGTTCTTGTTCCGCGCGTCATTGTGGTGAGCGAGGGCGCCTGCGATAATTGCCCGCTCGTCGGCAACGCGGACCAGACGGATTCGGACGGCGATGGACTCGGCGACGCGTGCGATGCAACGCCCTGATCCCGTCCAACGTGGTGCGCAGATTGTGGCTGGTGCGCGAAGTGAGCGCGGCCGCGGCGTTCTCCCGACGGCGTTGTTTGCGATCAGAAAGCGTGCTTGAGGTCGTGGCGTTGGTTTCGGCCCACCGCGGGGGTGATCCAGCGGCGGCGGTAGATCTTCATCCAGCCCTCGGGCATGGAGATGCGCCACGGGAACCGTCGTTTGGCCAGCACGTCCGTCCAGCTCCACGGAGCGCGGGTCAGGCCGACGCGCATTGCGGGTGTCGTCGGGTCGTTCCTTCGCTCGGTGACGTGCTTGATGAAGTTGCGCCAGACCGCCATCAGCGGGACCCGCTCGCGTGACGCCCGCAGGTCGTTTCCAGGTCCACGGGCGGGGTTGGGATAGACGCGGTGCACGACGTCCCGGGTCGAGCGTGTGATGCGTCGATAGGCCGGATGGTCGTCGCTCGCGATCCGAACTCCACCGGGGCAGACCCTCCGCAAAACACCCAGACCCCTCGACGTCGAACGCACGTAGGACGTCGGCGGCGGAGCCGGTGGAGCGGCAACGGGCGAGCGCCGCAGCTTGCTGCGTCGGCCGGCACGCCGATGCGGTGCGGGGTCGAACGAGTAAACGAACCAGGACTGCGCACCCACGGCCGTGCCGATGCCGAGCCGGTCGTCCTTACGGACGGCACCAGCTCGGGGCGCTTCAAGGTAGTAGGAGAAAGCAAAGCTCTGCCGCGAGAAACCTCTCCTGCAGAGCTTGCAGCGGTAGCGCGGGACCCTGCGCAGAGGGCCGCTGTGCCGCCCGAAAAGCCCCGAGATTCGTCATGGTCGGCACAGCTACAGCAACACTCTGCGCACCACGTTGGGGGCTATGGAACGACGAAGGCGCGGAAGCTCGCGTTCGGCTGCGAGTAGGTGTAGAAGCAGAATCGACCGTCGTTGAACGTGCCCGTGATGTCGATCTCGAGCGTGCCGTCCACGAAGATCTTCAACGAGCCGGCATCGAACTCGAACGTGAAGCGATACCAGCGATTGAAGGCCCAGCCGGTATCGCCGAGGTTGATCGCACGGGCGAGCTCGGTGACATGCCCGGTGTGGGTCCAGAACTCGTTCGGCGTCGGTACGCCCAGAACACGCGAGACGGCGATTCCGCGAGCCCCACTGCTCTGGTTCCCGCGCTTCCAGTCGACCAGCACATAGTCCGCACCGGGGTTCGACGTGTCGCCGGGGGAAAACCCCAGGGCGAAGCCGACGAAGTCGTCGTCACTCGACCCGTTGACGCGTAGCTCACCGATCAGCTCGGAGACGAACGCATTCGTCGTGCTGCAGAAGACGTTCGGCTCGCCGTTGGTGGGTTCCGTCACCTGGAAGCCGTCGCCGCTGAGTGTCCAGTTGCCCGTGCCGCTGTACAGTTCGGGCGACCACAGCGTCAGGTCCACCGGCTCGGGCTCCGGTACGATCGCAGGGACGAACGCGAGGCTGTGCGGGCGGCTCGGCAGGTCGATCGTGTCCAGTAGCGCCAGCGTTGCCGCGTCGAGCACCTGGATCTGGTTCATGCCCCGCATCGAGACCCAGAGCTCGCTTCCGTCCGGCGTCAGCGTGACGCGCCAGGGCTCCGTGCCCGCGCCGGTGGAAGCTCGGTTGACCTCGGCCAGCGTGCCGGTGTCGATCTCCACGATCTGGTTGGAGGTTGCCAGCGCTGCGAACAGCCGCTCTCCGTTGACCGTCGAGCCGACCTCGAGGCCTCGCGGCTCGCTGGGAGTTCCGGCGTCACTGACGTCGAGCGTGTGGGTCGTCGTGTTGAACGTCGGACTGTCCGGGTCGCTGTCGATCACGTCGATCGTCGAATTGCTGTAGCCGAAATAGCCGGACCCGACGAAGACGCGTGTCCCGACCCTGGCTGCGGCCACGTCCCACCCGTAGTAGATCGTGGTGTCGATTCCGCTCACCGTTCCCGTGGCGGTGTCGATCGCGCCGACCCCGCCATAGCCGTAGCTGTACGCGTTAGCGACATACACGCGCTCGGAGCCGTTGATCGGGTCGGTCGTGATCGCCACGCCCGTCGGCGAGAGGATCCCGGCGCCGAACAGGGTGGTCGGCGTCTGGGTCTGCAGGTCCAGCTCGGTCACCGAGCCGCCGAAGCGGTTCGAGATGTACGCGGTGCTGCTGTCCTGGGTAATCGCGATGTCCCAGGGTGAGCTGGTCGCCATCGTATCGACGACGAGATTGGTCTCCGGGTCGATGACCGACACCGAGTTGGATCTCAGGTTGGCAACGTAGACGCGTTCTTCATCCGGGGACACGGCCACGCCCGTCGGGAAGCTGCCCACCTCGATGAAGTCCGTGATCTCTCGCGACTCCGTGCTGATCGCCGCGACGCGGTTGTCCGGCGCGGAATTCGTGCCTCGCAGCGCGACGAACGCGCTGAGAACCAGATTCGACGAGACGGAGAAGAACTCGGAGTTCGACTCCTGGGTCAGTGCGGGATTCGATCCATCCTCGTTGATCACCTGAACCGCGAAACTGCCCGCGATCGATGTGTCGGCACCGGTCAGTGCGAGGACCAGTCGCGTGGGGCCGACGTAGGTCACGGGACGACTCTCGCCGCGGAACTCGACGATCGACAGCGGGGTGAACCCGCTGCCGTCGATCGTGACGGCCACGGAGCCGGCGTTCTGCGCCACGACCTGCGGTGACAGCGAATCGATGGAAGGCACCGGGACGATGACGGTGAATACGACGCTTCCCGAGCTCGCCGAACCCAGAGGAGCCGTCAGATCGAAGCTCTGTGGCCCGGTCGGTGCGGCAGGGTCGACGTCGATGCGGAGCGGTCGGGACGTCGGCGTCCCCCCGGCCAACAGAACCGGTGTCAGGCCCGTGCCGGAGAACGTGAACGAGTCGATGCCCCACAGATGATCGCCTTGAAGGTCCGCGAAGACGCTCGTCCCCTGGACTCCGGTGTCGGGGGAGATTCCACCGACCGAGGGCGGTCCCGCGACGACCAGTTGCAGCGCCGACGAGGTCAGGAACTGGCCCGGCGTCAGGAAGTCTTCGTTGGCCACGGACAACGACAGGGTCGTGTCGGCGGCCAGGCTTGCCGCGCCGAGAGTGGTTTGCAACTCGGTCGGTCCGACGAGTGTCGTCGGCACGTCGCTGCTGTCGATGCGCACGGTCGAGCCGTCGTAGAAGCGGCTGCCGGACAACGAGATCGGCGTATCGGCCGAACCGGTGAGGACGAACGCCGGAGACAGTTGCTCCAGCACGGGAGTGCCCGGGATGACCTCCAGGGTCAGCGCCGGGTCGGTCGTCAGGCCTGCTGCGGCATCGACAACGAACGTCCGCGCCCCCAGCGGGGCGTCGACGGCCACGTCGACCAGCAGGGAAAGGATGGTGTTCGTGTTCAATACGCTCACCTGGGCGGTGACGCCGGTGCCGTCGAAAGTCACGCCGGTCGTACCGATGAGCCGGGTGCCGAAGACCAAAACGGGGGTCGTGCTGTCGAGTGTGGCGACGATAGGATCCAGCCCCGTCACGGTGGGGGCCACGCCGACCTCGACGCGGCCCTGAACGACATAGGGGATTCCGACGAGGCCCCAGCGGCCATCGGCCGTCATGACGCCGGACGGGACGAGGATACCGTTGAGACCACAGTCGACCGCGGAGTTACCCACGCCTTCCGGGAACGCTGCCAGGTCGACCTGGATCGCCGGTCCGGACATCGTACGGAGCGTCGTGTTCTCGATCGTGGGCGAAGAGCCTTCGACACGCACCGTCTCGCCGTAGCGGATCTCCGTGTGGCGCAAGATCGTCTCGACCGAAACGGTCGCGGCGGTGAACACGAGTTCGGACCAGTCGCCGGCCGCGGGTGTCGAACCCGGCGCGTCGTCGTCCGATGTGATGACCACAGGAGACGCTGCCGTCCCCTGGGCGTCCAGCGAACCCTGAACGGAGATTCCGACACCGTCGGCAAGGCGCAGGGTCACCCCCGCCTCCAGCGTCAACTTCGCGCCGAGGATATCCAGGTCTGACGTCACGAGGTACGGGCTGTCTGCCGCGGTCAGCACCGTGTCCGTGTCGATCGGCCCGACGAGGATCGTGTCCGCGCACGCAATGCCCCCGGGCGCCGCGACGAGCGCCGCAAGCAAGATCGCCTTCGCGATGGCGCTGAGTGTCCGCTTCACTTCTCGATCCTCAGACCCTTGTCCGACCAGGCCTTCATGCCGCCGTACAGCGTCTTGACCGCCCGGTAGCCGTCTCGGCGGAGTTGCTCGCCGAGGTCGCCCGCCTTGCCGTCTCCTGCGTCGTACAGGACGACGATCTGTTTGCGATCGATTCCGACGACTTTCTGCCGCAGCTCGGAAAGGTCGCGTGCCGCCAGCGCACCCGGCAGGTGACCGTCGCGGTAGACCGCGATCGGTCGCAGGTCGACGACCGTCACCTCGGTGTTCGTCTCCAGCAGTCGATCGAGCGACTCCACGGGGAGCATCTCGACCAGCGGCGCGTCGGTCGGCCCGGGCTCGACGACGATCGGCAGCCCCTCGGCCTGCCACGCCGTCATCCCGCCTTCCATGCGGTATACGCGCGCAAAGCCCATGGCCTCGAGCGAGTCTGCCGCCTTCGCGGACTCGGCCGCGCCTGCACCCGCGTCATACACGACGATCACCGACGCCTTCGGCAGAGGTTTGTCCCCGATGGCGAAGGCCGGCACGTTGAGCGCGCCTCGGATGTGCTTGAAGCCGAACTGATGCGCCGGCCGCGTGTCGACGAGCAGGAACACCTGTCCCTGCTCTTGCCACTGGGCCACCAGCGTCGGCGGAACCTCGATCGTCTCCGCCAGCACCATGCCGGAGAGGCCTCCGCACAGCAACAGGACGCAGAGGCGCAGCAACCGCTCCGGTTTCGATCGGATGCTCGTTCGTCCAGTGGCCGCGCTGTTCATGTTCTCCTCGATCCTCTCCATCTCACGGCAGGAACGGTCCGGCCGCCTCGCGTGCGTAGATCAGGTACCCCTCACCGACGACGATCTCGAAGTCGCTCCCGACCAGCGTCGGACCGTCGACGGCGAGTGCTTGCCAGCGTCCGCTGGGCACGTCGTAACGAACGATCGAGCTGATCTTCGACAGCCCGAGCTCCTTCAGCCAATCGGAAGCACGAAGCCCGGGTGGGGTGCAGGGCAGGGAAACGTAGTTTGGTCCCGGCGTCACGGAGACGCCCGCACACAGCGTTGGCGCCGCGAGAGCCAGCGAGTCGTCGGCCGTGGCGGAGGAGGCGATCGCATCGCCCACGACGATGGGGAAATCGTCGCCCTCGACCGCGCCGCCACCCGGGGCAAGCCTCGCGACGCGGAACGTCCCCTCGACGGGGTCGTACCGCCGAAGTTCCGTCACGCCGGAGGCCGTCCACTCGCCCAACAGCGCGAACGCCGTGGGGAACGCGGCGACGACGGAGTCCGTCAGTCCGATCAGGTTGAGCCCCGGGCCCACCTGCTTGGCGATCGGTAGGGCGTCCAGGGCGACCTCGGTCGAGCGAATCTGCCATCGTCCGGTTCGGTCGTCTTGCCACACGATGCGGTTGCCGTCCACCGCCGGGCGTTCCTGTCGCGCGGGATCGGACGTGATCCTCAGCGAGCGCCGTGTGTCGACGTTCAATACCGAGACCGCGGGGTCTCCGAGCCCCGCAAGGAAGTCCACGTAGCCCACGCGGCTGCCGCGCAGGTCGGGATGCGTCTCGTCCGTCGGCGTGTAGGTCAGCCGACGCTCGACGTCGTCGGCGATCTCGTACAAGTACAACTCGCGATTGCCGTCGCGTCGATCGACCCACACCAGGCGATCGCCGTCGATCGTCGGCTGGGTCTGGCTCTCGACGTCGTCGGTGATGCGCTGTTCCGAGCGGGTCGCCAGGTCGTAGAGGAAGATATCGGCGAGGCCGAATCGATAATCCTCGAACGCGATCCATGTTCCCGAGATCGATGGCCGGATCTGGTCATGAGCTCCGGTGTCTCCGACGCTGACCTCGACCGTTTCCCCGGTGTCGATGTTGCGCGCCACCACGTCCCACCGACCCCCGCGGTCTTCCTGCCACACGACCCACGGCGCGGAGACGACGGGCTGTTCCTGGTCCGCCAAGTCGGTCGCGAACGGCGAGGTCACGCCCGCGCCGATCTCGTGCAGGAAGATGTCCCAGTTGCCGTTGCGACGGTCTTGCCACACGATGTAGGCGCCGTCCGTGGCCGGGTTTCGTTGCTCGGATGTCTGTCCCGCGGTGAGGTTGGACGCGAGGCCGCCGGACAGATCCAGCAGCAATACGTCCCAATCGCCCGCGCGGTTGTCTTCCCAGACGAGTCGTGTGCCCACGAGGTCGGGCACCTGCTGGTCGGCATCGGGAGCCGCCGCGGGGACGTCTTGATCGACGAACTCCGTCACGTCCACGATCGTCGACGCGGTCGACGAGTGTCCCAACGGATCGGTCGCCGAGGCCCGCAACGTGTACGTGCCCTCCGGGACCGGAACGGCGCTGTCGTTCGCGCCGTCCCACAGGATCTGACGCGGCACGCCGGATTGAAGCGTGAAGGCGATCGTGCGCACGAGCTGCAGCGTGTCGAAGTTCGGGCCCGTGCCGGAGGCGACCTCGAGCAGACCCGAGAGATCGGCGATGGCGTCGGTGGCGGTTACGGACAACGCCGCCTCACGTGCCACCGCCTCGCCTGGAGGCGCCGTGGGCGTGATCGTGTCCGGCTGGGCGACCAGCGGGTCGAGTGCCGGCGCGTCCGGGTCCACGACGACCTGCACCACGCGGTCCGACTCCACGTTGCCGGCGCGATCGGTCGAACGGAAGACGATCTGGTGCGGCCCGGGATCCGTGATCGTGAACGGCAGTCCGGGCAGGTAGTCCGGCGCACCGTCGAGTCGATACTCGATCGCGTCCACGCCGCTGATGTCGTCGGTGGCCGTGAACAAGATCTGCGTCGTAGGCGTGATGAACGTCGGGTCGCTGCCGAAGAACGGCTCCTGGAACACGAGGGTCGTCGAGGGAGCCAGCGTGTCCAGCTCGGGCTGCGCGTAGCGCACCGTGTACGTCCCGGTCGAGTCGAAATCGATGACGTTGACGAAGTAGTGGTACAGCGTGGGGATATCCTCGTCCTTGACGCGGCTGACCCAGAAGTTCTCGGGTTTCAGGACCTTGCCGTCCGAGCGTACGACCTCGACGAGGGCGATCAAGCCGTCCGCGGGGTCCGCCACGCGAGCGAACGCCCAACCGGGGATCGTGGCGATCGTCAACGTGACGTCCTCGCCGGACGACGGGTTGCCCGTCGCGGTGGCGTTCACCGGGTTGACCGGGAAGTTGTCGCAATCGGAGTCGAAGATCTCGTCGGGGACGAATTCGCCGTCGTCGTCCGTGTCGGCCAGGAAATCGGGGGCGGTGTCGCGGCCCGGGAGATCGACCAGCATCTCGCGCACGAGGCCGTTGCTCGATGATCCCTGGATCAACGAGGTCAGGTCTCCGCCCAACTCCGGAGCGTGGGTGTACGAGGCGTCGAACTCGACGAAGCGGCCCGAGAGTGTCGTGATCATTTCCCACGTCGCCACTCCGCACTCGGAGGGTGCGATGGTGCCGAACGCGGCGTCCAGCGTCGGCTCCACCGCGGAGCCGTTGACGGCAGTGCCGAGCAGGCGGAACGCGATCAACAGTCCCTGCACGTTCTCGACGATCTGCGGCTGGCCCGACGAGATGCGCAGGTTGCCGGCGGTGCCGTGGCCCTCGTTGTGCACTCGGACGCCGAGACTGAACGGCACCGGTGCCTCCACCGTCTCGGTGAACGGGTCATCCGCCTCGACCTCGCGCGGCAGGAAATAGTCCACTTGCAGCAGCGGCTGCGGGCGAACCTGGATCGGCGCGGGGAACAACTCGAGCGAGCGATCGCCGCCCGTGACGGAGAACGTCACCTGACCGCCGACCGTGTAGAACTGCCCGATTTCCTCGACTCCGCCCGCTCCAGCCGAGGGGATGATCAACCAGTGCACCTCGGCGCGCGCGCCTGCGGGCAGCGTCCCCGTGCCGTCGACGGCGTCGACGTGGTCCTTGCGGTCGACGCGGACGAAGAACAGATCGGCGGCCGGCTCGCCGTCGCTCGTGCGAATGTCGAGGTCGACGCCGAAGTCGTTCAGCGCCTCGTCGGGAAGATCGTTCGTGATGACGAGTCGCGCGTCGAACGCCACGCGCTCGAACGTCAGTCGTTGCAGGATCTCGATCTTCACCGTCGCGCAGACCGAGGCCGGCTGGCCCGCGACGTCGGAGATCGCGAACAGTGCGACGAGCCCCGTGCAGACGACGGCAGCCGCGAGGCGACGCCTCACCGTCCGCAGCCGCTCAGATGCGATTCTAGAAGTCATCGCAGTCCAGGTAGTTGAGAATCGCGGGGTAGCTCGTGCCGAAGTTGCCGGTGTTCAGCACGGGCAGATTAACGTTGCTCGATCCGGTTCCCGGCGTGCTCTCGAACAGGAACGACAGGTCGCACGCCTCGGGGAGGAAGTGGCACAGACATTGTCCGATCTCTCGTCCGCAACCGAATGCGGCTCCGATGCCGAAGCCGCCGAGCGCGCTGCTGATGAAGCCGGCCGAGTCGCCGATGTCGCCCGGAACCTGTTCGAGACAGCCCAAGATGTTGAAGTCGCCAAAGCAGTTGCACGCGACGTCGATCGCGGAGCTGTCGATCCCGGCCGCGGTCGCCGCGGCACCGGCGCAGGAACACGCTGTCGACGCGGTCAGTCCCCCGGAGGCCAGTCCACTGATGCAATCGCAGACGCCTCCGGCAAACGAGCCCAGTGGGCCGCCGAACGCCGAGCCGCAGTTCTTGATCAGGTCGCAGATGTCGCAGCCCGAATCGCACAGGCCGAGCTGGTCGGCAAGGCTCTCGCCCGCCGGGACGTGAATCGTGATGCGCAGGAACGAGGGGACCGGCACCAGGAACCCGGCCGCGCAGATGTACTCTCCGACCTGAGACACGCTGGCCGGCCGCGGCGCGCACGGATCGAACGGCTGCGTCCCGGCCGCGACGGCGCGAGGGTCGATCCCGGCGGCGGCCAACGATTGGGCCAGCGGTGTCGGCTGCCACTGACCCGTCGGGCCGCTCGGCGTGGTTCCGCCCGCGCCGTTGAACTCGGCCTCGGCCGGGAAGTCCAGACGGAACGGGATCGTGATCGTTTCGTTGGCTCCAAGGCGATCGATGTGGTCGATCAGCGTGTCCAACACCAGACCACCGCCCGCGCGGGGGGTGATCTCGATGTTGTCGGCCGCGACCAGCCCGTGGTTTTTCAACGTGTACTCGCCGAAGTAGGTTCCACCCGGCCCGAGCGAGATACTCAGGCTGGCGGGGGTGGTCACCAGCACCGGCGCGGGGACGTCGGTCTCGAAGGTCGCGGTCAGTGTGAACTCGTAGCGATCCTCGATGATGACCGGCGTCACGCTCCACTCGACCGTGATGTACACCACGTTGTTGTACACGCTGATCGCCGCCGTCGAGTCCGCCTCGACGTCGAAGTTACCCACCGAGTTCTGGGTCCCGGGGGCTTGCGCACGGTACTGATACGGTCCGGCGGGGAGATCTCGGAACGTCGTCAATCCGGAGGCGTCGGTGGATTGCGTAAACGTCAGCGTCGGCACCTGCAGGTTCTGGATCCACACCGAGGCGCCGTCGATCAGCGTGTCCTCGGTGTTCCGCACCTCGAACATCGCGTCGCCGGTTTGTGACGACGTCACGATGGCGAACAGGTTCTCGGTGAACGGCGGGTGATTGTCACTGCGCACGACGAAGCTGTCGGAGTAGATGCCCGGCGTCAGGTCGTCCGGAGGAGCGAAGAGCACTGGAACATCGGCGAAGCTACCCACGGGAATCGGTGCCAGCTGCTCAAGGACGCCGAGCGTGATCCACGACGACGACGGCGCGTCCAACGTGACGCCTTCCAGCGGTGAGTAGCCGCGGTTGCGGATCCTCACGCTGCGTGTATGCAGTGATCCGGTCGGCACGCTGACCTCGACGAACGACGGGCTCGCCGAGAGGACGGGGAGGGCCTGAACGAGATCGAGACCGACGTCGAAGCTCCGCGTGATGTTCTCTGCCGTGGTCACGTCCAGTGTGGCGAAGTTCGCCGAGTCCGCCGCGACGTCGGCAATGATCGTCAGCGTCAACGAAGCGGAGCGCCCGGGACCCAGCGTCGCGGGCAGCCGGCTCGTATCGAGCGCGGTCGACACGCCGTTGCCCGTCAGCACCTCGAAGTTGAAGCCCGTCAGTGGCGTTTCTCCGGTGTTGCGCAGTCTCAGGGAAACCGGGAAGCTCGAGTTCTTCGACATGCGCAGGTTGAATGCGCGGGGCTCGAAGCGCAGGCCGAGGATGTCGAACGTCGCCTGGGAAGCACGCTCGATGACGGTCGGGTGCGTGGCCCAGATCGAGTAGGCGCCCGCCTCACCCGACACCGGCTGGAATGTCAGCGAGAAATCGCCGTTCGAATCGGTGTCGGCAAAGAAGAACCGGTCGAACCCGCGTGTGTGTACGCCTATCTTGACCGGGACGTCGGGTGCGGCGGCGCCGCTGACGGGGTCGAACGCGCGGCCCGTGATCAGCACTGCCTCGCCCTGGTCGTAGACCGTGCGATCCGGTGCTGCGTCGGCGAGGTACGCCGGAGCGCCGGTGGACACCGCCTGGGTCGCGCGCAGCTCGGGGCCGACGACGTCCGGAGTAAAGCCGAGCAGGTCGGAATGAGTCCGTCCGACGACTGCCTCGGCGAACAACGTCTCCGGAGCGGTTGACGGGATCGGCAGCTCGAGGTTCGTGGTCAGGAAGGAGCTTCCTCCGGCGATGTTCGTGAACGATCGGTCGGCGGTGTTGATCAGCCCGGACCCGGTCTGCTGCAGTTTGCGGCTGGCCAGCACGTTACCGTCGCCGTCCTTGAGGAAGACCTCCACGTCCGGGCTGGGTCCGCCGCTCTGCGAAGTCAGCGCCTGCAGGTTCGCGGTGCCGTGGTTGAACAGCTTGATCTTCAATCGCCCTGTGGTTCCGAGTACCAGCGGATCGTTGAAGATCTGGATCGGCGCCGGTGGTTCGACGACCGCTAGCGTTTCGCTGCGCAGCACGCGCACCGAGGTTCCAGGAGTGCTGGACATTGTCAGTTCGAGGTCCAGCACTCGTGTGGCTTCGCCGCCCGCACCGCAGGACACCACGCCGGTCAACGTCAGCGTCTCGCCTGCGGGCAGAGGTTGGCTGCCGTCCACAACGGTCGTGCTGATCTCGGTCGCTCCGTTACGGAGAACGAGTCGAAGCGAGAGGCCGTTCAGCGTCTCGTTTGAGCGATTCTCGACCTCGACGTCGATCGCGTCCAGGTAGCGCCGGCTCAACACCGGAGGCTGCGCGGTGAGTCCCAGGGAGACCGGTGACAGCGTCACACTGCGTGGTGCTCCGATCTGGCCCGCTCCGTCGACGGCGAACACGCGATAGACCTGCGAGCCGAACGGATCGAACGTCGCGTCGGTCAGGGTCGTGAGCGCCTGCGGTGTCGGCGTCAACGAGATCGCGTCGCGCTCGACCAGGTAGCCGACGACGTCGGGCTCGGGACGCGGTGTCCACGAAAGTAGGGGCACGCTGCCGTCGGGGAGATCGATACTCACCGACTCGACCGGCGGCGGGGGAGTGTCCAGCATGAAGGAAACGCTCTCGACCGAGCTGTTGCCCGCGAGGTCCTCCGCGGTCACGACCAGTGTGTATGCGTCGTCCGTGGTCACCGGCGTGCCGCTGGCGAACGGCTGACCGTTGAGCGTGATCGTGGTCGTGTCGAGCCGGACGTCGCTGACCTCGACCACGGGAGTCACACCGACGTCGTAGGCGACGCCGTCCGCCACGCCCTCGATGGAGATCTCCGGGGCCGTCAGATCGAGCGTGAAGCCGACGGTCTGTTGGCTCGAGTTGCCCGAACTGTCCGTCGCCGTCACGACGAGCACGTGATCACCCTCGTTGCTCTCGGTGCCGCCGCTGGCGAACGGCACGGCATCGAGCGTCGCCTCGAGTGTGTCGAGGCTGAAATCCTCGGCGGAGAATTCGATCGTGACGATCTGATTGAGAATGTCGCCGTCTTCGACACCGGTGATCGTGATCCGGGGGGAGCCCTGGTCGAACGCGATCGGTCCCGCAGTTGCAGGGTTGCTCAGGTTACCGGCCGAATCGCCCGCGACGACCGCATAGTGGAAGTTGCCGTCGCTCGGCGGTGCGTCGAGAGCCGTCGGCGTGAGCAGGCCGGTCTGCACCGGCTCGAGTCCGACGACCGAGGTGATCGGCGCCGTCGCGCGATAGAGCAGGAACGTGTCTCCCGGCGAGCCGGCGTCGGGGCTCCAGTCGGCGCGGACAGCGTCGCCCTCCAGCACCAGCGTCATGCCTGAAGGATCTCCCGGTGGCGTGCGATCGGACGCTCCGTCCGCTGCGCTGGAGAGAACGCTCTCGTTTCCGGGCGCGTCCGTCGCCGAGACCGCGTACGACCATTCTCCATCGGCCGGCGGGAGGTCGACGTACGCGGCCGAGAGCAATCCGGCCGTGATCGGCTCGGCAACCGGCGGGAAAGGCTGCCCGCCCGGAACGCGAAAGACGCTGTAGGTCGCCGCGTCGATCACGACGGCCCAGGTCAGCTCGACCTCTCCGGCGGAGCGCACGCCTGCGAGCAAGTTCTGCGGCGCGTCGGGAGCGGTCGTGTCGAGGCTCACATCGATCCCGTCCGGTGGACCGGAGGCGACGTTGCCGAACCCGTCCTCTGCGTCGAGCTCGAAGGCCGCCGCCCCGTCTCCGAGACTCGCCTCGATCGTCAGCAGCCCCTGCCATGTGGTTGCCGAACCGGTCAGGGCGATGTCGATCGGGCCGCCCGCAGGAGGCGAGAAGCGCAGACTCGGCGTCATCGCCGCGGGTTCGTCCAACGTCAGATCGACTGTGAAATCCCCGGGGCCGAGGACCGATTGCGCGGGTGTGAGCTGCAGCGTCCCGCGCGGGCCTTCCGTATCGACCGTCAGGGCCGGAGCGACGGTGATCTGCGACCCCCGGTTCAACGCAACGTCACGCGCCGAGAACGAGAACGCCACCGGGCCGCTCGGTGTATCCGGGGTCACATCGAACGTGCTGCTCCACGTGAGCGGTGCCCCCGTCGGGACGAGATCGATCGGGGTCGGCGTGGATTCGGCCGGCGTGACGCTGAGGAACGGCTGTGCATTGGTTTCTTCCGACGTGACCAGCGTGAGTGCGACCGAGCCCGGCCCCACGAGGCCGTCGGGGGATGCGGCGAGCGAAGCGGTCGGCTGCGTGAGGTCGACGTCCAGCTGGACCCGCTCCGAAAGCCCGCTCTCGTTTCCTGCCTGGTCCGTGGCCGTTACCGCGTAGTAGAACGTGCCCTCGCTCGGGGGCGTGGCCGACGTCTCGACGTTGACGATTCCGGTCTGCAGCAACGTGGCTTCACCGGTCGTGGAGAACGGCGCGGTGGCCTCGTACAGGCTGTAGCTCGCGACGTCCGGCGAACTCGGTGCGATCCAGCTGAACCGCTTGAGCCCGTCGGGAAGTTCCTGGGCGTTGAGGAACGGGGGCGGGTCTGGTGGGCCGGTATCCACGGTGACCAACACCTCCGGCGTGGGCGGGCTGGCACCCACGGAGTCGGACGCGCTGGCGCGGATCGGGTTCTGTCCCTCCTGCAGGCCGACCGTTAGTGACCAGCCTCCGGCGGGATTGGGCGCCACACGATCCACAACGGAACCGTCGAGCAGCACCGAGACCAGGGTGCCCGGCTCGCCGGTTCCGATCACATCGACGCTGTTGACGGCGATTAGCGTAGATCCGGTCGGTGACGTGATCGCGGGCGTCGGCGGCGGAGCCAACGCCACGGTCACGCTGCGGTCTTCGCGAGACTCGCGACCCGCGGAGTCATGGGCGATGACGCTCAGCCCGTGCGGACCTTCGGCAAGTACACGCACGTCCCAATCGAACGTGTAGTTGCTCGTCGTGTCGGTGAACTGCAGCATATCGTCCACGAGGAACTCGACGCGGTCGATTCCGGAGGCATCCGTGGCGGTCGCGGAGACGACGAGCGGTCGGGACAGGACGGCGCCCCCGGCGGGCTCGAGGACCTCCAGCGTCGGCGCGCTGACGTCGAGGCTCATCAGGGCGTTCAACACCGCGGTGTTGCCCGTGGCTGCCTGCACCTGAGCGTAGACCGTCTTCGGACCGTCCCCCTCGGATAACGTGAACGAGAGGCGGTTCGTGACGGGATCGAACGGCACGCCCGGAAACGCAATGCTCTCGCTCAGCCGCACCGAGGTCGCCGTACGAGCCGACAAGGCAAACTCGACTTGCCGTTGCAACGCGAGGGATCCGCCGATCGGCTCGAACGACATGCCGAACAGCGGGATCACGTCGGAGAACGGCGTGTAGTCCACGCCGTCGCTGACCGAGTTGCCCTGCCCCCCAGGGTTGAATAGCCCGCCGCTCGCGGTGTCGTCGCTGTCGTCGAGTGGCCCGCTCGGATGCCCCCACCATACGCCCGAGGCAAGAGCGGTCTGGCTCGGGTCCTCGCTGAGTCCGCCCCAGCTCGCGTTGCGCTCGATCAGCGAAAGCGACACCGACGCCGTTGCGCCGGGCGCCCAGCGCACGCCGACATCGTTGTCCGAGACGATCAGCCGGACCAGTGTGGACGTCGACCCCGTGGTGGCTCCGATGCCGGCATTCGCGCTGTGGCGCACCGTCAGCCCGTCGATCGTCACGGACGTGCCACGCAGGGTGAACGCATCCACACCGCCGCCTCCGCCGAACAGGACGGTCAATCCGTCCAGTTGAGCGCTCGACGAACGCTCGAGCCACACGCCGCGCCAGTCGCCGGCGGCGGGGCTCGACGGCGCCACCCCGGTCTGGCCGGCGTGCGAGTCGTCGTTCAGGCTCGTGAACACGACCTCGTCTTCGACGACGATCCCGTCGCGCACGACCAGTTCGCCGTCGACGTCGAACTTGACGACGACGTCACGCGCCAGCTCCAGCCCCTCGCCCGATGCCACGCCGCTCGACGCGAGCAGCGTGAGCAGCAGGGCCGGAACCCACGCCCGGGCGCGTCGTTGCGTCCGCGCGCTCATGGAAGAAGCCTCGATCCGACGAGAGCCTGCGCCAGCGCTAGCGCGTCGCGGATGTCCTGGTGCGAATCGAAAGTCACGTCGGCGCAGACACGGCACGGCAGGTCGCCGGCCAGACCGACGACATGGTCCCGGATCAACTCCGGATCGGCGGACTCGACCAGGCCGTCGGCGTTTGCGTCCCCGAGCCGGCCGTCGCACGCCCCCGCGGGCGATTCGGGGCACGGCGCGCCGTCACGCACTTCGTTCAAATCCGCATCTGCGGGAACCACTCGGGCGTGAACCGTCGAGAATCCGTCCGGGCCGCCGACGACGATCGCGGAGAGTTGCTCGCTGCCGTCGCCCGATAGATCGAGCGATTCGTGAGTCCCGCGATCGTACAAGTTATTCAGGTCGAACAAGACCAGGTCGGTGGGCGTGGCCGGGTTCGCGTCGTCGTCGATCCCGTCGCCGACGAACGACGCAAGCGGCGACAGGGCGTCCGGGTGCCGTAGCAGAACCAGCGTTCCGGTCGTCGATGCCGCCGGGTCGACGCGCGCGATCCGGAGCCGAAGGAGATCGTTGCTGAACGGCACGGGGGCGCCGGGCCCCGCGCTGCGGGCGGTGCGACGCGCGGTGTGCACGCGCAGGGGGGCGTCCGGTGCCGACGTCGTCTCGCCCGTCTCGCTCGATGTCGTGTTCGTGAGAACGCAGTACTCCGTGTCCGGATGCAGCCCGCCGACCTGCACGAGCTGAACCCCACGCTCGGCCGCGGCCGGACCCACAGCGGGATCGCCGGTGGCCGTCGGATGAACGTTGACCCGGGCGTCGAGCACCTCGATCAGGCAGGCCGGGCCCTCGAACACTGTTGCGTCCGGAGTGGCCGGAAGGTCGGAGATCCACACGATGCGGAACGACCGTGGGGTCACGTCCCCGACGTTGAAGAAGCGTACTTCGGGCGGCCCCGCCCACGTTGCCGCGGACGCCGTCAGAACCGCCACGGCGGCGACTCGGAGCGCTCGGCCGATCCGCGTCACGGTGCGACCTCCAACGTGGACGGTGCGTGACTGAACGGTAAGTCGTCCAGGTCCGTGCCGATCAAGTCGATCGGTTCGAGCTCGATGGAGACGGATTCGCCGTTACCGGGGAGCAGCTCGAACTCGATACGCGCGAGACTCACGATGCCGGTCGGCGTGGCCATGCCGGCGTTCTGGAACGCGGCGAAGGCCGTGCCGCCGGATGCGAACGTCGCCGCGTCGGCGGCCGGCGGTGCCAGGAACTCGGGAGTCACGCCGCCGTCGATCGAGACGACGCGCAGGGCCGCGGGATCGTAGAGGACACGCATCACGTACGCTCCGACCGCGGCCGATCCGCTGTCGAGCACGACTTCGCCGACGAATGTCGCGCCGGGGTCGATCTCGCCGCACGGGAGGTCGATGCGCAGATTGCCCGGTGGCAGGACATCGAGCGTCGTGTGGGCCGTCAGTCCCGCGATTGTCGCTGTTACGAGGACCGTTCCTGGGGACAGCGTCTGTACCAGACCCTGATCGTCGACAGTGGCGATCGTCTCGTCGTCGCTGGACCAGTCGACGGCATGGGTCACATTGTCGAACGTGCCGTTGGTCAACTCGGCGATCGCACGCAACTGAACGCACTCTCCGGCAAGGCGCGTTGCCGAGGTCGGCTCGATCGCGAGAGCGACCGGAACGGTGTCCTCGCTTCCGACTCCGCTCGCGAGCAGCGCGCCCGCTCCCGCGGAGCTGCCGACGTCGACACGGGCACCGGTCGGGCCCGCCTCGAGCGGCGAGAAGCGCAGCGTCAACGTCAGGTCCGCTCCCGCAGGGATCGCGACCGGGAAAGTCGGAAGCCCCACGAGCTGGAACGCCGCGTGGCTGCTCTCGTTCAGCACGGCGTCGTCGATCGTCAGCGGGCCGGGGCCGGGATTGCGGACCAGGAACGTACGATCGAGGAATTGACCGATCGGAACTTCACCGAAGACAAGCGGGGTGGGGTCGAACGTCACGTGGTCGCAGACGTCGCCGACACCGTCGCGGTCGGAATCGAACTGATCGTCGTTCGGCGCTTGCGGGCAGTTGTCGCACAGGTCGCCGAGCAAATCCCCGTCGGCGTTCGATTGCTGCGGATTCGAGATCGACGGGCAGTTGTCGGTTGCGTCGTCCGTGCCGTCGTTGTCGTCGTCAACGTCGCAGAGGTCGCCTGCCCCGTCGTCGTCGCTGTCCTCCTGGAAGCGGTTGAAATCGTTCGGGCAGTTGTCGCACGCGTCCCCGTGTGCATCGCCGTCGGTGTCTGACTGTCCGGGATTCGGGACGCCGGGACAGTTGTCAAGAGCCTCGAGCGTGTTGTCGCCGTCGGCGTCGGCGGTAGTGCCGGGACACGGGTCGCCGTTCGGAATCGGGTCTCCATCGCCGTTGCGGCCCAGCACCGATTCCCCGCAGATCTCTCGCGCGACGAGGTAGTAGAGCGTCGTGCCGACGAGCGGCTGCGCCGGGTCGTCGACGACAGCCTCCGTCAGCGGGCCCCCGACACAGGTGTGGTTGTAGGCAAAGCGCTCCGCCGCCCGGCGGTAGCCACGATACAAGCGGTACGGACCCGGATCGCCGCCGTCGTCCCATGTCAACGTCGCGGTCGCCGATGCCTTGGAGAGGGTCAGGCTGTTTCCTACCTCCGCGGGAGGAGCATTTGTCGGATCACTCGGCGCACAGTCGCACGGGTCGCCGATCCCGTCGGCGTCCAGATCGTCCTGTTGTGGATTGGCGAACTCCGGACAGTTGTCCGTGCAGTTGGCGATCGTGTCGCCATCGTCGTCGCCGTCGAAGAGATCGTCGATCAATCCGTTACAGTCGTTGTCGATGCCGTCGCAGATCTCGGGTGCATCCGGGTTGACCGTCGGGACGGTGTCCCGACAGTCCCCGCCGCAGGACGTGAAGCCGTCCTGATCCAGGTCGAATCCCTCGTCGACCGAGCCGAAACCGTCTTCTCCCGGGCACTGGTTGTCCACGAGATCGCACAGCTCCGGCGCGCTCGGATAGACGGCATCGTGGGTATCGACGCAATCGCCTCCGCACTCCGTCACTCCGTCTTCGTCTTCGTCGGCGCAGACCGTGAACAGCCCGTCGTCCAGCATGGTTCCGATCTGGCCCTCGTTGACACTGCCCTGCATCAGGTCGAGCGGGGTCTTGTCCCCGAGCTCGCCCACCACGCGGAATAAGACGCGCAGGATCGCGCCGTCTCCGCTGGGCGCGTCGCTGGCGAACAGCGCCACGTCCAGCAGGCCGGGGAGTGTCGCGTTGAACTCCAGACCGAACGCAGGCGTCAGTTCTGCGGTCGCGACGTCGATGACCTCCAGTACCAATGGGTTGTAGGCCAGCTCGATATCGACGCCGAGAAAACCGTCCGCCGGCAGGGCCAGGATCGGCACCCAGACGAGGTTGCCCGGCGCGCCGGTCGGATCGTCCGGCGCAACGAGCGTTGCCGTCCGGTCCACGATCGCGGCCGTGCCGTCGATCGTGACCGACGGCGTCTCGTTGACGTTGGCCTCGAGCCACGAGAGGGCAGTCGAGCCCGTCGCGATTCCGCGAAACACCACCCACGCGATGTCTCCCTCGACGTTCGCGGTTTCGGTCGCGTACAGCGAGATCCGAACTTCACCCACGACCTCCAGGTTGGTCGTCAAGACGAACTCGTCGGTCGCCTCGGTCGTGAATATTGCGGTCGGCTCGAGCAGCGAGGCGTCGTATGTGAACTCGAGATCGAACGCCAGCACGTCGTCGGTCGACGTGACGTGGATCGGCACGACGAGGTCGCCGCCCGGACCGGTCTCGACGCCCGCGGGTAGGCTGATCGTGGCTTGTGCGTTCGCGACGCCGACGGAAAGCGCGACTAGGAACATCGCGAGCGCTGTGGGTATCATGCGCATCATCCCGATTACTCCGCGCGAGTCTATAACGGATGACCGCCGTGCCGGAAGCCCCTGTCGTGCGGATTGCGAGTCGATTATCGAGTCATGCGGTCGAGAGGTCGCTCAGCTTCTCGATGAGATCGATGTCATTTCCGGTCGCAGAGGATTTAGAAGAAATTCATGTGCGAAAAATCAACTTGCTAAACTCCAGGCACGCTTCCGAATGCCCCGGGAGTCGTTCCTCGCGTTAAACTTGCGGGCTCCGCGAATCGTAGTTCGTGTGAGGGTGTCAGGAGAACAGGCATGTCCCAGTGTCCGAAGTGCGTCAGCGTGGTCCCGGCCGGTAGCCGGTTCTGCAACAGTTGCGGAACGCCGGTCGGCACGGTCTCCATGCGCACCGAGACCTCCATCCCCAGCGGAGCCACACCGGTCGGCTCGACCGATGCGCCGGCGACCGGGGTGGGACGCCTGTCCACGGCCACCCCGGCCGACCCGCGATTCCTGCCCGGCAGCCTGCTCGACGAGCGCTACCGAATCGTCGGCCTGCTCGGCAAGGGCGGCATGGGCGAGGTGTATCGCGCAGACGACACCAAGCTCGGCCAGCCGGTGGCGCTGAAGTTCCTGCCCGCGGCGCTCGAGAGCGACCCCGATCGCATGGCGCGCTTCGTCAACGAGGTACGCGTCGCCCGTCAGGTCTCGCACCCCAACGTGTGCCGCGTCTACGACATCGGTGAGATCGACGGGCGGCACTACATCTCGATGGAGTTCGTCGACGGCGAGGATCTGGCCTCGTTGCTGCGCCGCGTCGGGCGCGTGACGGGCGAGCGCGCAGTGCAGATCGCGCGGCAGATCTGCGCCGGCTTGGCCGCGGCGCACGCGCGTGGAGTGATCCACCGCGATCTCAAGCCGGGCAACATCATGATCGACGGCCGCGGCGACGCGCGGCTGAGTGATTTCGGCCTCGCCGGCCTGGCCGACGGATTCGAGGGTGCCGAGATCCGCGTCGGCACGCCGGCCTACATGGCGCCCGAGCAGCTCGCCGGCAAGGAGGTCACGACCCGTAGCGACATCTACGCGCTGGGACTGGTGTTGTACGAGCTGTTCACCGGCGCGGCCGCGTTCAAGGCCGACACGGTCGAGGACCTCAAGCGCAAGCAACTCGACACGCGGCCGACGCCGGCGTCGGTCGTCCCCGACCTCGATCCGGCCGTCGAGAGCGTCGTCCTGCGTTGCCTGGACAGCGACCCCGAACAACGGCCGGAGACGGCGATGGCGGTCCTGGCGGCCCTCCCCGGCGGCGACCCGCTGGCCGCCGCGCTCGACGCGGGCGAGACGCCGTCACCCGAGATGGTGGCGCGCGCCGGCGTTCAGGGCGGACTGCGTCCGGCGTGGGTCGCTGTGGCGCTGGTGCTGTTCGTCGCCGCGATCGTGGGCGGCCGGTTCCTGTCGTCCAGAGCGCACATCCTGGGGCACGTCGCGTTGCCCAAGGGCCCGCAGGTGCTGGCCTCGGAGGCGCGTGCGCTGACCGAACGCCTGGGCTACCCCGAGGCGCCGGTGGACCGCGAGTACGGCTTCTTCACCGACAGCCAGTACATGGAGTTCGTGGAGTCCGAGAACGACGGCCTCGACCGCTGGAGCGCGCTGGGCAGCGTGCGGCCGTCGCCCATCCGCTTCTGGTACCGCGAGAGCCCGCGCCCACTGGTCCCCATCGGGCTCGGTGGCGGAGTCGGTACGGGCAACCCGCCGATGGCCCTGGCGGGCATGACCCGGATGTTCCTCGACCCCGACGGCCGGCTGACCGGCTTCCTGGCCGTCCCGCCCCAGTTCGATGAGAGCGTCCCACCCGAGAACGGGGAAAAACCGGCCGATTGGTCCGTCCTCTTCGCTGCGGCCGGCCTGACCCAGGTTGATTTCGAGTCCGTTGCGCCGCAGTGGAATCCGCTGGTCGACTGCGACGAGCGTGCGGCATGGGAGGGGCCGGCCCCCGACGATCCCCAGCGGACGCTGCGCGTCGAGGCCGGGGCCTACCGCGGCCTTCCGGTCTATTTGATGATTGCCCCTCCCTGGCGCGAGGCGACACGGCAGGGGCCCGCACAGATCAGCACGGCGAACCAGGCATCGGCCATCATCATCATGCTGCTGATCCTGGCGCTGTTGCTCGTCAGCGGCATCGTCGCGCGCCGCAACCTGCGACTGGGGCGAGGGGACTGGCGTGGCGCGTTTCGCATGGCGTCCACGCTGTTCGTGTTGGCGATGACGACATGGTTGCTGACGGCGCATCACGTGAAGTCGACCGTGTCCGAGGTCGCCAAGCTCGGCCGCGCGGCCCAGGTGGCGTTGTTCATCTCGGCCATCGTCTGGGTCTTCTACCTGGCGCTCGAGCCCTACGTGCGGCGTATGTGGCCCCACGCGCTGGTCTCGTGGGCCAGGCTGCTGAGCGGGCGCGTGCGCGACCCACTGATCGGTCGCGACCTGGTCGTCGGAGGGCTGATCGGTTCGGCGATCTACCTGCTGGCGCTGCTGGCCAAGCTCGGGCCCGGATGGGCCGGCAGGACCCCGCCGCGTCCGCTGGAGTCCATCGCCGTGCTGCACGACGTGGGTACGGCGTTCAGCCTGCTGGCGGCGTTGCCGACCAACGCGCTGGCGGTGTCGATCGGATTGCTGTTGCTGGTGCTCCTGCTGCGCCTGGTGCTGCGACGCACATGGGCGGCCGTGGGGGCGGCGTTCGTGTTGATGGCCGGGCTGCAGATGCTGCAGAGCGCCAGCGTGGGCCTCGGGTTCGCGTTCTCCGTGGCGACCTGGGGGTTGATCCTGCTGGCCATGACGCGCTTCGGCCTGCTGGCGACGACTTTCAGCCTGTTCTTCGCCTACATGTGCCTGCAGACGCCCGCGGCGACCGACCTCTCGGTCTGGTACTCCGGGCGTGTGTTCGCGCTGCTGGCCGTCACGGCCGGGCTGTACTTCTACGGCGCTTACATCAGCCTCGGCTCCCGTTCCTTCTTCGAGGATCCGCTCGAGCGCTGACGCGCCGAGTTTGGCCCGCCAAAACCTCGGCGGTATACTCCGGAGAGAACGACTCCGGAGGACCTGCCGTGCATCGCAAGAACATCGTCTCGGATACGCACGAGATGTACCTCAAGGCTCTCTACGAAGTTCGCGGCAAGCACAACGTCGCGCGCGTCAGCGACCTGGCGCACGAGCTCCGCGTCAGCCCCGGCACCGTCTCGGGAGTGTTGAAAAAGCTGGAGCGATTGCAGCTGATCGATCACGAGCGGTACGGCGTGGTCGCGCTGACGCCCGCCGGGCGCCGCGTCGCCGAATGTGTGATCCGGCGCTACGAAACGATGCGCGACGTGCTCGTCGAGGTGTTCGGCGTCGACGCCGAGACGGCAGAGGTCGACGCCTGCATGATGGAGCACGCCGTCAGCCCGGCGACGCTCAACCGGATCCAGTCGTTCCTCGAAAGCGCGCGTACCGGCAAGGTCAAGCTGCCGGCGAGGAAGGCACGATCCAGGACGGACCCGTGCGCCCGCTGCGAGGAAGCCGGCGCCTGCCAGGCCGCGGCGGGGTAGGAGAGCGCTAGCTCGTCGCCTCGTCCAGCAACTGCCAGAACGAGCGGAACGACTGCCCGGTCGCCCGCGTCAGTCCGATCTCGCACGTGCGGCTGCTGCTGTAGTGCCCGCACTCGTCGCCGCGGTTCAGCTCCCGGGCGCTGTCGCGCGTCGCGGCGCGCGTGAGCTCCGGATGCATGAGCCCGCGGTCGCCGGCGAATCCGCAACAGCTCTCGGTCTGCGGCACGCGGCTCTCTTCGCTGCACGCGCCGATCAGGGCTTCGAGTTTGGAGGTCAGCTGCATGCGGCGCACCGAACAGGTCGCGTGCGCGACGCGAACGCCCGGTAGCCTGCGCGGCCGTAGCGCGGCCAGCAAGACGTCGTGCGCGAACTCGACGCCGTCCAGAACGGTCAGCGCCCCGTGGCGCGAACGCGATCCCGCGTCGAGGTCGGGTCCCGCGCACTTCAACGCCTGGGCGCAGGGGCTGGAGTCGATCAGCACCGGCAGTCGTCCGCCGTCGCTCCAGCGATGGAGGGCGTCGACCGTGCGGGTCGCCGCGACGCGCGAGGCGCGCCCGTAGCCCTTGGAGCCGAACGGCAACCCGCAGCAGTGCCCGGCCGCGTCGGGCGGGATCCACAGCCGCACGCCGGCCTTGCCCGCGACGCGCAGCACCGTGTCGGGCAGCGCGCCGGAGGCGGACGATTGCTCGGCCACGACACGCGAGACGCACGACGGCAGATAGATCGCGGCCGCGTCGCGTCGCGCCGCGCTCGTCGTACGGCGGGTCGCGGCGCGCGGCAACGCCCCGGCCCAGTCCGGGATCGAGCGTCCGAGCGCGCTGCGGGCCGCCCGAGCGACCGCCGCCAGGCCGTGTTGCCCCACGAGGAGCTCCGCGGCGCCCGCGGCGCGCAGGGCGAACCTGGCGCCGCGCTCGAGCAGCTCGAAACGCCCGGCGGCGACCGCGGTCAGCTCGCTCCGCGCCGCCGGGTGCCGCTCGCGCCGCAACCGCTTGACCAGCGCTCCGGTGTCGATTCCGACCGGGCAGCCGAGTGCACACAGCCCGTCGGCGGCGCAGGTCTCGATCGCCTCGTAAACGTAGTCCGACTCGAGCTCGCGCAGCACACCGCCGTCCGGGTCCTCGACGCGCAGGCGCGACATCTCGCGCCGCACCACGATGCGCTGGCGTGGCGTCAGCGTCAGGTCGCGGCTGGGGCACAGCCGCTCGCAGAACCCGCACTCGATGCAACGATCGACCTCGGACTCGACCTCGGGCAGCTCCTTCAGGTGCGCCACGTGCGCGCGCGGGTCGTCGTTGAAGATCACGCCCGGATTGACGAGGCCGTCCGGATCGATCAGCCGCTTGATCCGCAGCATCGCCGCGTGCGCGCGATCTCCCCACTCGTACGCCAGGAACGGCGTCATGTTGCGCCCGGTGCCGTGCTCGGCCTTCAGCGCGCCGCCGTGCCGTCCCGCGACCAGTCGAGCCAGCCTGCGCATGAAGCCGTCGTAGCGCTCCACGTCCGCCGCGTTGTCGAAGGCCTGCGTCAGCACGAAGTGCAGGTTTCCGTCCTTGGCGTGACCGAACAGGATCGCGTCGTCGTAGCCGTAGTCCGCGAACAGCCCCTGCAGCTCGGACACGCCGCGCGCAAGGCGATCCACCGGGAAGACGACGTCCTCGATGATGAACGACGTCCCCCGGCGCCGCATCGCGCCGACCGACGGGATCAACCCCTTGCGCACCCGCCACAGCAGCGCCTGACGCTCGGGGTCGCGAGTCAACTCGGGCGCGGCCGCCAGCGGTAGGGATTGCACCTGAACGCGGCAGGCGTCGATCGCCTGCTGCAACTCCGTCTCGTCCCTGCACTGGTACTCGATCAGCAGCGCCGCGCCCTGCGCCGGGAGGTCGCGGATCGATCCGGGAAGGCCCGGCTGCGTCTCGACCGCGCTCAACGACGCACGGTCCATCAGCTCCAGCGCCCGCGCGCCCGACGCGCGCAGCGACTCGATCGACGCGCACGCGCGGGGCACGTCCTCGAAGAACAACAGTCCCGTATAGCGGCAAGGGTCGTCGGGGACCGTGCGCAGCACGGCCTCGGAGATGAAGCCCAGCGTGCCCTCCGAGCCGATCATCAGGTGCGAGAGGATGTCGACGGGACGCTCGAAGTCCAGGAACGAGTTGAGCGAGTAGCCCATCGTGTTCTTCAGCGAGTACTTCCGCCGTATGCGTTGCGCGAGCGAGTCGTCGTGCTCGATGTTGCGTTTGAGCTCGAGCAGTCCCGCGACGATGTCCGGCGCCGCGCGGCTCAGGTCGGCGTCCGCCGTGGGGTACTCGGTATCCACGGTCGTTCCGTCGGGCAGGACGAAGCGCAGCGCGTCGAGCGTGCGATAGGCGTTCTGCGTCGTGCCGCAGCACATGCCGCTGGAGTTGTTGGCCAGGATGCCGCCGAGCATGCACGCGTCGATCGATGCCGGGTCGGGGCCGATCTTGCGGCGGAACGGGCGTAGCATGCGATTGACCGCACCGCCGATCACGCCCGGTTGCACGCGAACCTGCGCTCCGTCGTTCTCGACTTTCGCGTCGCGCCAGTGACGCGAGACGACGACGAGGATGCCGTCGGTGACGGCCTGACCGGAGAGGCTCGTGCCCGCGGCGCGGAACGTCAACGGAATGCGACGCTGTCGACTGAAGCGAAACAGCGCGCGGATCTCGTCATCGTCACGCGGCATGACGACGACCCGCGGCACGAGTCGATAGACGCTGGCGTCGTTGGCCCACGCGAGACGATCGATCGCGCGCGCATGCACACGGCGCTCGTCGAGAAGCTCTTTCAACGCGGATTCGATTTCGCGATCGCGGGGTTCCATCGGCACGCGAGGCAGTGTATACTTGAGTTGGGTGGGACGTATCGCGGAGTCGACTGCCGCGATCTCTCGGGGTCGGGGTAACGGACCTCCACCGTATGGAGCCCGCGTCGTCCCACGCACTAGCTATTCTTCGGGCGATTCGTCCGCGTCGCTCTCGCTCTCGCTGACGGCGAAACGAACCTCTTCACGCGCGCCTTCCTTGTAGAGTTCCTCGATCGCGGTCTCGAATACGTACGAGCCGGGTTCGAGCGAGTTCTCCTCCACAGTGTCGAACACCGTCTGGCAACGCGTCTTGTTTCCCTCGTCGTCGAGCACTAGCGCCACCGGAGCCAGGTAGTCCGGCTCGTCACCCGCCCGGATCGCGCGCTTCACGGTTCGATCCGGGGCGTTGTTCGAGCGCACGAGGCAGGCCTTGTTCCTCGCGTACAGCGTGTCCGGCCGCTCGGTCTGCTGGACCAGCAGCGGCTCGAACGCCTCCCGCGCGCCGATCAGATCGCTGAGCCACGGCGCCGACGAGTCGTGCGCAGCGTCGCCGCTAGACTTGACGACGATGTTGTCGCCCGCGGGCCGGCCGAGAATCGAGTCGACCAGCATCAGCTCGCGGCGCGGGACCTCGGGGATCCGGACCTCGAGCTCGATCGACGACGGGTCGGTTCCCTCGGGATCCGAGACGACCACGGAGATCGAGTATTTTCCCGGGGCCAGCGTGATCGGCTCGAGGAACGTAAACCGGCGCCCGCCCGCGCGTTTCGCGCCCGGCGCGAGCGATACGCGCCGGTTGAACTTGTGCTGCACCAGATTGCCGTGCGTGACCACCGCGCCGAAATCGCGGATCGCCTCGTCGGCCTCGCCCTCCGCGAACTCCACCGGAAAACTGACCGCCAGCAACGTCTCCCAGCTCTTGGGACTCTTCGGGTGCAGCGGAAAGACGTGGCTGCGCACGATGCCGTTCTGGAACATCTCGGGCGCCAGGAACGCGGTGCGGATCATCGACTCGCGCTTGGCCGACGGCGAGCGGAACAGGTAGGACGACGGGTGCACGACGCGCAGCCCCGGGCGGCGCACCTTGAGAGAGACGTGGCGCGGGGTATCGTCGAGGCCGCTCCTGTCGTAGAAGCCGACTGCGTAGCGACAGCCCAGATCACGCTGCGCGCGGGCCAGCGCCAGCGACAGGTCGTTGGTGTAGCGCGTGAATCGGCCCCCCGTGTCCGAGGCGAGTCGTGCGAGCATCGGCGGACCGCCGGCGGATTCGCACTGTCAGCCGCCGCCGGGCGTGGGTAGCCCGGCGCTGTCGAACGGCGTCAGCAGGCCCGCGGCGTGCACGGGATAGAACACGACCCTCGACGCCGCGGCGCGCGCGGAGAGCTCGGCGAACGGAGCGTCCCACTGGTCGGCGCTGCCGGGGATATTCGAGAACAGTACGACCCCTTTGGGGCCCGGCATCACGCCCAGTAGATCCACCAGCGCCTCGAGCGAGGCGAAGAAGCCCAACTCCGTCGTGTGCTCGAACGACGGCTGCCACAGCGAGATGTCGTACTCCATGCGCTTCAGCGCCGCGAACGTCGTCTGCGGGTCGTCGTCGAAGTCCTGTTCGATGCGCAGCCCACCGGTCAGGGCCACGAGCATGACCTCGTCTCCGGGCTGCGTCACATGCCGGACCATGTCCCGCGCCATGACGAGCACCTCGGTCCGCGTCAACTGGTGCATGTGCGGGTAGTCGAACGCCAGCACGATGCGCCGGCCGTTTTCGGGCGCCGGCAATGCCTCTCTCCGCGCCACGCGCGAGACGGGCACCGGCTCGCCGAGGGAGCCGGCCGAGCAGTCGACGTCCAGCGTGTCGACCTCCACGGGGCGCCCCGCGACCCGGATCTCGAAGTCCTCCGCACCCAGACCGTCGACGGTCCGCCCGTCGGAGTCGAGCACCACCGCGTCGAGGATCACGAGGCGCACGCGGATCTCCTCGGTCACGTTCGTGCGCAGCGGGTCGGTCGGTTCCTCGGCGACGACCGCGACGGCTGCAACGAGCGCGGCGAGCAGCAGCACGACTCGATCGAGGATGCGGTCTCGGTTCATCGGTTCTCCCTGGTCGGCACGGCTCCGGCGATTCTACCCCAGGAGGGGGCGTGGCGTTGTCCCGGCTGACCGCGTGAGGTATCTTTCGGGCGCTCGCACGGAATACCTATGAACCGAAAGCACGAACTGATCCCCAGCCAGGCCATGGGCCGCCGGATGCACCTGTGGCGCTACGGCCACTTCGGCACGCCGTTGCTCGTCTTTCCGTCCGCGTCGGGCATGGCGCACGAATGGGATTCGCACGGCATGGTCGAGGCGCTGGCCGACCTGATCCTGCGTGGCAAGCTCAAGCTGTACTGCTCGGAGAGCAACGTCGCCGAAGCATGGACGCGCAAGGAGAGCGACCCGGCGTGGCGCATCTCGCGTCACCAGGCGTTCGAGCGCTACGTCGTGTCGGAGCTCGTGCCGTTCATTCGCGCCGACTGCCGGTCCGAGAACATGCCCATCGCCCTCAGCGGAACCAGCCTGGGTGCGTACTACTCGGCCAACTTCGCGTTGAAGTTTCCGTCGATCTTCAACTACGCCCTGTGTCTCAGCGGACGCTACGACGCAACCTGGTTGACCGACGGGTATTCCAACGACGACATCTACTTCAACAACCCGATGGCCTACGTGCCGAACCTGTCCGGCGACCGGCTGGAAGACGTGCGCAGCAACACGCACCTCGTACTCGTCTGCGGTCAGGGCAAGTGGGAAGACGGCAACATCGAAGAGACCCACGCGTTCGCCGACACGCTCGCGGCCAAGGGCATCAGCCACCAGCGCGACCTGTGGGGTCACGACGTTTCCCACGCATGGAAGTGGTGGCGCCGCCAGGCCCGTTACCATCTCGGTGAAGCTCTCTAGCAAGCTGCTCAGCCACCCACCGGCACCCGAACTTACGAATTGGTGACGCGCCCCACGAAATTGGGCGTGGCCTGCACCTCCGCCGCGGCCGCATATTCCATGCAGAACCGCGAGATGTTCGAGGGAGGATCAGGGCACATGCTCGTTCGTTATGCGGAGGAGAGTTTCCAAAAGGGCATTCGCGCGTTGAACGGATGCCGCATACGTGAGGCCCTCGCGTTCTTCGAGGCGGCGATCGAACTGGAGAAGAGGTTCGGCGTGCAGATTCCACAGGCGCGTTACCTGTCGTTCTACGGCCTGTGCCTCTCGCTGCACGGAAGGCGGTTGCACGAGGCGGTGGACGTCTGCCGCCTCGCGGTCAAGCTCGACGAGTTCAACGCCGACATGCACGCGAACCTGACGCGCGTGCTGCTCGCCGCCGACCTGAAGCGCGAGGCGTACCAGACGCTGGCGCGTGGACTGCGCACGCACTCCGACCACGTCAGCCTGCGACGGCTGTGGCGTCAGATGGGCGCCCGGCGCAAGCCGGTGATTCCGTTTCTCGGTCGGGGCAACCCGATCAACGTGGCGCTGGGTCGGATGGTGGCGGGTGGCAAGAAGGCACCGCCCTCGGGCGCCGCTCGCCGCGTCAGTCGAGGCGCTTGAGCTCGACCCGTCGATTCAGCGCGCGTCCCTCGGGCGTTTCGTTGTCCGCGATCGGTTGCCTGTCGCCGTAGCCGCGAGCCTCCAGCCGATCCCGGTCCACGCCGAGGTCGATCAGATAGGCGCGTACCGCCTCCGCGCGTCGCGTCGACAGCCAGCGGTTCAGGGTCTCGGAGCCCGAGTTGTCGGTGTGGCCGCCGACCTCGACGCGCACGTCCGGAACCTGCTGCAACGCCTCGACCACGTTGGCCAGGGCCTTCTCGGCCTCGAGCGTCAGCGTCTCGCTGCCCAACTCGAACGCGACGCCCTCCAACACGACCGTCTCACCGACGTCGATCCGCGTCGAGGGCAGCATGCAGCCCTGCGCGCCGACGGTCTCACCCGCCGGTGTGTCCGGGCAGCGATCGATACCGTCGTAGACTCCGTCGCCGTCGTCGTCCCTTGCACACCCGATCTCATCGACCTCGACGCCGACGGGCGTGTCCGAGCAAAGGTCGATTCCGTCGTAGCTTCCATCGCCGTCGCTGTCCAGCGGGCAGCCGCTGGCCGAGACCACGACGCCGGTCGGCGTGTCGGGGCACATGTCGGCGCCGTCGTCCACGTCGTCGCCGTCGGTGTCCATGCGGCACCCGCGCTCGTCCACCTGCGCTCCGCCGCGTGTCGCGGCGCAATCGTCCTCGACGTCGGGTACGCCGTCGCCGTCCGTGTCCGGTCGACAACCGTCGGAGTCGACCTTCGAGCCCTGAGGCGTTCCACGGCAGACGTCGAGCCCGTCGAACACGCCGTCACGGTCGGTATCGACGGGGCAGCCGAACGGATCGACCATCACGCGCAGCGGAGTGCCGTCGCAGCGGTCCTTCGGATCCGGCACGCCGTCGTCGTCGTCGTCCTTGACCGAGCTTCCGGGGCCCCAGCTCAGGCCGAAGAGAAACCGTGCTTGAGTGATGTCCTCGCTGCGGTCGTCGAAGATCAGGCCGTCCTCGGCCAGTGTGTGATCGACGCGCAGCTCCCAGCGATAGCGCATTCGGCCGCTGACCCAGATCCGCTGTCCGGCGCCCGCCGTGGCGAACGCGCTGGTGAAGTCCGTCGCCGAGTCGAACTCGATCGAGCTGAATCCGACGCCGCCCGTCACGAACCAGCGCACGCTGCGGTCCGGGTTGAACAGATAGTCTCCGCCGACCCGCGCGCTCCATTCGTCGGCGTCGCCGCGGAAGGTCCGCGTGTCGTAGCGCGTGAACAGGACGTCGCCGTAGACGCCGATGTTGCGATGGAAGACCCAGCCGACGCGTCCGCCGAGGCTGGCCTCGAGGTCGGACAGCTCCGGCCCGGAGAGGTCTTCGTCGGGTAGCGTCAATCCGCCAAGCAGGCCGAATTCGAGCCCGCGCGTGTCGTCCGCGCCGCTCGCCGGCAGCGCGGTCAGCCCGACGCATAACCCGATCGCGCACAACGCGATCGGCGAGATCCTGCCGCCCATCGATCCTCCTGCCCGGCGCACCGGAACTCACTCCGGACGCCGCGACGGGGGAGAATAGCAAACCGCGGTGGCGAAAGCGGCGTTCAGGCCGCCATGCCATAATCCCCGTCCTTCCAAAACCAACTTGTATTCGTTCGAGGAGGAGGTCCAGTGGGCCGGAAAAGGACAGTTCTGGTTGCGTTCATCCTGTGCCTCGTGCCGGCCCTCGTGGCCCAGGCCGAGGAGGCGCGCATTCTGCGCTTCGCCGACATCCACGAGGGGGTCATCGCCTTCGTCTACGCCGGCGACATCTGGACCGTCCCGTCCACGGGAGGGGACGCTCGGCGGCTGACCTCCCACCCGGGAATGGAGCTGTTTCCCAAGTTCTCGCCCGACGGCAGCCATATCGCCTTCAGCGCCGAGTACGGCGGCAACAGGCAGATCTGGGTCATGCCGACCGTGGGCGGCGCGCCGCGGCAGCTGACCTACTACAACGATGTGGGCCCGATGCCGCCCCGCGGCGGATTCGACTACCGCGTCCTGGACTGGACCCCGGACGGCAAGGAGATCCTGTTCCGCGCCAACCGCCTGCCCTGGGGCGTGCGGATGGGACGGCCGTACACGATCCCGTTCGAGGGCGGCATGGAACGCCCGCTCGAGGTGCCGGAGACCGGAGGCGGGATGTTCTCGCCGGACGGCAAGCAGTACGTCTTCACGCCGATCGATCGCGAGTTTCGCACGTGGAAGCGCCACCAGGGCGGCCGTGCGCAGAACGTCTGGCTCTACGACCTGAAGCGCGGCGAGGCGCGGCAGATCACCGAGTACCGGGGAACCGACAACCAGCCGCTGTGGGTCGGCGACAAGATCTACTTCACGTCGGATCGCGAGAACGGGCGGCTGAACCTGTGGTCGGCCGATCCGCAGGGCGGCGGTTTTGCACGAGTCACGAAGCACGACGACTTCGACGTCTTGTGGCCCAGCGCCGGACCGAGGCAGATCGTCTACGAGTGCGGCGGGTTCCTGTACCGCCTGGACCCGAGTACGGGCGATTCCAAGCGCGTACCGGTCGAGGTCACCGGCGATTTCATCGACACGCTGCCTTCGTACCGCAAGGCCACGGGACAGGTGACCTCCGTCGAGATCTCGCCCAGCGGCAAGCGCGCGGTCGTAGTCGCTCGGGGCGACGTGTTCACGGTGCCCGCGGAGAAGGGTGAGACGCGCAACCTGACGCGAACGCCGGGGACGCGCGAGCACAGCGCCACCTGGTCGCCCGACGGGATGTGGATCGCCTACCTGGGTGATGCGACCGGCGAGTACGAGATCTACCTGCGCAAGCAGGACGGCAGCGGCGAAGAGCGTCGCCTGACCGGCGGCGCGAGCGTGTGGAAGTTCCCGCCGTTGTGGTCGCCCGACAGCACCCGGCTGGCCTACGGCGACCGCGATCAGAAGCTGATCATCGTGGACGTCGAGGACGGCGGTGTAGTCGAGGTCGACCACTCGCCGACCAACAACATCCGCGACTACCGGTGGTCGGCCGACGGATCGTGGCTGGTCTACACGAAGCTCGACGATTCGCGATTCAGCTCGATCTTCGTCTACGACGTCGAGGCCGGAGAAGTGTCGCGCTTGACCGACGAGCTGACCAACGACTACTCGCCCGTGATCGACCCCGAGGGGCGCTACCTGTACTTCCTGTCGGACAGGGACTACAACCTCACGTTCAGCGGATACGAGTTCAACTACTTCTACACCGACCCGACGCGTATCTACGCGGCGACGCTGCAGGCGGACGGGCCCGCGCTGCTCGCCCCGAAGAGCGACGAGGAGCAGCCCGCGGACGAAGAGTCGGGCGGCGGCGACGAGGCCGCGGAGAAGGCGGACGACGACGCGGAGGCGGAGGATGCGCGCCTCGAGATCGACGTCGAGGGGTTCGGCGACCGCGTGGTCGCGTTGCCCGAGCCGGCCGGCAACTACACCGGGCTCAGCGCGACGGCCGGGGGCGTGTTCTACCTGGCGGGCGACCCCGGCTCGCGCGCGCTCAAGGGTTTCTCGATCGAGAGCGAGAAGGCCGAGACGTATCTCGAGGGTGTCAACGGCTACGAGATCTCGGCTGACGGTAAGAAGGTGCTGTACCGCGCGCGCGGTGGGGTGTACGGCATCGTCGATCTGGCTCCGGGCAAGAAATCGGGCGACGGCAAGCTCTCGCTCGACGGGCTCGAGCTGCGCGTCGAGCCGCCGGCCGAGTGGCAGCAGATTTACGCCGACGGCTGGCGCATCACGCGCGACTGGTTTTACGACGCGGGGATGCACGGCCTGGACTGGGACGCGATGCGCGAGCTGTACCAGCCGATGGTCGACTCGCTGCGCTATCGCGGCGATCTCGACTACATCCTCGGCGAGCTGGGCGGAGAGTTGAACGCGGGGCACTTCTACGTCAATTGGGGCGACATGCCCTCGGTCGAGCGCCGGGACGGCGGTCTACTCGGGGCCGAGATCGAGGCCCACGGTTCCGGCTACTTCCGCATCGCCAGGATCTTCTCCGGTGAGAACTGGCATCCGGATTTCCGTTCGCCGCTGACCGAGGCCGGCGTCGACGCCGACGAGGGCGACTTCATCCTCGCCGTCGACGGTGTGCCGGCGACCGATGCGCAGAACGTCTACGAACTGCTGCAGAACGCCGCGGGTCGCACCGTGCGGCTGCTGATCAACGACAAGCCGAAGCTCGACGGGGCGCACGAGGAGCACGTGCGGCCGATCGCGCGCGAGACGAACCTGCGCTACCTCGACTGGATTCGCACGCGGCGCGAGATCGTCGAACGCCTGTCGGACGGACGCATCGGCTACGTCCACATGCCCAACACCGCGGGCGCCGGCAACCGCGAGCTGCGCAAGTACTTCTACCCGCAGGCGCACAAGGAGGCGTTGATCTTCGACGTGCGTTACAACGGCGGCGGCTTCATCCCCGACCGCATGATGGAGCTGGTCGGGCGACAGCCGCTGAGCTACTGGAAGCGTCGCGGTGTGCCCCCGATGCGCACGCCCGGCTACGCGCACAGCGGGCCCAAGGCCTGCCTGATCAACGCGTACTCCAGCTCCGGCGGTGACGCCTTCCCGTACTACTTCCGCAAGATGCAGCTCGGGCCGCTGATCGGCACGCGGACGTGGGGCGGCCTGATCGGGTTGTCCGGCAACCCGGGCTTCATGGACGGGGGTTCGGTGAACGTCCCGACCTTCCGCTTCATGGACACCGACGGTAACTGGGACGTCGAGAACATCGGCGTGGCGCCTGACGTTCGCGTCGTCGACCGACCGGACCTCGTGGCGGGCGGACAGGACCCGACGCTGGAGAAGGCGATCGAGGTTCTAATGAAGGAGCTCGAGCGCAATCCGCCCCAGATGCCCGAGGCGCCCGAGCCTCCGCGCATGGATCGCTAGGTCCTAGCGCGGCACGCGGAACGAGATGCCGAGGCCGGCGTACCAGTCGCCGGCCTCGTCCGACAACCCGACCCCTGCCGCGGCGTCGAGCTGGACGTTGTCGCGCACGAGCCAGGTGACTCCGCCGTCGAACGCGTTGGCGGGCCCGCCCGAATCGCTGAGCGCGGCGTCGCCGAACAGCTCGACGTAGTAGCCGAAGCGCTCTCCCCCCGAGATGCCGAGGGCCACGGTCCACTCCAGGCGCGAGAACGTATCCCGGTCTCCCGAGGAGTCGGTGACCGTCTGCCAGGCGGCGCCGAGGTTGTAGCCCAGCGACAGACGCTCGGTCAGTCCGTTGGCCAACGCCAGCCGGAACGACGGGTCGGCCCGGTCCGTCGTGAACTCCTCGTCCCCGACCGGCAGTCCGAGGGATGCGATCAGCGCGCCCTGCGGCCGTCGCCCGTTCTCGTCGAACAGTCCGACCTTGAACCCTACCGACGCATCCGCCGACCCGTCGGTATCCACCGAGCCTCCGGGAGTGTCGGCCTCCGTCCACCGGTAGCCGTCGTACCCCAGTCGCAGCTCCCAGCGCTCGGCGAGACCGACGCGCACCAGCGTCTCCGGGAACGAATCCGCGGTCGTGTCGTCCCCGTCCCCGTCCTCCGCGTGCGTCCAGCCGACCTCGAACTGCACCGCGTTGCGAGGCACCACCTCCGCCGATTCCGTCTGATCCGGTCGATCGGTAACCAGCTCCTCGGCGCCGGCAAACCCGACGAGCCCCGAAAACAGAAGAAAAACAAGCCCCCAACCAATTTTAGGCATCATGAAACATCCTTTTTGGCAGCCCAAAATACCACGCGACCCCACGACCCCACCCCGACCCCCCACCCCGACCCAGGTTGATTTCGGAGAGGTCAGTTTCGGTCATGTTTGGGCAGTTTTCGCAGGTGGCAGGGGCGAAGCGGCGATTCGGAGCGTAGGGCTCCTAGCGTCGCGCAGGGAAGCGGTCGGCCGCTTCGGCCCAGGCCTGCGCCACCTCGACGTCCAGCAGGTGGCTCGGGCGGACGTTCTTCAGCGCCGCCAGCATGACCGAACGCACGTCGGGGATCGTTCGCTCGAGGGTCGCGAGCAGTTTCTTGATCTCGACGCGTTTCAGGTCGGCCTGCGAGCCGCAGAGGTTGCAGGGCAGGATCGGGTAGCCCACCTCGGTGGCGTGCCGCGCGATGTCGGACTCGGAACACTCGATCAGCGGGCGGATCACGCGGAAGCGGCCGTCGTTGGTCACGTAGTCCGCCGGCATCGCCTGCAACCGGCCGGAGTAAAACAAGTTCAGCAGCAACGTCTCCAGCGAGTCGTCACGATGATGCCCCAGCGCGATCTTGTTGCATGCCACACGCTCGGCCGCGGTGTAGAGGATTCCGCGGCGCAGCCGCGAGCAGACGCGACAGTAGGTCGGCCGCGCTTCGCCCTCGGCCTGCGCGATGACCGCGGAGTACGTGTCCTCGCGCACAACCTCGTGCGGGAGATCGAGGCCCTCGAGCCACGCACGCAGCGGGGCGCCGTCGTAGCCGGGCTGCCCCTGGTCCAGGTGCCAGGCGACCAGCTCGAAGCGCACGGGCGCCTTCCTGCGCGCCGCGGCCAGCAGATCCAGCAGGGTGTAGCTGTCCTTGCCCCCGGAGACCGCGACCAGGATCCGGTCGCCGTCCTCGATCAGGCCGTAGGCGCCGACGGTGGCCAACATCCGCCGCGAAAGCCGTCGGCGCAGCGGTTCGGCGCCGGCGCGTTCGCCGGTCGGTTCCGGGGCGGAAATACGAAGCATGACGGTATCGTAGCAGGGGCCTGCCTCGTCCCCTTTGCGCCTGCCCCGTCCGGCCCCCATATTCGATTCATGGGCGGGCCGTCCTGCTCGACCCGGTACTCCACGGTCAAACCCCTTGAAGAAGAAGTGGAACAACGCACGCGACGTATGGGAGATCGTTGTCGACGATCCCAACGACCACGCGCTGGCGCGATTCGAGTTCCCTCCGGCGGCGCACCACTGGCTCTCCAGTCCCAGCCGTTGCCTGAGAAGTCTCGAGCCGGCGCGTGAGATCTCCGCGCCGTTCTTCAATCGTCTGCGGCACTTCGTACGCGACGGACGGGTCCGCGTGAGCTGCCTCGTCCGCGAGCGAAAGTCGAAGCCGATCCGTCACTCGGTCATTCTCGGAACCGACGATCACCCGAAGTCGATCGCGATGCCGCTCGACAACTCGGCGCGGCCGGACTGGAGCCCGTTTCCTCGGCTGTCGCCCGAGTTCCGCAGCGTGGCGGAACTGGTCGCCGGGTCCGCCCTGGGCGGTCTCGTCTCGCCGCCGCTCGTCTTCCCCTGCGCCGTGTGGGCCAACTGGAAGAGCGTCTTCCCATGTCGAGCCGGCAGCCGGGAGAACCTGGTGCCGGCCGAGCTGACGCAGATCGACGAGCCGATGGCGATCCTGCAGTGCAACTTCTCCGGTGTGATCACCTTGTTGCGCGCGCCGGGAACGCTGGTGCTGGCCGATCTGTGGGGGCAAGTGCGGCTGGAGGACAATCCGTCGCCGCAGGAGTGGCTCGTCGCGCAACTCGAGGGTCGGGCCCAGCCGTCGCCCGAGTCGCTGGGCCGGCGGTCGAAGAAGGTCGCGACGGGAGGCGGAGCGGAGGGTCCGTAGCCCGGACCCCCCACACCGAAACTCAGAATCGAGCGCTGATACCGGCGAGGAAACCGTCGGTGTCGATATCGCCGTCACCGAATCCGACCTGCGTGAACTCGACGTTCTGCAGACGATAGCCCGCGCGCACCGCCATGAACGGCAGCGCCTTCCAGGCCACGCCGACCTCGATGTCGGAGCCGCTGATGTCCTCCAGATCGGTGGTCGGCGTCGACGCGTCGTCCAGCTCGGGCATGTAGGAGCCCTGGCCGTAGGCGTAGAACAGGCCGAAGCTCACGCGGCCCTCGACCGACAGACGCACGCCGGACGTGTCGCCGTTCATGCCGACCATGTTCAGGTCCATCTCCTGCCAGCCGGCCCCGACGGCGATGAAGTTGTCGTCGGTCGGAGAGAACACGCGCCACATCAAGTCCAGGCTGGTGTAGCTCGACTCGTTGTCGAGGACGCTGATGTCGTCGTAGTCGGTGTTGAAGAATGAGCCGCGCACGCCGTAGCGTTGCAGGAACCACACCTCGGCGCGCAGGCCCGGCGTGTTTCCGTCGGACGACAGATCGGCCAGGCCGCCGGTGTCGTAATTGTTGGCCCAGTACACGGCTCCGACTTCGCCGTCGACCGGCCCCATCGCCGCGGCCGGCGCGGCAAACAGGCACACGAGCGCCACCGCCCACAAGGCAGTCTTCATCGCTTTCATGGAGAGTCTCCTTCGGTCACGGAACCACGCGGAGGGCGCGGCCCTCGGAACCCCTACCTACAAACGTAGGCCGGAGACGCCCGGGAGCAATCAGGGCTCGGTCTTGACGATGCCCTTGCCCTGGCGCACGGTGATGCGCGAGTTCGGCGGGACGTCGGTCAAGACTTCGGTCTCGCCGCCGGGCCATGCGATCTCGATGCGCCGCGGTGATTTCTTGCCCAGTCCGAAATGCAGGCGCGGGTCGAAGCCGGACAGGTACGATCCCCCGCCCTTGCGCTGCCGGTGCCACGAGCTCTCGCCGTCGCGCACGGTCACCCGCGCGCCGATCGCGTCGCGATTCGCGTCCGCGCCGATCAACTGCACCTGTAGGGAATTCCCGGGGTCCGGTGTCTCGTTGCGCAACAGCAGCATCCCCTCGTCGAGCGAGGTCAACAGCACGTCGACGTCACCGTCGTTGTCCGGATCGCCGAAGGCCGCTCCGCGGAACGACCGCTCGACGGCCATCCCCGCCCCGCAGGACTCGGCGGCCTCGTGGAAACGCTTGCCGTCCCGGACGAACAGGTGATTACGTTGTCGAAATCGTGTGCCCAGGTCCGCCCCGTCCACTTGTGGGTAGACGTGGCCGTTGGCGATGAACAGGTCCATGTCGCCGTCGTGGTCGAAGTCGTAGAACGCAGTGCCCCACGACAGCGCCAGGTAGGTCACGCTCAGCCCGGCCGGTCCCGAGTCGTCCACGAAGAACCGCCCCCCGAGGTTGCGGTACACCGTGTTGGTGTCATGCGCGAAGTTGGTCACGACGATGTCGACCCAGCCGTCGCCGGTGTAGTCGCCGAAGTCGGTGCCCATCCCGGCCTGCGGTTTGCCGTCGGTGTTCAACGCCGAGAGGGTCTTCACGCCGACATCCTCGAACGTGCCGTCGCCGCGGTTGCGCCACAGCGAGTTGGCCACGCTGTCGTTGGCCACGTACAGGTCCTGGTCGCCGTCGTTGTCGTAGTCCGCGGTGACGACGCCCAGCGCGTAGCGCGGCCTGGCGAGCCAGACCCCGGCGGCCTTCGTCGCGTCGGTGAACGTCCCGTCGCCGTCGTTGCGATACAGCACGTCCTGCAGCGGCACGCGGCCCAGCGGACCACAGTAGACCGGTAGCGACTTGTAGACGCAGCTGGCCTCCAGCGCCTCGGGAGTCCCGCGCCGCGGCGTCTTCCCGGGACCGTCTTCCATGTACGCCGCGACGTAGAGATCGAGGTCGCCGTCGTTGTCCATGTCGAAGAACGCCGCCGAGGTCGAATACGAGTCGTGGTGCCCCACGCCGGCCTTGGTCGTGACGTCCTCGAACGTGCCGTCGCCCCGGTTGCGGTACAGCACGTCGCGCCCGAGGTTGGTGACGAAGATGTCGGGGTTGCCGTCGTTGTCGTAGTCGCCGACGGCCACGCCGTAACCCCAGCCGCGGTGACCCACACCCGCCTTGTCCGTCACGTCGACGAACTTGCCCTTGCCGTCGCCGCGGTACAGCCGGTTGGGCTCACCCTCGCCGGGTTTGCGGTCGTGGGTCGAGCCGTTGGCGACGTACAGGTCGAGGTTGCCGTCCCCGTCGTAGTCCAGCCACGCCGCGCCGGCGCCCATCCCCTCGTGCAGCCAGCCCTTCGACCCCGGCTCGTCGCCGCACACGTTGTCGTAGCCCGCCAGCCCCGACTGTGCCGTGGCGTCGACGAAGATGGGGCGCACCTGTGGCGCGCTCTCCTCGGCGCACGGCCCGACGAGAGCCAGCGCGGCAACGACGGCGATCCCCACCCGGGCCCAGATCGATGTGCAGCGTGTCATCCGTCCCTCAGTCGCTCGCCACCTGAGAGGTGGTCGGGCGCTCTTCCCAGATCCGCACGTGGATCGCGAACTCGCGCTCCGCCTCCTCGGGTCGCCCGAGCTGCAGCAGGACCTGTCCCATCGCGTAGTGCGCCGACTCGTGCTGCGGAACCTCCTCCAGCAACAGCGCCAGCATCTGTCCCGCGCGGGCGTACGCGCCCATCGTGATGTCGAGCGATGCCATGCGGTACAGCGCCTCGTAGGAGGCGGTGGCTTCCGCGGTCTTCGTCGGTTCGAGCTGCAGCAGTCGCTCCCACGAACGATAGGCCTCCGGGAATCTGTCGGCCTGCTTGAACGCGTCGCCCAGGTGCAGGTGCGCGTTGAAGTAGCGTGGGTCGATCTCGATCGCGCGCTCGTACCAGTCGATGGCCTCGTCGATCCGGCCGCGGCGCAGATCGACGTTGCCCAGGTTGTGCAGTGCGACGGCGTTGCGCGGCGCGAGCTCGATCAACCGGTGGTACGTCGTCGCGGCGTCGTCGAGGCGCGACAGGTTGCTGTAGGCCAGACCGAGGTCCATCAGACTGCGCTCGTCGGCCGATGAGCGCGCCAGTTCCTCGAAGTGAACCAGCGCTTCTTCTTCGCGACCCTGCTCGTGTAACTGCAGCGCGACAGCGCGCAGGGCGACCGGATCATCGATCTCGGACGTCTCCGCGCCGTCGCCGGATGACGCGCACCCGCTCGCCGGCACCACGAAAATCAGCAGGAAGAAGGCCAGCCACCGTCGCATGTCACCACCCGAAGGCCCGAAAAACCCCGAAACGGGCCCCCTCGACCCTGCCATAGTACGCTTCTCGGGCATTTCCGGCTAAAATCTCTACGGATTCGAGCCCGAGTTCGGGGTATTTTTGTAGGACAGGTTTGTGGACAGAGTGGGGAGTCTGGGGGACAACGGGGTGGAGCACGTGTCTAGAATTGAAAGAGTTTCCCGCCGTCGCAGTCCACGTCCAGTGCGATCGCCCGCGCGACCCATCGCGCCGGCCGATCCGACCAACGGCGCGCCGACCGCACAACAAGCGATCGGAAGCTTCCTGCGCGCCACGCGTGAAGCGCAGCAGCTGACGCAGGAACAGGTCGCCGACCTGACCAAGGATTCGCCGTGGCAGATTTCGAGAGCCGCGGTCAGCGCGATCGAGCGCGGTCAGAATTTCCCCGGCCTCGAGGCGATGCTGGCGCTGTCGAACGTGCTCTACATCGACCCGAAGGAACTGGTCGAGAGAGCGCGCGTCGCCGCCGTCACTCCCGAGGGCAGCGAAGATCTCTCCTCCGCGGAGCTGGAAAAGAAGGCCAGCGACAGATTCTGGGAGGGCGACTACCGCTCGGCGCTCGGGATCTACAACGCGATCATCGACCGCGTGTCGCACGAGTTCGAGGACGACCCCAAGAAAATGTCGGTCTCGCTCGCGCCGCTCGAAATCCGTCGCGCGACCTGCCTGAAACGCGCAGGCGCGCTGCAGGTCGCCATCGGCACGGCCGAACGCGCGATCGCCTTGTCGATCGACGCTCCGAAGATCCAGGCCGAGGCGTACGTCGTGCTGGCCGATCTGCAGTGCCTCCGCGGCCACCTGCCGCTGGCCGGCGACGCCGCGCGTCGCGCGCGTGAGCTGTCGGTCGACTCCGACCCGCGCCTGTCGGGCTGGGCCTGGATGGTGCAGGCCCAGGTGCATTACCTGTCCGATCGGTTTGCCGAAGCCCGCGAAGCCTTCCAGGAGGCCCACGATCGCGCCCGACTCGCCGGCGACGAGCTGCACCTGACCCATATCGAAGGCGATATCGGCATGTGCTGGCTGGCCGAGGGTCGGTTGGACCAGGCCCGCGAGTGGTTCCAGCGCGCGACCAAGCATGCCAAGGTGCGCCGGCAGCCGGTGCTCGAGGCCAGCTGGCTGGTCGAGCTGGGACGGCTCGACCTCGAGCAGGGCAATCTGGCCGAGGCCGAGGCCCGGGCGGTCGAGGCGCTGAACCTCGCCGTGCCGCGCGGCCACAACCTGACGCAGTTCCGCGCCGAGTGGCTGCGGCACAACGTGGTCCTTCGCACCGAGCCGGGGCGCCGCGATCGCGTCCGCCTGGCGCTGCTGCGCAAGCTGTACCTCAAGCTGGACCAGCACGAGGGCATCGCCGAGATTCGCGAATTCAAGCAATCGGTCTTGCGGGGCGACGCGGACGCCTGAATAATCTCTCGTCAGACATGGCGAAGATCGACAAACTCCGCAACATCGGCATCGTTGCGCACATCGATGCCGGCAAGACGACCGTCACCGAGCGGTTCCTGTTCCATTCCGGCGTGATCCACAAGGTGGGCGAGGTCCACGACGGCCAGGCCCAGACCGACTGGATGGAGCTCGAGCGCGAGCGCGGCATCACCATCACCGCCGCCGCGACGACGCTGCCCTGGCGCAACCACGAGATCCACCTGCTCGACACGCCCGGACACGTCGACTTCACCATCGAGGTCGAGCGCAGCCTGCGCGTGCTGGACGGCGCCGTCGTCGTGCTGTGCGCCGTCGGCGGAGTCGAGCCGCAGTCGGAGACGGTCTGGCGCCAGGCGGACAAGTTCCGCGTTCCGCGCATGGCGTTCATCAACAAGATGGACCGCGTGGGCGCCGACTTTGCCGCGGTCGTCACCGAGATCCGCGAACGCCTCGGCGCCAACGCCGTGCCGCTGCAGCTCCCGGTGGGGGCCGAGGACGGCTTCGAGGGCATCCTCGACCTCGTACGGATGAAGTTCCTCCGGCTGACCGGCGACCTCGGCAAGCCCGAGGACGCGGGGCCGATCCCCGACGAGCACCTCGAGATCGCGAAGGCCGCCCGCGAGCGGATGGTCGAGGCCGCGGCCGACGTGGACGACGCCATCGCCGAGAAGTTCCTCTCCGACGAGGAGCCGACCGAGGTCGAGCTGATCGCCGCTCTCCGGCGCGGTTGCATCGGCCTCGACCTGATTCCAGTGCTGTGTGGCGCGGCGCTGCGCAACAAGGGCATCCAGCCGTTGCTCGACGGGGTGATCGACTACCTACCCTCGCCGACCGACCTGCCGGCGATCGGCGGCGTCGACCCGAGCGATCCGGAGCGGCGGCTCGAGCGGCATCCGGAGGCCAAGGAACCGCTGGCCGCGCTGGTGTTCAAGATCGCGATCGACGACGGTCGGCGGCTGATCTACATGCGCATCTTCAGCGGCGAGATCTCACCCGGGATGTCGGTGCACAACGTGCGGGCCGGAGCCAGGGAGAAGATCGCGCGGCTGTTCTCGATGCACGCCAACCGGCGCGAGCGGCTGAACAAGGCGGGCCCCGGCAGCATCGTTGCCGCCGCCGGCCTGAAGCTGGCCACGACGGGCGACACGCTGTGCGACGAGGAACACCCGATCCTGCTCGAGCGTATCGACACGTACGAACCGGTGATCTCGGTCGCCATCGAATCGCGCACGCAGGCCGGCAAGGACAAGCTGGACTTCTCGCTGGGCAAGCTGGAGGAAGAGGACCCGACCGTGCGCGTGCGCGTAGACGAGGACACCGGCCAGACGCTGATCAGCGGCATGGGCGAGCTGCACCTCGAGGTGCTGACCGACCGGCTGAAGCGCGACTTCGGCGTGGAGGTCGCCGTCGGCAAGCCGCAGGTGCTGTACCGCGAGACGATCCATCTCCCGGCGAAGGGGTCGTCCACCTTCGAGCGCAAGCTGAAGGAGGCGCAGCTGTTCGGAGCGGTCGGCTGCGCCATCGCGCCGCGCGAGCGTGGGGCGGGTAACCGCATCGTGTCCGCGCTGGATCCGGGCGCCGGCCACCCGAGGGCGATGATCGACGCCGCGCTGGCGGGCCTGGAAGAGGCGGCCGAGCTGGGACCCGAGGGCTTCCCGATGACCGACGTCGAGGCCCGGTTGCTGACGATCGAGTACCGCGAAGACGCCGAGCCCCAGGTAGGACTGAAGGTCGCGGCATCCGAAGCGTTCCGCAGCGCCGTCGAGCAGGCGAAGCCGCTGCAGCTCGAACCGATCATGGCGGTCGAGGTCACGGTGCCGGAAGAGAACCTGGGTGCGGTCATCGGCGACCTGCGCCAGCGGCGAGCCCAGGTGCACGATGTCGGTGGGCGCGGCGAGACGCACCTCGTCTCGGCGCACGTGCCGCTGAGTCAGATGTTCGGCTACTCGACCGAGTTGCGCTCGTTATCGAAGGGGCGAGCGACGTTCACGATGCGCTTTCACGCCTACGACAACTTGACCGCCTGAACGGCCGAGATCCCTTCCTGAATCGCCTTCTTGTTGAGCTCGATCAACTGCGGCCGCGACTTGCAGACGACCGGTAGCGCCGCCAGCACCGCCTCGTGCGACACCGCGCAGCCGATCTCCAGCAGCGCGCCCAGCACGACCATGTTGGCCACCGTCGGGTCGCCCAGCCGGTCCGCGATCTCGTTGGCCGCCACGGGCACCACCTCGACGTCGTCGCGTTCGGGCGGCTGATCGACCATCGAACTGTTGTAGAGAATCGCGCCGCCCGGGGCCACGTCGCGCGCGAAGCGCTCGATGCTGGGCTGGTTCATCGCCACCAGCACGCTCGGGTTCTGGATCACCGGCGAGCCGATCTCTTGCATGGACAGCGTTACCGAACAGTTTGCGGTGCCGCCGCGCATCTCCGGGCCGTAGGACGGCATCCAGGAGACCTGGCGCCGCGCCAGCATGCCCGCCTGGGACAGCATCTGCCCCAGCAGCAGCACGCCCTGGCCACCGAACCCGGAGACCTTGTAGCGCGCCTCGTCGATGCTGGTCGTGTGGTCGGGCAGATCGACGTCGGATTGCTCGACCTCGGCGCCGATGATCGCCGGGATGTCGCGCTGGGCGACCTCGCGGCGTCGGCGCGGGTGCCCGAGCTCCAGCTCGTGTCCGTCGCGGTACACGCCCAGCGGGAAGGTCTTCGTCATCTCCTCCAGGTTGTAATGCGCCGCGTCGACGGGCGACATCTTCCAACTGGTGGGGCAGGGGGAGAGGATCTCGACCAGCGAGAAGCCCTTGTTGTTGACCTGATTCTCGATCGCCTTGTGCACGGCCTTGCGCGCCTTGTTGTTGTGCTTCGGGTCGCCGACGGCGACGCGTTCGAGATAGTACGGGGCGTCGAGCGTGGAGAGGAGTTCGCACACTCGGATCGGGAACCCATCGTTCTCCGCGTGACGCCCCGTGGGGGTCGTTGTCGTCTTCATGTCCATCAGCGTGGTGGGCGCCATCTGGCCGCCCGTCATGCCGTAGATCGCATTGTTGATGAAGAAGATCGTGACGTTCTCGCCGCGGTTGGCCGCGTGCAGGATCTCGTTGCCGCCGATCGCGGCCAGGTCGCCGTCACCCTGGTAGCCGATGACGAGGCTGTCGGGATTGGCGCGCTTCAACGCGGTCGCCGCAGCAGGCGCACGACCGTGCGCGACCTGTATGTTGCCGACGTCGAAGTAGTAGTACGCGAACACCGCGCAGCCGACGGGACTGACGAACACCGTGTTGTCCTGCAGGCCGAAGTCGTCGATCGCCTCGGCGACATACTTGTGCACGACGCCGTGGCCGCAACCCGGACAGTAGTGCGTGGTCCAGGTCTGACCCGCCTTGCGTTCGAACTCCTCGTGAATGCTGGTAGGGCAGCGGTGTTTGAGCTCAATGGACATGGCATTCCTCCCGCGTCCCGGCCAGAACCTCCAGGATCTCTTCGGGGCCGGGGAGCACCCCTCCCTGGCGTCCGTAGAACGACACCGGACGCTCGCCGTTGACGATGACGCGCACGTCCTGGACCATCTGCCCGTCCGAAAGTTCGACGACCATGAAGCGCTCGGCGCGGTCGACCGCCGCTCGGATCGGTTCGGAGGGGAAGGGCCACAGCGTGACCGGCCGGATCAGCCCCGCGGCGATCCCGCGCTCGCGCGCCATGTCGACGACGGAGCGCAAGATGCGTCCGACGATGCCGTAGCCGACGAAGACCGTTGTCGCATCTTCGATACGGTACGTGCGCCACTCGGGCAGGTCCTGCGCGGCGATCGCGTACTTGGCCATCAGCTTGCGGTTGTGGTCCTCCAGGTCGTGATAGTCGAGGAAGATCGAGGCCACGAGGTTGCCGCGGGTCTCGGCGTCGCCACGGACGGCCCAGTCGTGCACCGGAGGAGTGATCGGATCGGTCGGGAACTGTACCGGCTCCATCATTTGACCGGTCGGCCCGTCCGCCAGCACGACCACGGGGTTGCGGTAGCGGTCCGCGACCTCGAACGCCTTGATCGTCAGGTCGCACATCTCCTGCGCGAACGCGGGCGCGTACACGATGTTGTGGTAGTTGCCGTGTCCGCCGCCCTTGACCATCTGGTTGTAGTCGCTCTGCTCGGGTCCCAGATTGCCCAGGCCCGGCCCGCCGCGCATGATGTCGGCGATGACGCACGGGAGCTCGGCGCCGGCGAGGTACGACATGCCCTCCTGCATCAGCGAGATGCCCGGCCCCGAAGAGCCGGTCATCGTGCGCTCTCCGGCCGCGGCGGCGCCGTAGATCATGTTGATCGCAGCCGTCTCGGATTCGGCCTGCAAGAAGGTGCCGCCGATCTCCGGGAACAGCCTGGCGGCGGTCTCCGTGATCTCACTGGCCGGTGTGATCGGATAGCCGTAGAACGATCGGCAGCCGGCGAGAATGGCTCCTTTGACGATGGCTTCGTTGCCTTTGACCAACTGGGTCCCCATTTGAGCTCCCATCCGACTGCCGCCGTTCAAGCCACGTTGCGGTCGAGATAGACCGTCAACGCCGCCGGTTCGGGACATGCGTAAAAACAGACGCCGCAACCCGTACAACCCGTGTTCTCTAGGAACCTCGCCGGGTGGTACCCCAGCCGGTTCAGCTCGCCCGAGAGCGACAGCGAGTGGGTCGGGCACGCGGCCACACACAGTCCACATCCCTTGCATCGATCGTCGTCGACACGGACTTGTCCGGTCCTCTTTGCCATGGATGTCTCCTCGGTCGGTGGAATTGCACAGCCCGTGCCAAGCGTCCTGCTGCGCTGTACCCGAAAAACCGGCCTTTTCGCGGAATTCCGGACGTCTTCTCCTGACCGACCGGCGCGCTTTGACTCTGATCGGTGGGCGTAGTCGCCCAGTGCGGTTCGGCTATCATCCGCTGCACGGAATTCGATGGAGGAAGCGATGGATCGAGCGCCGCGCGTCGTGCAGTACGGTCTGGGCCCGATCGGAGTCGAGTGCGTCCGCACCCTGCTGGAGCGCGGTGAGCCGGGGACCCTCGTCGGCGCCGTGGACATCGACCCGCAGAAGGTCGGACTGGACGTCGGACGGCTTCTGGGCCGAACCGATCCCGTCGGGGTGACGGTAACCGACGACGCGGGGGCGGTGCTGCGCGAGACCGATCCCGACGTCGTCCTGCACACGTCGTCGTCGTTTCTCGACCGGGCCGCGGGGCAGCTCGAGGCGTGCATCCGCGCCGGGGCGCACGTGGTCTCGTCCTGCGAGGAACTGCTGTACCCGTACGACCGGCATCCCGAGATCTCGCGCAGGCTCGACGCGCTGGCCCGCGAGCACGGCGTCGGCGTTCTGGGAACCGGCGTCAACCCGGGCTACGTGATGGACTCGCTGGCGCTGATGGCGACCGGCGTGTGTCGCAGCGTGCGACACGTGAGGGCGGTCCGCGTCGTGGATGCCGCGTTGCGACGCCTGCCGCTGCTGCGCAAGGTCGGCGCGGGCCTGACCCCCGAGCAGTTCCAGGCGAAGAAGGCCGCGGGCGGGTTCGGCCACATCGGCCTCGTCGAGTCGCTGCGTCTCGTCGCGGCGGGCCTCGGCCTGACGCTCGACCGCGTGGACGAGCAGCTGCATCCGGTCCCGGCCGCGTCCGAGATCGTGACGCCGGAGGTGACCGTCGCCGCGGGAGCGGTGGCCGGGATCCACCACACCGCGGCGGGTTTCGTCGACGGCGACGAGCGCGTGAAGCTCGACCTCGAGATGTACGCCGGGGCGCCCGACCCCCACGACGCGGTCGTCGTCCTCGGCGACCCTCCGGTCGACCTCCTCATCCGCGGCGGTGTGTTCGGCGACACGGCGACCGTGGCCGTGCTGCTCAACGCGATCCCGCGCGTCGCCGAGGCGGCGCCGGGCTTACTGACGATGGCCGACATCCCGTTGCTGCGGGCTCGGGCAGGTTCCTAGGAGATGGACCTCGAGTTGCTGACCGACGGGCCGGCGGACTCCGCCTCGATCGTGGTGCTGGCGCACGGCGCCGGCGCGCCGATGGACTCGCAGTTCATGAACGCGATGGCCGAGGGGCTGGCGTCGCGCGGGGTGCGCGTCGTGCGCTTCGAATTCCCGTACATGCGCGTGAGGCGCGCGCAGGGGTCGAGGAAGCCGCCCGACCGAGCCCCCGTGTTGCGGGCCACGTGGGAGAGCGTCGTGGCCGAGCTGGGCGGTCCCGCGGACCTCGTCATCGGCGGCAAGTCGATGGGCGGCCGCATCGCGAGCATGGTCGCGGACGACCTGGGCGTGCGCGGCGTCGTCTGCCTGGGCTATCCGTTTCATCCGCCGGGCAGGCCCGATACCTTGCGCACGGCGCACCTCGAGCAGCTACGCACGCCGACGCTGATCGTGCAGGGGACGCGGGACGCGCTGGGCAGCCGCGAGGAGATCGCCGGCTACGCGCTGTCGGATTCGATCCGCGTCGAGTTTCTCGAAGACGGAGACCACTCGTTCAAGCCGCGCAAGCGGTCGGGCCACACGCCGCAGGAGCACCTGGCTTCCGCGGTCGCAACGGTGGCCGACTTCGCGCTGGAGCCGACGTGTTAGACTCAGCACCCGAACCGGGCGCTTGACGGGCCGCCAAGGGGGGCGCAATGGCCGATCCCAGTTTCACCATCGGTATCGAAGAGGAATACCAGATCATCCACCCCGAGACGCGGGCGGTGACTTCCTACGTACAGAAGTTCCTCGACCAGGGACGGGTGGTGTTGCGCGATCAGATCAAGCCGGAGTTCCTCCAGTCGCAGATCGAGGTCGGCAGCCGGATCTGCACCAATATCGGCGAAGCGCGTCAGGAGCTGGTTCGCCTGCGCGGCACGGTCTGCAGGCTGGCCGAGGCCGAGGGGCTGCGCGTCTGCGCGGCGGGCACGCACCCGTTCTCGAGCTGGAGCAGTCAGCACGTCACGGCCGGCGAGCGTTACACCAAGCACGAAGAGAACATGGCCGACATCGCGCGCCAGATGCTGGTCTTCGGCATGCACGTGCACATCGGCATCGAGGATCCCGAGCTGCGCATCGACGTGATGAACCAGTCGCGCTACTTTCTGCCGCATCTGCTGGCGCTGTCGACCAGCTCGCCGTTCTGGCACGGGCGCGAGACCGGGCTGAAGTCGTACCGCACGATCATCCTCGGCAATCTGCCGCGCGCCGCGATTCCCCCGTCGTTCTCCTCGTGGTCCGAGTACGAGCAGTTCACCGAGCTACTGATGCAGACGCGCTGCATCGATGAGCCGACCAAGATCTGGTGGGACATGCGGCCGAGCCCGCGCTATCCGACGCTGGAGTTCCGCTTCCCGGACATCTGCACACGTATCGACGAGGCGATCTGTGTCGCCGCGTTGCTGCAGGGCATCGTCGTCAAGCTGTACAAGCTGAGCCGGCAGAATTGCATGTGGCGCTCGTATCGCCGCAACCTGATCGCCGAGAACAAATGGCGTGCCGTGCGCTATGGCATCGACGGCAAGTTGATCGATTTCGGCAAGCGCCAGGAAGTCCCGCTGGCCGACCTCGTGCACGAGATGATGGAGTTCATCGACGACGTTGCCGACGAGCTGGATATCCGCAAGGAGATCGAGTACGCGGACACGATCCTGCGCGAGGGCACCAGCGCGGACCGGCAACTGCATACGTACCGCGAGACCGGAGAGATGCGGGCGGTCGTCGATCAGTTGATCGCCGAGACGCGCGCCGGGGCCTGCGAGGGCTGAGGTCGGCGAGATGACGCGGCCGACGATCGACGACGTGCGCGCTGCGGCGAAGCGCATCGAGGGGCACGTCCATCGCACGCCGGTCATGACCTCGCGCACGCTGGACGACGAGCTGGGCGCAAGCGTCTTCTTCAAGTGCGAGAACTTTCAGAAAGTGGGCGCGTTCAAGGCGCGCGGCGCGTGCAACGCGGTCTTCGCGCTGGACGACGAGGCGGCCGCCCGCGGCGTCGTCACGCACTCTTCCGGCAACCACGGCGCCGCGCTGGCCTACGCCGCCTCGCGCCGCGGCGTTCGCTGCACCGTCGTCATGCCGGACGACGCGCCGCCGATCAAGGTCGACGCCGTCCGCGGCTACGGCGCCGAGATTGTCCTGTGCAAGCGCGCCGAGCGCGAGACGACGTGCGACCGCGTCTTGAGCGAGACCGGGGCGTCGCTGATCCACCCGTACGAGAACCCGTACGTCGTGGCGGGGCAGGGGACGGCTGCGCTGGAGTTGATCGAGGAGGTCGGTGACCTCGATCTGGTGCTCGCTCCGGTGGGGGGAGGCGGGCTGCTCTCCGGGACCGCCGTCACCGTCTCGGTGCTGTTGCCCGACGCGGTCGTACGCGGGGCCGAGCCGGAGATGGTGGACGACGCGGCCCGCTCGCTCGCCACGGGAGCCCTCCAGCCCGCGGTCAGGCCGCCGAATTCGATCTGCGACGGGCTGCTGACGGGACTCGGCAAGCTAGCTTTCTCTTTACTGCGCGAACGTGACGTGACAGTCGTCACGGTATCCGACGACGAAGTCGTCGAGGCCGCGCGGTGGATCCTGCAACGCATGAAGATCGTCGTCGAGCCGTCGGGCGCGACCGTCATCGCGGCGCTACGGCGCATCCCGGCCGACGTCGCCGGCAAGCGGATCGGTGCGATCTTCAGCGGGGGCAATACCGACATGGCCTGGTTGGCGCGTTGACGGGCGAAGGCGGCATCGTCGAAGCGGTGGGCGGGACACCGCTCGTGGAGTTGCGCCGCATCGTTCCGGGGAATAGCGCGCGCGTGCTCGTCAAGCTCGAGAGCCACAACCCGACCGGCAGCATGAAGGACCGCATGGCGCTCTCCGTCGTCGACGGAGCGCTGAAGTCGGGGCGATTGACCGCGAACGGGACGCTCGTCGAGTACACGGGCGGCAGCACCGGGACCTCGCTCGCGTTCGTGTGCGCGGCTCGCGGGATCGCCGTCAAGGTCGTCTCGTCCGACGCGTTCAGCAAGGAGAAGCGCGATCACATGCGCGCGCTCGGCGCCGAGGTCATCGAGATCCCCAGTGAAGGCGGCGGGACCACCCGGGAATTGATCCAGGAGATGATCGCGCGCGCTGCGAAGCTCAGCGAGAAGCCGGGGGCGTTCTTCGCGGATCAGTTCAACAACCCGGACGCGGCCGCCGGCTACGCGCCGCTGGCCGAGGAGTTGTGGGCGCAATCGGGCGAACAGGTCGATGCGTTCGTCCAGTCCGTCGGTACGGCACAGTGCATCACCGGCGTGTCGAACGCGCTCCGCGCCAGGAGCGCCGAGATCCGCATCGTCGCCGTCGAGCCCGCCGAGTCGAGCGTCCTCTCCGGCGGCGAGTCGGGCGCCCACAAGATCGAGGGTGTCGGTCCGGGTTTCGTCCCCCCGATGTGGAGACCGGATCTCGCCGGCGAGGTCCTGCAGGTCTCCACGGACGAGGCGAAGGAGATGACCCGACGCCTCGCGCGTGAGGAGGCGCTGTTCGCGGGCACGTCCTCCGGAGCGAACGTGGTGGCCGCGCTGCGCGTCGCCGAGCGGCTGGGGCCGAACAGAACCGTCGCGACGCTGCTCTGCGACTCGGGCCTCAAGTACCTCTCGACCGATCTGTATTCGAGCGGTTGATCGAAAGCGTCCCGGGTCTGTCCGTAATCGCCCGCACCTCCCCACCGTAATAGAGACAGGTGGGAGGCGATGTGGACGCACGCAGTGCCTGGCGAAAGTACGGGTGTATCGGGTGTCTCGGTCTCGTTGCGCTCGTTCTGACGATCGTGCTGGTCGTGGCGGGGCTGGCGTTGCTGACCGCTCGGCCCGAGCAGATGGAAAGCCGCGTGCTGACGCCCGAGGTCGTCGGGGGCGGACGAGTCGTGCTGGCGATCGAGGCGGCGGAGTTGCACGTCCGGCCCGCGGTGCCCGGCGAGTCGCTTCGCGTCGAGGCGCGCTTCGACGTGAACGCATTCGCACTCGAGGGCGAACTCGACCCCGGCGCCGGCGGCGACTGGATCTACCGCGTGACCTTCGGGGCGGCCGAGGACTCCGGGGCGTTCTCCGGCCTCATGTCGGTGGCCCGCGGCTCGCCCTCGCGCGTCGACGTGTTTCTGCCCGTGGACTCGCCCCTCGATCTCGTCTTGAACCTGCGGAAGGGCGGGGCCGTCGTGCGGCTCGGTGGACTCCGGCTACGGAGCGCCGAGCTGGAGTTCGAGTCGGGCGCGGTCGATCTCGACGTCGACGAGCCGTTGCGCGAACCGATGCAGAGCCTCTCGATCAGCACCACCAGCGCGGGGGCGTTGATCAACAACCTGGGCAACGCCAGTCCGCGGCGTCTCGACGTGACTTACCGCATGGGACAGATCGACATGGGCCTGTTGGGGAATTGGGTCGCCGACGCGGAGATCTCCATCGACGGGGGAACGGGAGGTGGAGTCGTCCATCTTCCGTCCGGCGTGGTCCTGGAGGGACTGGAGCGTCGCGGAGTCGCGCCGCCGAGAGAGCCACGTCCGGACCTGCCTACGCTCAGATTCACGGTCTCCACCGGAATGGGCTGGCTGGAGTTCTCCGACTGGGCGATGCGAGACAACCCATCCGACTGAGCGACGGCGGGTGGGGGGGTACAATCCACCCGTAGATGCGAACACTCGTCGTCATCGCCGCCGTTGGAATCGTCGCCGCTCTTCTCGTCGTGGTCGCGATCCTCGCCGTGCAGCGCAAGATGCTGTTTCCGCGCCCGAGCCCGCCGCCGCACGATGTGACCACGGAGACGGCCGGCGTCGAGAAGCTGCGTGTCGGGAAGACCGAGTCCGTCGAGGCGTGGTTGCTGGAACCGCTCGAGAAGACGGAGCGGCACCCGGCCATCATCTTCGGCCACGGGAACGGCGAGCTCATCGACCACTGGGTCGCCGAGTTCGAACCCGTTCGCGCCTGGGGCTTCGCGGTGCTGCTGGTGGAGTACCCCGGGTACGGCAGGTCGTCCGGTTCGCCGTCGCAGGCTGCGATCACCGAGACGTTCGTCGCGGCCTATGACTATCTTGCGTCGCGGAGCGACATCCGACGCGACGCGATCGTCGGCTACGGCCGATCGCTCGGTGGCGCTGCGGTGTGTCAGCTGGCCGCGCGCCGCGACGTGGCGGCGCTGATCCTCGAGTCGACGTTCACGAGCGTCGCGGACATGGCCGGCACGCTCGGGGTGCCACGCTGGCTCGTGCGCGACCCGTTCGACAACATAGCGGTATTGCGAACCTACCGGAATCCCGTCCTGCTCCTACACGGCCGGTCGGACGGCATCGTCCCGTTCTCGCACGCGGAGGCGTTGCACTCGGCGGCACGCGCCTCCGTCCTCGAACCGATGGACTGCGGCCACAACGATTGCGAGCGACCGTGGAGACAGATCGACGATTTTCTCGGACAGAGAATCCATGCGGAGTAGGTCGGCGATCTCGCAGCACCCACAAACCGGAATACCGAATCCGCCTCAAACGCCGTATAATCGACGTAGGTCCCACACCTCAGAGGTGCGAAATTGGAAGCAAAGCAAGCCGTTCTAGAGCTTCTCGACCGTCTGCCCGATGACTGCAGCCTGGACGACGTTCAATACCATTTGTACGTCCTGCAATCCATAGCGCGTGGTCAGGCCGACGCGGACGCGGGTCGGACGATGTCCCATGAGGACGTTGCACGGGAGCTTCGCAGACGGTGGTTGGCCGACGTCGCCGGGTAGTCTGGACCACTGAAGCCCAATCCACTCTGGAAGAAGCCCTCTCCTACATCGCTCACGAGTCTCCGCAAGGAGCGCGGTCTGTCTTGAGACAGTTACTGGAAGGCAGTGCGAGTCTCGCGACGATGTCCGAGCGCGGGCGAGTTGTGCCGGAGCAAGACAACTCGTCCATTCGTGAGATCTTTGTGGGGAGGTTCCGGCTGTTGTACGAGGTACAACCGTCCGAGGTCCGGATTCTCAGCTTCCTGCATGGTGCTCGAGACTTCGAGCAGTGGCGCCGGGACGACTGAGATACGAAGGGCGCTCGAACGAAAAACGGGGCCCCGGAGGGCCCCGTCTCATCAAACCGATTGAAGCCGCGATTCAGGGACAGACCGAGTTGGTGTCCACCACACGCGCGGTGCCGTCGGACATCTTGCCCGGACGGCTTTCCTCGCCCAGGTTGTTCAACGCGGTCACGATGTAATAGAAGACCTCGTCTTCGTTGGGCGTGTCCGGATCGCCGCCGGTCCAGAAGGCATCCGGGCCCTGGTGCGTGCAGAGGTAGATGCCGGCCGGATCGTCGATGGCGCGGTAGACCTTGTAGTCGCTGATCGGGTGGCCGGTACTGACCTCGAGGTCCTCCCAGGTCATGTTGCCGTCGTAGCGCAGCTGCGGCGCGTTCGGCCCGGAGACCTGCATGATGTCGAGCGTCGGGATGACGCGGTAGACCTGACCGCCGAGGTCGGCGATGTAGATCTCGCCGCGCGAGTCCTCGCCGAAGGACGAGATGCTGTTGATCGTGTAGCTCGGCGTGTCGAGGTCGGACGTGCGGAGGATGTCCGGCGCCGCGGTGCAGTTCTGGTCGGTGCGGAACGTGCGGATGTAGGACGTCGAGTAGTCCGCGAAGAAGTACGAGCCGTGCAGGTCGGTCATGCGGCAGCCGCGGTAGACGAAGCCGCCGGTGATCGAAAAGCCGGGCGTCGAGCCTTGCGGATACTCGCGGAGCGGCTTGGTGTGCGGGATCGACTGACAATCGGCGATCGTGACTCCGCTGCAGGTGGCGCAGGAGTTGGCCTCGAAGAAGACCCAGCCGTAGTTCTCGCCGCCGATGCTGTTCGCCTTCTGGCAGTCGATCTCCTCGATCTGGTTCTGCCCCACGTCGCCGATGTAGAGGGCGCCGGTGAGACGGTCGAAGGAGAAGCGCCACGGGTTGCGCAGGCCGGTGGCCCAGATCTCGTCGAGACCCGGGGTGCCGCCGTCGAACGGGTTCCCGTTCGTCGTGTAGGGCAGGGTGTCGACGCGCAGGCGCAGCATCTTGCCCAGCAGGGTGCTCGTGCTCTGGCCGTTGCCGTCGCCGCCGCCCGGATCGCAACCGCCGCCGCCGTCGCCCACGCCGGCGTAGAGGTGGCCGTCGGGGCCGAACGCGATCTGGCCGCCGTTGTGGTTGCTGAACGTCGGGTGCGTCATCGTGATGACGGTCGTGGCGCTGCCGGAGTCCGCGATGTTGGGGTTGATCGACACCTTGTAGCGGTTGATCTGCTGGTTGCCGCTGTTGTTGGTGAAGTAGACGAAGAACTCGCCCTCGTTGGCCGACCCGATGTTGTTGTAGTCCGGGTGGAAGGCCAGGCTCAGCAGGCCCTGCTCACCGCCGTAGTTGACGATGCCCTGGATGTCGAGGAAGATGCCGCCGAGCAACGAACCCGTCGTCAGGTCGAGGATGCGGATCCGGCCCCGCTGCTCGACGATGAACAGTCGGTCGTCGCGCCCGTTCGTGCCTTCGGGCGGAGAGATCATATGGACCGGGGCCAACAGGCCGGTGGCGACCTGGGCCGTCGTCAACAGGTTGGTGAAGTCACCGACGGTGGCGCCGTCGAAGTCCGAGACGTCGGAGATGCCGGTGCAGTCCTGCGTCTGGGCCAGCGCGGGTACGGTAATGAAGACCGCGGCGATCAGGGCCGTTACGAGCAGTCGAGTCAGTCTGGAATTCATATTAGGAAGACTCCTTGGACATCCGTGATCGGGGCAAACGAGCGCGCTCGACTCCCCAGGGCAACCCGCAGATTCTATACGCCGAACCTCGGCGCGCGGCAATCGATCGGGCGCCTGAAAAGGCCCCGAAGGTTCGATTTTGCTCCACATATGTGGAACCGTCGAGAATCCCCACGATCCGCTCGTTGAATCCGCGGATCGTGAGGCCGCTGAACAGCGCTCAACCCTTCGCCGACGCGATCAGGTCCAGCCGGATCACGACCTCGTCGCGGATCAGGTCGTCGGCGCGGCCCTTGTACTCGATGGCGAAGTCGAAACGCTGGATGAAGAACTCGGCCCGGGCCGTCACCCTGTCCTCGGCCACGTCGATCGTCGCCGGAAACGAGATGCTCTTCTCGACGCCGTGCAGGTCGAGGTTGCCGGTGATCGTGTAGCCGCCGTCCGCCGCGACGATCTCGGTCGACTCGAACGACGCCTTCGCGAACTTCTCGACATCGAAGAAGTCGCTGCCCTTGAGGTGGTTCGTCAGCCGGTCGTCGTCCGAGAACAGCGACGTGGTGTCGATCTCGACCGAGACGCGCGACGCGGTCGGGTCGCCGTCGACCACGGTGATCTCGCCGGTGAAGGCGCTGAATCCGCCGTCGTGGCTGCCGGTGAGCTTCGAGCCGGTGAACTCGACCTTCGACTCGGCGTCCAGCGTGTAGGCCTTGCCCTCGGCGTCGCCCGCCGCGCTCTCGACCGGCTCGGAGACGACGGCCTCCGGCTTGTCGCTGGCCGGGTTCGAGCAACCCACGGCGCCGAGCAGCGCCAGGGATGCAAACAGAAACACGAGTCTTTTCCAAGACATGAATTCGATCTCCTTGATTTCGTAGGAAGTGGGACCCGCCGCCGGCGTTTGCCGTCCTGGCGGTCGATCCGTACGGTAGCAAAGAATGCGGAGGCCGCCGAACGACGAGGAGGGGCCGGGGTGAGCGTCCGGCGACAGGCCTGGAAATCGGGGAATACCGGGCGGGAAATGCCGATCGTGCGCTACGGCGACCGCGGCACGCCCGTGCTCTACATCCCGACCTCCGGCGGCGACGAGACGGAGTTCGAGCGCTACGGCATGCCCGAGGTCTGCGCTCCGTGGATCGACGCCGGCAAGATCCAGGTCCTCTCGATCGACGGCTTCGGCCCGCGCACGCTGTTCGACGACGCGCTCGATCCCACGAAGCGCTTTGCGGCCTACGCGCGCTTCGAGCGCTACGCCGTCGACGAGCTGTTGCCGCACATCAGGCAAGAGACCGGCGTCGAGCGGCCGGTCGTTCTCGGCGCCAGCTACGGCGCCCTCGTTGCGGCCAACCTGATCTTCAAGCACCCGGAGCGCATCGACATGGCGTGCGGCCTCGGCGGGGTCTACGGGATGTGGCACCGGCTCGACCGTCATCACGACGACGACGTCTACTTCCACACCCCGCTCGAGTACATGCCGCCCCTCGCGGACGAGCGGATCCTCGCGGCGATCCGCGCGACGCGCGGGATCTCGATCTACGCTGCCGGCAGCGACGAGTGGCTGCACAGCTCGCTCGACATGGTCCGCGTGCTGCGCGAGCGCCGCCTGCCGCACAGGGTCGAGGTCTGGCCGTCGCCCGCGAGCCACGACGAGTACTGGTGGCGCATGCAGTTGCGTCAGTTCCTGGCGCGCGAGCTCCTGAGACCCTGATCAGGGCAGCAGGACGGTCGAGCCGCGCGTGCGACGACCCTCGAGGTCGCGGTGCGCCTGCTCCGCGTCGCACAGCGCGTAGGTCTGGCCGATCTCGACCGTCAGCACTCCGGTCTCGAGCAGCCGCAACAGCTCGCTCGACGCCTGCTCCAGTTCTTCGCGTTGTGCGATGTAGTGCACCAGCGACGGTCGCGTCAGGAACAGCGAGCCCTTGGCCGCCAGCTGTCCGATGCCGAACGGCTCGACCGCACCCGAGGCGTTGCCGAAGCTGACCATCAGGCCGCGCGGCTGCAGGCAGTTCAGCGACATCTCGAACGTATCGCGTCCGACCGAGTCGTAGACCACCGGCACGCCGCGGCCGCCGGTCAGCTCCTTCACGCGCTCGGCGACGTCTTCCTCGCGATACAGGATCGTGTGATCGCATCCGTGCGCGCGCGCCAGCTCGGCCTTCTCCGCGCTGCCCACCGTGCCGATCACGGTCGCGCCGAGATGCTTGGCCCAGCGACAGGCCAGCAGCCCCACGCCGCCGGCGGCGGCGTGCAGCAGGATCGTCTCGCCCGCCGCCACCGGATACGTCCGGCGCAGCAGGTACTCGACGGTCAGGCCCTTCAGCATCACCGCCGCGGCGGTGCGGTCGTCGACCGCTTCCGGCAGGCGCAGCACGTCGCGCGCCCCGATCGTGCGCGTCTCGGCGTACGACCCCGCGTTCATCGGATAGGCGACTCGATCGCCGACGGCCAGCGTGTCCACGCCCTCGCCCAGCGCCTCGATCACGCCCGCGGCCTCGCGGCCCAGCACGGCGGGAAGCTCGGGCAGGGGATAGAGCCCCGACCGGTGGTAGGTGTCGATGAAGTTCAGTCCGATCGCGGTGTGCCGCAGCAGCACCTCGCCCGGCCCGGGGGCGCCCACCTTGACGTCTTCCCAGATCAGCTTTTCCGGACCGCCCGTCTCGTGAATGCGAATCGCCTTGCTCATGGTTCCCTCAATCGAGATGCGCCCGCGACGAGTCGCCCATCTCGACCCCGTCGGGGAAGTACTCGCGCCAGCGCTCGGTCACCAACGCGTCCGTCCGGTCGTCGCAGAACAGCTCGCCGGGAAACTCCGGCCGTACGCGTGCGTCGACGACGATCGGTGGCCGGTACGAGACGTGGTTGCGCACGACCCGCGTCTCGGCCGCGTGGATGTCCGCCGCGGGCTCGAAGCGCGTGAACGTCGTCCACAGGAAGTTGATCGGGCTCGCCGCCGCGCGCTCGGGCTCGTCGGTCAGCACGACCAGCGGCCAGTCCGCGAACGCCGCCTCGCGCGCGAGGCGCGCGGCGAGCTCGGGGTCGTCCGCGAAACTCGCGCCGCCCACGACGAGGCAGCCCGGGCAGAACACGCGCACGTCTGTCGTGCCGGCGGGTGCGCCGCCGGCGGCGGGCCTGAACTCGCGCGGCAGCTCGCGCACGGGGTCGCCCAGCCCGAGCCAGACGCCCTTCGAGCCCTCGTTGACCACCGGGCCCGTGTAGTCCAGCGTGTCCATCGACAGGTTGGAGAAGACGTACAGGTCGGTCTCGGGCCGTGTGCGCTCCAGCAGGTGCGTCAGCGTCGCGGTGAAGTCGCGCAGGTCGACCGGCCGATCCAGTACGAAGAGGAACTTCGTCAGCGATAGCTGACCCTCGCCCAGAATGCGAAACGCCGAGGCCATCGCCTCGCGCTTGTAGCGCTGCCGCACAACGGCCGCGGCCAGCGAGTGGTATCCCGTCTCGCCGTACGACCAGAGGTCGAGCACGGCGGGCATCACCAGCGGAAACAGCGGCGACAGCAGCTCCTGCAGCAGGTCGCCGATGAAGAAGTCCTCCTGCCGCGGCTTGCCGACCACGGTCGCGGGGTAGATCGCGTCACGCCGGTGGGCCATGCGCTCGACGTGGAACACCGGGTAGTCGTGGCGCAGCGAGTAGTAGCCGTAGTGGTCGCCGAACGGTCCCTCGGGGAGCCGCTCGGTCGGCGGGACGTGACCGATCAGCGCGAACTCCGCCTCGGCCACCAGCGGGTGCGGCCCCGGGCCCTCGCACGTGGCCAGCTTCCGTCCGGCGATCAGCGAGGCCAGCATCAGCTCGGGCACGTTCTCGGGCAGCGGCGCGATTGCGGAGAGGATCAGCGCCGGTGGGCCGCCGAGGAAGACCGTCACCGGAAGCGGGCGCCCCGCCGCCTCCGCCTCGGCGTAGTGATAGCCGCCGCCCTTGCCGATCTGCCAGTGCATGCCGGTCGTCGAAGGATCGTGGATCTGCAGCCGGTACATCCCGAGGTTGGGGATGCCGCTCTCGGGGTGTTCGGTGTAGACCAGCGGCAGCGTGACGAACGGTCCGCTGTCCTCGGGCCACGTGGTCAGCGCGGGCAGCCGGTCCAGTCGCGGTTCGCCGACGCACTCCGCGACCGCACCCGCGCGCCGACGCTTCGTGCCGATGCGCAACAGGTCGAGGCCCACGTCGCGCGCGCCCCACAGCTTACGCGGCGTCGGGGGGACCAGCTCGTGGGCCAGCTCGGCCAGCCGCGCGATCAAGCGTTGCGGGCGTCGGCCGAACGCCAACTCGGCGCGCCGCGTCGTCCCGAACAGATTCGTGACCAGCGGGAAATCGGCACCCTGGACGTTGGTGAACAGCAGCGCGGGCCCGCCCGCGGCGATCACGCGACGGTGGATCTCGGGGACCTCGAGTCGTGCGTCGACTTGGCGGTCGACGACGGCGAGGTCGCCGTCGCGGCGCAGCTGCTCGACGAAGCCGCGCAGGTCAGCGAATTCCAGATCCGGCAATGGGCACCCCGGCAATCGACCGGGATTGTTATCCCAAACCGGGCGGGAAGCGCAACCCATCAGGCCGGCAGGCCGCGTTTCTGCGGCCTGCCCCCTTCTCAGGAGACCTTGGCCTCCTCGGACTTACCGTCGTTTTCCCGCGGCTCGTCCTCCCGCGAGTCGCGGGACTGCTTGAGGCTCTCGGTCGTGCCCGGGATCGCGTGCAGCAGGTCGATCGCGGAGACGATGCCCTGCACGCGCAGCTCCTCGTCGACGACCACCAGGCGGTGGATCCACTTCTCGATCATCATCGCCGCCGCCTCGGTGATCGGGCGGTCGGCCCCGATGCAGTAGGCCAGCGGGGACATGACCTCCTCCACCCGAGCGGTGCGCACATCGGCCAGTTGAAGTTCTTTCAGCTCCTCGTGCGACACCGACAGCGGCGAATCGTTGTAAAACGCCGCGCCGTCCACTCCGGATGCGAAGTGCCAGGCCAGCAGGTCGGTCTGGCTGACCACGCCGACCAGACGGCCCTCCTCGTCGACGACCGGCGATCCGTGGACCTTCTCCTCGAGCATCATGCGTTCGAGCTCGTGGACCTCCTTGTCGCGCTCGACGCACAGCACATCGCGCGTCATGAAGTCTTTGACCAGTGCCACGAAGCTCTCCTTTCCCCGCCGCCACGCGGACGTTCGAATCGAGAGGGTTCATGACAGCAAGGGCCGCGCCATGACGTGGACCCCGGAGGTCCCCTTCCCGGAGAGCCGTGGCCGCTCGGGGTGGGGCAGGACGCCCAACGTGGGCGATCCGGCGCACGGCGAAACACGACTTTCGCCCGGTCGGTCGGGCCGTTTCCCCGGTTTGCGGCCAGTGGCACGGATCGTGCCATTCTCCCTCGCAGGCCGCGGTGGGCGGTGACCGGAACCACACTTCGACGGGGAGTTCGGGTGTTACCATCTGCGGCATGTCACGACGCTCACGGCGCTCCGGGTCCGGACGCGGAAAGGGCGCCGTGAGGCCGGCGGCCAACCAGACAGGGGCGTCCCGCGCGGAGCGACGCGGCCCCGAGCCCGAGACGTTCGAGGTCCGGCGGCGCTACGTCCGTTTCAGCGAACAGGACGCCGCGATGCTGTCCGAGGTCGGGGGCGTCGTCGCGCGCCACGCCGACTCGATCGTGGACCGCTTCTACAACCACCTGGTGAAGTTCGAGCCCCTGCGCTCACTGCTCTCCGACGATGGAACGGTGGAGCGGCTGAAGGCGTCGCAGAAGCAGTACCTGAAGAGCCTCTTCGCGGGCACGTACGACGACAGTTACGCCGAGAGCCGCCTGCGCATCGGCGCCGTCCACGATCGGATCGAGCTCGAGCCCCAGTGGTACCTGGGGGCCTACGGCCTGTACCTCGACATCTTGCTGCCGTACGTGATTCAGTGCTACCCGGATGATGCAGCTCGCGCGACGCGCGCCGCCACTGCGCTGGGCAAGCTGATGATCCTCGACGTCCAGGTTGTTCTGGACGCGTACTACGAGACGCGCGAGCGGCGGGCGGTAGAGAAGAGCGAGCAGCTCGCCGCGGTGGGCGAGCTGGCCGCCTCGATCGCCCACGAGGTGCGCAACCCGCTCGCCGGGATGAAAGGCGCGCTCGAGGTCCTTCGCGGAGAGTTGTCGGTCAAGCCGTCGAACCTCGAGATCGTGGACGAGCTGCTGGCGCAGATCGTCCGGCTCGAGGGGCTCGTGCGCGACCTGCTGACCTACGCGCGCCCCCGCGCGCTCAGCCCGCGTGCGTTCGACCTGCATGAGCTGATCGACCGCGTGCTGCGCCTGTACAAGGACGAGGCGGACGTCAACGGCATCACCGTGCACCGAGTGAGCGCGCCGGGCACGGGGCGCATCTTCGCCGACCCGCAGGCCATCGAGCAGGTGTTCATCAACTTGATTCACAATTCGATTCAGGCGATGGAAGACGGTGGGACGCTGACGGTCGACGCCCAGTCCGCCGGCGGTTTCCTGCTCGTCTCGCTCCAGGACACCGGCAAGGGCATCCTGCCGGCCGATCTCAAACGGATCTTTCAGCCGTTCTTCACCACCAAGCACCGCGGGTCGGGCCTGGGGCTGTCGATCGTGCGCAAGCTGGTCGAACAGCACAAGGGCACGGTCGAGGTGACGAGCCAACTGGGACACGGCACCTCGGTCAAATTCCGCATTCCGGAGAGCGAGACGGATTGATGGCACGTGAACGCATCCTCGTCGTCGATGACGAGAAACTGATCCGCTGGTCGGTCCGTTCTCGGCTGCAGCAGGAGGGCTACGCCGTCGAGGAGGCGGCCGACGGCAAGCACGCGTTCGAGCTGCTCGAGCACAGCGATTGCGACCTGCTCGTGCTGGACTACCGGCTGCCCGACACGACCGGCATCGACATCCTGGAGAAGGTCCGCGCCGAGCACCCGGAGATCTCGGTGCTGATGATGACCGCCTACGGCACCGTGGAGAGCGCCGTTCAGGCGATGAAACTCGGAGCTTTCGACTACCTGACGAAGCCCGTCAACCTCGACGAGTTGAGCGTCGTGGTCCAGAAAGCGCTGGAGACGACGCGGCTGCGGCGCGAGGTGCGTCGTCTACGCACCGAGCAGCGCGAGACGCACGGCAAGGTCCGCCTGATCGGCACGAGCTCCGCGATGCAGGAGGTGCTGGATCTCATCGACAAGATCTGTGTCAGCCAGGCGACGACCGTCCTGATCGAGGGCGACAGCGGAACCGGCAAGAACGTCGTCGCGAAGGCGATTCACTACGGCAGCCCGCGCGCGGACCGGCCGTTCGTCAACATCACCTGTTCCGCGTTGACCGAGACGCTGCTGGAGAGCGAGCTGTTCGGTCACGAGCGCGGCGCGTTCACCGACGCGAAGACGCAGAAGAAGGGGTTGCTCGAGGTCTCCGAGGGTGGAACGGCGTTCCTCGACGAGATCGGCGAGATGGGCCCTGCGATGCAGGCCAAGCTGCTGCGCTTTCTGGAAGAGAAGACGTTCAAGCGCGTCGGCGGCACGCGGGACATCCGCGTCGAGGTTCGCATCGTGGCGGCGACGAACCGCAACCTGGAGCAGGCCGTGCGCGAGGGGCGGTTCCGCGAGGACCTGTACTACCGCCTCAAGGTGATCCCGATCCACCTGCCGTCGTTGCGCGACCGGCGCGACGACGTGCCGCTGCTGGTGCAGCATTTTCTCGACGAGTTCAACGCCGAGTTCCGCAAGAACACCAACGGCGTCAGTCGCGAGGCGATGGAGCACCTGACGGCCTACGACTGGCCGGGCAACATCCGCGAGCTACGCAACGTGCTCGAGCGGATCATGATCCTCGAGGACAAGGAGCAGATCGGTCTGGAGGACCTGCCGTCCGAGATCGTGGGCAACGCTCCACAGACCGGCGAGAATGCCACCGTCGGACGGACCCGGTCGGACGTCGTGTTGCCGCTGGGAACGCTGACGCTGGAGGACCTCGAGCGCGGGGCGATCGAGCAGGCGCTCGAGCGCACGTCGCGCAATCAGGTCAAGGCCGCCAAGCTGCTGGGAATCTCGCGCGACACCCTGCGCTACCGCATGAAGAAGTTCGGCCTGCTCGATCGTTCGGACGACTAGCAGCCTGCCCGATGACTCGGACAGGCTCCTGGCAGGCCGAGCTAGTTCGGGCAGCGCGGTAGAGACATGCCGTTCGGTGTCAACGCGTCGAGATCGGAAGGCGCCGGAGCGATGCGGCCGTTGGCCCGCGGAGCGCTCACCAGCGACTCCAGCGAGATCCCGCGCAGCGCGTTCTCGATGCTCTTCTGCACCTGGGGCCAGACCAGCGACGCGGGGCAGTCCCGCGCCCACTCGCAGCCCTCGGGATCGCACGAGCAGCTGGTCAGCGATAGCGGCCCCTCGATCGCCGTAACGATGTCCAGCATCGAGATCTCGGCCGCCGACCGGGCCAGCGCGAACCCTCCGTTGACGCCGCGCGATGACTTCAGCAGGCGGGCGCGCACGAGCCGGCGCAGAATCTTGGCCGTGAAACTCGACGGGATGCCCTGAGTCCGCGCGACGTCACTGCGCAGGGCGACCGCATCCTCGGGCAAGCAGCCGATGAAGATCATCGCCCGGATGGCGTAGTCGCCGGCCTTCGTCAGGCTCATTCCCATAACCTACCTCCGTACTCAAAAGGTCCACAAAAACCTTTAAGCATGTAGTGTGCCACGCCGATGGGGCTTATAATCAAAGAGGAATAGGATGATCAAGGCAGGTGTTGGGGTGCAACAGGCCCACAGGATGGGGCATTCGACCCAGCGGGGAGTCTCCGCGTCGTGGAATCAACCATGACGAGGATCCTGCTGATCGAAGATGAAGACCGTTTTCGTGTGGATTGCCGGCGCGCTCTCGAGCGCGACGGCTACGAGGTGCTCGACGCGCCCAGCGCCGGCGTCGGACCCGAGCAGCTCGACCTCCAGGTGCCGGACCTCGTGATCTACGACGTCCAGGGCCAGGACCCCGGCGAGGGCGTGGAAGTGGTCAAGAGCCTCGTCAACCGCTGCCCGCGCGTCCCGGTGCTGGTGGCCATGGACGAGCCGGAGTCGGCCTCGCAGTCGATGCGCGACGTGGCCGACGCGTTCCTCCGCCGCTCGGCGGGCCAGCGCTCGATCCGGGACAAGGTTCGCCGGCTGCTCGTGCCCGATTCGTACTGAACTCGGGAATCCCCGCTATACTCGACGGTGGCCGAACGGAAGGGTGTGAGTGATTCGCCCCGTCCGCGACGCTGGGTGATCGGACGGCCGTTCCGATGACGCCGGTCCGTTGATCGTCCCCGGTTCGGTCGCCGATCGCCCGAAGAACCCAAGCGCCCTAGTGGAGGCTGAGCCGAAGTCCGGTCGGGGCGAATCGCCCGTATCATCGGTCGAAATCGGAGGGCGTGCGCGCGACGGTCGAACCTCGCGCTGCACGTGCACAGCGAGGGCTCAGTCGCGCTCGACGAGATCGAACACCTTCGGCGAGACGCCGTTACGCGCCGTCACGGATCCGTCGCGCGAATCCACCACGACCTCGTAGACCAGGACCTTGTTACCCGGCCCCCAGGCGCTGACCGCGACCTGGTACGGACCCGCGTGGCCCGACGGGGCGACCTCCTGCGAGTTGTAAAGGCACTCGAGCGGCCCCGTACCGGGCCGGGCGCGCCGCCGGTCGACCGGCTCGTTGACGCAGAGCGGAGCTCCCACCATGTCGTCCGCGTGGCGGACTCGACCGAGGATCGTGGCGTCTTTCGAGTCAATCGTCGTGTGGTAGCGCAGAATCTTCGTGCGCGGCCCGAACAGCGACGACGCGCGCTGCATGCCGGGATGCGCCGCCTCGGATCGGGGGTTCTTGCGGACGTCCTCCTCGCGCAGGATGTCGAACAGCTTCGGGTCGATGCGTCGGCGCGACACGACCTCGCCCGTGCGAGTGTCGAGCATCGCCTCGTAGACGAGGATGCGATTGTCCGAACCGAAGGCCGAGAGCGCGAGGCGGTACGTGCCGATCGGGGCGGGCTCGGCCAGCGGCCCGGTCACGGGTGCGCCGGCCATCAGGGTGTACTGCTTGGACGAGACGGCGCGCTCCTCGGCGACCGTGCCGTCGGGCGCGAGGATCACCTCGTGCACCGAGCGCCCCCTGGGGTGGATCTCGAAGCCGAGCCTCGCGGCCTCCTCGGCGCTCGCCGCGGCGGAGAGCAGAACGACCAGTCCGGCGAGCAGCGCCCGCCGCGGGTTGATTCGCATATCGGTTCCTTCCTCCCCTCGCTGCTCTCATTATCCCCCGGAATCCCGCCCGCGTATACTCGGCCCGGTATGTCCGACCGAGTTCGACGCCTGCTGCTCGCACTCTGCACCCTGTTGGTCGCTGTGGGGAGCGTCCGCGCGGAGTCCGCGACCGGACGGGTCGTGGACGCCTCCGGGGCTCCTGTCGCGGGTGTCGAGATCGCGGCGGAGTGGCGCATGCCGCCGCCCGAGACTCCGGCCGGGCCGGCAGAACCCCTGGGCGAGGTCGTCGTGACGGACGCAGAGGGCCGCTTCGAGTTGCCCGTCGCGGAGCCACCGGCGCGGCGAGGCTGGATCGCGCTCGACCCCGAACGCTCACGCGGGGCGTGCTTCGCGGTCGAGGCGGGCACCGACCCGATCGTAACGCTCGAGCCCCTGGTGGAGGTGCGCGGGCGCTACGCGATGGAGTTGCGCGGCGAGCGTCCGTCGAGCGTCGGCACTGTCCTCGTTGCCGACAACGCCGTCCTGCGGTCGGACTCCGTGGGCGAATCGTTCCTGTTCCGCGTGCCCCCGTCGAGGTATGCCCTGTGGTACGTCAACGGCGAGTTCGGCGACGACGCACGGACCTCGACCGGCCGCGACGTGCGCGTCGAATCGACTCCGGTGGACGTGGGCAACGTATCGATCACGCTCCCGCGGATCCTGCGGCACGGTGGCGTGACGCGGCCCGCCACCGACGGCGTTTCGATCGCGCCGGTATGGCAGCGCTCCGACTCCGGCCTGACTCCCTTTCGCGGAGCGACGACCGATGCGTCGGGGAGTTACTCGCTTCCGTTGCCGGTGTACCGCGAGGAGGCGGAGCTCGCGCTGCTGGCGCTCGATGCCGAGCGCACGGTCGGCGGGGTGATCCGGCTCGATCCCCGCCGAGACGAGTCCGCGCGGATCAACTTGAAGCCGCTGGCGCGGTTGCGCGCGCGCTTTGTCCTGGAGGGCGGGGGTGACCCCGTCGCGACCTGGTGCAGCTTCAGCGTCGGTCGCCGGGGGTTTCACTTCATCCAGGGGAATTTCGAGGACGGCCTCCTCGACGTCTCGCTGCCGCCGGGCAAGTACTGGCTGTGGCACCAGTCCGAGGACTCCGTGCGGTACGCCCGCAGGATCAAGCTGCCCAGGCGCGGCCGCGATCTGGGAACACTCGAGATGGCCACCACGAAGCTGGCGAAGCTGCGTGGCACGCCCGCGCCGGAACTCGATGTGACCCACGCGCGCGGCGACTTCCCGGAGGAGGGCCTCGCCGGATATCGTGGCAAGTGGGTCCTCATCGATTTCTGGGGCCACTGGTGCGGCCCGTGCATTCGCGCCTTCCCGGGGCTGTTGACGTTGTACGACGATTACGCGGACCTGCACGACCGATTCGAGATCCTGGCCTTCCATCACGATTCGGTCGACGATTTCGACGAGCTGGACGACCTCGTCGAGGCGTACGCCGAGGAGTGGTGGGGCGGTCGTGAGTTTCCGTTTCCCTCCCTGCTCGACACGACGGGTGAGACGGTGAAGCGGTACGGCGTTACGGCCTGGCCGACGATGGTGCTGATCGACCCCGAGGGGCAGGTCGCCGCCTACGGCCACGCGAAGCAGTTGCTCGAGGACAAGCTGCGCGAGCTGCGCTCAGTCGCGCCGTAACGTACGGGCGACCGTCGTGCCGAGGATCACGGCACAGCCGGCCAGCGACCATCCGCCCGGCGCTTCGCCGTGCACCAGCCAGGCCCACACCGCGGCCAGCACCGGCTCGATCAGCAGCAGCAGCGAGATCTCCAGCGCCGGCAGATGCTTGACGCCTCTCGTCATCGCCACGTAGGCCAGGCCGATCTGGAACACACCGAGGTACGACACGACCGCCCAGTCCTGAAGCCCCACGTCCGCGAGCGGGAACGCCAGCGGCAGGCAGACGAGACAGGTGATCGCGTTGCCCGCCAGCACGGCCCGTCCGGTCTCCGCCTCGTCGCGGTTACGCTTGGCCAGCAGGCGCAATCCGGCGATCGTCAGGGCCCACGAGAGGCCGCACGCCACGGCGAACAGGTTGCCGCGGAACGGATCCGGCGCGGTCTGTTGCGCCGGCTCGCTGCCGACGAAGAACAGGCCGAGGCCGAGCGCCATGATCGCGGTGAACGCGTAGTCGCTGCGCCGCGCGCGTTCGCCCAGCAGCCAGGGGCCGAACAGCAACAGGTACATCGGCGCCGTGGACTGGAGGAAGATCGAGTTCGCCGCGGTCGTCAGCCGGTTCGAGACCACGTAGAGGATCATCGTCGCCGCGTAGACCGCGCCCACCAGCACGGTCGAGCGGCGCCAGCCGCGGCGCCAGGAGGGCATCAGCAGCAGCAGCGTCACGAAGGCGAAGCCCGAGCGCAGGCCGGCCACCTGCCAGGCGGTCAGCGACGCGGCCTTGATCGCCGCGCCGCCGGTCGAGAACAGCAGCGCGCAGATCAGGATCTGCAGGCGATGGGTGACGGCCGACGACATGGCGGCTCCCAAAAGGGGTCAGACTGTGCATTGTGCATCGGGAGCAGGGGTGGCCGTACCTCTCCCGCTCGAAATGCACAATGCACAGTCTGACCCCTTCTGTTTACAGGCGGTAGACGGGTCGCAGCTTGCCGTCGAGGTGCCGCATCAACGCGTGATGGCTCAGCGGCTCGCCGCTCAGCTCGCTGCACAGCGCGTCCGCGCTGTCGCGACGCCCGCGCGCGTGGATGTTTTCGCGCAACCACTGCAGCAGCCCGCCGAACTCGCCCCGGGTCATGTCGGCGTCGAGATTCGGCAGGGCGCGTTGGACGGCCTCGAAGAACTGAGCGGAGAAGAGATTGCCCAGCGTGTACGTCGGGAGGTAACCGATCGAGCCCATCGCCCAGTGGATGTCCTGCAGGCAGCCCAGCGCATGACTCGGCACGTCCAGCCCGAGGTCGCGCTTGATCCGCTCGTTCCACGCCCCGGGCAGGTCCGCCACCGGAAGGTCACCGCGCAACAGCGCGCGCTCGAGGTCGAAGCGCAGCATGATGTGCAAGTTGTAGGTCGCCTCGTCGCTCTCGACGCGGATCAGGTGCGGCTCGACGATGTTGGCCGCCTCGTACATCGAGTCGACCGTGCAGTCCGAGAGCGCGTCGCCCAGCATGCGCTGCGCCTCGGGCAGGGCCCAGGTCCAGAAGGCGCGCGAGCGCCCGACCTGGTTTTCCCACATGCGCGACTGGCTCTCGTGGATTCCGAGCCCGACGGGCTCGCACAGCGGCTGCCCCCAGCGCTCGGCCTTCGGCAGTCCCTGCTCGTAGAGACCGTGCCCGGCCTCGTGCATGGTCGAACCCAGCGCGTCGGCGAAGTGGTCCTCGCGGTAGCGCGTCGTGATCCGCGTGTCGCCGGGTGCGACGCCGCTCGAGAACGGATGGACCGAGACGTCGAAGCGGCCCGCGCCCATGTCGAAGCCGAGTCGCTTCAACACGAACAGGTTGAACTCCTTCTGCTTGTCGATGGAGATCTTCGCGCGATGCGGCGCGTCGGAGGGCCGGTAGTCGGCGGCGGCGATCTCCGCGATCAGCGGCGTCAGGCTCTCGCGCAGCGGACCGAACAGGCGCTCGATCTCGGCCGACGTCATCCCCGGCTCGTAGTCCTCCAGCAGTGCGTCGTACTGCTCGCCGCCGTCGGGGACGCCGTAACACTCGGCCTTGCGCCGGGCCAGACCGAGCTGCTTCTCGAGCCACGGCTCGAACTTGGAGAAGTCGCTCTGTTCGCGGGCCTCTTTCCAGGCCTGCAGCGCGAGCGAGCTGGTCTCGTTCATCTCGGCGACGAGATCCGCCGGGATCTTCCGTGCGCGGTCGTAGTCGCGGCGCAGCTCGCGTACGTTGGCCGCGGCGTCCCGATCGGACATCACCTGCGCATCGGCCTCGCACTGCGACAGCAGCTCGCCGACGCGCGGATGGGTCACGCGCTCGTGCGCGATCCGGCCGAGCAGGGCCAGCTCTCGCGCGCGGAAGGCGGCGCCCCGCTCGGGCATCATCGTCTCCTGGTCCCAGCCGAGAAGCCCGCCCACCGAGTACAGCGTCGCGGCTTCACCGAGCCGCTCGAACAGTTCCGAATACGCGTCCGACATGAATCGACCCCCAGGAGAGATGAAGTCCGGCTAATGTAGCAGCCGCATCGGCTGCGGGGCGCCGTAGGTCAGCGAGCGCCAGAGCCACTCCGCCGGGCCGTAACGGAAGCGCGACAGCCACCAGGCGCTCAGCGGGATCTGGATCAGATACATCGCAACGGTCATCCCCAGGCCGACCGACGGGGAGATGCGTCCGTACAGCCCGAAACCGTAGCTGTTGGCCAGCGTCGTGAAGACCAGCGAGTGCATGAGGTAGTTGGTCAGCGCCATCCGGCCCACCGCGGCCAGCGGCTGCAGGCGCCGCCGCCACGCCTCGCCGCGGCGGAGCAACGCGATCGAACCGACGTAGAAGAAACACAGGCACAGCGCCGAGACGCTGGTCGCCAGCGTCTGGACGATCGTCAGCGGCGCGAGCGTCATCGGCGGCAGCGTGTTCATGATCGCGAGTACCGCCGCGCCCGTTGCCAGACCGACGATCAGCAGCAGCGGCAGCGCGCGTCGGATCGTCGCCGCGTGCTCGTCCAGCCGATCGAACGTTCGCCGCCGTCCCAGATTGAAGCCGATCAGGAACATCGCGAGGATGTTGGGAGAGAAGATCCAGCTGAAGCTGTAGATCGTGCCGAGCTGGCTCAGCCGCTCGGTGAGGATCTCGCCGTGAGAGCCCGACGCGTACGTCTCCCGAGCTCGAGTCAGGGCCTCCGCCGCCGCCGCGGCGGACTCGACGAAGCTCTGCTCGATCTCGGCCGCGGACTCCGGGAACATCCGTCCGATCTCGATCAGCCCGGTGAAGCCTCCGATGATCAGCACCGGCAGGCAGAGCAGGATCACGGTCCAGACGGCGAGCGTGCGGTTCGAGCGGTTGCGGAACGCCAGCAACACGAAGCCGATCAGCGCGTACATCACGAGGATGTCGCCGAACCAGATGCCGACGGCGTGGATCAGGCCGATCAGCAGCAGGAGCCCCAGGCGCCGGGCGAAGAAGCGCGCGAACGGCCGGCCGCGCTCGGTGGCCCGCTGCAGCTGGATCGCCGCCCCGACGCCGAACAGCAGCGAGAACAGTGAGTAGAACTTGCCCTGGGCCAGCAGCACGATCGCGCCGTGGACCGCCCGGTCGATCGGACCCGGCCACCAGTGGGTGCCCGATAGGTCGAGGTACAGCGGCGCGAAGAACATGCGCATGTTGACCAGTAGGATCCCGAAGATCGCGAACCCGCGCAGCACGTCGAGCAGCTCGACGCGGTCGCCGGACGTCACCGGCCGCAACGGCGCCGGGGCCGGTGGCTGGACGGCTTCCGGGAGAGTCTCCATCCGGTCATCTTAACGGCAAACCGGGGCTACCCACGGCGGCGATCAGCGGGTATTCTGGTAGCCCACCTGCGGGAGGGACCGTTGGCCGACAATCAGGACGACTGTTCGCCCGAGTACCCGATTCTCCGCGAGAACCTCCCCCCAGAGGACATCGAGACGGGGAAGTACATCGTCCGTTTCGCGCGCGACGCGGGCGAGTTGGACGCGTTGCAGAGGCTGCGCTTCGACGTGTTCAACGTCGAGATGAAGGAAGGGTTCGACGAGTCGTGGGAGACACGGCGCGACGCAGACCGCTTCGACCCGTTTTGCCACCACCTCGTCGTCATCGAGAAGGCCTCGGGCGACATCATCGGCACCTACCGCATGATGACGGGCGAGATGGCCGACCGGAATCACGGTTTCTACTCCGCCGACGAGTTCAATCTGTCGGGCTTCCCGGACGAGATCCTGAGCAACTCGGTGGAGATCGGCCGGGCCAGCATCGCCAAGCCGTTCCGGAACCGGCAGGTGCTGTTCCTGCTGTTCCGCGGGCTCGCCCGCTACATGGTGCACAACCGGAAGCGGTACCTGTTCGGCTGCTGCTCGCTGACCAGCCAGGATCCGGCCGAGGGGCGTCGGGTGATGGACTATCTCGACGCCAGCGACCACGTTCACGGCTCGATTCGCATCGATCCGCAGCCGGACTGGCTGTGTTATCCCGAGGACGCGGACTCGCCGGCACCGGCGCACGAGGACGTGAAGCTGCCCAAGCTGTTCAGCCTCTACATGAGGATGGGAGCCCTGGTCGTCGGCCCGCCGGCCATCGACCGCTACTTCAAGACCATCGACTATCTGGTGCTGATCGACATCCAGGGGCTCGATCCGGTGACCCGCCGGCTGTACTTCGGGTGAGGGGCCGGGGCCATGGAAATGGCCCGTGGGACGGAACCCCCGGCGGCCGGGCGGCGTAGAATAGGCGACGTCTGCTATAAGGAACCCCGATGAACCTCGTGGAACACCCGGCCGGGCAGAGCATTTACTTCCTGAAGCAGGGTTGCGATTTGCTGCGTCGCCTCGACGACGGGCTTTTCTCGCGCCAGGCGCCCGGGCCGTTCCGCGGCGGCGTGGGCGGCCAGTTCCGGCATTGCCTGGACTTCTACCGCTCTTTTCTGGACGGGATCGGGGCCGGCCGGGTCGATTACAGCGCCCGCGGGCGGGACCGTCGGACCGAGACCGACCGCGACCACGCCATCGCCGTGACCGAGGGTCTGATCGAGGGGCTGCTGGCCCTGACGCCGGCCCACGCCGAGACCCCGCTGGACGTCAAGCCCGAGCTGTCCGAACGCGAGGATCTCGCCTGGTCGCGCTCGACCGTGCAGCGCGAGCTGCAGTTCCTGGTCAGTCACACTATCCATCATTACGCTCTGATCGTGGCGCTGCTGATCGGCGAGGGATTCGACCTCGGCGACGAGTTCGCCGATTTCGGCGTGGCTCCTTCCACGCTGGGGCACTGGGAGACCGCCGGGCTGACAGCCGGTTCCTGATCCCGGCCTCCCGGTTCACGAAGTCGTGGGCCGCATAGCTCGCATCCTGCTCGTTCTCTACTGCGTCCTGCTCGTGGTGTCGTGGGTCGTGCGCTGGGTGCGCAGCGACGAAGCGCCTCCGCCGACCGCGCCGTCGCTGGAGGTGGCCGCGGTCGACGGCGCGCGCACGACCGACGGGCGCGTGCGGCTGGTGTTCGACGAGCTGGGGCCGGACGAGGGGCCCGACGGCACCGCGGTCATCCTGTTGCACGGTAGCCCCGGAAACCGCCACGACTTTCGCAGCGCAGCGCCCGTGCTCGCTCGACGTCATCGAGTGATCGCGCCCGACCTGCCGGGCTTCGGCGAGTCGACGTTGCAGGTCCCGGACTACTCGCTCGTCGCGCACGCCGACTACGTCCTGCAGCTGATGGACGCGCTCGCGATTCGCCGCGCGCACCTCGTGGGCTTCAGCATGGGCGGCGGCGTCGGCCTGTCGCTGTACGACCGGGCTCCCGACCGAGTCCTCTCGTTGACGCTGCTCTCGGCCATCGGCGTGCAGGAGCTGGAGCTGTTCGGCAACTACCCGATGAACCACGCCGTCCACGGCGCGCAGCTGGGCGGTATGTGGCTTCTGGTTCACGGGTTTCCGCACTTCGGCGGTCTGGACCGGGCGTTCTTCGGTCTGCCGTACTGCCGCAATTTCTACGACACCGACCAGCGCCCGCTGCGTGGGATCCTCGAGCGCTTCGAGCCGCCGATGCTGGTGGTGCACGGCGAGGACGACTTCCTCGTTCCGGCGCAGGCCGCGCGCGAGCACCACCGTGTCGTCCCGCACAGCGAGCTGCAGATGTTGCGCGGCAGTCACTTCCTGATCTTCCGCCGCGGCGAGGAGATCGGAGCGCGGCTGGCGCGCTTCGTCGGATCGGTCGACCGGGGGGAGGCGCCCGTCCGCGCGGGCGCCGAGGCGACGCGTGTCGTCGCCGCCGCGGGGCCGCGCTTGCCGCCGCCGCCGTTCACCGGTTTCGCGCTGATCCTGATGCTGGTCCTGATCGTCGTATCGACGCTGGTGACCGAGGACCTCACCTGCATCGGGGTCGGTCTGATGGTCGCGCAGGGCAGGTTGGAGTTCCTTCCCGGCGTCGCGGCCTGCTGCTTCGGGATCTTCATCGGCGATGTCGGACTGTACCTGGCGGGCCGCTGGCTGGGCCGTCCCGCGATCCGGCGCGCGCCGCTGCGCTGGATGATCGGAGTGGACAGCGTCGACGCGTCGTCCGATTGGTTCCGCCGCCGCGGGCCGATCGTCATCGTGCTCAGCCGCTTCGCCCCCGGCTTCCGCATCCCGACGTACTTCGCCGCGGGGCTGCTGCACACGAGCTTCCTCAAGTTCTGCGGCTACTTCGTCCTGGCGGTCGTGTTGTGGACACCCGCGCTGGTCGGCGCGGCGACGCTGGCCGGCGAAGGTGCGTTCGAGTATTTCGAGACGTTCCAGGAGCACGCGATCTGGGCCTTCGTCGCCCTCGGCCTGTGGATCTTGATCGTCGTCAAGCTGATCCTGCCGCTGTTCTCGTGGCGTGGACGGCGACGGATGGTCGGCCGCTGGCGCCGGCTGACGCGCTGGGAGTTCTGGCCGCCGTGGGTCTTCTACCCGCCCGTGCTGGCCTGGGTCGTGTGGCTCGGCATTCGCCACCGCAGCCCGTTGCTGTTCACCGCCGCGAACCCGGCGATCGAGGCCGGCGGTTTCATCTCGGAGTCGAAGTGGGAGATTCTGCGTGGGCTCGAGGACTCGGGCTCGTACATCGCCGCGGCGCAGCTCGTGCCGTGTGACGCGGACGTCGCGGCGCGTGCCGCCGTCGTGCGGTCGTTCATGACGTCGCGCGGCCTCGACTTCCCCGTGGTGCTCAAGCCCGACACCGGGCAGCGCGGCTCCGGGGTCGCCGTCGTGCGTGACGTCGCGGCGGTCGAGGCCTATCTGTCGGCGGCGCCGTACGAGGTCGTGGTCCAGGAGTACGTGCCCGGTCACGAGCTGGGGATCTTCTACGTTCGCCGTCCCGACGAGGACGAAGGACGCATCATCTCCATCACCGACAAACGGATGCCCGAGGTCGTGGGGGACGGGCGAAGCACGGTCGAGGAGCTGATCCTGGCCGACCCGCGCGCGGTCGCGATGGCCGACCACTACCTCGCGGCGCAGGCCGCCCGCCGCGCCGACGTCCCCGCCGACGGCGAGACGATCCAGCTCGTCGAGCTGGGCACGCATTGCCGCGGCGCGATCTTCCTCGACGGCTCGGCGTTCGAGACCGACGAGCTGCGCCGGGCGATCGATCGCGTCAGCCGCAGCTTCGACGGCTTCTTCTTCGGCCGCTACGACGTCCGCGTCTTCGAGCCCGACGTCCTGCCCCACGGGGCCGGTTTCAAGGTCATCGAGCTGAACGGCGTCACGTCGGAGGCGACGCACATTTACGATCCGTCGCTCTCGTTGCTCGAGGCGTACCGCACGCTGTTCCGACAGTGGGCGCTGGCATTCGAAATAGGCCGGGAAAACAAGCGACGCGGGGTGCAGCCGACGACCTTCCGCGAGCTGTTACATCTTTTACAAACGTATCGAAAAACTTCGCGATTCCACAATCAAACGAAAGCGTGAATCGTTCCGTATCCTCATGCGTAGTAAACAGACGAAGGGCAACCGAGGGGGGAAATCCATGCGAGTCCACGTCTGCCGTATTGCGCTGGTCCTGACCCTGTGCGCGGGTCCGACGCTCGCCGCCGACAACGACACCGAAGGGCGGAAGCCGGTCGGCACCGTCCCGCAGACGAGCCAGGCCATCGAGGTCGACGGCAACCTGGATGATGCGGCGTGGGGCTCCGCCCTCGCGCTCGAGCTTCCCTTCGAGACCAACCCCGGCGAGAACACGCCTGCACCCGTCGAGACGGTCTGCATGCTGACCAACGACGACGCGAGGCTCTACGTCGGATGTCGCGCCAGCGACCCTGATCCGACGAAGATCCGCGCCCGGTTGACCGACCGCGACTCCGCGTTTCAGGACGACTTCGTCGGCATCGTCATCGACACCTTCAACGACGAGCGCCGCGCCTTCGAGTTCTTCGTCAACCCGATGGGTGTGCAGATGGATCTGATCCAGGACGACGTCAACGGCAGCGAGGACTCGTCGTGGGACGCGATCTGGGATTCGGCCGGGCAGATCACCGAGCAGGGATACGAGGTCGAGATGGCGATCCCGTTCAGCTCGTTGAGCTTTCAGCGAGCCGACGGCGCTCCGCAGACGTGGGGCCTGGACATCGTACGCATCTACCCGCGCGACAGGCGAATGCAGCTGCGGCTCAACAAGTTGCTGCGGGAGGTCGATTGCTACCTGTGTCAGGCGTCGACGATCACCGGCTTTGCCGGCGCGGAGCCCGGCAAGAACCTCGAGATCACGCCGACGCTGACCGCCGGACGCACCGACGAGGCGCCGACCTATGGCGACAGCCTGGACAGTGGCGACACCGACAGCGAGGTCGGACTGACGGCGCGCTGGGGCTTCACCAACAACCTGACGCTGCTCGGCACGGTCAACCCCGACTTCTCGCAGGTCGAGGCGGACGCCGCGCGGTTGAGCGTCAACGAACCGTTCGCGCTGTTCTTCCGCGAGAAGCGACCGTTCTTCCTCGAGGGGCAGGACTTCTTCGACACGCCGATCTCGGCCGTGTACACACGCACCGTCGAGCAGCCCGACTGGGCCGCCAAGATCACCGGCAAGGAGGGCAGGAACGCGATCGGCAGCTTCTTCGCGCAGGACAAGGTGGACTCGCTCATCGTTCCGGGAAGTGAAGGCTCCAGCTTCGTCGAGTTCGACGAGCAGGACTACATCGGCGGCGTGATGCGCTACCGGCGCGACGTCGGCCAGAACTCCGCGGTCGGAGCGCTAGTGACCGCGCGTGAAGGTGACGATTACTACAACCGAGTCGCGGGTATCGACGCGCAGTGGCGTTTCAACAAGAACAAGGACACGATCCGCTTTCAGGCCCTCGGGTCGCAGACCGAGTACCCGGACGACAGCGGGCTGACCCAGGAGAAGCTGGAAGACCTGGCGCTGGAGTTCCGCTACTTCCACGACACGCGCAACTACAATGCGTACCTGACGTACCTCGACTACGGCGAGGACTTTCGCGCGGACATGGGCTTCGTGACCCAGGTCGACTACTCGAAGGTCATCGCCGGCGGCAATTACCGCTGGTGGGGCGATTCGGACCGCTGGTACAGCCGCATCGGCGCCGGCGGAGACTGGGACGAGACAAGAAACCAGGAGGGCGATCTAATCGAGCGCGAGCTGGAGGGCTACTGGGACTTCAGCGGCGCCAAGCAGTCGTACTTCAGCATCAGCGGCGGGCGGCGCGAGCGCGTTTTTAACACGGTCGAGTTCGATCAGAACTTCAACAACATCTACTTCGAGATGACGCCGGTGGGCGACTTCAATTTCTGGCTCTTCGCGCGCCGGAACGACCGCATCGACTTCGGCTACGATCAGAGCGAGAGCACGATCCCCGACCCCCCGGCGGCCCAGCAGGGCATCGAGATGACCTACGAAGCCGGGATGCGCTACAACTTCGGCCGTCACCTCAAGCTGAGCCTCGACCACACGTTCCGCAACCTGACCGTCGAGGAAGACCACCGGCAGGCGGTGGTCGACGAGAACCGCATCTTCAAGGCCAACGTGAGCGAGATGAACTTGGTCTACCAGTTCAACGTTCGTGCATTCCTTCGCCTGATCACCCAGTACGTCACGATCGACGAGTTGTTGTTCAACGATCCGGCAGATCCGCCTGCCGATGGATCCACCACGCGGCTGAGGAAGGATCTGTTCAACCAGTTCCTCTTCTCGTACAAAGTCAACCCGCGCACCGTCGTGTTCGTCGGCTACACGGACAATCAGGCCAACAACGCGCTGCCGTCCCAGGATCCTCTCGAGAACTCCAGCCTGGAGCAGGCGGAACGCAGTTTCTTCGTGAAGCTGGGCTACGCCTGGGTGCCCTGATCGTCTAGTCCTGGCTGGACATCCACTGCCGGAAGAAGGGCGGCCAGCCGGGATCCGCGTTGACAAACTGGATTCCCATGCCGTAGACGAGGCGCTCGCGTTGGTGCGCCGGGACCTGGATGGCCCACATGACTTTCGCCCGCAGGTCAAATGAGCGGTCGGGGAAGTCGATGCGCACGCGGAGCAGCGTCCCCACGGCGTAGACGCAGTCGGTCGAGAGGTACAGGCCGCCGATCGAGACGTTCTGCGCCCAGGCCTCGTGGTCGAGGCTGGTGACGCCGAAGCGGACCCCGAGGCGAGTCGGGACGCGGTTGCTAACGCGCCGGCTGAGCGCCTCGAGTTCTTCGAACGAGCGCAAACATGCCTCCGGGCCGTCGGGGAAGACAGGCCTTCGTATCGAATGTCGCGACTCGGAGGCGCAGAGTCAAACGACCGCGGGGAATCTCCGTGCTGTAGCTCGAGGCACGGGCTACAATCCGCAAATGCGCTGGATCGTGGGTGACATTCAGGGGTGCGCGCGTGAGCTGGAGGCGCTGCTCGAGCGGATCCGCTTCGACGCGGCGCGCGACGAGCTGTGGGCGGCCGGAGATGTCGTGAATCGCGGTCCGGATTCGCTTGCGGCGCTGCGGATGTGGATCGACACGGGCGCGCGCGGTGTGATCGGCAACCACGACGTCAACGCGCTGCAGATCCGCGCCGGCGAGCGCGAGTCGCCGCGCCACACGCTGCACGAGCTGTTCGCCGCGCCGGACGCCGACGAGCTGCTGGGCAAGCTGCGCGAGCTGCCGGTGCTGGTGCACCTGCCGGGCAGCGAGTCGGGCGTGCGCGATGTGTGGCTGGTCCACGGCGGTCTGCACCCGCGCTGGACCGACCTGCCCGAGGTCGCCGCCCGGCTGAACGGCGCAGTCCACGACGGCGACTGGCTGGTCGATCACGAGGTCTCGTTCGCGACGCGCGTGCGCTGCTGCACGCCGGCGGGCCAGATGGACCGCTACACGGGACCGCCCGAGGGCGCGACGCCGCCGTTCGTTCCGTGGGACGAGCTGTATCGCGGGGAGACGCTGGTCGTGCACGGACACTGGGCGCGGCGTGGGTTCTATCGCACCCCGCGCACGATGGGGCTCGATTCGGGATGCGTCTACGGCGGCGAGCTCACGGCGTGGTGCCAGGAAGAGGATCGCATCGTCCGTATCGCGTCACAGGCGGAATAGGTACGAGAGCTTCACGAACAGCCCGCGGGCGTCGTTCAGCAGATCCTCGCCGTTCGTGCGTGTCGGTTCGCTGCCGGGGTTTCGCATGAGGTTCTCGTAGTTGCCGTTGTATCCGACGTATGCCGCGGTCCACGGGTTGATCAGGTAGGTCAGCAGCAGGTCGCCGTTGAAGCGCTCGCGCTGCTCGGCGGTCGTCAGCAGTTCGTTGACGTCGAGGTTCTCGTACTGCAGGATCGCGCGCATCGAGAACTGCTTGTTGAACTGGTAATTCACGCGCGCGCGGACGATGTCGTCGCGGAAGATCCGGTCGCCGCTGGCGCGATCGTCGAGCCGGGTCAGAAAGTACGTCGTGTCGACGAGCAGCCGCGCCACGGGCCGCAACGTCAGGTCGACGCGCATGCCGAAGCGATCCGCCGGCTCCGGTTCTCCCGCGGCCGGTGCGAAGTTGATCCCGCGTCCGCCCGAGAGCTCGATGCCGACGTCGACCGCGTCGACGAAGCGGCTGTCGAACTCGACCTCGAAGTGGTCGATGTCGTAGTCGCGCGGCTCGTCGAGCTGTGTGAAGTCCTCAGGACGCAGGCGCTCCTTGCCCGTCTCGAACTCGAACTGCAGTTGCGTCTGGCGCCGATAGTTGAACTCGACCTCGGTCTCGAAGCGTTGGTCGAGCCGCAGGCCGCTCTGGTCCTCGATGCGCTGGACGAAGAAGCGCGGCCCCCAGCTGACCAGCCGCTCGCCCTCGGGCCGGAACGTGTACGCGAGACGCTGGTGCATGTCGCGGATGTCCGTCCGCGGCACGAAGCCGGCCTCGGTGCGGAAGTCACGGCCGACGTCCACGTAGTGCGTGTGCGAGCCGAACTTGCGCCCGGAACGGTCGAACTGCACCGAGAAGGCCCAGTCGTCGAACTTCCCCGTCCCCGAACCCTCGTCGACCTCGTTGTCGGTCGCACTGAACACACCCTGGAACTTCGTGTCCCAGTTGTCGTTCAGCTTGAACCGACCGTCGATGCCGCCGACCTGGTTGCGGTTGTTCTCGATCGCACGGTCCGTGTAGAGGAAGCCGATGTTCGACTGCTGGCCCACGTCGCGGCTGATGCGCGCGACCGAGAACAGGGCCTTGTCCCCGTCGAACGGACTATCCGCGCGCTTGCCCGGTGCTTCGTCGTCGATCACCAGGGCGCCGACGGCGTACTTGCCCAGCTTGCCGGTCGCGCGCGCGCCGCCGAGCGGGTCCGCGATGCGCCGCGTGAACAGTAAGTTGATCGGCGTCTGGAAGTAGTTCGCGTTCTCGAGAAAGAACGGTCGTTTCTCCGGAAAGAACACCTCGAAGCGCTGGTTGACCGTAACCTGCGGCGAGTCCGACTCGACCTGGCTGAAGTCGGGATTGACCGTCAGGTCCAGCGCGAGCCGGTCCTTGAACACCAGCTTGGCGTCGACCCCGACGTCGCCGTCGAAGTCGTCCGTCTCGAACTCCGACGTCTCCCGGTCGAGGATCCGCGTGTTGCGCGCGGTGCCGTACGGGATGACCCAGATGTTGCGCCCCGGCGAGATGTTCTCGATCCCCTCGAGCGTGCCCGCCTGGTTCAGCCGACCCTCGATGCGGCTCGACACGGCGGGCCAGAACGAGACCTCGTTGTTGCGTGGGATGTCGCGCACGAAGACGAGGCCCCAGGTCTGCACCTCGTCGGCCGTGAAGCGCAGGCTCTTGAACGGGATCGACATCAACACGACGTAGCCCCGGTCGGTGATCTTGCCGCGTGCCTGCCACACCGTGTCCCACGACATGTCGAAGCCGCCGCCCTCGGTCCAGATCGCGTCCCACTGGATGCCGTACGGGTTGGCCAGGAACGAGAACGCTCGCCGCTGGTCGTGGAACGTGTCGAGCTGCACCTCGACCGTCTCGTCGCCGAAGATGTTCTCGCGCCGGTTGACGTGCGCGCGCATCTTGTCCGGCTCGTCGTCGAAGGCGACGAAGACGAAGTACAGCTGCTTGTCGTCGTAGCCGCCGTAGACGTGCGTGCGCTGGCTGGCCGGCTCGCCGTCCTCGGGCTCGCGCTGGACGAAGCCGGTGATGCGTCCCAGCGAGAGGTCGGCCGGGGGCTCCATGTCGAGGAACTCCTCCAGCTCGGGCGCGCGGGGCAGGCGCGGGATGTCCATCTGCGGGCGGTCGTTCGAGGCGAAAACGGGGAGGCACAGCAGGGCCCAGGCGATCATGCCCACTATCGGCGGACTGCAGTTTCGAGCCTGACCCATCGGTCCGATCACACCCCTCCCCTCGGAACCGGGAGCGTATGCTCCAACTTCCGCCGCTTTTCCGCAAACACGACGATCTCACGACGGGCGGAGGCCGGTTCGGGCGAGGGCCCGAGGTTCGTCCGCCCGGGCGTGACGGCTTGAAATTATCCGGTAGGATAACGACGTTGTTTCCCGTGGACGGACCCCCCCGGATCCCGTCCCTCCAGACGACCGGATCGAGGCAGGGTGAACCATGGCCGAAATGATGACCGATCCCGAACGCGCCGAAGTCGAGGCCATCGAAGAGAAGGAATGGCTCGAGTCGCTGGACTACGTGATCCAGCACGGCGGTCCCGAGCGTGTGCAGAAGCTGTTGCGCTCGCTGCAGCGGCGCGCGGCCGAGCGGGGGATCACACTGCCCTACGCGGCCAACACGCCATACCTCAACACGATCACGCGTGACGAGCAGGTGCTCTTTCCCGGCGACCGCGAGATCGAGCGCCGGATCAAGAGCATCATCCGCTGGAACGCGATGGCGATGGTGGTGCGCGCCAACCGGGAAGAGGCCGGCATCGGCGGCCACATCTCGACCTTCGCCTCTGCGGCCACGCTGTACGAGGTCGGCTTCAACCACTTCTTCCGCGGCAAGGATCACGCGGAGGGCGGCGACCTGGTCTACTTCCAGGGGCACGTCTCGCCGGGCATCTACGCTCGCGCGTTTCTCGAGGGGCGCCTGTCGCAGGAGCAGCTCGAGAACTTCCGTCGCGAGCTGCGCCCGGGTGGCGGGCTGCCGTCCTACCCGCACCCGCGCTCGATGCCGGGCTTCTGGGAGTTCCCCACGGTCTCCATGGGTCTGGGGCCGATCACGGCGATATACCAGGCGCGCTTCAACCGTTATCTCGAGGACCGCGGCTTGAAGAAGAACACCGGCCGCGTGTGGGCCTTCCTGGGCGACGGCGAGACGGACGAGCCGGAGTCGCTGGGCGCGATCACGCTGGCCGCGCGCGAGGAGCTCGACAACCTGACCTTCGTCATCAACTGCAACCTGCAGCGGCTCGACGGCCCGGTGCGCGGCAACGGCAAGATCATGCAGGAGCTGGAAGCCATCTTCCGCGGAGCGGGCTGGAACGTGATCAAGGTCGTCTGGGGCGACAGCTGGGATCCGCTGCTGCGCCGCGACGTCGACGGCGTGCTGGCCAAGCGCATGGAAGATGCGGTCGACGGCGATTACCAGAAGTACAGCGTCTCGGACGGCTCGTACATCCGCGAGCATTTCTTCGGCGTCGACCCGCGGCTGGAGAAGATGGTCTCGCACCTGACCGACGGCGAGCTGGGCAAGCTGCGCCGCGGCGGGCACGACCCCGAGAAGGTCTACGCAGCGTACCGCGCCGCGATCGAGCACAGCGGTTCGCCGACGGTGATCCTGGCCAAGACGGTCAAGGGCTACGGCCTCGGCGAGGCGGGCGAAGGCAAGAACATCACGCACCAGCAGAAGAAGCTGAACGACGAAGAGCTGCGCGAATTCCGCGCGCGCTTCGGCATCCCGATCTCGGACGAAGAGGTCGGCAAGGCTCCGTTCTACCGGCCGGCCGAGGATAGCCCCGAGATGCAGTACCTGCGCGAGCGGCGCAAGGAGCTGGGCGGCTTCCTCCCCTCGCGCAAGGCGGACGCCGACCCGCTGCCGCCGCTGACCGACGACCTCGCCGCCGAGTTCGTGGAGGGCTCGGGCGGGCGCGACATCTCCACCACCGGCGTCGCCGTGCGGCTGCTGGCCAAGCTGTTGAAGAACAAGCAGCTCGGCGACAACATCGTGCCGATCGTTCCCGACGAGGCGCGCACGTTCGGCATGGAGTCGCTGTTCCGCCAGGTCGGCATCTACTCGCACGTCGGCCAGCGCTACGAGCCCGTCGATCGCGAGACGCTGCTGTACTACAAGGAAGCGACCGACGGGCAGATCCTGGAAGAGGGGATCACGGAGGCGGGCTCGATCGCGTCCTTCATCGCGGCCGGCACGGCCTACGCGTCGCACGGTATCAACACGATTCCGTTCTTCATCTTCTATTCGATGTTCGGCTTCCAGCGCATCGGCGACCTGGTGTGGCTGGCGGGTGACATGGGCTGCCGCGGCTTCCTCGTCGGCGGCACGGCCGGGCGCACCACGCTGGCCGGCGAAGGCCTGCAGCACCAGGACGGGCACAGTCATCTGCTGGCCTACAGCCACCCGCACGTCGTGGCCTACGACCCCGCGTTCGCCTACGAGCTGGCGGTCATCGTGCAGGACGGCATCCGCCGCATGTACGAAGAGCGCGAGAACATCTGCTACTACCTGACGGTGGGCAACGAGAGCTACGACCAGCCGGCGATGCCGCGCGGGTCGAAGGAAGGCATCCTGGCCGGACTGTACCGCTACCAGTCGACGGCGCGCTCGGCCGCGGCCAAGAAGGTCCGTCTGCTGGGCAGCGGCTCGATCATGAACGAGGTGATCGCCGCGCAGAAGCAACTGAAGGACGAGTTCGGCGTGGAGAGCGAGAGCTGGGTCGCGACCAGTTACCAGCAGTTGCACCGCGACGCGCTGGACGTCGTGCGCTGGAACCGGTTGAACCCGGGCAAGAAGCCGCGCACGTCGCACGTCGCGCGCTGTCTCGGCGACGGCGACGAGTCGACCGTGACGGTCGCCGCTTCGGACTACTCGAAGGTCCTGCCGCACTCGATTCGCGAGTGGATTCCCGGCCGCTTCGCGGCGCTGGGCACCGACGGCTTCGGCCTCAGCGAGGGGCGCACGGCGCTGCGCGATTACTTCGAGGTCGACGCCAAGCACATCGTTTACGCGACGCTCGAGCGGTTGGCCCGCGCGGGGCAGTTCGATGCGAAGAAGCTCGAGGCGGCGAAGAAGTCGCTGGGCATCGATTCCGACAAGAACCACCCGGAGCTGGCGTAGTGGAAATCCGGCTGCCCGAACTGGGCGAGAACATCGAAGAGGTCGACGTCGCGGCGGTGCTCGTGTCGGTCGGCGACGAGGTCAAGCGCGACCAGCCGCTGATCGAGGTCGAGACCGAGAAGGCCAGCCTCGAGGTGCCGTCGACCGGCGACGGGCGCATCGAGGAGCTGCTGGTCTCGGTCGGCGACAAGCTGAAGGTCGACCAGGTGATCGTTCGTATCGTCGGAGCCGGGGGCGCCACGGCGAAGCCGAAGAAGGCGCCGGCCACCCGGGCGCCGGCTCCAGCCACGCAGCCCGCACCCGAGGCGGCGCAGGCCGCTCCCGAGTCCACGGTCGTCGAGCTTCCGGTCAAGCCCGCGCGGCGTGAGATCGGCTCCACCGTCCCGGCGGCGCCGTCGGTGCGCGCCCTGGCTCGTGAGCTGGGCGTCGAGATCGCCCAGGTGCCGGGCAGCGGCCCGGCGGGGCGCATCTCGCGCGACGACGTCAAGCTGCACGCCAAGTCGTTGATCCGGGGTCGCGCCTCCGTGCCGGGTGCCGGACCCGCTGCGCCCACGCCGCTGCCGGATTTCAGCGAGTGGGGCGAGGTCGAGCGCGAGCGGCTGACCAACGTGCGTCGCGCGACGGCCGGAGCCATGGCCAACGCGTGGTCCACCGTGCCGCACGTCACGCAGTTCGATCGCGCCGACGTCACGCAGCTCGAGTCGATGCGCAAGCGCTTCAACGCGCGGCCCGAGGCCGCGACGAAGAAGCTGACGATGACCGCGATCGTGGTCAAGATGGTCGCCGCCGCGTTGAAGCAGTTCCCGAAGTTCAACGCCAGCCTCGACGTCGCCGGCGACTCGCTGGTACTGAAGAAGTACGTGCACGTGGGCGTCGCGGTCGACACCGAGCGCGGCCTGCTGGTGCCCGTCATCCGCGACGTCGACAAGAAGAGTCTGACTCAGGTCACGCAGGAGCTGAACGACCTGGCGACTCGCGCGCGGGCCAAGAAAGTGCGACCCGACGAGATGCGCGGCGCGAGCTTCACCGTGTCGAACCTCGGCGGGTTGGGCACGACCCACTTCTCGCCGATCGTCAACTGGCCCGAGGTGGCGATCCTCGGCGTCGGTCGCGCGGAGAACACGGCCGTGCACGTCGACGGCGCGTTCCAGCCGCGGCTGATGATGCCGCTGTCGGTCTCGTACGATCACCGCATCATCGACGGCGCCGACGCGGCGCGCTTCGCGCGCTGGCTGGCCGAGGCGCTCGAGCAGCCGCTGCTGCTGCTGATGGACGACTGAGCCGATGGCGGAGGACAAGGCGCAACTGGTCGTCGTCGGGGGCGGCCCCGGCGGATACGCCGCGGCCTTCCTGGCGGCCGATCTCGGCATGGACGTCGCGCTCGTCGACCCGGCCGAGAACCCCGGCGGCGTCTGCCTGTATCGCGGCTGCATCCCGTCGAAGGCGCTGCTGCACGTCGCGAAGGTGATTCACGAGGCGAAGCACGCGGCCGACCAGGGCGTGACCTTCGGCGCGCCGAAGATCGACCTGGACAAGATGCGCGCCTTCAAGGACGACGTCGTCGGCAAGCTGACCGGTGGCCTGGGGCAGTTGACCAAGCAGCGCAAGGTGCGACACCTGCGCGGCCGCGCGCGCTTTGCCGACGCGAACCAGCTGATCGTCGACGGCGCCGACGGCGAGACGACGCTGCGCTTCGAGCACGCGATCCTGGCCTCCGGTTCGCGGCCCACGCGGCTGCCCGGTTTTCCCGACTCGCCACGCGTGCTCGACTCGACGACCGCGCTCGAGCTCGAGGATGTGCCCAAGTGCCTGCTGGTCGTGGGCGGTGGCTACATCGGCCTCGAGCTGGGCTCGGTCTACGCCGCGCTCGGCAGCAAGGTCACCGTCGTCGAGATGCTGGACGGCCTGCTTCCGGGCGCCGACCGCGACCTCGTGCGCCCACTGGCGGCGCGACTGAAGAAGGACCTGGACGAGATCCTGCTGAAGACCAAGGTCGTCTCGGTCAAGGAGCAGAAGAACGGATTGAAGGTGACGTTCGAGGGCGAGAACGTCGACAAGCCCGAGCGCGTCTTCGACCGCGTGCTGGTCGCCGTCGGCCGCAAGCCGAACTCCGAGAACCTCGGTCTCGAGACGACGCGCGTCGTCGTCAACGATCAGGGTTTCGTCGAGGTCGACGCGCAGCTACGTACCGCGGAGCCGTCGATCTTCGCCATCGGCGACGTCGTCGGTCAGCCGATGCTGGCGCACAAGGCGTCGCACGAGGGACGCACCGCCGTCGAGGCGATCGCGGGGCACAAGGTCGCGTTCGAGCCCGCCGCGATCCCCGCCGTCGTCTTCACCGACCCCGAGGTCGCCTGGTGCGGCCTGACCGAGACCGAGGCGAAACAGCAGGAGCGCGCCGTCGAGATCGCGCGCTTCCCCTGGGCCGCCTCCGGTCGTGCGATGACGCTGGGCCGCACCGACGGTGTGACGAAGCTGGTGCTCGAGCCGAAGACCGCGCGCGTGCTCGGCGTCGGCATCACCGGCCCCGGCGCGGGCGAGCTGATCGCCGAGGGCGTGCTGGCCGTCGAGATGGCTGCCGTCGCCTCCGACCTCAAGCTGACCATTCATCCACACCCGACTCTGTCGGAGACGGTGATGGAGTCGGCCGAGGTGTTCTTCGGGCAGAGCACTCACGTTTACCGGCCGAAGCGAGGCTCCTAGATCTTTCTGGGGCGGGTAGGCATTTCCAGGCCACTGTTGCTCGATCCAGCGTCCGGCATTGGGCGCTGAACGAAACTACTACGCGGTGAAGGAAGCTGGGAGCCGCCACTCCTCGGCATTTCTGACCGTCGTCCTTTTCTGATTACAGTCCTCCCGATTCCAACATCGGAGTCCAAGTTCGGCCGATGGCGGTTACGGAAGGAGTGTCGATGGGAGAACTGCGCGAACGAATGAAGGGGGACATGGAGATTCGCGGATTCAGTCCGCACACCCAACTGGCTTACTTGGGCGCAGCAGTCGACATAGGATGTAGTTGTTCGGACTACCCACTAGCCAACCGGACGGGTCTTGAGTGCGGTCGGGCTGACCGCTAGAGTATCAGCAGTCGTTGAGAATGGGACGAGACGTACGAAATCAAGATCGAGGGACAATCTCATGAACACCGTTCGAATCCTCTGCTCCGTGCTCTTGCTCTTCGCCGTCTCGGGGACCTCGCTCGTGACAGCGGACACCTACCTGGTGACCGCCCTGACCGGAGGCACCCTGATCGAGGTGGACCAGGACGGAAACCAGTCGATCGTCGCCACGGGTCTCGGCAGGCCGCTCGGTGTCGTCGGAGACCAGTCCGGCAACCTCTATCTTCGTGACCTCGATGCCGACCAGATCCTCAAGATCGACAAGAGCGGAGCGGTAACCACGTTCACGACCCAGACCCCCGCCGACTCCTCGATCGTCGACATGGCGCTCTCGGCGAGGGGCGAGCTGTTCGCGCTGACGCACTATTACGCCGGGCCCCTGATCACCAGCGAGATCTATCGGCTCGTGGAGAACGGACCTCCGGAGTTTCTTGCCTCGACGGAAACCGTTGCCGCACCCGGACAGACCGCACGCGGCTTCACCTTCGGCCGCGGAGGTCATCTCTACCTCGCAATGCAAGGCGGCAACGCACCGGTGCAGATCCTGCGCGTGAAACGCAACGGTGACGTCGACATCTGGTTCGATCCTGGCTTTCCGGCATTCGACGTTCCGGGGGGCGTCAACTTCACGGATATCCGCTTCGGGTGCAAGAATCGCGTGTTCATCCTCGGACGTATCCGCGAAGAACCCGTCGATCCGGACAACCAGTGGATGATCTTCATGATCGAACAGAACGTGATCTCGCAGTTCGTTCCGGTCGGGAATCTTCCGAATGGCTCGTTGCAGATGGACATGGACTCGGAGAACAACATCGTCGTGTCGGGGGGCGGTTTCGGCGGCGGCCAGGGCGACGGTTTCATTCAGCTCATCGATCCCGAGGGGAACGTCACGGAGCTCACGACCTTTCCCGGGATGAGCGCGATTTTCGACATCGAGGTGGGAGACGGGCGAGTGACCTCCCTGGAGTTCGGTACCGACAGCATCTCCTGCTGTCCTCACCCGGGGAGCGTGGCCCTCGATTTCGTTCGCGGCGATCTGATGGCGCTGGTGGGGAGTGCCGGGGATTTCGGGACCTCCACGACCGAGTGTATGGCCGACGATCTCGAGGACCCGACGTTGACCTACAGTTCAACCCCGGGGCCGGGCGAGGCGGAGTGGTTCTTGACGCGCTACGTCAGCGAGGACGGAGGCGAGAGCTACGATTCGGGCCAGCCCTCCCAGGCCGAGCCACGCGACGTCGAGATCGCCGTCTCGGGCGGCGACTGCCTTCCTTGAGCGGACGTCTCGGACAGGGCGGGATCCTGAGCGGTCCGGAGCCCTGAATTCGTACGGTTTGGGTCGTAGTGTTCCGAAACCGGATCGTCGGAGATCTTGCGGGATGTCAGCACTTTGAGGACGCGCCGCCGGACCTTTGGCGGTCGTCATTCGGAGTAATATGGCCCCCATGAAATCGAAATCGTGATGCTCTCCGGGGCAGCTTGTCGCGCTGATGCTTGCGGGCTGGATCAACCGACACCAGCAGGCGGTGAACGGGTCGAGCGATACCGAACGGCGATGAGACACACGAATCCAACGACATCATTTCAAAGCCGCTCGATCCGTACTGGGTCATCGACGACGGCGACTACTTCGACAACCTGCGCAACGAGACCAATGTGACCGCTCTCGATCCGGCGGCGACGGTAGACATCGAACCCCAGTGGGATCTTGATGATGACGGTTTGCTCAACGCCTGTGAGCCGGCATTGCTGCGTGGCACGCTGCCCACAGCGCTGAACCCCCACCTGGACAACCTCGACGCGGGCTTCGTGGACGACCTGCCGGGGACGCTGTCCGACGGTGTGAACTACTACTACCTGCTGGCGGAGCGTGGCGCTCCGCCGCAGACGATCACTCTGGACAGGCAAACGGTCGACGACGCCGTACGGATCTTCTTCGTCCCCTGAGTAGAACCAGGGTCCCCTGAGAAGCTCCGAACCTCCCTCCCCACACCGGACCGCCGTCGACGCCTTGAGAGCTGTGGGACGTGCGTGATCGCGCGGACGAAGACGAGCGCGTCGCCGCAATACTGGAGTGATTACGTCTCCGAGTGTAGCGCCCGCGACGTGGGCCCCGGGATACAATGGCAACATCCAGAGTGTGCCTCGAATCGACCGAGTCGCGCCGCAGAACACGCCGGTCAAGACAGGTCTGCTATGCATCCGGAGAAGACGAGTTGCTCTACCGAAACGACGCCGGCAGCGGCTCGTCTCTTCGTGGGGAGCACAGGGAGATGAATGCATGAAGATCAAATTCGGTTTTGAGGGGGCGAGCTGGAACCAGTCGAAAAAGGACTGGACTGAGGCGAAGTTCAAGCTTATTTGCGCAGTGCTCAAGGATGCGGCCGCTTCGCCCAAGAAGTATGAGTACTACCTGTTTCGGTGGTTCGGCGCTAGAGATCATCCCGCCGTTGGCGCGATGCTGGGCAGCCTTTCCAAGTATGTGAATGAGAAATGCAGTCGCATGACCTTCGTGTCGGCCAATGAGAAATACTATGGGGCGGTGTTTGGAAATATTGTCTCCACGCGGCCGGAAGCCAACGAGTTGGGGGGAGTTCACAAGCAGCTCCCCCACGGGTTCTTCGAGACGAAGGATGACTACCGGAAGAAAGACGGGTACCTGAAGGTAGGGTCCGGGATGAGGGTCTACCTCGGTAAGACGTACTTCAAGGCCAAGAAATATGAACGGGTGAACACGCTCTTCCATGAACTGACTCACCGGGTCGTGATGACGGTCGATGCGGTAGTTGCCGGCAAAAAGATGTATGGCAAGAAGAACTGCATGACGCTGTCGGATGCCAACACCCTCCTGGCGATCGAGAACGCGGACAATTGGGGGTACTTCATGGCCGACGCGATCTACAAGATGCCAAAAGGGTCTTGAGCTGGTAGGGGGGCGTGTCTGGCTCCGCCGGCAACAAGGAGAGAGCCATGTCGGGCGAATACGCGCTCCACCACAATCTGCTCGCCTTCCTGAAGAAACAGACGGATACATTCGTTCTGCAACAGAGGCTCAACGGCAAGCGCCCGGTTTCGATTCGCGGCAACCACCAACTCTGGGATGGGGAGCAGCCCTACAAGTTCAATCTGAATCGGAAGACCAAGTCCCTGGAAGCCGAAGCGACGCAACAACCCTTCAACGTCCGCTACTTACCTTGGGTGCAGCCGAAAGGCGTCTCCTTCATGAAGATCGACCCGAAGGCCCACATCGTGACGACTGCGCAGTTGAGCGGGTGCAGCATGTTCGTTGCGCTGGTCAACGGCGAACCGTGGATGTTCCACGCGAGCGACAACTCGACGAACGTCACCAACGCCTGGTTCAAGCGGACGGCCGCCTACGAAGCCATGCGTCGCCTGGGCGGGCTCAGTTTCTGCCTGAGTCTGGAGAAGGGATGTGATGCCTACAAGAAGGGGAGCGGTGGGATCTTCTTCGGCCAGCGGGTCGTCAAGGCAACGGATGGCAAAAGCGCGTGGGGCTTCTACTTCTTCAATTCACTGGACGCGAAGGTGCACCGCCTGGCCTCGTCGGATCCCGGCACCAACGCGACCCTCCCGGTAGTCTGATGAAGTGAGACGGGACCCCGCGCGACGGACCTCAGGCCGTTCTGTCCGCAGCGGCGCCTACGATACGGTAGCGAGCATCCCACGCATGGAATGCGGCTTCCCGAGGTGAAACCATGAAACGCAACACCCGGCAGTTCTCGCCTCGATCCGGACTGGCCGGCCTGCTCATGCTGACCGTCGCCTGCGTGGCGTCCTACGCCGCGCACACCCCCGACCCTTTCACGGTGACGATTGCGGGAAGTCTCCAGGACGAGCTGGGCTGCCCCGGGGACTGGCAACCCGCTTGTGCGGCAACCCGGCTGAACTACGACGCGGACGACGACGTCTGGCAGGCCGTGTTCTCCATGCCGGCCGGAAGTTGGGAGTACAAGGTTCCGCTCAACGACTCTTGGACCGAGAACTACGGTGCGGGCGCCGTGCAGGACGGCCCGAACATCCCCCTGAGCGTTGCCGCTCCCGTCGACGTCAAGTTCTACTACGACCACGAGACGCACTGGGCCACCGACGACGTCAACTCGATCATCGCGACGGCCGCCGGGAGCTTCCAGAGCGAGATGGGATGCACGGGAGATTGGCAGCCCTGGTGCCTGCGCAGCTGGCTGCAGGATCCGGACCGCGACGGTGTTTACTCGTTCCGTACGCGGCGTATTCCCGCGGGTTCGTATGAGGGCAAGGTGGCCATCGACGAGGGCTGGGACGAGAACTACGGCGCCGGCGGAGCTCCGGGCGGCGCGAACATCCCGTTCACGGTCCCCGCCGACTGCGTCGAGATGCTGTTCGAGTTCGACTCCGCGACGAAGCTGCTGACCGTAGCACCGGTGCCGGCGCCCGCCGAGCCGGGCTCGGTGACGATCGCGGGCAGCTTCCAGCAAGAGCTGGGTTGTCCCGGCGACTGGCAGTCCGACTGCGCAGCGACGCACCTGACGTTCGACGCCGAGGATACCGTCTGGCAGGAGACGTTCAGCATTCCCGCGGGGGGCTGGGAGTACAAGGCCGCGCTCAACGACTCGTGGGACGAAAACTACGGCGCCAACGCTCAACGCGACGGGCCGAACATCGGCATGACGCTGGGAGCACCCACCCAGGTCAAGTTCTACTACGACCACCGGACCCACTGGATTGCGGACGACGTCAACGCGACGATCGCCACGGTTGCCGGCAGCTTTCAGTCCGAGCTCGGCTGCTCGGGGGACTGGCAGCCCTGGTGCCTGCGCAGCTGGTTGCAGGATCCCGAAGGAGACGGGTTCTACGGCGCGACGGCGATTCTCCCGGCCGGGAGCTTCGAGGCCAAGGTGGCCCACAACGAGTCGTGGATTGAGAACTACGGCGAAGGCGGCGCTCCGGACGGGGCGAACATCCCCTTCACGGTACCGGTTGCGTGTAGCACGGTGTCGTTCGTCTACGACGCCACGACCCATCAGCTGACCATCACGGCTGAAGGCGACAATTGTCCGGGCATCGAGAACCCGGATCAGACCGATACCGACGGTGACGGTGCGGGCGATGCATGCGACGATGACGACGACAACGACGGCGTGACGGATCCCGTTGACGGGGATCCCACCGATCCCAACGTGTGCCGCGACCTCGATGCCGACACCTGCGACGACTGCACGCTGACCGGCGCAGACGGGAGTGGAGGGAACACCGTCGACGACGGCGACGACGGCGACGCCGACGGGCTGTGCGATGCCGGAGACGAGCTCTTCCTCTCGGTGGCCCAGCTGCAGATCGTCCAAACGGTCCTGTACCCGCAGCGCGTTTACCACGACGATCCCCCCGGGCCGGGTGGCATCGTGCCGGCGTTCCCGAACGAGCTTCCGGGCACTACGAACCTCGACGCTCTCGATGTCATCGATCCGGATACCTACAAGTTCAGCGTGACGTCGTCGGCGTTCATCTTCGGGTCGGGCGGTTTCTTGATTCTCTCACCCGCCAACGTCTACATGCGGGATGCGGGCGGCGCGATCACCGTCGACCTCGACTGGTCGGCCGAGGGGATCAACCTGTCGAGTCTGAACGCGTTGGACATGATCGACGCAAACACGTACCTGTTCTCGGTCGACTCGGCTCAGGTGGTGCTGGACGGCACGGGCGCGGCCCGCGTGTTGTACCCGTCCCGCGTCTACATCTTTGACCGAACGACGAGGGCGATCGAGGAGTTGCTCGACGCGTCGGTGCTGGGTATGGCGAACGTCGATGGCATCGACCTGCTGCCCGACGGCCGCGTTGCGCTGTCTGCGGCCGCGCAGGGAATCGTGTCGTTGCCCGGAGGGGTGATGCTGGTGCATCCGGCCCGCGTCTACATCAGCGACCCGTGCGCGTCCGGCCCCGACCTGATCGAGGCCTACGACGGACCGTCGACCCGGCTGCTGCGCATCGACGGAATGACGATGATCGTGCCGGAGGCCGGCCCCGGCGGGGAGCCAACGCAAGCTTGCCCCCCGTAGCAAGACGGCAAGATGCGACCCCTGGCGCGACGGGTTGCGCGTTACATCACGATCGTCACGTGTGACGACGATCTGATCATGCGATCCGGATGCCGGAAGCTACTCGGCGTTGACGATCAGATTCTGGTCGAACAGGAATTCGTCGACCTCGATGAGACGCGAGGCCATCTCACGATCCGGCCAGTCGTCGTGCACCGCACGTAACTTGTAGATGCCGGGCGTGATTCCGTCGATGCGGAACAGGCCGAACCGATCCGAGGTGCAAGTACCGACGACCCTGCCCGCATCGTCGAGCAACTCGATGACGATGCCCACCAGCGGCTGCCGGGTCCAGTCGGTCAGCCGTCCGGCAATGCCGAGCTGGGGCTGCGTCTCGAAGTCTACGCGTGTCGTGGCGCCCCGCTCGATAGCTACCAGGTGCCGATCGCGAACCCAGCCGAGTTCGAGCGGCAGGCCCTCGGCGTCGACGGAGACGGCGTGCGTTCCGCGGGACAGGTTGCCGATGTGGAACCGTCCCGCTGAGTCGGTGCGTGCACGGATCTCGCCGTTCACGAGGATCGGGATGCCCTCGAGGGAGCCCCGCGCCGCCGACCCCCACTCCTCGCGAAAGTGCTGGGCTACGCGTACCCGCCCGGCGAGCCCACCCACGTTGCTCGATCCGGACCCGGACGTCCTGGGAACCCAGCGTCCTGCCGCGTGACCGAGCTCGGTGATGATGCTCAGCACGAACCGGCCCGGCGAGTCGAGGCCCTCGACGACTCGGTAGGGGAGGCTTCGGTACTCGGCGCGCAGCAGCACGCCCGGCACGAAGCGCGTGTTGGCTCCGAGCAACACACCCCAGCGGTCCGCCGAGCGCAGGATGCCGCTGGTCAGCTCGATCCCACGCGACGTCCGGGAACGGCGCGTCATCGTCAGCGAGTGCGTGGCGGGTAGCCGGTCACCGAACTCCGTCCCGACCGCCATGCGCAGCGCGCCGGAGTACAGATCTTGCGTCCACTCGACCGAGCTCAGATCCGACGAGTAGACGCGCAGCCGAGAGCTCTGCGTGACCTGCCAGGCGCCGTGGACCAGGTAGTCACCGTAGAGGTCCGGGCGGGCGTCCAGGTACAGGCCCGAGCCCGGGGTCCAGGAGAGCGTCGGCAGGACGAACGACGCACCGCGAGCTCCGTCGAACAGGTCGCGCGCGTGCAGGCCGACTCGCAGCCGCGGCGTGAGCTGTCGCACGACATCGACGTACCGGTCGTGCCGATCGTTCGCCGACATGCCGAGACCGGCCGGACTGCTCGTCGCGCGACCGATCATCTGCCAGCGCCGGCCGCGATGCTCCACGTCGAGCTCGTAGCCCAATGCCTGCTCTCCGGCCAGCAGACCCGCCGCCAGGACCCACGTGCGTGAGGGACGCGTGACGAAGCCGACCTGGGCCTGGGTCTGACCGAGCGCGTGCTGCGCCGCGCCCTCGACCGTCCAGCGATTCGTGACGCCGTGTCGGTAGCGGTAGAAGCCGCCGGCGTCACGCGGAGTATCGTCGCCGAACCCATCAGAGTAGGCGGCGGCGCTGCCCGCTCCGGCCACGTGCGAACTCACGCGCCGCGGCAGCATCAGGTCCGAGGCCAGCGTTGACACCTCGTGAATCTCGATCGGGATCCTCGGTCTTCCCGGTTCGAAGACCAGCATCTCGACGCGGGAGTGGCGCTGGGAGGACAGCGGCACGTCGCGGAACGCGTAGCGTCCGTCGTAGCCCACCTGTGTAACGCTCACCGGTCGGCCGTCGATGCGCAACTGAACCAGGTTGCCCGGCGTCGCCGTTCCCTGGAACGTGTCCAGCGGACGGATGCGGCGCGGCATCAGTGACCCGGAGCCGTCACGTAACAACGTGTCGTGCGAGGGATGGTCGGTCCAGGCGAACTGGGCTCCGATCAGGTCGAAGCCGTTGAGCTCGCGATGCAGCTGCATCCGCTGGCGTCCGAACGCGTAGCGCGCGCGTTGATGCCGCGTGAACCACAGCGCCTCGCGCACGACCGGCGCTCGGTGCTCGACACCCTGCACGTGAACCTCCCACAGTCCGCCGCCGAGGCGGCCATCGACGTCGAGTGTGCCGGAGGTGGAGCCGAGGTCACCCTGGCGGGTGTGCAGGATCGATGTGCGCAGGCTCGACAGTCCGTGGCGCGGCGCTTGGATCTCCGCGGCCGGCACGTCGCGATCGGGCACGCGAGGCGTGGGGCCCGGAGGGGCATCGCCCCACGGGAGCGCTACCTCGACGGAGTACGTCGAGTTGTCGAACTCGATGTCGACGTAGAGCAACTCGGCGAATCGTCGCTCGCGAACGTAGTCGACACCGCCGATCGGCACCCGGTCCGATCGCGCGAGCGCCACGGTGCCGAGCGGCGTCTCGATGAGCAACTCGTCGCCGCCGTCGGTCGATTCGAGCTCGAGCAACGCGAGCATCGGGCGCAGCGGGAGGAGATGGCCCTCGTCGTCGCGCAACACGTCCAGCGTGCCGATCTCGCGCCCGCCCTCCACCAGTCCGACGAGCCGGGGCTCCGGCTCGGACGCAGCGATGGGTAGAGCCGCGCAGCACGCGGCGAGTAGTAGACGGCCGAGCGCGCGCTCAGTCCCGGAGGTTGCGGGCCACACTGGGACCCTCGGCGGAGAAGGGGATCGCGGTGTCGAGTCGCTCGCCCGAGAGTTCTCCGTTGATGTCGAGCATGTACTCGCCGGGAGGTAGCTTCCGCGCCAGGCGAGCGGTCAAGACACGCCGCGTCCCGGGCAGCACTGGGAAAGCCGGCAGCAGGCCGAAGTCGAGCACTTGCTCGGGGATCGCTTCGGCGGTCTCCTCGGGATTCACGATCTCGGTCGTTGCCGCCACACCCGGGAACTCGCTCCTGCGCCAGACCGCGAACTGGCCGCGCATGCGCACGTGCGCGTTGCCCGAACTGCCGACGTCGAAGTGAAGCAGCGGCTGCTCGGTCGAGGGGTCGAACTCGACGCCGTGTAGCGTACCCTCGCGCCGGAGGTCGCCGTAGCTCCCGTAGATCGCGACGCCTACGCGGCCGAGGACCGAAAGGGCGGCGCCGCTCCGTGCTTCCGACCGGATGGGCTTCTGTTGCATGTACACGATGGCTCGGTGCTCGCCCGCAGTGGGTTGGACGCGGGGCCGCACCGCGAAGCGGACGGACTGCGACTCGTGCGGACCGACGGTGAAGCGCAGCGGGTTGATCACGATCCAGCGGTCGAGCGCCTGCTCGCCCGCGTCGACGATCTTCAGTTGACCGTTCTCGTCGAGATCCCAGGCATAGACCGAGACCTCGATCTCGGCCGGCACGCTGCCGAAATTGAACACCTTCATCGCGTGCGTCTGCTGCCGGTCTCCGATCTCGATCTCGAATCGAGGGGGGCTGACCCCGATCGTGATCGGGGAGGCGTAGGCTGCCGCTGCGGCGCAGGCCAGGAACAACGTGACGGCGATCGGACGGATCAGGTGGGACATGGGAAGACCTCTCAGAAGTGCGTGATCGTGACGACGACCGAGCCGCGGTACGTGCCGGCCTTGTGGATTCTCTCGAGGTTCATCTTGAACACGGCCCCGCCGGCGACGACCACGTTCCTTCCGAGAGATCCGACCTCTCGGAAGGGGATCTCGTTGATCTCGACTCGGATCGTCGAATCGGGGCTCTCGGCAAGACCGAGACGGCCCGGACGCCCCCGCAGATCGAACACCCGGTAGCTGACCCGCAGCGTGCCGTCGTCGATCGACCGACGAGGTGCCCGATAGCGCCACAGGGTAGGAACGGCCCGCGAGATGAGGGCCGGGACCGGCTGAGGCAGCGAGGCGTCCATCCGGCGCACGGACCCTCCGGGGCCGAGCAGTTCCCTCAGGCGCAGCGGTTCGAGGGCGACCTCGGCCGTGGCCACCAGGCGCGCGCCATGGTCCACCCGGCCCGGGATGCCCTCGCCGTCGTCGCCCCTCGGATCGCCGGCCGTCACGAGCCACGGCGTCGCGGTCAGCAGTGCAATCACGCCGAGAACGCGGGACAGGCCGTGGCCCGCCCCGCGCTTCATGCCTCGCCTCGTGGAGTCGAGTGGCCGACCCTTGATGCCCCCCGACATGGGATCAGAGGTTGACCGCAGTGATGACGATCGAGCCGCCCGCGTAGAGGCCGGCGTTGTTCACGCCGCTCATGTCGACGTTGACCGCCAGGTCGCCGCTGGCGAACGTCGACAGGCCGGTGGCGCCGAAGCTCACGCTCGAACCCGTCGGCGCGACGCCGTTCAGGTCGGTCAGCGGATTGTTTATCGTGATCGTGCCGCCGGCGCCGTTCGACAGCGTGGACGTGCTCAGCGAAACGCTCACCTGCGTCTGCTCCGCGACGCGCGAGATCGAGCGCACGGCCCAGAAGTTGTCTACGGACGCGGTCAGCGCCGCCGGATTGTTGAAGGGAGTCGCCGTCAAGTTGCCGGACCCCGACAGGCCGTTCAGCGTGAGCGTTCCCTCGTCGACCTCGGTACCGCCGGCCAGGGCGCTGGCGAGCGCAGCTTCCGAGATGTCGAAGTTGATCGTGCCGTGGTAGTAGAGGATCACGATCGAGGGCACGTCGAACTGGATGGACGTCGCGGCCGACGCAGCAAGCGCGGGGGCCGCCGCCGTCGCGAGCATCAGGAGCACAACCAGGAGTCGCTTCATGGGCTTCATGGATTCCTCTTCGTAGTTCAGTTGCCGTTCCGTGTCGTACGAAAGCCAAACTCGTGCCAGCCTCACCAGAATTAGAAAACCCCGCATCGAGGGGGGGTGATTTTATAAGTTTTGTTCTTTTTTTAGTGTTACCGGCTGACACTCGACGGCAGCGCGCGATTGCGAATCTGGCACAGGTTGGCACCGCGACCGGGCCCGATTGGCGAGGGCTTTCGGGTGTGCGAGTAACGGAAGAGCGCGGCCGAATCTCGATCCGTGTCCCCGAGTCGGGGGACGCTCCGAGTGCGGAGTTACAGCTCGTACTCGCGCACGAACAGCTCCTGGCTCAGGTAGACGAAGCGCGGGGAGAGGGGGGGCAGCTGGGCGGCGTCGTTGAAGCGAGTGTCGTAGCCCCAGTTTCGGCCCGGCGGCTTGTAGACGCCGGACGTGCTCCAGGCTCCCGCCACGTGACGCGGCGCGTCGAGGCTGACGAACGATCCCAGGTAGTTCAACGTACGACCGCTCCAGTTCTCGTGAAACCGAGGGTAGTTCTCCAAGCCCCCGTTGTAGTCCCCGGCATCTTGACCACCGGTTCCCTCGACGTCGCCCGTGACGTCGGTTCCGCTGAGGAAGGCCGCGTTGATCGTCGTGGTCGCGGCAGCTCGTGTATTCAACGACGTCGAGGGGCTGTTCCAGCTGTCGGTCCACGCCTCGGAGAGGATGTTGAGTGAGTCCGCGAGGAAGGCCGCCGGTTTCCAGTCGCTCGCGTTGTAGTTACCCTCGACGTAGATCGCGTTGTTGGTCACGATCGTCAGGCCCTGAATGTCGGGTGCCGCCGAGTCGCTGGAATCCAGTGTCCCGCCGTTGAAGACCCGCACGCCGTAGTTGTTGCGGGTCCCGATCGGTAGGGCGCCCTCGACGCCGAGATACCAGACGAGTCCGCCCTCGGTCGTGTCATCGAGTGTTCGGCCGCCCATCAGTGTCGGGTTGGCGTAGACGCAGTCGAGCAAGGCCTGGACGTCGACCTCCAGCATCTCGATGGTCGAGTTCTCGCGACGATTCAGGAAATCGCTGGTGTGCACGCTCGATCCGCACAGCCCGAGACCGAGATCGGTATGGCTGGAATCGCGCACTTGAATGGTGCCGGTATCCGCGTCGAGCATGATGCGCAGATCGGCGAGGTCCCAGTGCGGGTTGCCGCCGATCGGATCCAGAGATTCGGCGGGCGGCACGGTCAGCTCGTCCACGTCCATGTGGATCATCCCGTTGAAGGGCAGCGTGTCCGCATCGCTCAGCGCGAGCCGGCCCGGGCCGCACCCGGGGATCGCGGTCGCGCTGACGGGGTTGAATACCGACACGCCTCCGGACTGGCAGGAATCCGTGTTCTTGCGTCCATGGAACAGCCGCCCGGCCGTCGTGATCTGTCCGTCGATCGTCAACGTCGCGTTGGCGCCCATGTACAGGTCGCCGTTGCTGTGAACGGGTCCGGCCAGCGTCATGGCGGGACCCGGCAGAATCTCGAGGTCCTTGTTGTAGAACGCCGCAAACTGAAACAGGGGGACGAGCCGACTACGAAAGTGAAGCTCCAGGATCGCCCCGGCCCACGTGTCGAGACTGCTCTTCGCCACGGCGTGGACCTGGTAGGAGTACTCCTGGGCATTGAGGTTCTGATACAGCTCACCGGGGGGGATCACGACAGCCTGCGGGTTGCCGGCGGACTCCGTCACGTAGCTCATGACGTCGTGGTCCTCGAGCGCCAGGGTCGCGCAGGCGAAATCCCCGGCGCCCGCGGTACCCGTGCCGGTGCAGGGAATCACTCCCGACGGGATCACGGGCGATGTCCCCGCGGGTCGGTTATAGCCGATGAAGATCTGCCGAATGTCCTCGGCACGTAGGTTCAAACCGGATTCGGCAGCGTAGAAGGCTCGCGTTCCGTTCATCGAGGAGCGCGTGGTTTCCCGTTCGACTCGAGTCAGCAGGGCATAGGCCGCCAGCACCGAGGTCAACGTGGCCAACAGCACCATCACGGTGACGATCGCAAAGCCGTTCTGGGTTTCCCTCGGACGCATCGTTCTCACTTCGACAGCACGTTGCGGGGCGTCAGTATCGTCGTCAGTCGTTGCTCGACGGGTCGGCCACGGTACATGCGCAGGCTGTGCAGGGCGATCTCGATCCCGCGGAGATTGCTCCACGCGCTCGACGCGCCCAACAAGTCGGTCGGGGGGCCGGTCGTGTAGTGCGCCAGGATCTGAAAGTCGACCATGTCGGAGGCGATGTTGACGCTATCCGCGTCGACCCTGTTGATCACGACCTGTGCGGTGTCCCCGTTGAGCTGGTAGCGACGCTCTTCGAGTAGGTAGATCCGTGCCTGCTGATTGACGGGGTAGCTGAACTGCCAGGACTGGCCGGTCGGTGTCTTCAGGAACGCCTGGGCCTTGCTGTCGCGCCAGTAGCGAAAGAACTCGCCGTCGCGGGTGACGGGGTTGTAGATGTAGGCCCAGACGTACTTCGCCCGGCCGAGCATGATGCCGTTGGCCACACGATGGTCGCGCCAGATTCTGTGATTGTCCGGCCAGCCGTCGCCGTCGTCATCCGGAACGGCCACGCAGCCCGGGGGCGGTGGGTTCTGCAGCTCCGCGATGTACAGCTTGCGCTCGGTCCCGCTCACGTCTCTGCAGCTCCGCATCACCGTGGTGACCAGGTTGCGCCGCAGGATCAGCCGGTCCGGATCTCCCGCGGCGCCGCCGGGGAGATCCTCGCCACGAACGATCTCGAGGGCCGGGAAATCCGGCGGAAGCCGCTCGCCGGCCTGTCGCACGTCCAGGCCGAGGAAGTCCCGTGCAGACTTCACGCTCTGATTGACGCGGGTCCGTTCGCGATCGAGATCGAACAGCGTACGCGCGGACGTCATCAACGCCAGCGTGGCCGCGCCGAGTGCAAGGGTCAACGTGCTCGACACGAGCATCTCGACCAGCGTGAACCCCCTAGTGGAGCTGCGTGAAGACGACTTCGACATCGTAGGCTCGGGTCCCTTGTGAGTCGCGCACCTCGACACGCACGTAGCGCGCGGTCGAGGAGGCGCACAGATCGGTCCGTTCGCAGTAGTGCGTCGTCACGGCGTACGCATGATCGCCGATGGCGACGAGTTTCGGCGAGGAGCTGCCGGAGGTCGGCAGTGTGGCCGGATCCAGCATGCGTAGCGCTTCCAGCTCCATTTCCGCCGCGCTGATCGCCGAGGAGCGGGATTCACTGAGAGTATTGGACTGGAGCTGGGTCAGGAAGGCGCTCATGATTCCGCCGGCCGCGATTCCGACGAGCGCCATGGCCACGAGCACCTCGACCACGGTCAATCCACGGCTGTTCAGTCCAGCCATCGCACCACACCGCCCTGCAGTACCTCGAGCTGTCGAGTCTCGAGCTCGGCGTGGGCCAACGTGACGACGACGTTGGCGAAGGCGCTGCCGCGCCGGCTGAAGCACACCGACCAGGTGGTCGGCGAGATGCTCACGCCCGTCGGCAGGTCCACGTCCATGGTCGGCTGCGCCGTCCAGCTTCCGGCGCTGCAGTTGGTCGCGGTTTCGACGACCAGGCGACCTGCCGCTCCGGGTTGGACGCGATGTGCCGTGGTCGTCGAGATCGACCGGGCGCGGGCCTGGATCAAGAGCCCTTCCAGCAGTTGACCTCCGGTCTGAATCGGCGTGTCCATCGAGCTCACGTAGAACGCGCCGACGGTCATCGCCAGGCCCAGCAGCGCGAGGACGCCCGTCACCTCGATCAGGCTGACGCCGTCCTGCCCGTCGCACGTCGTTCGCGTCACGGCGTTGCCGTCCCTGCGTCGAGCATGACCCCGAGCGTCGTCGCCGCGCCGTCCGGCGCCTGCATGGCGATGAGCGGAGCCCGGCCGTCCCCGGCGCTCCATCGCGAATCGTCCCGCGGGCGACGGATCGCGATGGCCAGAAGCGTATCCGCCTGGGAGGGATCCCGTAGCACCCCCACGCGTACGCGCGTGGTCGCCATCACGGACGGCATGAGACCCAACGGCTCGAGAGACTCGCGCGTCGGACGCGCCTTGCAATAGGCCTGGAGTACGGCCTGCGGGTTCGGCCCACGGACCTGCACCACGCGGCCCTGCTCATCCGTTCGGACTTCGACGGCCTCGGCCGGCCCGGCGTCGGTGCGCTTCATCAGCCAGCGTGCCCCCCCGACTCCGGACATCAGCAAACCGAACAGAAGCACTGCGACGAGTGCTCGACGCCGACCCCGAGGCGGGCGAGCCATGCCGATCTCGATCGTGCGCGCCTGCGGGCGCGCCTGTCGCCCACGCAGACGGATCGCGCAAAGCAGCGTGGTCCGGTTGTCGGTGACATCGAGGGCCGCCGCCAGCGACAGGCCGTGCCGCTGGACGAGTCGGTTCGCGAAGTTGTCTCGATCGCCGCGCTCGATCGCCATGCGTCGGGTCAGGCATCCCTCTTCGACCGCCGGAACGAAGGCCGGGTCGAACTGGATGGTCAGGTCGCTCTCCTCCGCGACGGCGGGGGGAGTGCCTGCGACGTCCTCCGAGCGGGGTGTCGCGCTCGCGTCCGGCTCGGGTTGGGGCGCCCTGCCGACGTCCTGGACTTGAGCGAGTGTCAGCAGACCCAGCATCACCGATGCGGCCGCGGGCATATCGATCCCGTTCTCCATCGCGAACGCGCGGGCGTGCGCCCGAAGCCCGACCATCGTGTCGTGGTCGTAGCCTGCCGAGTCATAGGTCTGGCCGCAGCCGTTGCAGGTCGACGGTGGGCCGTCCGTGTGGAGCCACAGCGAGGCGTGGCACTTGCCGCAGCGTAGGAACATCAGGGCCTCGCGGCCAGCCCGGCGATCAGGCCCATCATTTGATGGTCGCCGGCCTCGGTGTCCGGATAGAACAGGGCCCCGATGGTGAGCGCCGAACCTCCGTCGTCCTTCACATGGGTCACGGTGACGGCGCCCGCCAGACGACAGTCACCGAAATGAACGCGCACACCGTTGAGGGTCGTGCCTGTGCTGGGTGGGGGGATCGATCGGTCCAGCTTGAAACCCAGGCCCGCCGTGCTGAAGTCGGTGACCTCGGCCTCGAACCGCGGCTCTCCGAGTCCGCGAGCGGGGATCTCGATCCGCGCGTAGCCGCTCGGAATCGCGAACCTCGGGTCTCGACGACTCTGCATCTTGTCTCGGGTCGACATCTCTCCCTCCGGGGCGGACGCGTTCCGTAGCTTTTTATCGGTCACCGCCGCCGGCACTTGAGCGGGGGGATCGAGCCGACTCGACGCTCAGCAGCGTCCCTTCGACCCACGCCCCTCAACTTCGCCCCGATTCGGTCGATGAGACGGTTGCAACGATAGGGGATCGATGTGGCTTTTTTCGACATGGCACAACGGGCCGTGACCCTGAAGATCGTGTACTACGGGTGCGCGCTCGGCGGAAAGACGACGAATCTGGTCACGCTTCATCGCATGGCCGATCCCCAGGGTCGAGAGCGCTTGATGTCCCTGGCGACCAAGAACGATCGCACGCTGTTCTTCGACCTTCTCCCGCTGGAACTCGGCAAGATCGAGGGACTTCGCGTGCGGATCAAGGTCTACACCGTCCCCGGGCAGGTGCACTACGAGGTGACCCGACGCAAGGTGCTGGCGGGAACCGACGGTGTCGTGCTGGTGATGGACTCCGGGGCGGACAAGCACCGGTCGAACGCCTGGGCGCTGGAGAACCTCCGGCATAATCTCAAGCTCAACGGTCTCGACCCCGACGTCCTGCCGATCGTGCTGCAGTGGAACAAGCGGGACCTGCCGGACGCCGTCCCCGTGAGCGAAATGGAATCCATGCTCAACCAGAAGGGGCTCGTCTCTCACGAGTCGATCGCAACCACCGGCGCCGGCGTCGTCGAGACGTTCGCGATTGCCGTCAAGGCGGCGATCGCCTCGGCCTACACCACGGCCGGCAAGAAGGCGCCCGACCCGGAAGCGCTGGAGCGCTCGGTGGACCTCGCGCTGGCGCCGGCCCGTTCGAACGCTCCCGCCTGCCCGCGGGAGGAGACGACGGCCTTCGAGCACCGCTTCGACTCCGAGGCCTATCACGAGGACTGGGCGGGAAAGGGTCGGGATCGGCGCATCATCGACCAGGAAACCCTGCTGTCCGAAGCGGTCCAGACGGGGATGGAGCTCGCCGAGCGACTCGACGATCTGGGTGGCGCGAAGGCGTTGGGGGATCGTCGCAGTGGCATGATCGTAGCCCTGAGCGGACTGATGGCGGTGCTGTCCGACGCCGATCACGCCCCCGTGCCCTCGGACCTCATGTCGCGCCTGCTCGAGGCTACGGAACGATCCCGCGGGTCCCTGCTCCTGTTCAAGTCCGGCCAGGACGTCATGGAGGAGCGCCAGGTCGTTCCCGCGGGCGCGGACCCGCTCAACCAGGCCGTGGCACCCTCGATCGGGAGCGCGGCGTACCGGTTGTGTCTCGGAAACAAGTCGCGCTACGTAGAGGACGTCCAGAGCGAGGTCTTCTTCGGCGTCTGCCCGCCGGGGGCCGACGACCTATCCTCGTGTTTCGTGGCGCCGGTCGTGTGCGAGGGCGCCGCGTTCGGAGCGCTGGTGACCTACGGCGCAGTTCACGAACGAGCGATCGACACGGCGGAGCGCGATTTCTGGACGGTCGCGGCGCTCATGTTCGGACTCTCGCTGCACTGGAGAGGTTTGAAACAGAAACTCCAGCGACTGGAGCCCGCCGCGACGCGATGAGGGGTCTTCCGTCGGGAATCGCGACACCGGCCCATTCATCAACGGTCCAGGCCGGGGCCCTTCCTCGCAGCCGAGTGATTATCAGCGTCGGACGAAGCGCAGGATGACCCGGTAGTCGCCGTCTGCGGCATCGGCCGGGATCTGGCTTCCATCGGGCACCAGCAGCACGACGACGCGCCCGCCGAGCGGGTCACGGGGTTGCGGATCGGTGCGGCGCTCGCGGTCCTTCGGCCGGGGCGACCCCTTGCGACGTCGCGGAGCGCGCACGGAGAGGACCCGGGCCTCGACGGGCTCCTGGCGGGTCGTCTCTGAGGAAGCGGGTGAGCCCAGCGGAGGCGGTCCTCCGACGCGGATGTCCATCTTGCACCTCCTCCCGGTATATCGGAGCCATTGTCGAGACCTTGAATTCCGGTTGAATCCGCTCAACTTCGGCGGTCCGAGGCCGATAGAAAGGAACGTCCCTCACGCGTACGTGGAGAGTACATGGACTTCGGCACAATCATCGGGCTCCTTCTGGCGTCCATCCTCGTTCTGGCCGCCATCCTCACCGGGGAGTCCCCGATCATCTTCCTCAACGCTCCCTCGGCTCTCGTCGTCATCGGCGGGACGATCGGGGCGACTCTGATCCGCAATCCCGTGGGTGCGGTCCTGGGGACCTTCGGCGTCGTCATGAAGGCCTTCACGACCAAGCTGCCGCGGCCGAACGAGCTGGCCGACGAGATCGTGGAACTGGCGCGCACGGCTCGAAAGAACAGCCTGCTGTCGTTGGAGAAGGTCACGATCGAGAATCCTTTCCTGGCCAAGGGCGTCCAACTCTGTGTCGACGGACTCGAGCCGGCCCAGCTACGTTCCATCCTCGAGACCGACATGTCCTTCACGATCGCCCGGCACAAACGGGGCCAGGAGATCCTGGAGGGCATCGGCAGTGCGGCGCCGGCCTTCGGCATGATCGGCACGCTCATCGGTCTGGTTCAGATGTTGACCTCGCTGGACGACCCGAAGTCCATCGGACCGGCCATGGCCGTCGCGATCCTGACGACCCTGTACGGCGCGCTGATGGCGAACGTCTTCGCCCTCCCGCTCGCCGACAAGCTCAAGGTGCGCAGCAAAGAGGAAGCTCTGACGATGGCGGTGTGCCTCGAAGGAGTCCTGGCCATCGTTCAGGGCGACCACCCGGCCTCGATCGACGAGAAGCTGAAGGCCTTCCTCGAGCCCAAGAAACGCACGGTTGCGGCCTGAGGACGGAGGATGAGTAGCCTTCAGCCCCAGGACGAGGTCAAGCCCGGAGCACCGGACTGGGTCGTGACGTTCGGCGACATGATGTCGCTCTTGCTGACGTTCTTCGTGTTGCTGCTGTCGTTCTCCACCATGGAAGCGGCGCGCTTCAAGATGATCTCGGGCTACATGCGCGAGGCGTTCGGCCTGCAAACCGAGAAGAACTACACCGGCATCCCCATGGGGACGACGATTCTGAGCACGGACGCGCGACAGACGACCGACCCCGCGGACCAGATCAATCTGGTGCAGGTCATCCGTCGCGAAATGGAGAAGGCGGGGATGGACAGCCGGGGCAAGGTCAAGATGAGCGAGGCGGGCGTGGCCATCCAGCTCGAGGGCGAGCTCGTCTTCGACAGCGGCAGCAGCGTCCTCAAGCCCATCGCCTTACCGCTGCTCGACGCGATCGCCGACATCGCGAAGAACCAGTCCGGGATGTTGGAGGTCGAGGGACACACCGATGACATTCCCGTCTCCAATTCCCGTTACCCGAGCAACTGGGAGCTGTCGAGCGCGCGCGCCGGAAGCGCGGCCCGTTACATGATCGATCGTGGGATGCCGCCTCCACGTATCAAAGCGGTCGGCTACGCAGACACGCGTCCGATCGAGGCCAACACCAACTCGAAGAACCGAAGCCTGAACCGACGCGTCGAGTTTCTCTTCGTCCGTCCTCCCGAGGCGCGGGACGGTGGAGACCCGACGCCGCTGCGGCTCGACGACGCCCCTGCACCGTCGACGGCGCCATAATCCAAGGAGAATCCAGCCATGGCCGAAGAGAAAGAGACGTCCGGATCCGACCAGCCCAACGAAGAGAAGGAGCCCAAGAAGAAGGGCAAGATGCTCTTCATCGTACTGGGAGCCGTGATCCTGGCCGCGGCCGGAGCCGGTGGGGGATTCTTCCTGTCGCGGGACGACGGCGCGGCCGCCGAGGGGGACGGCGTCGCGAACGAAGCCGCGGCGGCGCCCAAGCCCGACGAGTCCGCGGCGCTGGTGGCGCTCGACACGTTCCTGGTCAACCTCAACAGCAGCAACAACGAGGACGCGGACCGCTACATGAAGTTGACGCTACGCCTGACGATCAGCCCCGAGGCCCAGGCCGAGAAGATCTCGGACGACGAGATCGCTCGCGCCCGGCTGCGGGACCGCATCCTGACGATCCTCTCGGCGAAGACGTTCCAGGACTTGTCCGGTCCGTTGGGCAAGGAAAGCCTGCGGCGCGAGATTCAGTTCCAGGCCGACAACATGTTCGAAGCGGCTCAGGTCCAGGACGTCCTCTTCTCCGAGTTCGTCGTCCAGTAGCCCGCGAGCTCAGCGCAAGTAGTCGAAGAGCGATCGGCCCAACACTCGCGCGGCTGCCGCCGACAGCGCCTCCGCCGCCGATGCAGAGCTTTGAAGCTGCAAGATGACCTCGGCCTCGTCGATGTTCTCGATCTCAACGATCCGCCGCGTGAGGCCCAGCGCCTCGTCGGCGAGATTGTCCAACGCATTGGTGATGCGGTTCAACCGGAAACCGCTTTCGGCATGAACCTCGTTGATCCGGTCCAGCGCCGCGTCCAGACGGGGACCGGCGGCCGCGACGTCCGCCGAGCGGCCGTCGCGCAGCGCCTGTGCGACGTCGTCCAGCAGCGCGAAGAGGTTGTCGCCGTCGATGAAGACGCTACGGCCGGAAAACGTGACGCCGACCTCCTCGGCCGAATCGAGAGGCGCCAGGACCTCGTCGTCGTTTCCTGCATAGGATCCATCCGAACCGAACGGCGGCGTCAGCGTCTCGGTCCCTGCGAACAGGTAGCGGCCTCGCTGAGACTTGTTGGCCAGGGCGAGCAACTGGTCCCGCAACGACTCGATCTCGCCGGCGCGAATCGGTTCCGGCTCGCCGGCGGGCGTGGAAGCCCCCGCCATCGCTTTGGTCCGAGCTTCTGAGAGCAGACTTCCGACCTGCCCCAGCACACCTTCGAGAGTGGCGAGGTCCGTCTGCGCCGATCTTGCCGCTCTGTCGTATCCGGCCAGGCGGGCGAGGCGGCCACGCAACGCAAGCGACTCCGCCGATCCGACGGGGTCGTCGGACGCGACGCGAACCCGCTTGTTGTCCGCCAGGGAATCCAGCGCTTCGCTGGTGCGTGCCCGCTGGAACCCGAGGTTCGCCAGGAAACGCAGGTAAAGGGTGCTGTCTCCGATTCTCATCGTTTGTCCTTACCTCAGCGACCGACGAGGTTGACGGCAACCTCGGTGATCGAGTTCATCACGTCGATGAATCGCGCCGCCGCCTCGAACGAGCGCTGGAACTTGATCAGCTCCGTCGCCTCTTCGTCGAGAGACACGCCCGAGATCGAGTCGCGTTGGGCCTCCATGCTCTCGATCAGCGAGCGAGACACGCCATTCGCGACATCCGCTTCGGCCAGCTCGTGGCCCAGAGCGGTGCGCAGGTCGGAGACGAAGCTCCGTGCGCTCTTGCCGCCGAGTGCCGCGGTGGACAGATCGGGAAGCCCGGCGAGCTGGCGCGCGATGTCCCCGTTTCCCGGCGCTCCGGTGTCGGAGACGGCCAGAAGCCCGGGGTCGTCGAGCAGCCGCGGGTCGACCGCGAATCCGGCGGCTCCGCCGGACAGGAACAGCGGAATGCCCGGGTCGCCCTGAAGGTCGGTCGCCGAGGTCGTCAGCGCGTTCGCTTCGACGGCGAGGGAATCGGCCAGCGTGTCCAGATCCGTCATGCGGGCGGCCAGCACGTCGTCGCGTAGTTGCAAGCGCGCCCCGAGCCGGCCCTGGCGCAGCCGGTTGGTGATATCCGCGCCGTCCGACGACGACAGGACACGTACGGTTCCGTCGACGGCCACGTCCGTCTGTAGCGGCAGTGCCGTGTCGTCCGCGACGAGTGTCGGTCCGTTCGGTAGTGAGAAGCTCATCTGGCCTCTCGACCCCGAGACCGCCACGCCACCCGTCAGCTCGGCCAGCTCCTCGACCACGATCGTTCGTCGATCACGTAGGGGAGCGGCGACACCTCCGGCCGCCTCTTCGATGACGATTTCCTGGTTGAGCTTGGCGAGCTCGCCGGCCAACGTGTTGACCTGGCCGATCGTCGAGCGGATGGCCTGTTCCTCGGCGCCGCGCTGCTCCTGGAGCCGCTGATAGGTGCCGCGAATCGACTGTGCGAGGCCGTCGGCCGCGGCGATGGCCGCGCGGCGCTGCGCGCCGTTCTCGGGTTGAACTGCGAGCTCGTCGAACGCGGTGGAGAACCCGGCCAGCGCCGAACTGAGACTGCCGACTCCTTCGAGCGGTCCGAACAGCGTTTCCACCTGGGAGAGGCCGCGAAGCAGCTCTTCCTGGCCCGCGTGTCGGCCGTGCTCGCGCTCGAGCGAGGACTGCAGGAAGCGGTCCTCCATCCGACGCAGGCGCGCGACGTCGACACCCTGGTCGATCATGCCGCCCTGAATGGCCTGGGGAATGCCCGGCGTCAGCTCCAGTCGCCGGCGCGCGTAGCCCGGCGTGAAGACGTTGGCCATGTTGTCGCCGGCTACCTGAAGTCCCAGACGCGAGACGTTCATCGACTGCAGGCCGATCTGGAAGTAACCGAAGAGACTCATATGCGCTCCCATAGCCGGGCGCCGCGAGTGCCGGGTTCGCGGGTTCGCCCCGATTCCAGGTACGTGCCGTCGGTCGCCCCGGACAGCAATCCGAGCAGCCCGCGGCTGACGGTCAGCATCCGCTCGAGCAGCCCCCCGGTCATGGCCGAGCCGCGCGCGAGCCGTGTGGCCGCGGCTTCCAACGCCGCACGGCCGTCGGCCAGCTCGGCTGCGTCCGGATCGACCGCTAGACGGGCGTACTCCTGCGCGAGGAGCTTGAACTCCTGGACGGTTGTCTCGAGGCGTGCCGTTGCCGACTCGATTCCCGACGCGTCGCCGCGCTGCAGGCAGGATCGGACCGTCGTGGCCAGGGTTTCGGCCGCGGTCAAGCGATCCACGAGCTCGAGCAACAAGTGGCCGGCGGCTGCACCGGCCTCGGACTCAGCGGGGGAGGCCATTTTCGAACTCGAGGATCGCGCGAGCCAGACGATCCGTGGCGACCTCGTACTTGCCGTCGCGAATCGCGTCACGCAGCTTCGAGACCACGTCCTCGCGGACCTCGGGCAGGTTCATGGCCGTGTTGAAGAGCGCTCGTCGCGATCGAGCGGACTCGGAAACCTCCGCGCGGTCGCCGTCCGGTCGCGCTGTCTTCTCGGAGCGCTTTCCCTCGCTCGACTGGTTCGAGCGGTCGGTCTGACGGGTGCGCTGCGGGCCGCCACGATCTCCGATATCACTGATTTTCACGGTCTTTCTCCTCGAAGGGCGCCTTTGACGGGCCCTCCGTACTTCTTATCGGCCCGGCCTCCGGAAACTTTAGGCTTTCCATTCCGGAGCGGGCGCCGACGGCGGGGGTACCGGGCTGGGCTGTGGGAGTGGCGAGCGTCTGCTCGAGTGCCCGTAGCGCGTGTGCCCGGTTCGCCTCGCGGGTGATGGACGCCACGTCGGTTGCGTCCAGCGTCTCCCCCAGCCACTGCCGCTCGAGGGAGGCGGCGAGTCCGAGGGGGGAGCCCTGGGCCAGTCGCTGGGTCAGGCGCGTCTCGAACATCGACTCCTGGATCGACGCGCCGGAGCTCTTGCCGAAGAAGCCTTCCTCGAGCTGCGCTTCACGCATCTTGCGGAAGACGTACTGCAACAAGATCGACTCGAATGCCTCGGCGGCTTCGCGCAACCGCCCGCGACGTTCGGCCTCCGGCGCAGGCGCGGAGCTCGGGTCGACGCCGGCGGCGGGGGTTGTAATCGGGAAAGGATTCACAGCGGGACGATCTCCGCATGAAGCGCTCCGGCGGAGCGCATGGCCTGGAGGATCGCGATCATGTCGCGAGCGGACACACCCAGCATGTTGAGCGAGTCCACGAGCTCGCGAACGGTGACACCGTCTTCCAGAGTGAGAATCTTGTCGGGTTCCTCCTCGGCGTAGACCTCTTGCTGGGGCAGCACCACCGTGTCGCCGCCCGCGCGGGGCAGGGGTTGGCTGGCCTCGAGCACCGTGCGGATCTCCACGCTGAGATTGCCGTGCGCGACGGCGACCTTCGAGACGCGCACGTCCTTCCCCACCACGACGGTCCCCGTCTTCTCGTTGATGATCACGCGGGCCGCGACGTCGGGCCGCACCTCCATCGCCTGAATCCTCGCGATCAGCGTGACCGGGTCGGATGCAAGCTCCGTGGGGGACTCGATGACGATACTGACCGCGTCTTCGGCGCGGGAGGCACCCGGGCCCAATGTCTCGTTGATCGACGCGGAGACTCGCGAGGCCGTCGCGAAGTCGGGCTCGTTGAGCAGCAGCCGAATCGTGGAGTCCGCGTCGAAGCGCGAGGAGATCGCCCGCTCGACGACGGCCCCGCTCGGCACGCGGCCGCTCGTCGGATGGTTCTTCTGAACCGAGTTCCCGCCGCCGCCGCCGAGAAACGCGCCCCCGATGGAAACCGCTCCCTGCGCCAGGGCATAGGTAATGCCGTCCGGCCCGAGAAGCGGCGTCATCAGCAGCGTGCCGCCCTGGAGGCTCTTCGCGTCGCCCAGCGAGGAAACCTGGACGTCGAGCCTCTGGCCGGGTCGGGCGAACGGCTGAAGATCGACGGTAACCATGACCGCGGCGACGTTGCGCACGCGAATCGCCGCCTGCGGCACGGTGATGCCGCTGCGGCGGAGCATGTTGGTCAAGCTCTGGATGGTGAACGCCGCCTGCGTCCCGTCGCCCGTTCCCTGCAGGCCGACGACCAGGCCATAGCCCACGAGCGGATTGGACCGCACGCCTTCGACGACCGCCAGATCCTTGACCCGCACGAGGGGCGCCGCCGGCAACGGCTGCGCTGCCAGGACGAGCAGTCCCAAAATCGGTAGTGTCAACCAACGCACACCAGACTCCACGCCGCGCTCAGAACGGCCAAATACGGTGCATGACTCGCATGAACCAACCCTGACGGATGGTGTCGTCCACCTCTCCGGTCCCCCACATGCGCACGGTCAGATCTCCGATCGCCGCGGACGAAACACGATTGCCGGAGTTGATGTCCACGGGACGTACCGAACCGATCAAGGTCAGCTGCTGGCGCTCGCGATTGACCATGATCGTCTTCTGTCCGGCGATCACCAGGTCCTCGTTGGGCATGACGCGGATCACGCGGGCCGTGATCGTGCCGGCGAGGCTGGTGCTTCGAGAGGTGCGTCCATCACCCGAGAACTCCGAGTCGGAGTTGGTCTCCAGAACTCGCTCCAGAGCTTCCGAGCCGAAGGTGTACGGCGCGGCGAAGTTGGAGCTCGACGAGCGCCGCAGGTCGGTTGCCGACTCGTTGGTCCCCGCGGCCGACTCCTGGACGACGATCGTCAAGAGGTCGTTGACCCGGAACGCTCGTGCATCGCGGAAGAGCGCTCGGCCGATGCCGGCGCTGGTCCACAGCGAGCCCGTCTCACGCGACGGCTCGGGGAACGGAGGCAGCGTATCGAGCTCGGCCTCGAGACGTTCGAGGTCCTCGCCCAGGCTCGGCAGCATCTGGGCCTTCTTCGCTGCGCACCCGGTCGCCAGGGCCAGCCACACGGCAACGCCCAGGGCAGTGAGCCGACGGAGTCGACGCTGTATCTTCATCTGGAGCTCCTTCGCTTCTGCGAGCTCAGCCCGCCGACGCCGCGGACGCCGCGAACGACGAGCAGCGTGCCGTCCTGCTGCACCGTGCCCTCGACCCTTACGCCGGTCAGACTGTTCTCGGCGGGGACGACGTCGCCCGGCACGCCGTCACGCAGCGCGAGACCGCGGACGTCGATGGTCATCGCATCGCCTGCGATGCGGAGCGCGATGGGATCGCCTCTCCTGAACACGGGGGCCGGGCCCACGAGCGAGGTCGTCAACACGCGGTCCGCGCTGAGGGTGCGGATCGGGACTCGCCCGGTGATCTCCGCCGGATCGCGGACGGGCTCGTCCGTCAGACGAGTCAGATCCACGTCACGCACCTCGACATCGTCGGGCTGGATGACCTGTCCGCGGGAGAGGGTGCGCGTCGCGCAGACGGCCGGGCCGACGACCCGGCCCCTCACCGTTGCCCGCGCCTCGCCCCGCGGTAGCTTCTCCTCGACCAGTCGCACACGTACCCTGAGAATCCCCGCGGCGTTGGGCCCCTCGATCGAGGGCGCCTCGATCTCCACGGAGCTCTCGCCGATCGGGTCGGAGCCCGAGAAGCGGACGGAAACCACCTCGAGGCGGTCGGGAGGCGCCACGTGGGCCCGCGCGGCGTCCGCAGCGGCTCGCTCGACGCGGGCGGCCAGGTCGCTCGGCTCCGCAGCCTCGGCGGCCCCGACCGCAACGCTGACGGCGAGCAGCGCCGGGACGATTGCCTTCAGTCGGCCGGCGCGGACTCGCGAGCGGCGCGTTACGGAAGGTCTGCCCATCGTTAGGTGTCTCATCGTACGAGGTTGTTGACCTGCTGCATCATCTCGTCCGAGGCACGCACGGCGCGCGAGTTCAACTCGTAGGCTCGCTGGGCCGCGATCATGTCGACGAGCTCGGTCACGATGTTGACGTTCGATATCTCGAGGAAGCCCTGGCCCAACGTCCCGAGGCCGTCGAGGCCGGGCGTGCCGTCGATCGCGTCGCCCGAGGCGTTCGACGGCAGCGCCAGGTTGTTGCCGATGCTCATCAGCCCCGACGGGTTGACGAACTGCGCCAGCTCGATCTGGCCCAGCTCGATGGCCTGGGTCTGTCCGGGCTGCGTGACACTCACCGTCCCGTCCGCCCCGACCGTGAGACTGAGCGTGTCGGGTGGAAGAGTGATCGACGGCTCGAGGAGGTGGCCCTGCGAGGTCACCACCTGACCGTCGCGGTTCGTGGTGAACGCGCCGTCCCGTGTGTAAGCCGTCGTGCCGTCCGGCTGCAGTACCTTGAAGAAGCCTTTCCCCTGGACGACGAGGTCCAGCGGGTTCTCGGTGTTCTTCAGGTCGCCCTGGCTATAGAGCTTGCGCACGGACCCGGGTCGGACCCCCAGTCCCAGCTGAATGCCTGCCGTCGTTCCGGTCGCCGAGGACGGTGATCCGGGTGCGTTGACCGTCTCGTAGAGCAGGTCTTGGAACTCCGCGCGGCTGCGCTTGAAGCCGTTCGTATTGACGTTCGCGAGGTTGTTCGCAATCGTGTCGATCTGTAGCTGCTGAGCCTGCATTCCCGATGCAGCGCTCCACATCGCTCTCACCATGGGTGCAATTCCTCCGTTAGCCGGCCAGGTCGTTGACGGCCCGACGGTTGACCTCGTTCATCGTCATCGAGATTAGTTTCTGGTAGCTCTCGAACGCGCGTTGCGACTGGATCAGACGTACCAGCTCTCTCAACGGCTCCGTGCCCGACGCCTCGAGCCACCCGGGCTCGACGTTCTCGCCGCTCGTCGTTTCCAGTGCGTCGCCCCGACCCCTGGCCGACAGCAGACTGTCTCCGGTGCGTTGGAGCACGCCTTGCGGATCGCGCACGACGAGCAGGCTTCCGCGGACGCCCGTTCCGGAGACGACACTGCCTTCGCGTGTGATTCGCGTGGCCGGGTCCAGGTTCTCGAATGGTTGTCCCTCGGTGTTCAGCACCGGATGTCCCGTGGTGTCGACCAGGACTCCCTTGTCGGTGAGGCGAAGACTCCCGCCGCGCCGATAGCTGCGACCGCCGGGGGTCTCGACGGCCAGGAAATGTCCGTCCTCTAGACTCACGTCCAACGCTCTGCCGGTCTGACGCGTCGGACCTCCCGGCATGGAGTAGGTTCCCGCGGTGGCCACCGAGGCGTTCGCGGCCCGGACGCGTGCCGCTACCCGCTGATCCGCTGCCTCGTAGGTCACGCTGAACAGGCGTTCGGCGCGGTAGCCGGTGGTCGACAGGTTCGCCAGGTTATTCGCGATCAGGTCGAGTCGGCGCTGTTCGACGCTCAACCCGGAAGCCGCGGTGTAGAGTTGACTGTTCATCTTGTTCGTGTCCTCTCGAGCCCCCGCGCGGCGTCCGGTCGACGCACGGAGACGAATTCAACATTCAAACCGCGTGCCACGGCCCGCGGGGCCGCGCTCGGGGCGTTGGCGCGACTCATTCGCTCACCTCGAGCGGCAGATTGCGGCAAGCTTCGGCCGCTTCGGGCTGATTCTCGCCGGCGGTCCGCGACCGCCAGCGCGAGAGCGCCGACGCCAATCGCTGTTCCCCGCGGAGGATCGTGGGGACGGAAGCGTCCCCGCCGGGCGCGCGCTGCCGTGAATCCGTCGTTGCGGAACGACGGTCTTCGCCTGCCGAGACGGTCCCGGTCGCGCCGGCGCGCGAGCGCATGAGCAGCAGGAGCGTGGCGACCGCGTTCAGCACGATCAAGGTCAACGCAACGGCCGTCTCGTCGAAGCGGATCATGGTGTGTCCTCCTGCACGGGCGTGTCCGCGGCCGCCTCCGGCGTCGCGCTCTCGGTTTCGGGCTCCAACGCCTCGGAATCCGTCGAGCTGTCCGGGCCCGAGATCAAGTCGACCCATCCGCGCGACGTGGTGGAGCGGACCCGCAGTCCGAATTTTCCGTCGACCACGACCAGCTCGCCGCTGGCCATCGGCACGTCGTTGGCCACGAGCTCCACCGATTCCTCGGGGTTGCAGGAAAGCTGTAGGACGTCCCCGGGTTTGAGATCGAGCAGTCGACCCAGACGAACTTCCTCGGTAGCGAGTCGGACGTCGACCTCGAACTCCATCTCGAGTACGGAACTACCGATATCTTGTTCGCTCATGATCCCTCCGGCCCGGCCAGGTCCGTGCCCTCCGGCGCCTCGACCGTGAAAATAGTTTGATCGCCCCGGCACGCGATGCGCCCTCGGGCAACCGGCCTTCCCGACACGCACAGCTCGAGCAGTGAGTCCTCGGACGCATCCAGGCGCACGACCTTGCCGGCCTCGAGCGCAAGCAGGTCGTGCAGTCGGAGCGTTCCCGCTCGGAGCACCGGTCGTGCCTTCAGCGTCAGTTGCTCCAGTCGGTCGGCCAGCGGGCCGGGACCGGTCGTGCGCTCGCCCTGCTGTGCGTCGTCGTCGGGCAACAGGAGCGCCGGCGTGGCGAGCAGCAGTGAGGCGTGGTCGGCCTCGTCGATGCGGAAGCGCAGCAGGCCGATCGCCAGGGTCTCGCCGGGTACCGCGATCTCGCTCGGAATCGAGCCGACCGTGCTCTCCACGGAGGCGAGCGTGGAACTGCACAGGGTGGAGATTCCGGGAGCGGCAGCCTCGAACATCCGGCTGAGAACGCGCGACTCGAGCGGTGTGGGCTCGCGATCGTCCTCGCCCTGGCCGCCGCCGCCTCCGAGGGCCAGCTCGACCAGCGCCTGTCCGACGATGGGGTGCAGGGCCAGTGCGAAGCCGCCCCCCTCGGGTCGAGCCAGGCCCGCCATCCAGACGGGCGACGGCAGAATCGACAGCGCTGCGGCGCCCGTCAATTGCTGGAGGTTGTCGAGCTGCAGCTCGATCGCGCTCCCCGCCGGAAGCTCGTCGCTCAGCGCGGAGACGATACCCTCGAGCACGTCGCGCGCCGCGTCCTGCTTGTCGGGCGGAATCGCGATCGGATCGCGCAGAGAATAGGGCTGAGGACCCGACTCGACGGGTGCGGGGCCCCCGGACAAGACTCCCTCGACCTCGTCGGGCCGCAGTACGGCATCTTCTCTCATCGGCCGCTGCGCCCCGTCGCGGGCGAGCTCGCTCCGGCGCACGCAGGCGCCGAGAGACGCGCGCGCAGCTCGGCTCGAAGCCGTGACGCGGCCTGGCCGTGCAGCTGGCACACACGCGACTCCGTCACTCCCAGCACGACTCCGATTTCCTTCATGTTCAGCTCCTCGTGGTAGTACAGCTCGAGCACCTGGCGTTCGCGTGCAGGGAGCCGGGCCAATCCCTCGACCAGGGATTCCAGCAGCTCTTTGGTCTCGAGTGCGGCATGGGGTTGACCGATATCGCCCGTCACCTCGGGCTCCGCTCCGTCGGCCAGTTGATCCAGCGGCAACAACGAGCCCAGGCTGCTGTCGCGCACGACCTTCCGTAGCTTCGAGATCTCGAGCCCGAGCGCTTCCGCGACCTCTTCCTCTTCTGCCGGGCGCCCGTGCTTCGCACTGAGTCGGCTCATCGCGTCGTCCAGGTCACGCCGACCGCGGCGGACGGTCCGCGGCTGCCAGTCCCCGAGACGCAGTCCGTCCAGGATCGCGCCGCGCACGCGTCGTTCGGCATACGTGCGGAACCGCACGCCTCGATCCGGGTCGAACTTCCCGACCGCATCCAACAGACCGAGAATGCCGTCGTGCACCAGATCGTCCAGCTCCACGCTCGCCGGCAGGCGCGCGACGATACGAAAGGCGACGTAGCGCACGAGATCGACGTGCGATTCCAGGAAGCGTTGGTGTTCCTTCGAGCCCTCCACTCGAACGGATTCCGACCACTCCATGGGCTGGGTCTTCTCCTTCAATGGACTCCCTCGGCCAGATCGGCAAGCCGGTGCCAGAACCCGCTCTCGCCGCCGAGCTCGCGTTCCGCGCAAAGCTGAAGCGCGATGCGCTCGTAGCATCGCGTCGCGCGGCTGGAAGGGTGCAGCTCCGCAAGGGCCCGCTGACTTCTGACCGCACCGGGCAGCAACGGATCGCTGTAGACGGGACCGAGCCATCGGGGCGCCTGGCCCAGGAAGTGGCTACACGCCCGCGCGAGCTGTTCGTATGTTTTCTGCGCCTCCTCCTCGGACGCCGCTTTGTTGACGACCAGATCCACCGGCTTGTCCGGGTCGGCGCGCCAGAGCAGCTTCATCGAAGCAAAGGCATCCACGAGAGAGGGCGGCTCGTTCGTCGTCACGACGATCACCCGGGATGCGGCGAGCTGAAGGGACAACGTGGTCGTTCCGACCCCCGAACCCGTGTCGATCAGCAGGTCGTCGGCGGACTCGGCTCCTTCGGCCAGCGCCGCGAGCAGCTTGGTCCTTCCGGCCAGATCCAGGTCCGCGAGCTGGGAGACACCGGAGGCGGCGGGCAGGACCCGAACGCCTTGCGGCCCGTCGAGCAACAGCTCGTCGATGTGCGCCTCGCCGCGAATCAGCTCGTCTACCGTTCTTCCCGGGACGAGGCCGAGCAGCACATCGAGGTTCGCCAGGCCCAGGTCGCCATCGACCAGGAGCACGCGGCGACCTCCACGACCCAGGAGTACCGCAAGGTTGAGAGCGAGATTGCTCTTGCCGACTCCTCCCTTGCTTCCGGTAACCGCGACGCAGGTCGCGTGTGACTTCGTGGACGGTCTCGACTTTTCGATCATGGGCACCCTTCGATTGCCGGACGGACCTTCGTTCCGGCGCGCAGTAGCAGCGCGGCAAGCCCGTGCGGGGACGCGAGCTGCATGTCCTCCGGTACGGACTGACCGTTGGTGAAAAACGCGAGCGGCAGCTTGTGCGCCGCGAGAGCTGTAACCAATTCGCCCGGCATCGAGCCGTCGTCGACTCGCGAGAGACCGACGCAGGTCGGTTCGATCGGGGCGAAACGATCGATGATTCGTGAGGCTTCCTCGCGGTGGACGCCGGCAGGCACGAGCAGCGCGACGGCGGCCCCCGGGAGCCGTTCGCGGTAGTTGAGCAATTCGTCGAACCGGTCTTCGTCGCCCGTTCCGACACCGGCCGTGTCCACGAACACGCTTCCGTGTTTGCCGGCGTGCTTGAGCGCGTACAACAGGTCGTCGGGGTCGGCGACTCTGGCGACTTCGGCGCCGATGTGGCGCGAGTAAATCTCGGCCTGCTCGAACGCGCCGATGCGGTCGCAGTCCGCTTCCGCGAAGAAGATCGGACCTTTTCGGATTGCCGTCGCCCGCGCGACGAGCTTCGCCACGGTGGTGGTCTTTCCGCAGCCCGGGGGGCCGACGACGAACGTGCAGCGCTGGCCCAGGGGTGGGTCGGTGAAGGCTACGAGGTTACGCATGGTAAGCGCGGCGGAGTGTGCGAGCTGCTGCGCGCCCGGGGCGCTGTGCGGGTCGGACGCGACCGAGGACGCCATCCGGCGGGCCAACGTCTCGGACAGCCCCGACGCGATCAAGATCTCGATCGTAGATTCCGTCGAGCGCGACGGTGGCGGATCGACCGGCCGTCGTTCGGCGACCGCGCTGGGCGGCTCGGTCCGCGGCGTAGTCTCGGCATCGCTCATTTGCTTGCGAAACTCCTGCGCCGCGTGGGCCGCCGACTCGCCGGATCCGCTCGTCTCGACTTTCTCGCGAGACTCTCGGGCAACGCCCACCGTCAGCTCGACCAGGGTCAGGCCCAGTCCGCCGGCCTTCTCGGAAGTTCCGAGGACCAGCGCGTCGGGACCCAGTTCGTCGTGCGCCTTCTTCAGCGCCGTCGCCAGATCGGTCGAGGTGTAGGTCTTCAGTCGCATGGCAACCGCCGGTTACTGGATCTGACCCACGGCCTGCACTTTGACCCCTTCGGGGACCTCGTGCGCCGAGAACATGGGGACCGTCGGTAGGACGGAGTTGGTCAAGCGCCGCAGGAACGTCCTTGCGCTGCCCGAGCTGCAGAGAACCACGGGCTGGGCCCCGGCGGGCGCTTCGCGGATCGCGCGTGCCGTGCGATGGACCAGGGACTGCGTGCCTTTCGCATCCAGCGATTCGTGGCCGTCGTTCGTGATTGCGGACAGGATTCCCTGTTCAACCTCCGGCGCGAGCGTCACGACGCGTAACGCGCCGTCCACGACGAAGGGTCGAACGAGTGAGCGTCGCAGGGCTTGCCGGACACGGGCCAGCACTTCGTCGAGGTTGAAGGGCTCGGGGCCGCGATCGGCCATCGCTTCGCAGATCGAGTGCATGTCTCGGATCGACACGGACTCCCGCAGCAAGGCCTGGAGGACCTTCTGCACCTGGCCGATCGTACAGCGCTCGGGGACCAGCTCTTCGACGAGCTTCGGGTCGGTCTTCGCGAGCGTGTCCAGCAGATCCTGGGTCTGCTGGCGGCCCAGCAACTCGGGGGCGTAGCGACGAACCACCTGACTCAGATGGGTCGCCAGCACCGAGGTCTGATCGACGACGGTGTAGCCGGCGCTGCGGGCCGTGTCCGCGAGCTCCTCGCGAATCCACAGTGCCTCGATCCCGAACGCCGGGTCGAGGGTCTTCTCTCCTTCGATCTGCTCTTTGACGTCGCCCGGGTCGATCGCCAGCATCTTGCGTCGTTGCAGTCGTCCCTGGCCGATCTCCGCGCCACGCAGCAGCAGCTGATAACCGTCGGGCGAGAGCTTCAGGTTGTCCCGTACGCGTACCGGCGGCACGATGAAGCCCAGCTCGAGCGCGACCTGACGCCGTATCTCCCGGATACGATCCAGCAGTCCGCCCGGACTGTCCGAGCCCGCGAGCTCGACGAGGTCGTAGCCGACCTCGATGCTGACGGGATCCACGGCAAGCAGCGGCTCGATCGGCTCTTCGATGGGCGGAGCGGAGGCCGGAACGTCCTCCGACGGATCGGGCTCCGCGCGTTGCTTGCGTTTCATTGCCATGGCCAATGCCCCGACTCCTCCGCTCATCGTCAGGAAGGCCAGCGTCGGTAGACCCGGAACGAGCGCCAGTGTGCCGAGTGCGCCGGCGGCAACCGTCAACGGCGTGGGGCTCGAGAGAAGCTGTTGGCCGAGCTCGCTCCCCAGATCGATCCCCGTGTCCGAGCGGGTCGTCAGCAGGCCCCCGGCCACCGAGAGCAACAGCGCCGGGATCGCCGACACGAGTCCGTCGCCGATCGTCAGAATCGAGTACGTCACGAGGGCCTCGGTGATCGGCATGCCCGCCTGGAGCACTCCGATGCCGATTCCCGCCAGCAGGTTGATGGCGACGATGATCAGCGAGGCCACCGCGTCGCGCTGCGTGAACCGTACCGCACCGTCCATCGATCCGTAGAAGTCGGCATCGGCGGAGATCGCCTTGCGGCGCTCACGGGCCTCGACCTCGTCGATCAGGCCGGCGTTCAGGTCGGCGTCGATCGCCATCTGGCGGCCGGGCATCGCATCGAGAGTGAAGCGCGCGGCGACCTCGCTGATGCGGGTCGCGCCGTGGTTGATGACGATGAACTGCACGGCGAGCAGAACGAGAAAAATCACCGTTCCCACGACGACGCTGCCACCCACGACGAACTGTCCGAAAGCCTCAATCACGTGTCCGGCAGCCTCCGGGCCTTCGGGTCCGTGGAGCAGGATTCGACGTGTCGTCGCCACGTTCAGACCGAGCCGGAACACCGTGAGCAGGAGCAGGACCGAGGGGAACGTCGAGAACGTCGACGGTCGCGCGACGTACACCGCGGTCAACAGCACCACCAGGCTCAACGAGACGTCGAAGCTGAGCAGCAGGTCCAGCAGCGCGGTCGGGAGGGGAATGACCATCACCGCCACGAGACCGACGATGGACACCGGCAACAACCACTGGGTGGCCTGTCGCCACGCCTCCGGGATCTGGGTCGAATCGTTCATGGACGCACCGTGTGACCCGCGGAGGGCGAGCTAGCGGAGGGCCTTCGCGCCATCACGAGGGCCAACACCTCGGCCACGGCCCGGAACAGCGCCGGAGGAATCTCGGCACCGATCGGCACCGACTTGTAGAGCGCCCGCGCGAGCGGCGGGTCGCTGACGATGGGGACACCATGCTCCTTGGCCAGAGCACGAATGCGGTCGGCGAGTATCGCACGGCCCTTGGCCAGTAGCCGGGGGGACGCGGTCTCGCCCGGCACGTATCGCAACGCGATGGCGAAGTGCGTGGGGTTCGTAACGACCACCGTGGCCTTGGCGACGTCGGCCATCATGCGCGTTCGGGCCAGCGCCATCTGCTTCTGCCGAATGCGTGCGCGGATCGCGGGGTCGCCCTCGGTCTCTTTTTGCTCGTCTTTGATTTCGCGCTTGGTCATCTTCAAGTCGCGTTCGTGGTCATAGCGACGGAACATGTAGTCGAGCAGGCCCAGACCCACGGCGAGGACACTTCCGTAGATCAACATCTTGTGCGTCAGCGAGACCAGTACGCGAAACGTCTCGCCCGCGCCGCTCGTACCCGGCGGTTGGTAAACCAGGACGTTACGAGCCGCGGCGTAGGCGACCACACCATAGAGCGACATCTTCAACAGACTCTTGACTACCTCGACCCACTGCTTCAGCGAGACCATGCGTTTGAGACCCTTGAGAGGGTTCAACTTGTCCGCTTTCGGTTGGAACGGCTTCATCGTGAAAGTCGGCGCGCCTTGAATCAGACTTCCGCCCAGACTCGAAACGAACAACGTCCCCAGCGGGAGTACGAGCAGCACGCCCAGCGGAGCCACCAGCGAGGCAAGCCACGCCGCCATGCCGGAGACCGTCAGCTCCGCATGTCCCGTGCTCGCGAGCCACGAGTTCATGAAGACCTGCATCCGATCGAGCCACATCGGGCCCAGGAACCGCGCGAAGAGCAAGAACCCGATCAGCACTGCAGCACTGGACACTTCCTTGCTTCGTGGAAGCTGGCCCCGCTCGCGAGCTTGCTTTAGCCGTTTTGGAGTCGGCTTCTCGGTGCGCTGGGATCGGTTCTCTTGGGACACGGGTCATGCGCTCCTAGGCCGCGCCGAGGGCAGCGAGCAGGGCCGTGGCGTCGCTCACGAACATCGTGCCGACCCAACGAATGGCGACCGCCGTGATCGAGGCGAGAACGCCCATCGCGATCAGCCCGGCCGCAACCTTCAGCGGATAGCCCACCATCAACACCGGGAACTGTGGAAGGGCGCGGCCCATCAGGACCAGCACGAGATCGACGGCGAACGTGATGACGAGCGCCGGCCCGGCCAGCTGAACGGCAATGCTGAACAGACGCGTCCCCATGGCCGCTACCGACGCCTGCATCCCGTCGACTGAGGGCAACGTCGCGGCCGGTGGCAGCAGGCCGTAAGAGGTGATCAAGCCGCGAATGAACAGATGATGGAGATCTGCGGCGAGAATCAGCGTGGTGGCGAGAAGGCTCTGAAACAGGGCCGGGGGCGCGGATTGGCCACCGGTAAACGGATCGATCATCGAGGCCAGCGCGAAACCGGACTGCCCCGCGACCAACCGCGCCGCGCCCTCGACGCCGTCGAAGATCACCCGCGCCGCCAGTCCGAGCCCCAGGCCGGCGACCAGTTCGCGTAGCAGCAGCAGCACCCAGCTCGTGACCGTCCCGTCCATGTTCAGCACGATCGGAGCCAGCGGAAACAGTACCGCTGAAATGGCCAGCGCGAGCAACGCGCGAAACCTCCGCGGGAGCTGCCTGGAGTTGAAGATCGGACAGAACACGACCAGCCCCGAGGCACGCACGAGCACGAGCCCGAACTCGAGGAGCGGTTCGATGATTGCGTCCGTCATCCGATGATTCCAGGCAGGATCGTCAAGATGCGATTCGTGTAGTCGACGAGCACTCGCATCATCCAGTGACCGATCAGCAGCAGCGTCAGACCCACAGCCAGGATCTTCGGCACGAACGTCAGCGTGGCGTCCTGCAGCGACGTCGCGACCTGAACGAGGCTGATCAGGATGCCCACGATCAGACTCGCCATGAGCAGAGGCGCGGCAACGAGCAGCGCGATCTGCAGGCCTTGCTGTCCGATCTCCAGAAATGCGGACTCACCCATTCGGTCCTCGATCAGTGGAACGATTCCACCAACGACTGCACCAGCACGTGCCATCCGTCGACGAGCACGAAAAGCAAGATCTTGAAGGGAAACGAGATCATCACCGGCGGGAGCATCATCATGCCCATGGAAAGCAGCACGGACGAAACCACCAGATCGATCACGACGAAGGGAATGAACAACAGAAACCCGATCTGAAACCCGGTCTTCAGTTCCGAGATCAAGAACGCAGGCATCACCACACGCAGCGGCAAGTCGTGGGGACCCGTCGGACGGGGGATCTCGGCAAGACTCGCAAAGAGCAGGACGTCGTTGTCCCGCGTGTTGCGCAGCATCCAGCCCTTGAGCTGGTCGGCGCCCAGTGTCAGTGCCTCTTCTCCGGAGAGCTGCTCCGTCTGATACGGGATGACGGCCGTCTCGTGAATCTGCTCGGCGAGCGGTGCCATGATGAAGCAGGTCAACATCAACGAGAGTCCGATCAGTACGTGATTGGGTGGGAACGACTGCGTGCCGAGAGCCTGTCGCAGGAAGAACATGACGATGATCAGCCGAACGAACGAGGTGAACATCACCACGAGCGACGGCAGCACTGCCAGTGCCGTCATGATCAGTGCGATCTTCACGGCGCGGGAGATTCCCTCGGGGCTGGTCAGATCGTCGAGGCCCAGGGGGAGAGCGGTCGTGGACGTCGCCACGGCGAGCGGCAGGTTCATCCCGCGGCCTGCCTTCGTTCGGTCGTCGCGGTCAGGACACGGTCGAACTCGGGCTCGCGGGTTTCGGAATCGGCGTCCAGCTCCGTGATCAGCCGCACACCCTCCGGCGACACACCCAGCAGAATCCGGCGCTCGGCAACGCGGATCAGAACCACGCTCGCTCCACGCGAAACGAGGGCCCGGTCCAGCACGCGCAGCCCGCCTTCCGTCCCGCCGGCCTGGCGCCGCCAGCGCATCCAGGCCCAGCCGCCTCCGACGACGAGCGCCAGCACACCGAGCAAGCGCAGCACGACACCGACGAGCGACGGGAGCACGGTGGAGTCGAGGGCCGCTTCACCCATCGGACTCGTCCTCGTCCGTCACCGCCGCGAGGAGCTTGAACGCAACGTCCTCTCCGATCGTGACCGGACCGACTCGCCCCAGGACACGGCCGCCGGCGACCAGCTCGAATGCGCCGCCGACCGGTCGATCCAGCGTCAGCACGTCTCCCGCCTCGAGCCGAGACAGCTCCGCGAAAGTCGTGCGGATCTGTCCCACACGGACGGAGGCTCGGATCGTGACGGCCTCGTACCCGCGATAGCGAGCCCAGGGGTCTGCGGTCGAATCAGCGCTCATGTTTCCCTCGCAGCGGCATTGAGCAACGGACATGCCAAGCCGGTCGAGGAAGACTCAAGCGTTTGATCGGGCGAGGGTTAGCGGAGGCGTACGAGGGATCGGCAGGGCAGGTGACGAACCTCCGACACCCGCAGCCCCGGGCGAGCGCCGGATTCGCGACGGCGCGGCAGGCCCGGGCTCGTCGAGGCGCGAAGCGGGCTATCCGAGCATACGCGCGAACTCCTCGGCGGCCTCGAAACTCGAGCGGAGGGTCTCCACGGTGCAGTCCGCCTCGAGGCCGAAGTGCTGCTGGGCGGCGTCGACCAGGCGGTCGATACCGGTCTGTTCGTCGACCTCGCGGAGCAGGGCTACCAGGCCGGCCGCCGGCAGGGCGACCTCCTCGGTCTGCTCTTCGAACGCCTCATGGTGCGAGCCGATCGATCGGCTCAGCAGCTCCGGGAAACCCCACTCCTGGCACAGGGACTCTCCGACGCCGGCGTGATCCCAACCGTAAGCCTGACGCTCGAGCTGCGGGAGCTCCTCTTCGCCGCGGTGCCAGCACTCGAGCAACTCGCCGTACTCCGGTTCCCGCCGGTGCGCCAGGATCGGGATCGCGAGGTCCTGCAGCAAACAGGCGGTGAAGCTCTCGGAGCGGTGAGACGGATCGATCAACTCTGCCAGCGCGCGCCCCGCGACGGCACGCCGAGCGGCGGTCGACCAGAACCTCTTCGAATGGAACCCCTTGACCGACTGACTGGGTAGCGCCTGGCTGACCGCCATCGAGATCAGGATCGACTCCAGCTGGCTTCGGCCGAGCAGCGAGACGGCGTGGTGCACGTTGCGCACCTCGTGCCGCAGCGCGAACGCGACCGAGTTGACGGTCTTGAGCATGCGCACCGACAGTCCGGGATCGCTGGCGACCAGGTCACCGATGTCGGCGAACGAAGCATCTTCGTCGCGTACGCGTTCCAGGGCCGCGGTCAGAATCCCGGGGAACACCGGAAGCTCGAAGTCGCCCAGCGCCTCACGCAAGCTCTGCTGCGGATCCTTGCGGGCCTTCCTGAATAGTCTCAGCATGTGCGGCCTCGTCAATCGGCCCGGCGGGCCATCTTGTTGGAGAAGATGCTGAGCAGGCCGCCGAGCATGACGTAGCCGAGCGAGACCTCGACCATGGCCATCACCTGCGCGAGAGGTGAGGCCGGGAGGACGTCGCCGTAGCCCAGCGTCGTCAGCGTCACGACGCTGTAGTAGAGCGGGGAGATGAACGTCGCGTGCTCTCCGTAGTCGACCTCGACGACCTGGTACAGCCCCGCGAAAACGCATACCAGGAACGCCGTCCAGAGTCCCCATCGGAGAAAGCTTCGACCGCAGTCCGAGGTAATCCACCAGACCCAGTAGAGCATGCCGTTGAATCGGCTCTGCCGACGGAACTCGAACAGGTAGTTCTGGTCGTTGATCGTCCGCTGGACCATGCAGGCGCCACAGAAGTCGGCGCCGAGGACGTTGGCTCCGATCCAGTTGGTCGTCATGTGACCGCGCAGGCCTCGCAGCCGGGCCTGCCTCAGGTCGGCCTCCAGAAACGACACCTCCGACACATCGCAATGCTCGAGATCCGCCTCGCGAAGGTCGGCGCGCGAGCAGTCGGCGGCGCTCAGGTCCGCCTCGACCAGGCGCGCGTGACGCAGTTTGGCCGTCCTCAGGTCGGCTCCGCACAGGCGTGCCCGCGTGAAGCTGGCTCGTTCGAGCTCGGCGTGGAACAGGCAGGCCTGGGACAGGTCCGCCCCCCCGAAGCCGGCGCGCTCCGCACGACACTCCGACAGGTCGCACTTCCGTAGGTCGGCCTGCAGAAACTCGCACTCGGTCAGTCGGGCCTCGGCCAGAACGGTCTCACGTAAGACGGCACTCACGAGTCGGGAGCCGGTCAGGTCGGCTCCCCGAAGGTCGGCGCCGGACAGGTCGCAGCCGGACAGCTCGAGCCCACTGAGATCCTCTCCCGCCAATCCGATCCCTCTCAGATCCAACGCGATCGCACGGGGTGCGGCCGACTTCTCCACGTTGCGGAGATCCTCGAGCGCTCGATCCCGACGGCTGCCTCCACGAGGATCGGATTGTCGCCAGCGTGCGGCGAGAGCGATGCGATCGCCGCCCGGGTTCTCGGGCTGAACCTCCGGTTCCGATCGGGTGGGAGTCTGGATCATGGGCCGGTTCTCCGTAGGGATCGAACGCCTTGCGCCGGCGCCGCGATTCGGTCGGAAGGGCGCCCCGGTCGCTCGCCGTGGCACGGGGAGCGACCGGGTCACCGATTCGGACTATCGCTTGAGGTTCAACGCCTCCTGAATTACGGAGTCGGTGGTGGTGATGATTCGGCTGTTGGCCTGGTAGCCGCGCTCGCTCACGATCAGGTCGGTGAACTCCTGCGTGATGTCCACGTTGGACAGCTCCAGACTGTTCGAGCGGATGATTCCGCGTCCTCCGGCGTTGGCTGCACCCGTGGAAGGCGCGCCGGAGGAGTTCGTGTCGATGAAGGTGTTCTGTCCGGCCTTGAGCAAGCCGTTCTCGTTGTTGAACGTGGACAGGGCGAATTGCGCCAGCTCCTGCGTCACGCCGTTGGTGAAGACTCCGGCGATGAGGCCGTTCTGATCGATGGTGAGAACGCGCAGCTGACCGACCGCAAACCCGTCCTGTGTGGTCGAGGATGTCGAGGACGCTCCGGCGTAGCCGGTCATCAGCGGGTCTGCGTTGGAATCGAACAGTCGCCACTCGACACTCTGTGCGGCGGCGCCGTTGTTCCAGGCGGGGACCGCAAGCGTCACGTTTCCGGTCGGTGCGCTCAGCAGGCCATCCTCGTCGAACGTCACGGTCCCCGTGTTCACCACGTGGGGTGTACCCGGCGTACCGCCGGCGACCTCGTCGCCCGGCACGGTGACCTCGTAACTCCACTCGTCCAGCGAGCCGTTACCGCTCGTGTCGACCGGGCGGAAGTTCAGCGACAGGACGTGCTTCGAGCCGAGCGAGTCGTAAATCGTCAAGCTGGTCGAGAAGGTATCGGACTCGTCGAGCGCGGTTGCCGGATCGTCGACCGTCGCGTTGGCGTCGAGGTTGATCGCGCTGGAGAACACCCCCGTGGCCACCGGCGGTGCAGTCAGTCCCGAGGGGATCTGGATGTTGGACAGGCTTCCCGAGGGGACGACGCTTCCGCTCGCGTCCCGACCCGTGTAGCCCTGAACGAAGTGGCCGGCGGGGTTGACCATGAAGCCTTCTCGATCGAACGTGAAGTTGCCGGCTCGCGTGAAACGCGCGCCTCCATTGGAGTCGACCAACGTGAAGAACCCGTTGCCCTGGACGGCGACGTCCGACACCAGCCCGGTCGCCTGCATCGAGCCTTGCTTCCAGACCTGTTGAATCCCTGCGGTCTGAACGCCCAGACCGACTTGCTGCGGGTTCCCCGCTCCGTTGACTCCGGCGCCGGATCCCGGTTGACTGAAAATATCTTCGAAAGTGACGCGACTGGTCTTGAACCCGACCGTGTTCAGGTTCGCCAGGTTGTTGCCGATCACGCTGAGGCGACTCGAGTTCGTCTGCAACCCGGACAGCCCCGCGTAGAAAGAGCCAAATGACATCTCGTTTCCTCCGTGGCGCGGTCAGCTTTGAGGCTGACCCGCGCGGATTTCAAGAATCTGTTCGAAGGGGATCTCGCGATCGCCGGAAACCAGCACGATCCCCGCAGCTCCGAAGCTCACGCCGTCGATCGGCAGCGCCTTGAACATCGCGATGCCCATCGGCTCGCCGTCGAGGTCGGTCGCTTGAACTTCGAAACGATACGTACCGTCGGAGAGCGGCTCGCCCGCACCGTCCATGCCGTCCCAGTCGAGTGTGACGCGGCCGTCGGCCGTCGTTTCCAGCTCGATCGCTCGCACCGGGTTCCCGTCTTCTCCGAAGATCGTCAGGGTGGCACTCTGTGCGGTCTTGGGGAGAGCGTAGACAAGTCGCTCTGCCGAACCGTTGGTGATGCTTATCTCGTCACCGACCTCCACCAGCGCGTCCTTACCGATGAGGGTGAGCGCCTGGGAGTTGATCAAGTTGTCTTGGCCGACGGCCAGCGACTGCAAATTGTCGTTGGCGTCGATCAACTGCTCCAGGCTCGAGAACGTCGATAGCTGCGCCACGAACTCGGTGTCCTTGGCCGGCTGCATCGGATCCTGATTCTCGAGCTGGGCGATCAACAGCTGCAGGAAGTCATCGCGGCCCAACGTCCTCGGCTCGGAGGCTTGACTCGCCTCTTCCGCCTGACGGGTCGCGATGAGCCGTGAGATCGGATCGATCGGTAGCGTTTCCATTGTCATTCTCCTGGATCGGTCGTCTCTACGGTTTCAGCAGGAAGCGTGCCAGCCCGAAAACCCACGGTTTCCTTCGATGCCGAGAGAACGCACCGCGCGTCGTTGCCGCCGCCGGCAATTCCTTGCCGCGTCGGCCATCGACTCGGGGTGAGATGAACATCCACACGCATCAGGCAAACCGATCGAGCCGACGCTCGCGCGAGTCACGCGACTCGGTCGTTTCGGCCGGGTCTTCGTCCGGCATCGAACGGTCGGAGCGACGTGGCGTGGACGAGCGGCGTTCGTCGCCGTGCCCATCGCCCGCCTGAAGGCCGGAGTCCGCCGAGTCTGCGAGACCGAGATTCAGCTCCACCTGCGGGAAGCCGGCGTTGTTCAGATGTGAACCGAGGCGAGAGAGCCCCGATTGAAGCACGTCTGCGGCTTGCTGGGAGGGCGCGAGGAGCTCCACGCGAAGCTGATCGCCGGAGGCTTCGATGTTGATGCGCACGTGGCCCAGGTCGGGAGGCGAGAGGACGAAGCGCAGCTCGACGCGGCCCGGCTTCGGCATCTGCGTCGCACGCGCCAGGATCGTCTCCGCCAGCGCCTCGTGTCGAATGCTGGGCGGTGGCGCTGGCCCGTCGGCTCGTGCCGCGCGGGGCGCGGCCGCACTCGTCGCCTCGATGCCGGTGGGCACCGCGGTCGTCGAAGACGGGCGCTCGGCTCCGGCCGGCCGCTGTATGTCCTGGGTCGGGGTCGCGTTCTGACGGAGCGGCGCGTCGGCATCGTCGCGCGTGGCGGCGTCTCCGAACGAGCCGGCCTCCGCGGGCGGCACCTCGCGCCGGCTCGTCTCGTGAGGCGTCTCGATTGTCGATGTGGCCTGGGCCACAACCTTCGGCTCCCCGCTGATCTCGTCGGGGACGGTCGTCGGCCCGAGGGTCGGGGACGCGACCTGGACGGTGGAGACCGGCCTCGGCACGCTCCTCCGGGTTTCGGAGACCGTCGGCTGCGTGGAGGGGGGGATGTCCGGGACGGGCGGCGCGGTCTCGGTCGTCTCCGCCACGAGGGGTTTCGCGAACGTAGGCGCCTGTCGCACCTGCGCGACGGGCTCGCCGGCAGGCGCGGTTCCCGCCGGAGTCCTTTCGGCGCCCGGCGGCGTCACCTCGACCGGGACGGCCGAGGCGCTCGGGGCAGAGCTGAAGGCGGGAGTCGGTGTGCGGCCCGGGGCCGGTGGCGCGTCGTACGCGCGCGGCAGTGGGCCGAAGGTTTCCCGTTCCGTCGGTGCCGATTCGCCGCCGACGACGGGGCTCGGCGCCGCGTCGGGCGCCTTGGCGAGCGGGCTCGGTTCGCGAATCAACCCGGTCCATGGCTCGGGCCGCACGGCCGCCGACGACTCCGAGGCGGCTTGGAGGAACGGATCGACCGGAGCGGTCACGGTCGAGCGTGGCGTGCTCGGCGGAACCGGGAGGATCGCGGGCTTGGCCCGCGGTCCGGCGAAGTCGAGATCGTTGCGCACCGTCGTGACGGGGGGCTCCGGGCCGAGCGTGACCGGCGCCGCGCCGGCGCGCGTGCGTGACAGGCCTGAGCCGGCCGCCGCGTCGATCGGCGCGCCGCCGCCACCGGGCCGAACCGGTCGGGCCGGAAGCTCTTGCTTCGCGGGAGTCGCGGTCTTCGGATCCTCGGAGGGCGCAGCCGTGTCGTCTTGTTGTCCCACGATGCCCGGAGGGCCTGGTTCCGGGACCGTCCGGGACGGAGCCCCGGTGACGCGTGCCGGCGCCGCCCCGTTCGGCTGTTCGACGGGCGGCCGTACAACGCCGTTGCCGAGCCCGTCGGGAACGGGAGAGGGGACGACCTGGGGACTGGTCGGCGCGCCGATCGGATGCGTCGCGTCGGGAGCGGGAGAGGGGACGACCTGGGGACCGGTCGGCCCGCCGATCGGATGCGTCGCGTCGGGAACGGGAGAGGGGACGACCCGGGGACCGGTCGGCCCGCCGATCAGATTTGGCGCGTCGGGAACGGGAGAGAGGACGACCCGGGGACCGGTCGGCCCGCCGATCAAATTCGGCGCGTCGGGAACGGGAGAGAGGACGACCCGGGGTCCGGTCGGCGCGCCGATCGGATGCGGCGCGTCGGGAACGGGAGAGAGGACGACCTGGGGTCCGGTCGGCCCGCCGATCGGATTCCGCGCGTCGGGAACGGGAAAGGGCCCGACCTCCGGTCTCGCCGGAACAGTCTCCACGCCGAGCGTGTCGATCGGCGTGGGCACGGATGGATGGTTCGGCCCGGGTCCTCCCGCTGTAACGGCGGGTTCGGCGATGTCGAAGACAAAGGACGGAACCCCGGGCCGGGGGGCAAAGGGTCTGTCCGGCGTCGCTTCGCTATTCGGGTCGGGCGTCGACCCCGCAGCCGGACCGTCTTCGATCCGGGTCGGCTCGGCTCCCATGAAGGCCTCGAGCAGGGAGTGAAACCCGGAGGGCCGGGAATCCGAGGAGCCGGCCGTCGGCTCGTGTCCCGTGCCCAGCGAGGCAAGGAGCGAATTCAAGTTGGGGAAGATGTTCGACATACTCGGGTTCCACGTTTCCGTAGAAGCACACAGCATGCCGACTATCGAAAGCCTGGAATTCAGGGAGGTCGCGACCGAATGCGCCGGATCTCATGGGCCGGGACTTGCCGCAGGCGGCTTGCCGTTGCCGCTGCGACGCCAGATCTCGTAGGACAGCTTCGCTGCAAGCGCGGGATGCGTCTGTGTCAATGCGTCGAGGATGGCTCCGGAGGTTCGTGGCTTCCAGCCCTCGAAAACCTGAAGCGCCGCTTCCTGATCCAGCCCGGCCAGTTCGGCGAGCGCCGTCGCCGCCGACTCCGGCTCCATGTTCTCGAAGGCGCGTTGCAACCGTTCGAAGGCGAGACGCGCCGCCTCGCGTTCGGCCAGCTCGGCGGGATCGGGCGCTGCCACGGTCGGCCCCGGCTTGCCCGAGCTCTTTTTCTTCGCAGCTTCCAGCAGTGCGATTCGCCGTTGCACTTCCTCGCTGCGGAGAAGCTCCTGCAGTTCGAGCTCGCGACGCTCGATCTCCTGCGTGCGGTCGGCGAGCTGCCGGCCAAGGGCCATGAGGGCCTCGCGCGTCGGTGGGGTCATCGCCGCCGGGGCGTCGGCCGATCTCTCGGTCACGTCCCCGAGCACCAATGGGCCTCCGAACAGAACGACAACCGCCGCCGTGTTCAGCACGAGCACTGCGATCAGGAACCAGCGGACGGATCGGCGCATGGGGCCACCTCCATGGAACTGTCGGCACGACCGAGCTTGAGCAGGTGAAGCTCGTCAAGCAACTTCTGTTCTTCCCTCGCACCGCTGAGACGCCAGCGTTCGAAGCTCCGCGCCCGAAGCCGCTCGAGGACGCGGTGTTCGCGCGATCGCGTCTCGTGCTCAACCTCGATCGTACGTAGCCGTTCGAGCGCGATGCGCCGCTTCGCGTGGGCGCGGTCGATCGCCGTGCGGCTCGCGTCAAGCTCGTCGGCCGCAAGTTGGAGCGCGTTCGCGTCGACCGGAGCGCGCCGGGGCAGCTCGCTCCAGGACGCCGCCGCTCGACCGAGCTCGCGTCGCCGCGTCTCGATCAACGCGTCGCAATCCGCAAGTCCGGCAAGCGCCTCGGCCAGCCGGGTTTCCGCCTCCCGCCTCTGCACGTATCTCAACCGCTCGAGTCGCTCGAGTCGAAAACGGAAGCGCTTCACTTCGCTACCTCGTTGCCTGCGGCGATCGCCTGTCTCATTCGTTCTACGGTCGACGCGAGATCGGTCGACTCCTCTCGCGGCTGGACGAGAAGCGCCCGTGTCGAATCCTCGGCGCGCAGCGCAGCATCCACTTCCGCATTGGTGCCTTCGCGATAGGCACCCAACATGACCAGGTCCTCGGCATCGCGGTGTGCCGCGAGACGGGACCTCAAACCCTGCGCAAGAGCGAGTTGCTCTTCGGGGACCACCTGGGGCATGAGCCGACTGACGCTCTCCAACGGATCGACTGCCGGATAGTGGCCGCGAGCCGCCAGATCACGACTCAGCACGACATGGCCGTCGAGCAGGCTGCGCGCGGCATCCGCCACCGGATCGTTGAGATCGTCGCCCTCGACGTAGACCGTGTAGAGTCCCGTGATGCTGCCCCCGCCGCGTAGGCCGCCCGCACGTTCGAGCAGTCGCGGAAGCACCGACAGGACCGAGGGCGGGTAGCCCTTCGTCGAGGGCGGTTCTCCCATGGACAGGCCGACCTGGCGCTGCGACATCGCCACGCGGGTCAACGAGTCCATCAGCAGAACCACGTGTCGCCCCTGGTCGCGGAAATATTCGGCAACGGCCGTCGCGGCACGAGCCGTTCGGATGCGACGCAACGGCGGCTCGTCCGAGGTCGATACGAACACGACGGACCTGCGAAGGCCTGCGGCCCCGAGCTCACCCTCGATGAAGTCGCGCACCTCGCGCCCGCGCTCTCCGACCAGTGCGATGACGGCGAGGTCCACCTTCGCGTGTCGGGCGATCATGCCGAGCAACGTACTCTTGCCGACGCCGCTTCCCGCGAAGATCCCGAGGCGTTGTCCTCGACCGAGCGTGATGAGCCCGTCGATGACGCGCACGCCGGTGACGAAAGGGACGTCGATACGATCCCGCTCGAGGGCCGGCGGGCACTCGGACTCGAAGGGGTAATCCACCGCGGACGCCGCCAGCGGCTCGCCGTCCAGCGGGTGGCCGTCCGAGTCCAGTACGCGTCCGAGCAGGTGCTCGCCGACTCCGATCCGCGCCGAGTGACCGAGGGCGACCACGCGAGCGCCGATCCTCAGGCCCGTGACGTCGTCGGTCGGCATACTGAACACGCGCTCGCCGGAAAGACCGACCACCTCGGCTCGGGACAGTACCTGTCCCTGGGCGTCGAGCAGCAGGCATTCCTCGCCCACCGAACAGGTCGGCCCACGCGATTCGACAGCCAGTCCGACGACACGCTGAACCGTGCCCTCACGTCGATGGAGACGCGCCTGTCGAAGCCGAGTCACGGCACTTTGCAGACTCGGCGTCGCGCTGTCGGTCATGTGTGCTCCCGGCCGCCGAGAGCCGCCGTGCGGGCTCGCTGCTCGGCAACTTCCAGAGTGGCGTCGACTTTCTCGACGTCGGATTCGATCACGACCCCTCCACGGGTCACGGACGGGTCCGAAACCAGCTCGAGTCGGCCGGCCTCGATCTCGGCGCAGGCCGCCTCCGCGACGCAGCTCTCGTCTTCCGGGTGCACGTGAGCCCGCAGTCGCCCGGACAACGGCAGCTCGTCCATCGCTTCGCGAAACGCACGCTTCGCGACCGGATCGCCTTGCTCGATGCGCTGGCGCGCGATTCTCGACGCGGCCTCGATGGCGACTCCGAGTAACGAGGCTTCGTGGCGTCGAGTCAGCGAACGCTCCACGGAGGCAAGCTGTTCCAGGGACCGCCCGAGTTCCTGTCGAACCGTTTGAAGCTCGATCTCGAGCTGCGCGTTCGCCTCCTCGAGCCCCTCGCGATAGCCCTCGTCGCGTACCCTCGCGAGCAGCGACTCCCGGTCCTCCTCGGGCTGCGCGATCTCCTCGCCCTGTTCCCCTGTTGGAACATCGGACTCGGTTTCCGATTCGGGGTCACGAAACGGCCGCCCGAGACCGGAGGGCTCGTCGATGACGCGTGGGGATTCCATCGGGCCGTCCACGGGCTCACTCATCCGACTGCGGATCGCTGAAGGCCAGTTGTTCCTGTTTCTCGAGCTCGAGGGCCTGCTGGGTGATCTCCTTCTGCGCGGCCTCCTGGTCCGCCGGACGAACCGTGCCCAGGAACTCCATTTCCTCCCTGAGCATCGAGGCGGCGCGCTCGGAGAGGTTGTTCAGGAAGTGGTCGGCGAGGCTCTGCTCGACGCCTTGCAGCGCGAGAGCGATCGTCTTCGTCTCGACCATGCGCAGCAGCGCCTGGATTCCCCGATCGTCGGCCAGAGACAGCGAGTCGAACGTGAAGACCAGCTCACGCAGCTTCGCCGCGCGCTCGGGATCCTCCGCCTCGAGAGCCTCGAGCAGACTGCGCACCTCGGCACGGCCCATCATCTGGAGGATCTCGGCGGTCCGTTCGATGCCACCTCCGTCGTCTTTCGCGCTCGCCGTGGAGACGGGTTGCTGCAAGCGATCGCCCAGGCACGAGGCGACCTCCTCCAGGATCTCGGGTCGTACCTGACGCAATGTCGTCATGCGGGAGAGAACCTGCGTTCGCACCTCTTCCGGCATCGTCGCAAACACGCTGGCCGCTTTTTCGGCTCCGAGGTTCAGCAGTACGAGCGCCGACGTCTGGGGGTGCTCGCCGGCCAGGACTTCGGAGAGGACATCCGGCGGTGGCTCGAGCAACGGCCGCAAGAACGACGCGGTGCTCTCCGGCTCTTCGACGAGGATGTCGCCCGCCAACGCCTCGGGTAGATCCGCGCTCTTCAGCAACTGCTGGGCCGTCTCCGGCCCGCCGCGGGGACGTTCCGGCCGAACGGCGATCTCGAAGTAGGTCTCGAGTACGTTCTGTGCGACGCTCGGCTCGATCTCGTCGATGGTGGCCACCTCCGAGATGATCGCCGAGGCCTGGTCGGCCGGCATCTGTTGCAGCAGCTTGCCACCCACCTCGTGCCCGAGCAGCACGATGAGGATCGCCGCCTCGCGTGTTCCCGGTTCCGTTTCACCCATTCCCATGCGCTATTGCTCGCTGCGGTTGCCGACCCAGCTCTTCACGACGAGCGCCGCGGCTTCGGGGTCGCTGCGTGCCGCCTCGATCAGCTTCATGCGAAGGCTGGACTGACCTTCCAGTTGGGCCGAACCTTCACCGAGCTGCGCCTGCAGCTGGCCGATCGTCATCGGACCCTCGCTCTCCTCCGGCCGCATCGCGCGAAACGCCGCGATGCCGGGACGAATCACGAGCAGCGCGATCAGCAGAACCGAAAGCGGCAGCGCCGCGTAGCGCAGAATCTGAAGTACGAGTCCGGTCCAGTTCCCGCCCTCCTCGCCGATCGTGGGTATGAGAGCCTCGTCGAACGGCACGTTCTCGACGATCAACAGATCGCCGCGCTCCTCGTCGATACCGACCGCGGCACGCACGAGGGCCGTGATCTTCTGCATCTCCTCGTCCGTGCGGGGGAGGGGAGCCTGCTCGGTCGACTCGTCCTGATCGTCGGTCGGAGCCACGGCGTGATCGACGACGACCGCAACCGATTGGCGCAGCAGCGTGCCCCGCGGCTCCGCGATGGTCGACACGGCTTTGTTGATCTCGAAGTTCCGCGTCACCGTCTGAGACTCGTCGAGGGCTCCGCCGCCGGCGTTGACTCGGGCTCCACCGGCATCAGGTAAGTTCGACGTCGTTCCGGGGACACCTCCCGGACCCGACCCGGAGTTGCGCCGCTTGCTGCGTTGCTCGCTGCGAATCACAGCCGCATCCGGGTCGTAAGTCTCCTCGACGCGCTCTACGCGTGCCGTCTCCAGCTCGACGGTCGCGCGCGCCCGGACTCTTCCGGCGCCGACGACAGGTTCGACTATCGATACGAGGGTCGATTCGATCCGCCGCTCCATGGCCGTCTTCGTCTCGAGCTGCGTTCCGGACAGCCCTTCGTCGCCCACGTCGCCACTTCCGTTGCTGAGCATCCGGCCGTGACCGTCGATGACGCTTACACGCGACGCATCCAGTCCCTCGACCGCGCTGGCCACCAGTAGAGCCACCGCATTCACGCGATTGCGCGGGAGAGGGGTCGCCCCGCGTAGGCGAACGACGACGGAGGCGCTCGCCGTCTGCTGCTCATCGACGAACACGCTGTCGTCGGGCAACGCAAGGTGAACACGGGCCGACTGCACGGACTCCAGACTCTGGATGCTCCGAGCGAGCTCGCGCTCGAGGGCCCGGCGGTAATTGACGGATTGAACGAAATCGGAAAGCCCGAACGTCGGTTTGTCGAAGATCTCGAACCCGACTCCGCCCCCGCGTGGCATTCCCTCGCCGGCGAACTCGATGCGGAGCTCGTCGACGAGGTCGGTCGGCACGTCGACGGCAGTCCCGCCTCGACTCAGCTCGTAGGGCACCTGGCGTTCTTTCAGGGCCGAGACGATCTGGGCCGCATCGTCGGCATCCAGTCGCGCGAACAGCGTTTCGTAGCGGATTCGAGTGGCGTTATGCGACACACCCCAGACCAATCCGAGGGTGCCGACGAGTGCCAGAGCGATCTGGATTTTCTGTTTCCGCGTGAGTCGCGAGAACGCGTCGCGAATGTTCGTCAGGAGATCGGGCAACGACTTACTCCGGTGATCGCGCGCTGCGCGTCAATGTCCGAGGCGCGACACAGGCTCGACATCACGAGCCCATCCGCATGACTTCCTGGTAGGCTTCGACCAACTTGTTGCGAATCTGCATCATCGTCTTGAACGCGATCTCCGCCTCCTCGACTTTGATCAGGACGTCGTGCAGGTCGATGTCTTCTTCCCGCGCGAATGCGAGTTGACTGGCTTCGCTCTCGTGCTGCAGCTCGTCGACGGTTTGGACCGCCTCCTTGAGCGCATCCGTGAAGCCGCTTCCGGAATCGGCTCGGCCGACGTCGGAGGCGCCCGGAATCTCCTCGAGGCCTCGAATCGGTCCGATATTGGAAACCGGGTCCATGCTCAGTCTCCTCAGGCGATGATCTGCAACGCGCCGCTCATCATCTCGCGCACGCTGCGGACCAGAGTTACTTGGGCTTCGTAGGAACGCGTGGCCGAGAGCATATCGACCATCTCGCGCACCGGATCGACGTTCGGGTAGGCAACCTCTCCGTCGGCGTTCGCGTGCGGGTGGCCGGGCTCGTAGCGCATCAGCGGCGCCGACGGATCCTCAGCGATCCGTTCGACGCGAACCGCGTAGAGCGCCTGCCCGAGGGGATCGGAGCGTTCTGCGGCGATGGGTTGGGCCACGAAGACGGGCGTTCTGCGGCGGTAGAGACCGCCCTCGGACGTTCGCGTCGTTCCGACATTCGCCAGATTCGACGCGACCAACTCCATACGGGTGCGTTGCGCCTCCAGGCCGCCGGCTCCGATCGCCATTGCTCTGGCTAAACTCATCTTGAGCTCCTTCCGTCGGTGACGGCGTAGGTCAACAGTGCAAAGCGCTTGCGTAACAACTCGGCGGACGCACGGTAGCGACCCTGCAGCAGCGTCAACTGTGTCATCGTGCGGTCGATGTTCACCGTGTTGCCGTCTTCGCGGATCCGCGTCGCCGGCGAATCGACGAGCGTTCCGTCATGGGGTTCGGATCGGACGGGCTGCAGGTGTCGGCCGTCCGTTCGCCGTAGGCCGCCACCCAGAGAAAGGACGTCGTCGAAGCGCACTTCGAGCGACCGATAGCCGGGCGTGTCGACGTTCGCCAGATTCGACGCGGCGACCTCGGACCGCCGTGACGTCTTGGCCAGCGTCGTGTGCAGCGCGTTCACCATCGAATCCGGCCGCTGAATGTTCATATCCGTTTTCCTATCAAGGGAGTTCTCGTCTCCGCCGCAAATCCGGAATCTGACCTTGCAACCCGCGTGCCCGAGCTTCGCGAGCGTCGCGGCCGATCGCGATTTGCCGCCACCGGCCGAAAACGGCCGAACGGCCGGCAAGAACGTGCCGCGCGGAAGTCGGGAGTCCGACTCATCGGATCGGCTCGAGGACCGGCATTCCGTCATCGCGGTAGCACTTCAGCTTGTGACGCAACGTGCGCGGCGAGATCCCGAGAGTTTCCGCTGCGCGCTGGCGGTTGCCCGAAGCCTGGAGCAAGGCCTGACGAATCGCTTCCCATTCGGCCTTCTCGAGCGATTGTGCGATCGCCGGCGGTGCTTCCGCGGTGAGCGAGGGCTGAAGGTCGAAGTGATCGAGATCGATCTCCCCGTGCCCGGCGAGAATCGTCGCGCGCTGGATGGCATTCTCCAGCTCGCGGACGTTGCCGGGCCAACCGTGCGCGCAGAGAAGGGCCAACGCGCGCGGCGTCAGGCGGGCGTGCGCTCCTGCGTAGCGCCGAGCGAACAGCAGCGCCAGCGGCTTGATGTCACCCGGCCTGTCCCGCAGTGGTGGGACGCAAAGAGGTAAGACGTTGAGTCGGTAGTAAAGATCCTCACGAAAACGACGGGCGGCCACCTCGTCGCGGAGACGGCGATTGGTCGCCGCGATCACGCGGACGTTGACGCAGGTCGGACGTTCGCTGCCCAGTCGCTGGACGACGCGATCCTGCAGCACGCGCAGCAGACGCGACTGCAGATCGGGCGTCATCTCGCCGACCTCGTCCAGCAGCAGTGTGCCACCGTCCGCCAGCTCGAAGTGCCCTCTTCGCTCCCGCAGCGCGCCGGTGAAAGCACCCTTGCAGTGTCCGAAGAGCTCGGCCTCCAGCAGCTCGCGCGGCATGGCCGCGCAGTTGACCGCCACGAAGGGCCCGTCCGATCGAGCGCTCTCTCGATGAATGAAACGCGCGAAGATCTCTTTTCCCGCCCCGGACTCCGCCTCCAGGAGCACCGTCGCATCCGTCCGTGCGGCCCGCCGGGCCAGGGCCAGCACCTCCAGCGTCACCGGATCCTCGGCACAGAAGTCGACGGGACGCTCCGAGTCCCTCGTTCCGACGCCCAGGATCTCGTGGACGGCTGCCTCCAGAGCTTGCGGCGAGAACGGCTTGGTCAGGTAGTTGAGCGCGCCGTCGCGGATGCAGGTCACGGCCGACTCCACGGTCCCGTAGGCCGTGACGATGACGAAGGGTATGTCCGGCCGGACCTTGCGGGCTCGTTTGAGCAACTCGTGCCCGTCCATCACGGGCATGCGCAGGTCGCTGATCACCAACGCGTAGCCACGTTGGGTCAGCAGCGAGATCGCTTCATGGCCGTCGTGCGCGATGTCGACGACGTGGCCGGCGCGCCGCAGCACGCGACTCATGGCCGTGGCGAGCTGTTGCTCGTCGTCGACGACGAGGATTCGATCACTCATCGAGGGTCTCCTGGCTTGGCCGCTCGGGAAGCTCGATCCGGACTCGCGTACCGCGTCCGCACTCGCTCTCCAGGGCGATCCGGCCTCCATAGCGTTCGACGATCCCGTGGACGATCGACAGGCCGAGGCCCGTCCCCCCGTCCGAACGGCTGAAGAAAGGGTCGAAAACCCGAGGGAGGTCTTCGGCCGTGATGCCTTTGCCGTTGTCCTCGACCTCCAGCTCGATCCGGTCGGCGACCCTCTCGGTACGCACGCGAATGCGACCCCCGCGCTCGGTGGCGGCCAGTGCGTTGCCGACGATATTGAGCAGCACCTGACGCAGCGCCTCGGGCTCGGCGGACAGGGTGCAGGATCGATTCCCGTCCGGTCCTTCGAGCGTCACGCCGCGCACCTCGCAGGTCGGGCGAAGCAGCACGCAGGTCTCGCGCGCAATCTGCGCAAGATCGACCCGGCGCCTCGTGCCCCTCGTCGGGGAGGCGAAGCTCAACAGATTCGAGACCGTACCCTCCAGGCTGCCGCTGGCGTCGAGAATGTGCTCGGCCATCTCCCGTTGCTCGCCGTCGCCGATCTCGTCGCGCAGCATGGTCGCGAACAGCCGAATGCTCCCGAGGGGATTGCGTACCTCGTGAGCCAGCTCGGCGGCCATGCGCCCCAACGCCTCGAGGCGTCGTCGGCGACCGCCCTCTTCCTCTTGCCGCCGGATGTCGGTGATGTCCTGGACGTTCAATACGCGGGTCTCGGTCTCATCGCCCACCGGGACGACGGTCACGGCGAGGTCTCGATCGCCGTCGACCGTGCGCCTGCGCAGGCGGGCCACGCCCCCGCCGGCCTGTCCGTGCAAGCGTTGCAGAACGACCGGGTCGATCATCCGCCCCCGCGGCTCGACGAGGTGCATCCCCTCGAAGGCGCGATTGGCGCGCAGGATCTCACCCTCGGCGGAGACGACGGCCACGCCGGTCCTGAGACTGTCGAGCACCGTACCCAGCCTGCGCTGGGCATCCAGCAGTCGTCTGCGAAGCGATTCAACTTCCACACGTAGCGCGGAGTGTCCTTGCTCGAGGTGGACCGAAGCCTTCTCGAAACCTTGAAAGGCGCGCTCGAGTCGCTCACGCGGTGGGCTCCCGGAATCCATCAGTCATCTCCTCCATCGCCATCGTTCGGGGGGCAGTGTGTGAGCTGGTGCTCCACCCAGCTCGATCGAGCGAGGCCCACCGCCTTTCGGTAGTCCTGGCAAGCAGCCGGGCGATCTCCGGCGCTGAAACGCACGTCCGCACGCAGGACGAGGAGAGGGCGCTCCTGGTCCGGAGGAGCCGTCGAGGACAGCGCGGCATCGAGCAGCGCGAGGGCAGACGCGTCGTCGCCGTCACGCCATAGCGCTTCGCTGCGCAGTCGGGCCCGGATCGCCCCCGGCCCCTGTGGGTCGGCCGCACGTGTGGGGCGATCGAGGGCCGGCACGACGTCGCTCCACCGACCCTCCAGAGCCATGGCCGTGGCCGCCTCGACCTGTTCGTCGCGGGTCTCGAGTCCGAGTCGTTGCCGGGCCGTCGCGACCGACGCGGTGAGCGACGCCGGGAGGGGGATCTTGGATGATTCGAGCTGTGCCACCGCCGCCAGCAGCCCCACCCAGTCCTCGCGGTCCACGAGCAGCCCGACCGCAGGTTCGGCACCTCGGGTCAACTGCCGGATTGCGGCGACCTTCACGACCGGAGGCGACTCGCGCACCATGCGACTCAGCTCGGCCACGGCATCCAGCGGCCGGCCGTCCGTCAGCAGCAGCTCCAGAAGTCGACGGCAAGCGTCTTCGACCGCCTCGTTCGAGTCGACCGTGTGGGCGGCCTCGCGATAGGCCAGGGCGCGCCGCGATACGTCGGAGGCCGAGGTGATCTCGATGCGTTCCAGTCGCGCCCAATCCGCCTGTGTGGAGCCGCGGTAGTCGGTGATGAGCCAATCGTAGGTGCGGCCGGCTGCGTTCGCGCGATGCAGGTCGGACTGCAGGCGCGCGAGGTCGAGCATCGCTTCGGGCCGTTCCGCGTGGTTCGGATGGATATTGACGAAGGTCTCGAAACGGGCCGCGGCCGCCTCGTGTCGTCCGACGGCCTGCTCGGTTCGGGCCGCGGCAATCAGCGCATCGGCCCGCGCACGCAGGTGCGTCGAGCCGAGGAGGTCCAACCGATCCAGCGCCGCGACCGCTTCTGCGTGACGCCCGAGGGTGCTTGCCGATTCCAGCCGCACGAGCAGCGTGCGCTCGCGGAGCTCGTCGTCGAGCGCTTCGACGTCGACCCGATGCGACCAGTCCATCGCGGAGGCCATGTCCTCCACGAGGACCGCGTTGAGCGTGGCCTGTGCGAACAGCTCGGGTGTTGCGGACGCATCGGGTCTCGCCAGGAGTCGCAGCAGCGTCCAGTGGGCCGCCAACCGCTGGTCGATCTCGAGCTGAGCCGAGGCGAGACTCTTCAGCGTTTCGACCGCGCGCGGGTCGTCGGGGTAGAGGCTGACCGCCTGGGTCATCCGCTCCATCGCCTCGGCGGGCGAGAGGCCCGCCTCGGCTCCCAACCGGCCGAGCGCGAAGATCGCGTCGCGTGTCCGCGCGTCCTGGAGTCCGCCGGCGGCAGCGGTCCGCAGGTCTGCGAGCGCCTGGGTTCGCTGGGGCTCGGAGGCAGAGGCGGATCCCACGAGGGCGACCAGCGCGTCGACCTCCGGCGGGGCAGGCTGCGCGTACAGAAATCCGACGGCGATCAACGCCACGGCGACGGCGGTTCCGTATCTGCGAAGGATTTCGGACATCGAACGGACGGCTTTGCAAACCGCGTTCCCGCCCGGTCATGCCCGAAAAGTCTCAGAAAACCAGACGGAATCGAGGAACAGTCGATCCTCCGACACCCCGGGCACGCGCCAGGCGTCGGAGGAGCGTCCCTCCCGCCCCGATCGTGATCCACTCGAAGGGATGCACGAGCTTGTTGACAAACCCAAGGCGAGAATTATGTTTTGCGGTGTCGAAATTGTAACTAAAAAAATGATTTACCTAATTAAGTGAATTGTTCTTTTGGGCCGTCGAGACCGATCCGGACGGGGACGAACAGGGAGTGTCCAGCGAAATGAGCCATGAAATCGAGCGAGCCGACGTCCACGGGGAACCCGCCACCGAAATCGAGCGACGGATGATCGTCGGGCGAGGCGCGATGGTCCCCGTCCATCGGCGTCTGTGTCAGGTCGCACCGATGGACACGACGGTTTTGCTGCTCGGCGAGAGCGGAACCGGCAAGGAAATGGCGGCCGCGCTGCTGCACGAGCGTCACCCGACCCGCCACCGGCACCGGTTCGTTCGAGTCCACTGCGGTGCCATTCCGGAAACCCTGCTGGAAAGCGAGCTGTTCGGTCATGTCAAGGGTGCCTTCACCGGCGCGGACCGCGATCGAGCCGGAGTGTTCGAGCAGGCCGACGGGGGGACGCTGTTCCTGGACGAGATCTCGACGATGACCCCGCAGGCTCAGATCCGCCTGCTGCGGGTACTGCAGGAGCGACAGGTGACGCGTCTCGGGTCGACCGAGTCCAGGCCGGTCGACGTGAGGGTCGTCGCGGCAAGCAACGAAGCGCTCAAGGAGATGGTCGAAGAGGGGACATTCCGACAGGACCTGTTCTACCGGTTGAGCATCTTCCCGATGGAGATGCCGACGCTTCGCGACCGCGCGGTCGATATCCCGGCCCTGATTCAAGAATTCTCGCGCCGCATCGCCGACCGCATGACGGTGCCGGTCAAGCAGGTACCGCAGGAGACGATGGACGCGTTCTCCGCCTACACGTGGCCGGGGAACGCGCGCGAGCTGGCCAACGCGATCGAATACGCCTACGTGCTCGCGGGGTCGAACGACAGCCTGGATCGAGGGGACCTGCCGCCGGAGATCTCGTCGCTACCGAGGACGCCGCGCTGGAACGCCGCGAGTCCGTTGCTCACCGAAGAGGGAACCTCGTTGAAGGCTGCACTGGACGGCCTCGAGCGAGACCTGATCCTGCAGTCGTTGGAGTTGACCCACGGAAACAAGGCACACGCGGCCGGACTGCTCGGCCTCAAGCGCACGACGTTTCTCGACAGGCTGCGACGGCTCGAGTACGAGGGGCTGATCGACGCTCAGCCCACCCGCTCCAGTACGCCCGAACCCTGCGACTTGGCGGTGTAGGAGCGAATCGCTCCGGCGTCCTGACGCAGTCGCTGCAGTGCGGTACCGAGCTGCTCACGAAGCTGCTCGAGCTGTGCGAACGCCTCATCGGATCGCTCTCGAAGAAGAGCCGTGTCGAGCGGGGGATGACCGCCGCCGGCCTGCTCGAGTGCGAGCTCGAGAGATCGGATCGTCTCCCCCCGCCGAGTCAGGGCTTCGTCGATGGCTTGCGGGTCGGCCTTGTGGACGGCGTCGAGCAGCGCATCCGTGGCCTCGACGACCGCGTCGAGTCGGAGCGACGGTTCCTGAGCAGTCTCGTGCGAGTTCATGTTCGGTCCCTCTGCTGGGGGCGGCGACTCGCTTCACGCCACGCGTCACCCAGATCGGTCAAGTACGTTGCGACCTCGCCGAACGCCTCGTCGTCGTCACGCAGCTGTCCGGTCATCAAACGACGCTGCATGTAGTCGTAGAGACGGTCCATGTTCCGGGCCACTTCACCTCCACGATCCATGTCGATACACGCCTGCAGTTCCCCCAGACAACGTAGGACCTTCTGGATGTGCTTGCCCTTCGCCGCGGCGTCCCCATCGGTCAGGGCGGTTCGCGCCAGGGCCAGACTTCGAGACGCCTCGTCGTACACGCGAACGATCAGCCCGATCGGATCGGCGCCCTGAACGTCCTGGGCGCGGTAGGCGTCGGCGGCAAACGAGTTGGTGGTCGGTAGGCTCAAGATCGATCTCCCGGATCAGACGGACAGGAAGCTGCCCAGGCGAGACTGCTGGGCCTGAAGCGACGAGATCGCCTGCTCCGCGGCCGCGAAGGTCCGAACCAGTCGCGCCTCCCGCGAGACGAGCCGCTCTTCGATTCGGGTGATCTCGTCTTCGATCGCGCGGAGCTGATCGTCGATTCGATCCTGGGACGAGTCGATGCGCCCATCACCCAGTCGGGTGATCTCGGTCAGCTCGCCGATCGGCCGGCCGGTGAGGCCTTGAGTGAACGAGATCGTGCCGAATTGCCCGCTCGTCGCGGCGATATCGTCAGCCGTCGCGGTGATCTGGAGGACAAGACCGGCGAAGCTCTCGCCGTCCGCCGCCGTCAAGGTCTGGCCCGAGCCCGTCGCGGCCACCCCGCCGATCGAGCCGGCAACATCCTGCCCGAGGTCGTTGGTGGGAGCTCTGCGAAAGCCGGCGTGATTACCCGTGGCCTCGACCGTGATGCTCTGGTCCGATCCGAATCCGTCCGTCGTGATGCGCAGCCTGCCGCTCTCGTCGAACGCCGTGGCCGCGATTCCCGCGCTTTCCAGGGCTGCGTTGACCGTGTCGACGACCTCGCCGATCGTCATGTCCCTGGCCAGGTCGACGTCGACCACGTCGGCGCCGACCGTGATCGTCAACGTGTCTCTGCGTCGCATGCCGCCCGAAAGGTCGCGATCTCCCACCACGCTTGCCTGCTCGGCGGCCTGGCTGATCTCGACGGCATACTCGCCGGCCTCGGTCGTCGCATCCGACGAGACGAAGAGGACTCGCGAGTCCGAGCTGGTCCCGCCGCTGCGAAACAAGCCCACGACGCTGTCGAAACGCGTCTCCAGCTGTTCGCGAAGCTCTCCGGTGTCGACCGATAGGGCGCCGGACCGACCGTCGAACGAGACACCGATCGCGGACAACGAGCGGATCTCGCCGAACGGAATCCCGTCCACGCCTCCGGTCACCAGGCTCTGCAGATCCAGTTGAAGTCGGCGCGCAAGGCCCTCGCGGGACAGCGGCCCCGGTGCGTCGGTCTTGAACTGCGCATTCAGGAACTCCGTGGCCGAGTTGTAGGCCGTCACGAGCTCCTGGACGGCGCCTATCACGCCGTCGACGTCTTTCTCGACCGTGAGGGTGCCCGGCGTTCCTTCGTTCGGGGACAGCAGGTCGAGCGTCACGCCCTCGATGACGTTCGTCAGGGTGTTGCTCGAGCCGGTGATCTCGATACCGTCGACTTCCGCGCGAGCATCGGAGGCTGCGGTGACCACGTTCAAGGGGTCCCCGAGGCCGAGGTTCGTCGAGTCCGTGATGACCAGGTCGTTGTCGACTCCGGAGGTTTCGGCGCGTACGATCAGCCGGTATTCGCTGCCGTCGAAGAGGACCGAGGCCTCCACGCCGGCGTCCGCATCGTTGATCGCGTCGCGCACCGAGCGCAGATCGTCGTTGCCCGAACCGGGAGAGACGTCGATCGTGATCGGGTCGTTGTCGCCGGACGTTATCGTGATCGTACCGGCACTGACCAGGCTCTGGTCGGACGCTGCAAGGCCGTTGGACTTGACCTTCGCCGCCGCCGCGAGCTCGAGCACCTCGATCGAGAAGGAACCGATGTCGGAGCCGGTTCCGGCGGTGGCGAGAAACGCCGTCTCGTCCGATACCGTCGTCACCCGGCCGTTCAACGTGGTCTCCTTCGAGAGACCCTTCAGCGCGTCGACCACGCCGTTCACTTGCCCACGCAGGTCGCCGAGTGCGGAATCGCGGGCGTTGAGTTGACTCCGCTTGATCTCGAGCCGCTGGATGGGCTGGCGTTCCGCCTGGAGGATGGCGTCGATCAACGCTCGCGTGTCGATGCCGCTGGCGAGGCCGCCGAAGTTGAACTGGCCGATCTGCATAGGAACTCCCTTGGTACGGGTCAGACTTGCTCGTCGAACAAGACACCCAGCATCTCGCGGTAGCGCGCGGCGAAGGCCAGGTACTCCTCGGCGGGAATCTGTCGGACGATCTCGCGTGGCTCATTGGCCGAGGAGTAGATCTTCACGACCACGCGATTGACGCTTTCGTCGTAGGAGAACTCCGCGCTCCGCCCGGCCGATTCGACGCGCACGGAGAGGCCGCGCAGCGTCTCGCGCTGGGCGGGTACGGGATCGCTGGACGGTTGGGCACTGCGGGCCGCGGACTGGGTCGATTCCGAGCTGGGCTCGGCGGGGGCCACCGCCTTCACGTTCCCAGCGGTCGGGGTCACCTGGTTCATGACAAGCCTCGATCGAAGAGAGGGGGCCCACGGCGGGCCCCCTCGGCTGGATCGTCAGAAGCTATCCGAGAAGCGACAGCACGCTCTGCGCGCTGGCGTTGGCCTGGGCCAGGGCCGAAAGGCCGGTCTGGTTGAGCACCTGGAACTTCGTCAGGTTCACGATCTCCGTCGCGATGTCCGCATCACGGATCTGGCTCTCCGCGGCCTGGAGGTTCTGCGCCTGGGTCGCCACGACGTTGACCGTGGCCTCCAGTCGGTTCAGCGCGGAACCGAGGTTGCCGCGCCGGCTGGAGATGTCGTCGATCGCGGTCCGGATCAACCCGAGCTCGGTTTGTGCACCCGCCTTGGTGTTCAGCGCCGTCGTCGTGACGGAGATGCCCGCGTTCGATCCGGTCAGACCGAGCGTGCCCGGGTTGCCGGCCACCGAGTCCAACGCGCTGGTCGTCAGCGTGATGACGTTGTTGGCCTGGGTCGTCGACGCACCGACCTGGACGTCGAAGGTCGCACCGGAACTTCCGAAGAGCTCGCGGCCGTTGAAGTCCACCGTCAGGCTGATGCGGTTGATCTCAATGAGGATCTCTTGGTACTCGTCGTTCAGCGCGGTCTTGGCGCTGCCGCTGTCCAGACCGGAGGTATCCGAGGCGGCCTGCTCGGACAGCGCGACGGCGCGCTGCAGCAAGCTGGAGATCTCGGACAGGGCGCCGTCGGCGACCTGCACTACCGAGATGCCGTCGTTGGCGTTGCGAACAGCCTGGTTCAGGGCCGCAACGTCGGCGCGCAGGCCATCGGCGATGGCGAGTCCGGACGCATCGTCGGCCGCGGAGTTGATCCGCAGGCCCGAGGACAGGCGCTCCAACGTCTTGTTCAGTCCGACGTTGGTTCGACCGAGGCGCTCGAGCGCATTGATCGATGCGATGTTGTTCACAACCGAAAATTGTCCCATTAGGGTGCTCCTTGATACGCCGTTCAGGGCTCCATCGCCGTGGAAACGCCGTTCGTTCGGCGCCGGACCCCTGTGACCCGGCGTTGACTACCCCTTTATCGGCCGCTCCTCGCGAGACTTTAGCGGGAGCCTGTTAGTCGGCGGCGGTCCGAGCCTCGCGCAGGGCGCGACGCTGGACTTCGTAGAGGTAGCGGATGAGGCGCTCGCGATCCTGGGGATGGATGGCGGTGAAACGCAGGGGAAAAGGCCCGGGCGTGGGGTGATCGACCCGGACGATCTCGGCGAGCATCCGGATCGGCGGCACTTGCGGGTCTTCGTCCCACATCCGCAGGTCGAGCTGTTCGCCTGGCTGAAGCGCGGCCGAGCTCGACAGCAATCCGCCGCCGCCGCTCAGTTGATGCAACGTACCCACAGCGTTGGGCCCGGTCGAGTCGAAAACACTGTGGCTGAGACGGCCGACCTGCCGAGCCAGTCCCAGGACCGCTCGCGCGAGCATCGCCTCGTTGGACGAACCGGTGCTGGCCAGATCGATCAGCACGGTTTCGTTCTCGGGTGCCCAGACCGAAGGAGTGTCCATCAGTTTCTCGCGAAGGTCCTCGGCGATCTCGGCGGTGAGAATACGAAAACGTGTTCGGATCCGCAGACGGACTCGGGCGAATCTGCGTTTGTGGCTCTGGACCGTCTCTGGCAACTCGATACCTCCCCGCCGACCGGCGGTCGATCAGATCGCGGCGTCGTCGCACCAGCAGACCCGGTCTCGTCCTTCCGACTTGGCCCGGTAGAGTGCGCCGTCGGCGTTCTCGATGACGGCCTCCGGCTCGGACTCCGCGCCCCTCCGCACCGTGTATCCGCCGATACTGATCGTCACGGAGATGGCCTCGCCGCGCCATTCGAACGACGCGGTCTTGATCCGCTGGCGCAACCGCTCGGCAACCAACTGCCCGTCCGTCGCGTCGGTGAACGGAAGGACCATCGCGAACTCCTCCCCGCCGTACCGAGCGCAGAGATCCGCCCGGCGCAGTGTCGTCTTCAGCAGTTCGGAAACGCCACGCAGTACGACGTCTCCCACCGGGTGACCGTATCGATCGTTGATGCTCTTGAAATGATCGATATCGCCGATCAGAAACGTCATGGCCGCGTTCTGCCGCCTGGTCTGGGCCAGGTCCCGCTCGAGCACCACGTCGAGCGTTCCTCGATTGGCGAGATTGGTCAGCGGATCCGATGCGGCTTTCTGCTCCAGCTCTTCGTTGCGTCGCATGAGGTCTGCCGCAAGCTGCTGATGCTCGACCAGCTCGCGCTCGATCGGCTGCCTCGCAAGGCTGAGTGCAAGCAACGCGTCACTGGCCACGACCACGATCTCCGCGTAGGTCGGCTGCTCGCCGACCTTGAGCTGTAGCATCTCGGAGGCTTCTTCTACCCGCCGGATGACTTCGCCGACGATGTCCTGCAACGCGTTCGGATCGAGCCCCAGGCTCCCGATCCGTTCCATCGCCTCGTCGAGAGCCCTGGCCTTGTCCTCGATCTGCAGTAGGTCCGCGATCGCCTCGGCCGCATTCGCGACACGGCAACGGGTGCGGAGCTCTCTCGGGGCCTCCTCCGGACGGTGATGGAAGCGAACCGTCTCGCTCAGGGTGCCCGGAAGTCCCCAACTGCCGAGCAGGTCGGCGCCGAAGCAATCGTGGCCCTGGCCGTGTTCCCGCTCGGCCGCGAGACGTTCGGCGGCCGCCCGATTCGTCATCTCGGCCATGACGGACTCGAGCGAAGCGTCTTGGCGCTGCATCACGGCAGCACCGACGTCCAGACACAGACCTGAAGTGAAGTACTCGTCGGGTCCCTCGAGCCCGAGCCGATTGGCCAGGCACACGGAGGCGGCGGCTCGGCGCATCGAGCATTCCCAGAACATCTCCTGCTGGCCGCTCTTGGAGTCGTCGGTGCGCAACAGCGTCTTGACGCCGATGCACAGAACGAGGTTGCGCACCGCGGTCATCCCCATCAGCGCCACCGCATGGTGGACCGTGGAGACGTTCCCGCGTAGGCCGTAGTGCGCCGAGTTGACGGCGCGCAGGACCTCGGCCGTCAGCGTCGGGTCCGTTCCGATCAACGATGCCAGGTCCGCAGCGGTCGAATCGGGGGCCGCAGCCACCTCGACGACGCGGGCGATGATCCTCGGCGGTACAGGTAGGCTCTGCTTACCCTCGGCCGTTTTTCGTTTGCTGGCGCTTACGCCTTGCACTATGAGTTCCTCCGTGTGTGCCCGACGACCTCCAAGGGCCCCCGAGCCCGGAACCTCACGGTTCCTCGGCTCCCTGTTACACGTCCCTGACGTGCTCTTCGGCCGGTCCGGCCCCATACTTGAGCGAGGAACTCCGCAAAACCCCCGGTCGGGGCGCCCGTCGTCGCCGAGCCCGGCCTCGCGCCGTCTCTTTGCCTGGGAGCAGCCTTGCAGAACCGTCGTAACTACTACCGTATCCTCCACGTCCAGCCGGATGCGCCGGCGGAGATCATCCGATCGAGCTATCGCGCGCTGATGTTGCAGATGGACGCCCACCCCGACCGCGGCGGGGATCACCGCAACGCCGCCTTGATCAATGAGGCCTACTCGGTCGTATCCGATCCGGACCAACGGCAGGAATACGACCGGCAGCTCGCGTCGAAGCCCGGACGCAACGGTTCCACCCGGGCCGCCGGGGCCGATCGTTCGTCCGGTCCCAGCCCTCCCGCGAGTCCGGCGCCGGAAGCGAGTGGGGGCTGCGTGTTCTGTCAATCGTCTTGCGGCGTGGAAGCCATGGAACATCCTGAGTCTCGCTGTGAGGTTTGCCGGAGTCCTCTGAGCCCGGTCGGGGGTGATGTCTTCGTCTCGTCGGGTCAACGCGCGGTCCTGCGGGTCGCCACCCGGCGGAAAATCCGCGTCTTTACGGACTGGCCCCAGGCGCATCCGCCGGAAGCTACGTTGCGCGACGTGTCCCCGCGCGGACTACGGTTCACCCTCGACGAGCACGTCGGCGATTACCAGATCGTAAAAGTCGACGCCGGGCCGCTTCAGGCGACCGGACGCGTCGCGCGCTGCACGCGCCTCGGTGCGCTGTGGACCGTCGGCGTCGAGTACTTCACCCTCTGGGTCCAACCCGGCGGGATCTTGACCCGCCGCGGTTGAGTCGTCCCAACGTGGTGCGCAGTTTGTTGCCGGACTCTCCCTCGAGGTCTCTCGGGTTTTCTGAAGAACCCCCGGGGGGCCGCCACCCGGGGGTTTTTCAGGAAGACCGAGATGTCGGATTCAAGAATCGACCCTCGCGTGCCGATGGACCTCCCAGGGGGACGGAGGCATGTTGCAAGAAGGACCATCGGCGAGTGTGCTGGTTGCGCAGCGCGATCGGTCGAGCGCCGCCCTCGTGGAACAGGCTTTGAGTCACAAGGGCTACGACGTCGCGCTGACCCTCGACGGGAACGAGGCCTGGAAGCTCTACCAGCAGGGCCGCTACGGAATCGTGATCACCGGGTGCGATCTGCCGGGCTTGAACGGGTTGGAGCTACTGCGGCAGATCCGGGCCGTCGACGGCAACGGCAACGGGAACAGTCCCGGCCGACGCTACACCTACGTCGTCCTGACCGGCGGCGACGCCGAGGACGACGAGCTCGAGCACAGCATCGCCGCCGGGGCGGATGACTTCCTGTACGGCCCGATCCAGCCTCGCACGCTGTGGGCCCGGATGCAGGTGGCCGAGCGCCTGGCCCGCATGCGCGAGGACCTCGCACGCAACAACCGCATCCTCACCGAGACCAACCTCCAGCTCGAGAAAGCCCAGCTGCTGATGCGGCGGGAGCTGCAGTCGGCGGCGCGCGTGCAGCGAGCGCTGCTTCCCACACCCGGTTTGAAAGTTCCGGGGATGGAGGTGGCCTGGCGCGCGCGCCCCTGCGCCGAGCTGGGGGGCGATCTACTGAACTACTTCCAGCTCGACGAGCACCACATGGCGTTCTACGTGCTGGACGTCAGCGGTCACGGCGTGTCGTCGGCGCTGCTCTCGGTTCAGGTCTCCTGTCTGATGTCTCCCGTCATGTCCGAGTCGGAGTTGCTCAAGCAGCGACTGACCGAGCCTCCGTGGTACCGCGTCGTCCAGCCCATCGGCGTGGCACGAAAACTCAACAAGATGTTCCAGATCGGTGGGGGAAGCTCGCAGTACTTCACGATCGTCTACGGGCTGCTGCACATCGCGAGCGGCCGACTTCGTTTGGTCTCGGCGGGACACCCTCCACTGGTCTATGTGCCGGCCGGCGGCGAGCCGATCGGCCTGGAGGCGGGAAGCCACCCCATCGGTTTCTTCGACGACGGCATCTTCCGCGAGCACGAGCTCGAGTTTGCCCCGGGCGACCGGCTGTGGCTCTACTCCGACGGCATCACCGAGGCGTCGAACAGCGCCGAGCAGGACGTGGGACTCGACGGGCTACTGGGCTGGATCGCCGATCGACAAGATCAGCCGTTGGAGCAGGCGGTCGGTGGCGTTCTCTCCGCAGTCGAGGCCTGGTGCGAGCCGCAGTCCCCCGACGACGACTGCTCGCTGCTGGCCATCGGCAAGCGGCAGCTCTCGCCGGCGGAGTCGTCCGAGAGGGTCGGGTAGGTTCCGAGAACGTTGTCCGGCGCTGGTGAAGGATCTACATTCGCGGCATGTCACGGCACGACGGCGACTCGACGATTGCCCTCGAAGGACAGTTGCTCGCGGTCGGGCGGCTGCGGAAGAGCCACGCCTCGTTGATCGTGTTGCAGGGTGCCGAGATCGGCCGGGATTTCCGTCTGCGCAAGACCGGCACCATCGTCGGGCGAAGCCTCGAAGTCGACATTCGTGTGCCGGACGAGGGGGCCTCCCGACAGCACGCCCGGATCGACCGGGACTGGGACGGCAAGAGCGAGACCACGTCGTTCGTGATCACGGACCTGAAGAGCACCAATCGGACGCTCGTCAACTCCGTGCCGGTGGAATCGGTCGAGCTGCGCGACGGCGACAAGATCCAGATCGGCGGGACACTGTTGAAGTTCGTGATCCTCGACGACGTCGACGCCAAGTTCCATTCGGAGGTCCGCGACCGCATCACGTACGACCAGCTGACCGGTCTGCTGACCAAGGAGTCGCTGTACCTGGCGCTGGATGCGGAGCTGCGCCGCTGCCGCAAGTACGAGATGCCGCTGGCCGTGTTGATGATGGACCTGGATCGCTTCAAGTCCGTGAACGACGGCCACGGCCATCTGATGGGCAGCCACGTACTGACAGAGATCGGGGAGCTCATTCGCGCGTCGATTCGCGTCGCCGACGTCTCCGCACGTTACGGCGGCGAGGAGTTCGTCAGTTACCTGGCGGAGGTCGACTCGGACGGCGCGCTCCCGGTCGCCGAGCGCATACGCGCCGCCGTCGAGTCGCACGCTTTCACGCTGGGCGGCACCACCATCGGTGTCACGATCAGTATCGGTGTCGGCCACGCGCCGCTGCACGGGCAGGACCTGAACAGCCTCGTCGGCGCCGCGGACCGGGCGCTCTACCGCGCGAAGCAGACCGGACGCAACCGGGTCTGCGTCGCCGACTGACCGACGCCGCTCTGTCGCCGAAACGGATCGACGAGTTCCCGTGTTCGTCCTCGCGCGCCGGCGTCGGTCCTTCGACGCCGATGCGTCGGTGGGTGACCTGTCCTCCCGGAATCCGGTTCCAGTTGCACGGCACAGCTCTTGCTTTCACCGAGTAGCGTGACTCTTCACGGTACCGATAGGGGAGGGCCGCATGAGCTCCAGTCGGGTTCGGATCGTCTTCTTCTCTCATTGGGCCGAGGGGCTCCATGACGCGGGGTCCTATCTCGAGGGGCTTCCGGCCCGCGATCTACGCTCCAGGGTCAGCGATGCCGACAGCGAGCAGTTGCTGCGAATGGCGCGACTCGACTGTGACTGGGACGGCGAGTGCCTGAGGGCGTTCTCCGATCTCCGACATCCCGACCTGGAGTTCGCGCCGGCGCGCATCGCCGATCCGGCCGGCCTGCTCCAGCTCATGGCGCATCGCGAGTTCGACGAGGCCCAGCCCTGGCTGGTTCTGATCGCGCAGCGCCCTGCACCCTTCGCTCCGGTCATCGGCCGGCTACTCGAGGCATTCAAGGCTCGTGGCGGCCGCGTCCTGTACTGGGCCTACGACGATGCCAGCCACACGATGGACTGCTTCTCGTCGTCCATCGCGCCCCATCTGTCGGTCTTGATCCATGACGAAAACCCGCTGGACAAACGCGTGCGAGATCACTTACCCGCCGACTGCCGCACGATCCACTCGAGCTGGACCGCGAACGTCGTCCCGTTCGCCTATCCGTTCTGCGAGCAGCCGGAAGAGAGCATCGTCTTCCTCGGCTCACAGCTCGGGGTCACGCCGCACCGCTTGCGTCAGATCGAGGCGCTTCAGCAGCACTTCAAGGATCGCTTCCGGGCGGTGACCGATCACTCGGTACCGGTCGCGGAGAGGGAGGCGTTCACGCGCGTCAAGGTCCACGTGTGTCCCGAAGGGCGCAAGTTCAGCGGCGACACGATGCATCAGGCGCACACCGATCGACCATTCTGGGCGGGCTGCATGGGGCAGGTGCCCGTGTCGGAAGACTCGAAGCGGGGCGGGAGGCTCGCGTCGCTGGCCGAGGCAGGGATGATCGTGCGATACGCGCACGGCGATCTCGACGGACTCATCGAGGCCTGCGAGCACGCGCTGGCGCTGGACGTCGCGACCCGGCGGCGTATCTACGACTATTTCAATCGAGAGGGAACGGTCGGGCCGGTCGTCGGCCGTGAGATCGCGAGGTTTCTCGGTGTGAGCCCGCAGGCTCAGGAGCAGCCTGCGCCAGCCGCAGTCGACGCGTAACCCAGTTGCCGCATCGGCTCCTCGAACGCCTGCTCCGCGCGTTGGAGCTGCTCCGGCCGCAAACGTCGCCTGGCCAGCCCCTCCCGGCCACGGTTCATGAAGCGAAATCCCTGGCGGTGCCCTGCGGCGAAGTTCGGTCGATAGAAAAACCCGGATTGCCGCTCCCGGATCTCCTGCTCTTCGATCTCGCGCATCCGCTCGAAGGAAGAGTCGCGGACCGCCCCCTCGATCTGCTCCGGCGTCCGTTCCAGTCCGACGAACTCACAGATTCGCGCGACCTCCCGCGTCGGCCGGGCGAGGAGATTCTCATAGCGCAGCGTCAACCCCGGCACGGTCTCGTTGGCGGAGCTCCAGCTCTGTTCGTGCTGGGTCCACGACCCCATGCCGAACTGCAGCCATCGGGGATCTCCGCGATGCTCGAGGTAAGTGTCGACGTAGCGATCGGCAAACGCCTGCCGCTCGGTTTCCGCGAGCGGCGCCAACTGGTCGTAGCTCTGGAGGAACAGGTAGTTCAGGTTCGACACGAGGACGTCCAGCGGGTTGCGCACGACGTAGACGAATCCCGCGGTCGCGTCGCCGAGCGGCATTCCGGGCTGCCACATCAGGTGGCTCTTGACGAAGGCTCGGTCGTGGGTCAGGAGCTGCGACAGGTCCGTGGCGTCGTGGAGGTCGGGAACTCGGCGCTCCATCCCGGTGGTATCGGCCTGCGGACCCAGCAACAGGTTCGTGAGCAGAAACCGGAGCCAGGTGTTGCCCGACTTGGGGTAGGACGCCAACCAGCAGATCCGGTGCCCGTCTCGTGTCCATTGAACGCTCATGACGTCAACGTAGTTCGCACCATCGTCGCCGACAAGGCGCAGCGTCAGCGCGGTCGATCGGTCTCGACGCGGTCGGCGGTGCATCCGACCGTCGGCTGGATCTCCGCGAGCACCTCATGCACTTTGGCGACCAGCGCCGCCGGCGTGAACGGTTTCTCCAGCAGCTGGATCGACGACGGCAAGGCCGCCTGTCTCTCGCGCAGCGTCTCCGCCGGATATCCCGAGATGAACAGGACCCGTAGCCCGGGGCAGCGGGAGGTCATCCGTTCCGCCAGCTCGACGCCGTCCATCTCGGCCATCATCACGTCGGTGATCAACAGGTCGATCGGGCCGTAGTCGGACAGTCCCGCAAGCGCCTCGGGACCGCCGGTCGCCTCGTGCACGCGAAAACCACGCTCGCTCAGCGCTTGGGTGACGAGGCTTCTGACCTGTCTCTCGTCTTCGACGACCAGCATCGTCGCGTCGGCCGAGCGCGGCGTGGGTCGCGCCGACGGGATGGACTCGGCGGCGGGCCGAGGCACGGCGCTGGGCAGCAGCACGCGAACCGTCGTTCCGGTGCCGACCCCGCTCTCGAGCGACATCGCGCCACCGCTCTGCGCCACGATCCCGTGAACGGTGGAAAGCCCCAGGCCCGTTCCCTGCCCCAGTTCCTTCGTGGTGAAGAACGGTTCCAGTGCCTGGGCCTGGACTTCTTCGGTCATGCCGAAACCGGTGTCGCCGATCTCCAGCGTCACGTAACGACCGGGCTCGATCTCGAGCTCCGTCGCATCATCCGGACTGAGGCGGACACGCCGGGTCTGGATCGACAGCGTCCCGCCGCCGGGCATGGCATCGCGACCGTTCAGGGCGAGGTTCATCACCACCTGCTCGATCTGACCGACGTCGGCCCGCGCCAACCCCACATTGGGATCGAGATCCACTTCGAGACGCACGTCCTCGCCCAGCAGGCTGTCCAGCAACTTGCTCGTGTCCACGACGACCTCGTTCAGATTCATCGGCTCGGGATGCAGGACCTGACGACGACCGAAAGCCAGAAGCTGCCGGGTCAGGTGCGTCGCCTTGCGGGCGGCCTCCTCGACGTAGCCCATTGCAGACCGCGCGCGGGGATCGTCGAGGCGCTCGCGAACGAGCTCGGTGTAGCCGCGGATGACGGTCAGGTAGTTGTTGAAATCATGGGCGATCCCACCGGCGAGACGCCCCACGGACTCCAGCCGCTGCGATCGGAAGAGCCGTTCCTTGGCCTTGCGCAGAGCCTGCCCGGCCCGACGACTGTCGTTCACGAGCATCCACTGGTGCACCAGGCCCATGCCTCCGAGCACCACGATATAGACCAGGGAGTAGACCTCGCGTGGCGCGCGACTCGCCGGCTCCAGCAAACCCAGAGGGTAGAGCAGGAAGTGCAGCGACGGAACGATCACGGCGTAGAGCACCAGCGGGCTGGTGCGGAAGCCGCCGCTGGTCTCGTCGCTCTCGAACTTGACGCCCTCGCTCGAGATTGCGGCGTCCGGGGCGTGGCGGAAGCGGGCAGCCAGGATGACGAAGAAACCGGGAAGGCTGACGAAGATTCCGTACAGGATCCCCGGCCGCGACTGGGAGAACAGCCCTGCGGATTGCAACGCCGCGATCGCGTCCTTCAGCGCGAAGCACAGCATGCCGATGGAGAGCAAGCCGTAGAGCCGTACCCACCGGCCCCGGCAGCCGACCATCGCGTGAACCAAGCGTCCGAGAAGCAGAAGATCGAGGCTCAGACGCACGAACAGCAGCGGTGTCAGACCCCGGTCGCGTGAGACGAAGCTCAGCGACACTCCGAGCGGCTCCGGCAGGACGACGATCGCGAAGTAGATCAGGACGCCGAACACGACCGTTACACCGGCGACGGATTCGAGTCGACGCCGTGATCTTCTCGGCGAGGGCGCTTTTTCGATGTGCGGCCGCAGGTCGACGGCCAGCGCGAACACGAGGTAGAAGAGGATGTACAGTGCGTCGGCGGTGAAGCTCGCCGTGACCAGCGGAATCGAGAGGTCGAAGAAGAACACGCCCTCGACGAGCAGCCAGCAGAACCAGGCCAGGGCCAGCATGTCCCAGAATCGGCGCTCGGCCCCGTCGACTCGGCGGCGTCCCCAGAGCAGGGCGAAGATCGTGGTTCCGACAAGAACGGAGTCGACGAGGGGCAGCAGCGGTTCGGCCATGCCGCCGGGTTGGATGCGACCGAGAACGACGACGACGAGAGCGAGCGCGTAGACGACCGAGCAGATCTGCAGCACACGATCCGTCACGAAAGGACGGGCGACGGGGCGGGCTGCAGCAGGCCGACTCAATCCGTGACCGTCAGCCTGCGCACGCCCAGCGTATTCGCCGACGTGCCGACGTATCCGACCGCACCGGGCGTGCTACGCACGAACGCGACGACCGCCTCGTCGTCGGGCAGCTCCCTGGGCGGCCCGGCCCGGCCCGAGAAGATCAGTCGTTTCCAGTAGACCTCGACGGACACGACGCTGCGGTTGTGGACCAGCCGCGTGAACTGCTGACGCGCGGGGCTCTCCGGAACCTGATCGATCGGCACCGCAGGCGTGTGGTCGGCCCAGGTGCGCAACCTCTTGAAGAAGATCTTCGACAATTCGGACTTGGAGATCGAGGTCACGTTGGTATCCGGATGGACGATGACCTCGATGGACTGGGCATGGACCTGCGACGACGTTACGCCCGACAAGGCCAGGACGATCAGTGCGACTCCGAGCGAGGCGCGCGACATCAGAAGCTCACCGAGAGTGCGACGATCGTCCAATCGACGTCGACCGGGTCCGCGCCGACACCACCCTGGTCGTCGGTTCCCAGCGGGAAGCGAGTTTCCGCCGTGTGGAACTCGACTCGCACGAGGAAATCGGGGCTGAAACGGTAATTGAAGCTAGCCGCGGCTGCTTCGTGAAAGTCGTCGAGTCCCGGGAGCAGATCGAGATCGTCCTGCAGAGAAGCGCTGTCGAACTGCGCGAAGAGTCCGATCTTCGGCGTCACCCAGACACCGGCCTGAACGTAGAACCCGTCCCTGTCGGCTTCACCCGGAAGCGGGTCGGGCATGCCGAGGAACGCCCCGAAGTCCAGGTCGAACGCCCAGTGGCGCGCTTCCGCGCGCAGCACCCACTTCTCTCGAGACAGGTCCACCGAGGCGTGGTAAGACTCCCAGCTGTCTCGCGAGCCATGGACCGACAGCGGCCCATCGAGACGCCATGTCGACATTCCGGCCCCGAAGCGCAGGCCCTGTACAGACGTGTCGAGCCAGAGCTGAAGCCCCAGGCCTTCCTCGGCGCGCGCCTCGAGATTGACGATGCCGAACCTGGAGTCGAGATCGACCTGTTGCTGGAAGGTATCCCAGCCACCGAAGTACAACTCGGCGTCGAGCTCCCAGTCGCTTCGCGGCAGGAACGTGTGCGACACCGAGACGCCGTCAACCGTTTCGGCCGAGCTGAGCACGCCGGGATAGAAGCTGATCGGCAGGCTGAAGAACGGCAGGAGCGTGCCGACGTCGCGGACCTCGTTGTAGATACCCTGCGGGATGTTGAGGCGACCGACCTTGATCGACGTGTTGTCGTGGAGGCGTCGCTCGTAGAACGCCCAGTCGATGTCGACGCCTTCGCTGCTCGGCAGGAACAGATCGTCTCCCCGTCGCTCGTGGGCGATCTGGATGACAACGGCATCGTGGACGGATCGATTCCAGCGAAACTGAATCGCCACGTTGCCCAGGTCCGTGCTTCCGTCGTGTTCGGTTCCGAAGATACTGCCCCGGCTGCTGCGGCCGTAGGCCTGGGTCAGGAAGCCGAAGATCTGGAACTTGTCTGTGGCTTGTTCCTCCGCCGGGGAAGACGGAGCCAGAGCGAGGCAGAGCAGTGCCGCGGTGCCCCAGATCGCCAGTGAGCGCCCCCGGCCTGGCGCACTCGAACGCAGCGGGTTACCCAAGGCCCCCCCTTCCATGGAGTCACGGTCACGGATCCCACCAGAATTGTGGCACATTAATGAGGAGAAGCACTTCGCAGGTGTTCGAAACAGTGAATTCTGCGGGGCTGTCGCCCGGACCAGAGCGTCAGGATGAGCGACCGGAAGCGCTAATCAGGGGACCGACGACCGCCGAGACTCTCGGGCCGTTTCGATTTGAATAGAGAGCACTCCTGAAGGGACGTGCAACCGCAACGGATCCCTTCCTGAAGAACCTGTTTCATGAGCGTCGCCCGCTGGATCAGCTCCTCGACCTCGGGGAGTTTCTCGCGGGCGAGTTCTCGCCATCGCTCCGAGGGCTTGGCAGATCGAGGGAATCCAAAGAACAGGCGTTTGATTTCTGCAACCGTGAAGCCCGCCTCCTGAGCGATGTGGATACCGGCCAACCACTCGAGCGAGTCCGGCCCGTACCTTCGCTGCCCACCGACGCGCCGCGGTTTCGGTAGCAGTCCGACCTTCTCGTAGTACCTCAGGGCCGAGGGCCGGACGCCGGCTTTCTGCGCGACCTGTCCGATCGTCATCTCCGCCATGGATTTCCCCTTGACTTGAAGTGAACTTTAAGTCGTAGCCTAACAGAACGGATGGGCCCGGTGCCCACTCTCTTCTGCAAGGAGACGCGAGATGATTCGACTCTTCACCTGGGTGGTGCTTGTCTCGATGGCGCTGGCGGGGCCGGCCCGGGCGGATGCGCCCCACGGCTGCACGCTATCCGCCGGTCCGTATTCCAACCGGATGTCGGAGGTCGAGGAACTGCTCGCGGGTACGACGGAAACCCGAGAGCTGGAAGACGGTTACGAGTTCCGCTTTCCCGGGACATCGAAATGGTCCGCCAGGCTGCTGGAGCTGATCCACTCCGAACGGGAGTGTTGCGGGTTCCTCAGGTTCGAGTTGGCCTTCGAGCCGGAACAGGGCCCGATCTGGTTTCGGGTCCGCGGATCCGCGCAGGTCAAGGCCCTTCTGGAGTCGATGATGGAATAGAGTCAGGGCCCGGCGGGACCGGACAGCTGGCCGCCTCGGCGAACCACGGCTAGCGGCTCTTCCCCGTCGATTCCTGCGGAGAGGCCTCGGCCAACTGACGGGAGCTGGATGGGTCGTTCGCACCGCCGGCGGCGGCGGGATCGAAGTCCACCGGGATTACGATGCGTTGCTCGACTGGTCGCCCGGCGAGCGTCGCCGGCTCGTAGCGCCAGCGGGTGACGGCCTCGACGGCCGCGCGGCGGAACGCCTTGCCGAAGGGCCCGCGGACCACGACCGGATCGGCGATGGTCCCGTCGACGCGTACGGTGGCCTCGACCACGACGCGCAAACGGCCGAAGTTGCGTGCCTTGGGCGGGTAGTCGGCAGGAAACGCGAACAGCCGAACCGGTGCGGTGCGATCGACCTCGGCGGCCGCTAGCGCCGCGGGCGGCCGCGGGCCCGGCGCCGACCCGGTGTCCAGAGCACGGATCTCGAGGTGCGTGAGCGGCCCGTCCGAAGGCGCCCACCACGGCGCGTCACGACGATAGACGCGCACGCCGGTGGCGCACGCGGTGTCGATCCACTCGAGCGATCCGCGCCGCAGCATGGCCTGGAACTCCGGGCTGCCGTGGGGCGAGCGCCCGAAGCGTTCGGCCAACTCGGCCGAGAACGCGGCGAGGCCCTCGTCGTCGGTCGTGCGCCGCACGAGCACGACGCGCGAACTGTGCTCCGTTTTGCGCGACACGACGCCGTCGTACTCGACATACAGCTCGCCCGCGTCGGTCAGGTAGCGGTCGCTCGTCGAGTCCATCTCGCCGTTGCTGCGGATCGATTGATCGTTGGCGCGACCCATCCGTTGCCGGACGTCGCTCGCGTTCATTCCGACCGAGACGCCGCCCTCGGCATACGCCGCGCAGTCGACGCTCGTGGCCCAGGCGGCCGGGCCCGCGAGCAGGCCGCAGGCCAGGGCCGCCAAGCGGATGAAGGGGTATTGCGTCATCTTGTCACCGTGCTCGATCGTCGCCGACCCGGCGCGAGCCGAGCCTTCGACGACACCAGCACTATAGAATGCCCCGCCCCGTCTCTCAATAGAGACTCGTACCCGGAGGCTACAGTTCGTGGCGCGCTGTACTAACGTCCTCCGCTTTTCTCGGCCCGCCGCGACGGCGGGCCGCCGCTGAAAGGTCGCACACGTGTCTCGATCGGGATATCCCTTCTTGCTCCGTCTCGCCGCGCTGCTCTGCTGCGTGGGCCCTTCGATCGCGCTCGGCGGAGAACCGACGCCAGGCCAGCAGGCCAAGCCGCCGGGAGCGATCGCGCCGCTCGCGACTCCCGTGTCGCCCGTACCGCTCGAGCTGGCCCCGATCGGCGCCCGGGCGCTGGGCATGGGGCAGGCGTTCATCGGCGTCGTCGACGATCCGGTGGCCGCCGTGGTCAATCCGGCCGGGCTGACCCAGATCCGCGAACGTGAGGTGTCGCTGCACCTGCGGCACGCGTCAGGCGACCGCGAGGTGCACGACCTGAACGCGGAACAGGCGCTGGCGGCTTCGAACGCATTCCTCGCCGCCGCGGGCTGGCCCGCCCTCAGCGGGTCGACCGTCGTTGCGCTCGACGACTCCGTGACGCGTCCGTCGTTCTTGGGCGTGGTCTATCCGTTGCAACGCTGGACGGTCGCGGCGCACTACGAGCAGAGCCGCAACCTCGAGGGCCGAACGCTGAGGACACTGGACGACGCGTTCCATTCCGACGTTTACGAGAGCCGTCGCGACCTGAGCGCCGCGCTGTGGAGTCTCGGGGTCTCCGCGGGGTACGAGATCTCGCCGCGACTGTCCGTCGGTGTCTTGCTGGCCCATAGCACCCTGTCGCTCGAGTCCCGGGACTCGCTGCGCATCGACTGGTTCGAGGACTTCGAGTTTCGCGATCCGCTGCCCGTCCCGCCGGAGGAGATCGTGGACTTCAGGCTGGACGAGTTCGTCATCTCGGACGAGGACAGCTCGCTGCGACTCGGCGTCGGTGTGCTCTACGAGCCGCTCGAGGGCATCTTCGTCGGCCTGCGCTTTCAGGAAGGCGAGACGTTCGAGCTACAGGGCGCGCACCGCTCGGTACGCTGCATCGACTTCCCCGGTGAGGGGGCCTGTATTCCCGAGTCCGAGCTGTTCACCTCGGTGGCGCTCGACGTCTTCCGCCGCAACGTCGAAGTGCCCGATCTGCTGGGGCTCGGCGCGAGTTGGCGACCGCGAAGCTGGTTCACGCTGGCCGCCGACGTCGAACGCTCGAACTACTCGAACCGCGCACCCGGCGGCGACGAGCTGCTCGCCGGCGCCGCAGCGTCGCGGGAGCCCGTCGACGATTCCACGGCGTTCAGACTCGGCGCCGAGTTCACGCTGTTCGCCGGTCAGAGCGGCTTGCCGTTGTCGATCCGTGCCGGCATGTTCAGCGATCCGGATCACGACGAGACGCGCCGTATCGATTCGGACGAGCTGCACTGGACGCTCGGGCTCGGTCTGCAACCGTGGACTCGGGTGGGCCTCGACCTGGCGCTGCACCTGTCCGACCCCGTGACCGAGCTCGTCGTCGCGGCGACGTACCGCTTCTGAGCCGACCGAAGGCTAGGGTGGCGTGCACTCCGGCCACGGTCCGAGCCGCACATTGAGCGTAGCGGGCGAGCTGCTCGTCGAACACGGCGCCGCCGGCGACGAAACCTGCACGTCGAACGAATTGATCAGGACGGGCAAGGTCACCGCCTCGGGCGAGAAAGCGTTGGTGACGTAGCGTAGGCGGATCAGTTCGCGCGTGCCGGGCGGGATCTCGGCCCCGGATTCCGTGAACACCGACACCCGACGCAGAGCCCCCGACGCGCCCGTGACGCCGCACGAGAAACCGGGCACGAGCGCCTCGCACGTCGGATCGGCCGGCTGCAGCAAGTCGAACGGGTTTTCCTGCACCGAGAAAGCGAATGCGCCGAGCGCCGAGGTCGTGTCGATCGAGAAGGCGACCTCCATCACGCCCGTGCTGCACTGCGTGGCCGTGCCGCCGATCAGCTCGACCTCGCACTCGCAGGATCCGGCGAAATCGATCGTGGCCGCCTCGGCCTCGGCGAGGCACGCGTTTGCGTACGTCACTCCGTTGCAGCCGCAGACGGGCTCGAACGTACCGGGGCAGTCCTGCGGAATCTGGGTGCATAGCCCTTCGGGATCCTCGTCGCACTGCCCCGGCGGACGCCGGCAGAACTGGTTCGGGCCTGGGCAGGCCAGGCCGTCGTCCCCCCCGCAGATGTCGTCGCATTGCGGTGCGTTGTCCGGATCGAGCTGCGACACACAGGTGTCGAGCGCCTCGTCGCACACGTCGTCGGTGCACACCTCACCGTCGTCGCACGATCGCGCCTGACCCGAGCAAGCGCCGGATACGTCGCACGCGTCGTCCTCGGTGCAGAACGCCCCGTCGTCGCAACCGGTCCCCACCGCTTCGAACCGGCAATCCTCCGCGCAGCACGAGGCGGCGCCCGCTGCGGGCTCGCACGACTCCGCGCCGTCCACCACGCCGTCGCCGCAACGCGCCTCGGTGCAGTCGCGCCGGCAGGCATCGGGAGCCGTGTCCGAGTTGGACGCGCCGTCGTCGCAGGCCTCGCCGGGGTCGACGATCGCGTCGCCACAGCTCGGCCGGGTGCAGTTGTTGCGGCAGGCATCCTCGTTTTCGTCGTTGCCGTCGTCGCAGGCCTCGCCGGGGTCGGTGACGCCGTCGCCGCAGCTCGGCGGCGAGCAATCGTTCCGGCAATCGTCGGTGTCGTCGGCGTTGGCGTCGTCGCACGATTCGCCGGTGTCCGTCACGCCGTCGCCACATCGCGGCTGAGTGCAATCCGTCCGGCAGGCATCCGGCGTCACGTCCGAGTTGGCCGGTCCGGCGTCACACGTCTCGCCCTCGTCGACCGTCCCGTCACCACAGCCCGGCGGTGGGTCCGTGAGCGTGACCTGCTGCGTGCTCGGAGAGCCGCTGCGCCCCGAGCCGTCGAGCCCGACGTAGAGCATCTCGAATTCGCCGACCGGAGGCTCCGCGACGAACGCGACGCGCACGACGAGCGATTGCGTCCCGCGCGTGCTGGTCGGGCTCAGCTCGTAGAACCCCGGAACGTCGGCCATGCCGATGCGGATCCGCGCCACGGGTTCGGTGGAGCGCACGACCACGTCGAGCTCGCCACCGTACACTGCGGCACCACGGGGATCGACCTGGACGGCCGGTCCGCCGTCCACGATCACGGGCAGCGTGCCCGGGAGCTTGACCGCCGTCGTCCCGGCGAGCGACACGCTACGGACGAACTGCCCGATCTCGAGCGTCAGCGGCGGGTCGCCCCCGAGCACCGGGTTCGATCCCGCAGAATCGCACCCGCCGACGCCGATCAGGGCGAGGACCGCCGCGGCGCAGAGGATCTCGAAGGCTCGTCGCATGGGCATCTCCGGACCCACGCTAGCGAATCGGCGGAGGTTTCGCAGCAACCGCCCTCTCCCACGCGTGATTCGGCTAGATCCAGCGACGTACGAATCGAGGTGGCGCGACCGTTGTCCGCCCCGGAACTCCTCCCTTCGGAGCGACCCTGGTGCTCTACGGCTACGACGAGGACAGCTGAAGAACCGCCCGCACGATCCGTTGACTAGGACGGATCGGCGGCACCGATGGTGACGGTTTCGAAGCGGACGACCGTGATCTCCTCCGACCAGCCGAGCTGGTCCAGCAGCAGTTTCTCGAGGTGCGTGACGTCGCCCACGCAGCGGTCGCCGTCCATCACCGAGATTTCGTTGTTCGGCCCCTCGCGTAACTCGTACGCCGTTTCGAGCTCGGCGGTCGTCCGGAATCCGCCGGAGTTGTAGTAGGTCAGCCTGTAGCGCTTCATCGCGTCCCCCGCTGTACGGATCTCGCCCACCGGTCGCGCTAGCGTAGGCTCGACTCGAATTCTCGCGTTTCCTGGAACAGCTTCTCGGCGCGTCGTGTCGCCCCGTACCGTTTGTGGTTCGTCCGCTGAGTGGAGAGCTCGCGTCGGAAGCGGTGCACGGCCTCGCGCGTCGCCTCCGCGTCGCCGTTCTGCTCGTGACGTTTCTTGATCCGATCGAAACGACGGATCATCTCGCGGAGTTGAAGCTCGGCGGGTTGGTCGAGCATGAACTCCGGGATCAGCGAGAACCCGTAGCTCGTGGCGTCGTAGACCCACACGGCAGCCGCGACGAAGGCGAGAAACGAAACGGCCAGTATTGCTCGCTTGCCCGACATGACGGAGGCCTCCAGCGTCTTCCGGGGAATCTAGTTCCGGCGCGCGGCGCGCGCTAGCCGCAACGCTCGACGCCGCGACGAGCCGATCACGTCAGTTTGCTAACCGCAATCGAGAGCCGGAGCTACCGCTGGAGTCATCTAGCGACGTAGGATTCGTCGGTGCTCGATACTTCCGGGGAGGGGACTCGCGATGATCTACAACAGATGCCTGACGCTGCTCGTACTGCTCGCTTCGATGGCCACCGTCGCATCCGCGGCCGTGTCGATCCGCGGGCCCGTTTCGATCGACGTGACGGATGACGGCCTGTGGGCAGCGATCGCCTTCCAGCGCGACGACAGTGTTTCGGTCGTCGATCTTTCGGGTGCGTCACCCGTCGTGGTGGCCGATCTCGGTGCCGCGAACGGAATCGGCCGGCGCCCGATCACCGTGCGCTGCGTCGGCCACACGGCGATCGTGCTCTACGAGTACGACACCAAGCTGTCGTTGATCGACCTTCCGACGGCCTCGATCGTCGACCAGATCGATGTGCCGATGTATGCGCAGGACGTCGTCTGGGACGCGGCGCAAGATCGCTACTTCGTCAGCTCCGCGGCCTTCGACGCCGTGTATGCGTACGACGATCAGTGGCTCCCGCTCGGTCCGGCCGACGGCGTGGCTACCGGGCGGGCGCCGGGGCCGTTGGCCATCGGCCCGAACGGCCGGCTCTACGTCGGAAACCGTCGCAGCTGGGACGTCAGCGTGCTCGACGTCGATGACCCCGACCCGTTGCTGTGGGGCGAGGTGGCGCGGATCTTCCTCGGCAGCCGGCCGGAGGATCTCGCCGCGACGTCGACGTCGGTGCTGGTCACGCACCACGGAGGAGCCGGACTGATCACGCAGAACGGCATCCCACGGATCACGGACGATCAAACGCAGATCCAGAACATCCTGACCGAGATCGACCCGGTGACACTATCGACCACCGATCATCTCGTCGATCAGGGGGCGGACTACGCCGGGATCGACGTCGACTCGGTTCGGGTGGCCTTTGCGGGTTCCGGCAGCGGGACCGTGCACGTCGCGGAGTTGGCCTCGCCGGCGACCACGCTACAGACCGTCGACCTGCTGGCCGACGGAACGCTGCCCGGCGGCGACGGCCCGGACGGCGTTCGCGTGTTCACCAACACACGTGACGTCGCCCTGCACCCGAGCGGCTCGGTCTTTGCCGTGAACTACTTCCGCGACACGCTGGTCGAGCTGCGCGAGATGGCGGGGATGCTCGTCGTCTTCGGCGAGACCGTACTGAATCCGGCCGGCGTGCCGATCACCGCCTTCGAGACGTCGAGCGGTGCCGTCAACTTCAATCCGTTGCAGCAGGGCGAGCGCTATCTGCACACCCTGGCCGCCTGGCGGCGCGGCCAGACCGACTTCACCTGCGCCACGTGCCACCCGAACGGTGACACCGATCGCCGGATCCTCGACGACACGCGCCTCGATCCGTTCGGCCTGCCGGGCCAGGTGCAGGGTCCCGAGACGATACCGTCGCTCGCCGGCCTGATGCAGACGGCTCCGTTCGGCTGGGAGGGCCTGGCCATCCCGCTGTTCACGTTCAATGCGCTGGCGCTGAACAACCACGACGCGTCGCCGTCGCCGGGGAACGAAGGGATCTTCCCGGAGGTCGCGACGGCGATCGAGCGTTTCGAGACGAACATCCGTCCCGGCCCGAGCCCGTTTCCGTCGAATCCCGCCGGGCGACAGGTGTTCGCCAACCAGGGCGGCTGCGTGCTGTGCCACGTACCGCCCGTCTACACCGACAACAACTTCTACAACATCGGCACGGCGCGCACGGTCAACATCCCGCAGTTGATCGGCTCGTGGAATCGCGGCCCGTTCCTGCACGACGGCCGTGCGTCGACCGTCGAGGCGTTGGTCGATCCGACGACCTACGATCTGCCGCACCGGCATGGCCATCTGCCGCAGCTGAGTTCGCAGCAACGGAGGGACGTGGCGGCCTTCGTGCGTAGCCTGGGGCCCGACGTGTGTCTCGAGGTCGTGGGCAACGACATCGCGACCGGTCTGCGCGTCGGCAAGGCTCCGTGTGCGGCGACGGAGGCATCCTCGACACACCACGACTTCGTCCGCACCACGCTCGACGCACTCGTCGCGGCGCCCGCCGAGATCGATCTCGGGCAGTCGCTCTGTCTGGCCGACGAGCATGAGGTTCGGCATCTCGAGGAGGCCGCCGATCCGGGCAACCTGGGCGACGATCTCTGGGTGTTCCTGGTGCGGGAGTCGGGGGCGGGAGAGGATTACGGCGTATCGAGTGCTGGGTTGCCGCGGCGGACTTCCTTCGAGGACTGCCCGCAGTAGCGTGAATCCCGCAGCCTGCACCACCCGCCGTGTCCCGTGTCAGCTCCGTTTCGCCAGTTGTCGTCGCGCTCCGGTAAGCCGGCTGGCCACGACCTGAACCAGCTTGCTCATCAACGACTGGCCGAAGTCGTGATCCTCGCGCATCAGCTGACGCAAGCGGTCCGCATCCACGGAGATGGCCTCGCCGTCGGTCTTTGCCACGCCGAACGAGGTGTGGACGTGCGGCTCGACCACCGCCGACCAGACCATCAAGTCGCCCGGACCGATCCGGTCCACGGTGCACCGCGCGCCGCTCTCCGCGTTGTACTGGATCTCGACCTCACCCCGCGTCAAGAAGTACAGGAACTCGGCCGGCTCGCCGCGAGTGAAGATCTCCGTCCCGGCGTCAAGAGTGATCTCCTCGGAGACCATCGACAGCGTCTTGAACGTGTCCTCGCTGGCTGCCTTGAAAAAGTGGATCTCTCGCAGGGTGTCGATCTCGACCATTCTTACGCTCCTCCAGAACGATGATGATACGCGATCCACTGAACCAGGGACTACTCACCATGGACCGACTCTCGATCTCGCCGGTCCACAAACGCTCGATTTCGCGGTGATCGAGGGGCAGGGCGTCGTGGGTCGAGCCTCATTCGCGCTGCGGAGCATCCACCGTCGGATCGGCGACGACGATCACTCGATTGTCGAGCGCTCCGGCAACGACCTCCCCGTCGACGACGAGTGGGGTGCTCATCACTCCACCGGTGACATACCCCGGAAGCTCGCCCGTCTCGATTCGCCAGCGTCGTTCTCCGCTGCCGAGGTCCACGGCGTGGAGCCCGCGCTCGAGCGTGACGCCCGCGAAGTAGTAGGGGGACGCGCTGATCGATCCGATGTAGATCGTCTCTCCGGCGATCGACGGCGTACCCCAGGACCATCCCCCGGTGCGGTACGTCCACTTGACGCGACCACTCGCCCCGTCGAACGCGAACAGCTTCAACGAGTCGGAGCTGCCGATATACAGCGTGCCCTCGCGAAACACGCCGGACGACTCGACCCACGATCCGTCGGCATGCTCGTGCTCCCACACCTTCTTGCCGTTCGCGGCGTCGAGGGCGAAGATCTTGGGGTTGCGGCTTCCGACGTAGACTCGCCCGTCGCCGACCGTCGGCGTGGACTGCACGATGCCGCCGGTATCGAAGCTCCACGCCTGTTTGCCGTCCTCGACGTTCAGCGCGTACAGGTGGTGATCCCAGCTGCCGACATAGACCCGCTCCTGATGAATGACCGGCGTCGAACGGATCCGGGCCCCGGTCTTGAACTGCCATTTCTCCTTCCCCGTGTCGGCGTCGATCGCGTACAACTTGCCGTTGGCGCTGCCGACGAAGACCGTCCCATGCGCGACTGTGGGAGAGGAGCTCAGGTAGTCGTAGGCGTAGGGCGGTAGAGGCGACGGAAAGACGCGTTCGATGCCGGCGCTGTCCAGGTCGAAGCGCCACGACCGCTTTCCGTCGGTCGCGGAGACCTTGTAGAGGAAGCCATCGTCACTCGTGAAGTAGATCGAGCCGCCGGCGACCGCCGGCGTCGAGCGCACCCGGCCCCCCGTGTGAATTTTCCACTTTGGACTCAGGGCCTTCGCCTCGAGTGCCCACAGACACCCGTCGTCGCTGCCGATGTAGATCGTCCCCCGGTCGTGGACCGGAGAGGACCAGACCTGCCCTCCCGTCTTGAATGTGCGCTGCACCGCCGGTGCCGCGACGCTCGGCGGAACCGCGACTACGAGACCGATCAGAGCTGCCAGGACCGTGGATGTTCTACGCAACGGACACCCCCCTTCCAGCAATAGTACGGGGCCCGGTCAGCGGGGTTCATCGACTGTGGAAGTTCTCCACATGTTCCGAATTCCCGCGCCGGCTCGCATCTGACTCCGTCTGACGCTCGGGCGGCACATCCGCTGTTCTCAGAACATCTCGGCGCTCTTCGCCGCCGTAGCGGCGGTTTGCACACCGGACCGGACCATGGCATCGGCCTTGCGATAGAGCCGGAATGCGGACCCGATTGCCCAGCCGACGATGAGGAGTCGACATGAGACGAAGCTGCCCCGACACCTGCCACCCCGCAACGGCGACCGGATCCGCATGGGTCCTCCCGTGGGTCGTCCTGCTCTGCACGATTCTCTCGCCGACCGGGTCCGCCCTGGCCGCGTGCTGCCCCTGTGAAACGGGGCTGTGCTGCGCCGCGAAGCCGAGTTTCGCCGACTCGGTCTACCAGCAGAACGTCCCCGACGCGGCAGTTGCCGTGGCCACCTGCTCCGAGCGGGTCCTGGACAACCCGGATCCGGTGCTCGTTCTGTTCGGTCTCCGCGAGGACATCAATCCGTTTGCCGCGGCGGGCACGAACACCCAGCGCTTGAACTACTACGGGCCGACCAACAACTGGAACGCGGGGAACCTCGGGCAGGTGTTCGGCGTCACCCTCGATGCACAGGGCAACATCTACACCACCGCGTCATCGTCGTATTTCGGGAACAGAAAAGTCGGCCCCGGTGGATGCGGCGGCGTCTACAAGATCGACGGTCAGACCGGAGCGACCAGCGTATTCGTCGACGGCAGCAACTTGACGAGCGCGATGCCCAACGATCCGGCCGAGTGCCCCGGCCTCGGAAACATCGCCTACGACTGCAAGTGCGATCAGTTCTACGTGACGAATTTCGAGGACGGCAAGATCTACCGTATCGATCCGTCCGGGAACGTACAGAGCACTTTCGACCATGCAGACCCGCTGCAGGGCACGGGGCTCGACAATCAGGTCCCCGGGTTCGCCCCGCTGGGCGAGCGGCTGTGGGGCATCGAGGTGCATCGCAGCCTCGGGAACCCCTGGGTCTACTACAGCGTCTGGTGGGAGGACTGGGGCAACCAGAATCCGGTCCGGACCAACGAGATCTGGAAGGTCGGGATCGGGGGGGATTGTGAGTTCGACCCGACCTCGGCCCACAAAGTCGTCGCTATTCCGGGGAACCCGGACCGCCCGATCCTTACCCCGCAACCGATCTCGAACCCGATCTCGGATATCAGCTTTGCCGGGGATCCGGAGGGCTCGGGGTTGCCCGTTCGCATGCTCGTCGCCGAACGGGGCATGTTGCGCAAGGACCACGCCTCGGCCCACCAGTCGCGGGTGCTGGAGTATGAGTGCGACGGCCTGCTCAACTGGTCGCTGGTCAACCCGCAGCGTTTCAGCATCGGGGATCAGTACTACCGCTCGGGGCTCCACGCCGACCCCGACAGCTCGGCCGGAGGCATCGACTACGACTACTTTCCCATTGCGCCGCCGGCCGCAGGGCTGGTGTGGGCCACCGGCGACGCCCTGAACTTCGAGGCGCCGCCGGTCGCCGGCAAGTACGTCTACGGCCTACAGGGCTTTCACCCCAACGGGGGCACGTCCGGCAGCAGCATCCTGATCGATCTGGATGGTTCCACGGCAGGTGGAGCGAAGCTGTCGATCGGGGACGTCGAGGTCTCGTGCCCCCCCGCCGAGGTTAGCGATCTGGACGGCGACCTCATCGAGGCCCCGATCGACAACTGCCCCATCTCGGCGAACCCCGACCAGGACGACGACGACGGCGACGGGGTCGGCGACCCGTGCGACAACTGCGAGTTCGTCTCGAACGAATTACAAGAAGACAACGACGGCGACGGAGCCGGCGACCTATGCGACAACTGTACTGCGGAGTTCAATCCGTCGCAGTCGGATTCGGACGGAGACGGCGTTGGCGATCTCTGCGACATGGATGCGGACATCGACCTCGATCTCGTGGTCAACGGCTCCGACAACTGCCCGTCGGTCGCCAACGAAACGCAGGAAGACGACGACAACGACGGACTGGGCGACGCCTGTGACAACTGTCCCGGCACCCTCAACCCGACCCAGCTCGATGCGGACGGGGATAATGTGGGCGACGCGTGCGACAACTGCGCCGCGATCGCCAACGTCGGGCAAGCCGATGCAGACGCCGACGGCATCGGCGACCTCTGCGATCCCGACGCGGACATCGACGGCGACAGCGTTGCCAACGACGTCGACAACTGTCCGACCGTAACGAACACGGATCAGGCCAACGACGACGCCGACGGACTCGGAAACGCATGCGACAACTGCCCGCTCGAGGACGGCCCCGACCAGCTGGACAGCGACTCGGACGGTGTCGGAAACGCGTGCGACAACTGCCTGTGGGGGCCGGACCCGTCTCAGGGCGACAGCGACTCGGACGGTATCGGAAACGTCTGCGACAACTGCTCCGAGGTTGCCAACCCGGCCCAGGACGCGGTCCCGTTCGGCCAGACGGTCCTGGCGCTCGACAAGCACGAGTTCGCGTGGATCGAGCCGGTCGCGTACCAGTCGGTTCGCGCGGTCAAGGCCACGGCAGATGAAATCGCCCTCTTCATGCCGGAGTGCCAGATGATCGGCAACGGAACCAGCCTGTCCGATACGGATATGCCCGAACCGAACGAGATGTTCTGGTACCTGCTGCGTCATGACTGCCTGGCCGGCAGTTTCAGTTCGGGCGGTGGAAGCGAGGCGCCGGGACGCGATGAGGAACTGGGCGAGGTGTTTCCGGGGGGAGCGATCCCGTCCTGTGCCCCGTTCTGCGGCGACTACAGAGTCGATCCCGGAGAGGAGTGCGACGACGGGAACACCATCGACGGCGACGGCTGTCAGGGGAACTGCCTCGAGCCGATCTGCGGGGACGGGATTCCCGATCCGTGGGAAGCGTGTGACGACGGCAACTCGGTCGCCGGGGATGGTTGCGAGAGCGACTGCACGCTGTCACCGACCTGTCCGCCGCCGCTGACGATCGTCAACGGCAGTTTCGAGAGCGGTGATCCGCTTTCCCCTGCGGGCTACTCTCCGCTCGCAGTCGGCAACAGCACGAGCGTCACGGGTTGGACCGTGGCTCAGGCGGGGATCGACTACGTCGGCCCGACGATCTGGATCGCGTCCGACGGCGTGCGCAGTCTCGATCTGTCCGGCGGCAGCCCCGGGGCGATCTACCAGGATCTCGCGACCACCAGCGGAGCGAACTACACGATCCTGTTCGACCTGGCGGGGCATACGTCGGCAGCTGTCGTCACGGCCCGTGTCACGGCGGCCGCGGACTCTCAGGACTACACGTTCGACGCGACGGGCAACTCGGTGCTGAACCCGGGCTGGGTGACGCGAACGTTCAGTTTCACCGCGACAGGTACGACGACGCGACTGACGTTCACCTCCCTGACCGCTGGCCATGCGGGGCCCGCGCTCGACAACGTACGTGCTGTCGCGGCGCCGCTCGGGATCGGCAACGGCGGATTCGAGTCCGGCCCTCCCATTCCAGGCGGGACCCAGTTCGTCGTCTTGATCGCCCCGGACTCGAGCATCCCCGGCTGGCCGGTCACCGCCGGGTCGATCGACTACGTCGGTCCGGCAATCTGGACCTCCTCCGAGGGTGTGCGCAGCCTCGATCTGTCCGGAAGCGGTCCGGGCGCGGTCAGTCAAGTTCTCACGACGGTGGCAGGAACGAACTACACCGTCCTGTTCGATCTGGCCGGTCACCGAGGCGACGCGGGGAGTGTCCTCGTCGCCCGGGTCTCGGCCGTCGGCCTCGCTCCGCTGGCCAGCGTCGACTACCCGTTCGACACGACCGGCAACACGCCTTCGAATCTCGGCTGGCTGACGCGATCGTTCAGCTTCACCGCGGACAGCTCGAGCACCACCTTGACCTTCACCTCGCTGTCGCCGCAGCACTACGGACCGACCCTGGACAATGTCAGGGCCTGCTCCAGTGTCGAGAGTTGCGAGGCCGCCGTTCCCGCGACCGGCACCACGCAGTGCTGGGACGACGCCGGCACGTCGATCCCGTGCGCAGGCACGGGTCAGGACGGCGAGCTGCAGCTGGGCCTGTCGACGAATCCGCGTTTCCTGGACAACTCCGACGGCACGGTGACGGACAACCTGACCGGCCTGATCTGGCTGAAGGACGCGAACTGCTTCGGCCATGACGGTTGGGCCAATGCGTTGTCCGCCTCGAACAGCCTGGCCGGCGGCTCGTGCGGCCTGACGGATGGATCGATCGCAGGGGACTGGCGCCTTCCGAACGTGCGCGAGCTGTACAGCTTGATCGATGCCGGTCAGGTCAGCCCCGCACTGTCCGCCGGCCATCCGTTCAGCGCCGTGCAGTTGCTGGGCTACTGGTCTTCGTCGACTTCCCTGGGTGTCGGCGACCCGTCCTTCGGCTGGAGCGTGCAACTTGCCCTCGGCGTGCTCAACTCCGAGGTGAAGTCCCTCGCCCGGGGTGTCTGGGCGGTGCGGGACTCGGTCTCGGGGAGCAGCGTCCCGACGACCGGTCAGACGACCTGCTGGGATGCCTCCGGCAGCCCCGTTGCCTGTGCCGGGACGGGGCAGGACGGCGAGCTTCAGCACGGCGTGTCCGTGGTTCCACGTTTCAGCGACAACGGGGACGGCACGGTAACGGACAACTTGACCTGTCTGACCTGGCTGAAGAACTCCGACTGCTACGGGCTCGAGAGCTGGAGCGGCGCGTTGGCGATGGCGAACGGCCTCGCAACCGGTTCGTGTGGCCTGAGTGACGGTTCGGCCGCGGGCGACTGGCGCCTGCCGAACGTGAGGGAGTTGCACAGTCTGGTCGACTTCGGTCGGTCGCATCCCGCACTTCCGATCGGCCATCCGTTCGCGAACCTACCCGCGGCCGCCTGGTGGTCGTCGACGAGCAATCTGAGTGCGCCGGATGCTGCGTGGCATGTGAACTTCATCAACGGTGGTTTCTCCGGGGTTCTCAAGACAACCCCGGACCTTGTCCGGCCCGTGCGTGGAGGGCAATAGGCGTCGCCTCGGCGGAGCTTCGAGAAAAACCGAGCTGCGCAGCGGATGTCTCCCTTCCAGCAGTAGTACGCGACCCGATCGGGACGAGGAGACGCTATGGTCTCGCCGCGACCCGCCGCTCGCGCAGGGTTCGAGCCTGCTCGATCAGCTCGCCGAAGCCCCGGCGGTAGCCGGACGGGTCGATCTGCATGCCCTCGCGGGCCAGCTCTTCGATCGCGTCGGAGGAGAGGTCGCCGAGCAGCTCCGAATCGCGCAGCTGCATGCCGAGGGCGGCGACCGCCGCGGCGAACTTGAAGTCCGGAGAGGCCGCGGCGAGCGACGTTCCGCGATCGACGACGGATAGGCTGAGAGGTCGGCTGGTCTTCTCGTCGGGCCGCTTGTAGCGCACCTTGACCGTCATCAGCTCGCCGCGGCCGGCCTCGTCGGTGAGTCGGGCGGGGATCTGGTACCTGAGGGGATCGATCTGCGGCCGGTCGAACGCCACGCCAGCCGGCACGAGCTCGTAGAGTGCGGTCACGGTGTGCCCCGCGCCGACCTCACCCGCGTCCACCTTGTCGTCGTTGAAGTCATGGTCGCGCAGCAGCCGGTTCTCGTACCCGATCAGGCGGTAGGCTGCGACCTCCGCCGGGTTGAACTCGACCTGGATCTTCACGTCCTTGGCGATGGTCACCAACGTCGAGCCGGCTTCGTCCACCAGCACCTTGCGCGCCTCGCGGAGTTCGTCGATGTAGGCGTAATTGCCGTTGCCGCGGTCGGCCAGCTCTTCCAGCGTCGAGTCCTTGTAGTTGCCCATGCCGAAGCCGAGCACGCTGAGGAAGACGCCGCTCTCGGCCTGCTTCTTGATCAGCTTGCGCAACCCGCCTCTATCGCTCACGCCGACGTTGAAGTCGCCGTCGGTGCACAGGATGACGCGGTTGATCCCGCCTTCGATGAACGCCTGGCGAGCGGTGGCGTAGGCCAGCTGGATTCCAGCGCCTCCCGCGGTCGTTCCGCCGGCCTCGAGCCGAGCGATGGCGTGCAGGATCGTCGACGAGTCGTCGCCGGAGGTCGGCGCCAACACCAGCCCGGCCGCACCGGCGTAGACCACGATCGATACGTGGTCGCTGCCGGTCAGCGTCTCGGTCAGCATCCGCATCGACTGCTTGACCAGCGGCAGCTTCGCGGGCGATCTCATCGAGCCCGAGACGTCGAGCAGGAAGACAAAGTTGCCGGCAGGACGCTGTGCAGGGGAGATGTCGCGGCCCTTGATCCCGACCTGCGCGAGGCGATGACGCCGGTCCCACGGCGCCTCGGAGACCTCGACCTGGATCGCGAACGGCTCGGGGCCCGTCGGCTCCGGGTAGTCGTAACGGAAGTAGTTGACCATCTCCTCGATGCGGACGGCGCCCGTCGGCGGGAGCTGTCCGCCGCGAAGGAAGCGGCGCACGTTGGAGTACGACGCCGTGTCCACATCGATCGAGAACGTGGACAGAGGCTGCTCGATGACACGTTGAAAAGGGCTCTCGTCCAGCGCGTCGTACGCTTCGGTGTTGAAGTGCGGGTTGACGCGGTTCACGAGCGCGCCGGTCAGCGGGTCCACGTTGCTGATGCCGCTGACCACGACCTGGAAGTCGCGCGCGCGGGAAGAGTGGACGTTCGGGTTGCCGTCGCCGTCCGCGTCCTGGACGCCGGGCGCCAGGGTCAGCACGTTCTGGTAGAACCGTCCCGGCACCGGCATGTTCTGGATGAACTCGGCGCTGAACCGGGCCGTCGCCTGCGTCGCCTCGATATCGACGACGTCACCCTCCGCGACCACCCTGACCTTCTCCTGGATCTCGGCGGCGAGCTGGACCGTGATCGGCGTCGACTGCGAGGTCTGCACCCGGATGTCGGGCACGCGTCGGGTGCCGAAGCCCGGGAACTGCACCGAGATGATGTAGCCGATGCCGGGGCGCAGCACCGGGAATTCTGCGATCCCGTCTGCGTCGGTCATGATGGCCGTCGTCTTGACGAAACCGTGTTCATGGCTGATCGTGACGACGGCTCCGGGCAGCGGCCCGTTGGAGTCGACGACCTGGACGACGATTCCTCCACTTTGTGCCAGAGCGACCGAGATCGCGATCATGGCCGAGAACGTCAACAGCGCCAGGCGTGAGTGTTTCATGACATCTCCCCTCGGACCGGAGTGTCGAACTGCCCATTCTCTAGAACCTACTCGCGAACGTGGCGCAAGCGTGGTCCCGCACTCCAAGCCCGTTGCACCTGCACCGCGGAACAGATGCAAGTCCGGCAGCGCCCGGCTACTTCCGGGGCACCCTCCGTCTCGACTCGAACCGTCAGAGAGATCGGCGACAGCGCGCCACGCCTCGGCAGTCTCAGCGCGCCCAGTCGGGCAGCACACCGGGTTCGATGCCGAACACCACGACTCCCAGCGTGTAGAACACTGCAGTGATCACGACGATTCCGATCAGGTTGATCACGACGCCGACCGCCGCCATCTCGGCGATCCGGATCCGGCCGCTGCCGAAGATGATCGCGTTGGGCGGCGTGGCGACCGGCATCATGAAGGCGCAGGACGCGGCGAGCGCGGCCGGCACCATGAGCAACAGCGGATTCACTTTCACCGTGATCGCGGCCGAGGCCAGGATCGGCAGCAACAGCTCGGTCGTCGCCGTGTTCGACGTCAGCTCGGTGAGGAACGTCAGTACGGTGCAAACGCTGGCGATCATCGCCATCGGCGGGGCACCTTCCAGCCCGGCGAACTGCTGACCGACGTAGCCGGAGAGCCCGGTGCTCTGAAAACCGCTGGCCAGCGCGAAGCCGCCGCCGAACAACAGCACGATGTGCCACGGGATGCGTCGGAACACGGTGACGTCGAGCACGGCACGGCCGGCCCGTGGGTCCGAGGTTCGCGAGGGAATCAGGAACAGCAGCCAGGCCATCGTCATGGCCACCGTGCCGTCGTCGATCAGGTCGGGGAACGGCAGCAGCCGCGCCCAGCCCGGTACGACGAGCGCTCCGAGCTGGAGGTCCTTCCTGAAGACCCAGAGCAACGCCGTCAACAGGAACACTGCCAGCACCGCGCCCTCTGCAAACCGAAGGGGGCCCAGCTTGCGTCGGCCCTGCACCACGGCCTCCCGCGATAGGCGCAAGTCTGCGGGCGAGCGGAAGAACACCTGGGTCAGCAGCAGCCAGATCAGCGTCAGCATGATCGCGCTCAGCGGCAGGCCGAGCAGCATCCACTGGCCGAAGCCGACCGGTTCGGCGGCGGGAAAGATGATCTCGAAGATGCGGACGAACGACAGATTCGGTGGTGTTCCCACCAGCGTGGCCATCCCGCCCACGCTCGCGCCGTAGGCGATGGACAGCAGCAGCGCGGTGCTCAACCGGCGCGTGCGGTCGCGGCCCAGCGTTCGCTCCAGCTCGCCGATGATCGCCAGGCCGATGGCCAACATCATGATCGCCGTGGCGGTGTTCGAGATCCACATCGACAGCAGCGCCGACGCGATCATGAAGCTGAGTACGAGCCGCGCGGGGCCGCCGCCGATCAGGTGGATGATCCACAGGGCGATCCGCTTGTGCAGGCCCCACTGTTCCATCGCCAGGGCGATCATGAAGCCGCCGATGAAGAGGAAGATGACGTGGTTGATGTAAATCGGCGCGGTTTCCCGACCCCCCATGATGCCCAGCAGCGGAAACAGAATCAGCGGAACCAGCGACGTGGCCGCCAGCGGGATCGCCTCGGTGATCCACCACACCGCCATCAGCGTCGCCACCGCCGCCATGCGCGTGACCGAGGGGTGGCCGGGCTGCAGGTCCGCGAACCAGAGAATCGCGAGGAACAGTGCGGGGCCGAGCCACAGGCCCACGCGGCGGCCCACCGCGCCCCTGGGTTGTTCGGGAGCGGTCGCCGGTTCCATCACCCGAAGCTCCATCCGCAGTGAGCAGGTTCTTCCGTATTCTGCAGAAGTTCCCGCACGCATTCAAGGTCGCCGCCGGGGCGCGGCCTGTCCGTTCGCCCACGTTGCCGACGGTCCGCGAGATCCCCATCTTTGGCCGAGGAGGCTTGGATTGCGCGCAGAGATCGACAGCACCGAGCGAATAGCGCACGAGCGACAGCAGCTCGCGTGCGAAACCTGCGGCGTCGGGAATCCTCTGCTCGACCGTGTCGTCGATCGCGGGTTCCTGCGCTGCGGGCATTGCGGGACGGCCATGCCGGTCGCCGGAGCGGGCGCTTTCACGTTCGACGGCAACGGCTTCGTTCACGTGATCTCTCCGGGGCGGTCGTCCTTCGAGCTGCTCCTCGGCCGCCTCTTCCCGCTGCCGGGCTGGTTCCTGTTCCTCCTCCTGGGCGAATTCTCGGCCGCCATGCTGCACCGCATCCTGGGGCGCGGGCTCGGCCTGGAGCGCGTGGCCTGGATTCCGCTCGCCGCCTTCGTTGTCCTGGCGCTCGCGTTGTTCCTGATGATGTGCGTTCAGCAGCGCATCCTGCTCGTCAACAACCGGGTGCAGCCTTCCTGGCGGCTCTTCGGCATTCGGGTGGGCCAGCGCCGCTTCGGCTCGCACGGACTGAAGATGCGGGTCCGCAAGAAGTGGCCCTACGGAGTGTTGCTGCGCCCGCGCGCCGCAATGCGGGTCTGGATCGGCACCGAGGATGTTTCCGAGGCCGTGGCACTGAAGCGGGAGGTCGAGATCGCCGTTCTCGAGACGCGGCAGGAGGTCGGCGCGGAGCGTCTCCGCTGCCCGGGGTGTGGCGCACCCGTCGCGTCGCGACTCGAGGTCGTCGAGCGCGGCGGCGTGGAGTGCTCGCACTGCGAGTCGGCGGTCGTGGCCGTGAAGGGCGGCGTCGTACTCGCGAACTGCACGATCGGTCACGATCTCGATCCGCAGGCACGGAGGCCGGAGACGCGCAGACGGTTCGACGACAACACCACCGAGTGGCGCTTGGGATCCGAGCTCTCGTTCGATCCGGTCAAGGCCATCGGCCTGTGGTCGGTCGGTCTGCTGCTCGGCGGGATGTCGGTGCTGTTCGGACTGGGCGTCGCGTGGTTGACGGACGAGTGGCGCAGCTTCGGCCTGATCTTCGCGATGATCTTCGTGCCGCTGGGTCTCGGCGTTGTCTACTTCTTCACGGTCTCGTTCTTCGGCAGCCACCGGATCGCGCTCGACCGCGCGCTGCTCGAGCACGACCTGTACCTGGGGCGATTGCGGATCGGGCGCACGCTCGTCCCGCTGGCGCGTCTTCTGTCGTTCCAGGCCAAGCAGTCGGAGACGACCGTCGACCTCGAGCTGAAGACGGCAACGCGCGGCCTTTCCATCTCGCTTCCGCAGCGCGATGCCGAGGGAGCCGCCGTGGCGCTGGAACTGGTCGCCGCCGTGCGTGACGGGCTCCTCGCCATGGAACGCGACGTCGAATGGCGGACGGCTCGGCCGAGTCGCTAACCCCGCCCTCGACTCACGGCCACCACGGCTTCCGCGGCGAGGTGACGCGTCAGGGCATCGTCGTCGGAACCCGCGATCTTGGCGAGGACTTCTCGCACGGCCAGGGCTCCGGGGCCCAGGCGCGCGAGAGCGCGGGCGGCATCCTGTCGCCGCGCGGGCTTCACGTGGGCCAGGTCCGCGGCGATCGCATCCAGCGCCAGGCCGGGAACGGGCTCGACGGCACGGCCGACCGTGGCCAGGTAGTGCACCGCGGTCCGACGCAGGGATTCGTCGCCCTCGGCCAGCGCGGCGAACACCGCGTTCATCGCGACCTCATGATCGGACTGCATCACCTCCAGCGTCCAGATCGCCTGGCCGCGCACGGGCGAGGCGGGATCGCGGACCAGATGCGCGACGGCTTCGGCGGCATCCAGCCGGCCGCGTCCGATCTGCACGAGCAGTGTGAGCCCCGCACGCATGGAGGTCTCGCCGCCGCGAAGCAGCGCGAACGCTCCGTCCATCGCCGCGTCCGGGTCCGCGTGCTTCTGTCCGGAGAGTCGCCACGCGGCGGTCTGCCTCAGCGACTCGTTCGGGTCGTCGAGCCGGACCGTCAGCGCTCGCGCGATCCCGGGGTGCTGGACTCCGCGCTCCTTCACGACGAACATCGCCGCCGCCGCCACGTCGTCGTCCGAGTCCGCGACGAGCGCGGCGACCGTCTCGGGAGCGGGCGTCGATTCTTCCGTACGGGCGATCGTCCAGCAGGCGGACTCGCGAACCCTGGCGTTGGCGTGTGACAGCCGGGCCAGGGACTCCTCGGTCGTCGGCGTCCAACTCGGTAGCTCGACCCCCACCCCCATCGAGTAGATCACGAGGCCCATGGCGTTCAGAAGCAGCAGCGCGAATACGGGCGCGGTCAGTCCGACCATGGTTCGCATGCCGCGCATCCGGAACAATCTCGGGGCGAAGAGAAACGACAACGCCGCGACCGACACCCCGATCGCCCACCACGGCGAGGGGAGCCTGTCCAGCCAGCGCTGCATCACGACCGTGAGGCTGCCGATCAGGATGGGGGCCCCGATGCCGAACGTCGGCGCCCAGAGAAGAACGACGCCGGCGGAGTCACGGGCGCCGAGGGCCATCCGGATCAGCGAGACGCCGACACCGAACAGCAGGAAGAGTGGAACGAAGAGCCACGCCGCGCCGTGCGAGATCCCCGGACGCAGCACGCTGTTCGCGGGACGCAGTGGGTCGTAGTGGACCGTGACCGCGGGCGCGTCGCGTGCGGCCATGAGCGCCTTGCCCGCCGAGCCGATCCCGCGCCCGTTCTCCTTGCCGCCCCCGGTGTCCACGTCGAAGCGAACGCCGGTGAGGTCGCGCCGGCCACCGCCGGCGTCCGGCACCGAGTACGCGTAGCGGATCGAGACCCAGTGGGTCTCGGGATGATCCTCCACGTGCACGTCGACCGCTCGTCCCTGCACGGCGGAGAGGAGGACGCCGTCGGTCGCCTCCCAGCCGTACGATTCGAGGCCGCGTTGCACGCGAGGGGCGAGATGGGCGCCCAGCAGGGCGGCCGCCGTCAGGCACAGCGCGGCGCCCAGCCACAGGGCCGCGGCCTTCCGCCGGGTGTTCGTGGATTCCTGGCTCATGACCCGGATTCAATCTCGGGCCGCCGTCGGGATTCGTCAATCCGGGGTCGGACGGCTCGCGGAGATCGAAAATACGAGCTCTTTCGTTGATATTACGAAGAGCTTCGTATGCATTCGATTCCGCAATGAAGAAACGCACGACAAAGCCCGAACTCCCGCAACCGACCGAGGCCGAGCTGGTCATCCTCGAGGTGCTCTGGGACCGAGGTCCCAGCACCGTGCGCGACGTCTACGAGACGCTGCAGCGCGAGGGTAAGACGCGGAGCGGTTACACGACGACGCTCAAGCTGATGCAGATCATGGCCCAGAAAGGCCTGGTCGAGCGTGACGAGACCCGGCGCACGCACGTCTACGAATCCGCAAGCTCTCGCGAGGCGACGCGCAAGCGTCTGGTCGGGACGCTGATCGAGCGGGTCTTCTCGGGGTCCACTTCCCAGCTCGTTCTGAGCGCACTTTCCGCCAAGCGCACCAGCCGCAAGGAGCTGGACGCGATCCGCGCCTTCCTCGACGAGCAGGGGCAGGGCAAGAGGGGGAAGTCGTGACCGTGCTACCCCCGATGCTCACGACCCTCGGCTGGACCCTGATTCACTTCGTCTGGCAGGGCGCGCTGATCGCGCTGGCCTACGGCCCGGTCCGTTGGAGTCTTCGGCGATCGAGCCCGGAATCGCGGTATGCGCTCGCCTGTGTCGCGCTGTGTTCCATGGCGCTGCTCTCCGCCTGTACGTTCGCGGTGGTCTGGAGCTCTCTTCCCACCGGTCCCGCGGTAGGGGAGTCGCCGCAGCCGACGGGCCCGCTGCTCGCGGGGCAAGGCGACGTCTGGCGCGCGATCGTCCCGCAAGCGATGCCCTGGTTCCTGACGCTGTGGGGCCTGGGCGTCGGCGCGTTCGCGACGCGCGCGACCGTCGGTTGGGTGGCACTTCACCGATTGGTGCGGAGGGACAGCTTTGCCCTCGAACCCGCATGGCAAGAGAGGGTCGATCGGCTGGCCGCGGCTCTCGGACTGCAGGGCGGTTTCAGAGCGCTGGCGACGCGGCGGGTCACCGGCCCGATCGTCACGGGCTGCTGGCGACCGGTCGCGCTGCTTCCGCTCTCGGCGCTCACGGGACTTCCGCCGGGGCAGCTCGAATCGCTGATCCTGCACGAGCTGGCTCACATCAAGCGCCGCGATCACTGGGTCCAACGCGGTCAACTCGTCCTCGAAACGCTGTTCTTCTACCACCCGGCGGTGTGGTGGATCTCCCGCGCGGTGAACCACGAGCGTGAGTACTGCTGCGACGCCGCGGTCGTCGCGATCACGGACGACCGCCTCGGATACGCCCGGGCTCTGACGAGCCTCGCATCTCTCGACACACGAATCCCGCAACAGGCCCTGGCCTTCAACGGAGGATCCCTGATGTCCCGAATCCGATCGATCGTGAATCCGAACCCGCCTTCGACTCCGAGTCTCTTCCTGACTGCGGCGGGGGGGCTGGCCGCCATGGGGCTCGTCGTGGCGTTGATCGCGACGACCTCCGTCATCGGTGGATCGACGCACGCCTTCGTTCCGAGCTGGATGCCGGAGTCGGTCGAGCGCTGGAGCCCGCAGATCGAACGAGCCGCGAATCGTCACGGTGTCGACGCGGCCTTGATATCGATCATGACGCTGGTCGAGTCGCGCGGGAATCCCGACGCCGTCAGCTCCTGGGGCGCTCGGGGCCTGATGCAGGTCATGCCGGCGACCGGGGTGGCGATAGCCACGGAACGCGGAATCGAGGACTTCGACGCGAAGTCGCTCAGCGACCCGGAGATCAACGTCGACTTTGCCGCCTACTACCTGGCAGGTTTGATCGGGGAGTTCGCGAACGAGGCGCTGTCGGAGGAGTCGATCGCGCGTGTCGCGGCGGCCTACAACGGCGGGCCGAAGCGGATGCGCGAATATCTCGAAGCGGGTCGAGCGTTGTCCCGGGAGTCCGAGCGCTACAGTCGCATCGTGAGCCGGCTATGGAGCGAGCGCAATGATGCGACCTCGGCCACCCTGGACCGGATGGCCGCAAACAAGGACATGTGATGCCGAGGCTGCTGCTCCTCGTCGGAGTACTGGCGCTTGTCGCGGCACCGCCCGCCGCCGCGGCCGAGCCGCAGAGCTTCGTCTTCTTCAACGTCGACCGGGAGCGCATCCGCGAGAAGAGCTTCCTGGACTCCCCGGCACTGGTCGGTGCGCAGCTCAAGTACCGCTGGAGTGAGCTCGAGCCCGAACGCGATCGCTATCGCGTCGACCTGATCCTCGACGACCTGCGATTTCTGCAGGAGCACGGCAAGAAGCTGTTCATCCAGCTTCAGGAAGTCTCGTTCGACGAGAAGATCGTCAACGTGCCCGACTACTTGCGGCAGGACCCCGCGTTCGGCGGCGGGGCGCACCTGGCCTACGATGTGGATCAGGACGGCAACGTGAGTGTCGAGGGGTGGGTGCCGCGGCGCTGGGACCCCGACGTGCAAGCGAGGTTTCGTAAGCTGCTGCGCGTACTTGCCGACGTGCTCGACGGAAAGATCGAGGGCCTGAACCTGCCGGAGACCTCGATCGGCTTCGGGGCGCCGCGATTCTACCCGGACGACTTCACCAACGACGGCTACGTCGAGGCCGTCAGGACCATCATGAGCGACGCGCGCGAATCGTTCCGTGAATCATGCGTCATCCAGTACGCCAACTTCATGCCGGGAGAGTGGTTGCCCTGGGAGGACGGCGGTTATCTGAAGCAGGTCTACGCCCATGCGAACGAGATCGGCGTGGGCGTCGGAGGGCCGGATTTGCTGCCGTACCGCAAGGGACAGCAGAACCACTCACACCCGTTGATTCGAGCGCGCGACAGCAAGACGGTCGCGGGAGTCGCAGTCCAGTGGGGCAACTTCGACGACATCAGCCCGCGGACGGGCAAGCGAACTACCGTCGAGGAGCTCTACGCCTTTGCCGGCGACGACCTCAGGCTGGACTACGTGTTCTGGGGGACGCAGGAGCCGTACTACTCGAAAGAGGTGCTTCCCTACTTGAACCGACGGGCCGGGCTCGGGGACGCCACCGCGCCGCTCAGCGTACCGTCCGCGATCGTGCCGTAGCCGGCGCTCTCGCCGCGACGTCGTGTCGTCGGTCGAGTCCGGCCGGGCCGCGTCCAGCTCGAGTCGAACCGGGCATGCCGCTCCGACGACTTGGCGGGCCGCGGCCGCCGACCGTACTAGACTGGTTGGCGTGGAAACTCCCGTGGAGAAAGTGATCGTTCCCGCGCTGGACGGCTACCGGCTGGGCGCAACGCTGTTTCCCGCGCCGAGCCACGACACCGTCGTCGTCGTCCACGGCGCGACCGCGGTTCCCCATCGGTTCTACGCCGACATCGCGACCTTTTTCCAGCGCAGCGGCTGGACGACGCTGACCTACGACTACCGTGGTATCGGCGCCTCGCGCCCCGAGAAACTCCGCGGCTTCGGCGCGCGGGTGAGCGACTGGGCCATGAACGACCTGCCCGGCGTCTTGCGCTGGGCGCACGAAGAGCTGCGACCGCGCCGGCTGTTCTCGATCGGCCACAGTTTCGGCGGGCAGGTGACCGGCCTGCTCGAGCGGCCCGATCAGATCGACGCGATGGTCACGCTGTCCGCGCAGAGCGGGTACTGGGGCGTGCAGCCCGGCGGCGAACGACTGCGGGTCTGGTTCTTCGTCACCCTGTTACTGCCCACGCTGAGCCGAGTGCTGGGCTACTTTCCCTGGTCCACGATCGGGAAGGGCGAAGACCTTCCCGCGGGTGTGGCGCTAGACTGGTCGCGCTGGTGTCGCAGTCGTCGCTACGTGCTCGACGATCCATCGCTGCCCGTCGAACGCTACGCGAACTTCGGCGCACCGATCCTGGCCTACAGCGTCGAGGACGACGGCTGGGGCAGCAGCCGTTCGGTCGACGAGATGATGTCGGCCTATCCCAACGTTCAGCGGCAACATCTCGTCCCGAGCGAGCACGAGCTGAAGTCGCTGGGTCACGCGGGCTACTTCCGTAGCCGCGCGGCCGCGTTGTGGCCCGTCGCGCGCAACTGGCTCGACCGTGCCGCGCCGCTGCCCGTCGACTGAGAGTTACTCGACAACCCGGGCCTGAGCTACACTCGGTCCGCGAGGGCCGCGAAATGAGTTTTCAGAATCTACAGGTCGACGTCGACGAGCTGCCGCAGGCAGGTCAGATCGAGTTCCAGCCGCTGGCGCAGGCCTACCCGCGTCAGATGCTGATCCAGCACCTGCTGGTCTTCGGGCCGATCGTTCTGGCCAGCCTCATCCCGGCCGTCCTGCTGGTCGCCGTCTTCCGCACGCCGGCCTCGTACGTCGTCGGTCCGCTGCTGCCCGTGATTCCGTTGCTGCTCGCGGCGCTGCTGATTCCGTTGGCGGTGCGGCGGGCAAGGACCGCCGGCGTCGCGCTGCGCGAGCACGACATCGCCTTCCGGCGCGGTGTCTTCTTCCGCAAGGTCGTCATCTTGCCGTTCAATCGCCTGCAGCATGCCGGTGTGTCGTCCGGTCCGCTGCAGCGACGATTCGGACTGGCTTCGCTCAAGCTGTACACGGCCGGAGCGTCCGGCATCGACCTACAGATCGACGGCCTGACCGCAGAACGGGCGGCGACGCTGCGCGAGCACGTCACGGCCCGAACCGGGGACGCGGTTGACGGCTGATCCGCATCGCGACTGGCAGCGCACGTCACCGACGGCGGTCATCTTCTTCATCGGCCGAATCTTGCGCAACGTGCTGACTCATGGATTGCCGGCGCTCGCGCCGTTGGTGGTCACCTTCGCGACCGTCGAGAGTCTGCGACTGTACTGGCTTGCGCTGGGGCTGTTGCCGATCGCGGCGGGCGTCCTGCTGTGGTCGGTGCTGAGCTACCTGCGGTTCCAGTTCCGGCTCGACGACCGGCTGATTCTGCTGCGCCGTGGTGTTCTGCACCACGAGCGGCTGACGATCGAGTTCAAGCGTGTGCAGAACGTCTCGATCCAGGAGCCGTTCTACATGCGGCCGCTGGGCCTGGTCGTGCTCAGCATCGACACCGCCGGCAGCCAGAGCACGGAGATCACGCTCGGAGGGATTCGCAACGAGCTGGCGCAGAGCCTGCGGGCGGCGATTCTGGCCGACGCCGACGGCAAGCGGGCCGCTTCCGAGGGTGAGTCGACCGACGAGCCGCAGCCCGTCGCGCGACTGCTCGTCGAACGGACGCCGCGTCAGATCGCGCGCTACGGGCTGACCGCCAGCGGCCTGTTCTGGGTCGCCATCGCCTTCGGTTTCGTCGCCGGACTCGGTGGCGGGCGGTGGTTCGCCACGGCGATGAAGGAGCTGGTCGAGTACCTGGTCCGCCTGGTTCAGGAGGGCGGCGTGCTGTACCTGGTCGGGATCATTGCCGTCGTGGTGGCAGGTGTGCTGAGTCTTCCCTTGTTGTCCATGGCCGGTGCACTGATACGGCACTACGGTTACCGCCTGACCCGTGAGGGCGACACCTACCGCCGCCGTTCCGGTCTGATCAACCGTCACGAGGAGGCGCTCAAGCAGCACAAGATCCAGTCGGTGCTGTGGAAGCAGAACGCGATCGCGCGCGCGATGGGGATGGTGACGCTCAAGCTCGAGGTTGCCGGCTCCGGAGAAGAGGAGACCAACCCCAGCGGGATCCCGGTCGGCATGCTCTCGCCGTTCCTCGTCCCGGCGCTGGACTCGGATGAGGCGCTGGAGCTGACCCGCGAGTTCCTGCCCGAGTGCATTGCCGAGTCGATCGAGTTCTCCAGGCCGAACGCGCGCCGTTACATCGGCAGGAAGCTGCTGCTGATCTTCACCGCGCCGATCCTCGTCGTGTCGCTGCCGCCGGCGATCTTCCTTCACTGGGTGTTCCTGTTGTTGATTCCGATCGCCTACGGCGTGGCGTTCCTGTTCCTGCGCCAGCTCTGGTCGCGCTGGGGCTACGCCGTACGAGGCGGCTACGGATTCGTGCGCAGCGGTTTCCTCGGTTTCTCGACCGCCGTCTTCCCGCTGTTCAAGATGCAGCGCGTGGATCTGCGCCAGACGCCCGGGCAACGGCGGGCCAGGCTCGCCCATCTGACGCTGCACCTCGCGTCGGGCTCGATGACCATCCCCCACATCCGTCTCGACGACGCGCAGCGGCTCCGCGATCTGGCGCTTCACGGCGCCGAGTCCACGCGGCGCGCCTGGTACTGAGTCGTCGCGCGCTCCCGCCGTCAGACCTCTCCTCTCCGAAATGCGCCTCGTGCGGCACCCAACCGGGTTAGGATGGGTCAACGCACGGAGGAGAAAAAAGTGGGCGACAGCAAGAAGCGGAAGATCGCTATCCTCGGCGGGGGCGTCGGCTCCCTGACGACGGCGTACTACCTCACATCGAAACCCGGTTGGCAGGACGAATACGAGGTCACGCTGTATCAGCTCGGCTGGCGGCTCGGCGGCAAGGGAGCCACCGGGCGTCAGGGACCCAACCAGCGCATCCTCGAGCACGGACTGCACGTCTGGTTCGGCTGGTACGAGAACGCGTTCACCACGCTGCGCGCGACCTACAAGGAGCTGAACCGTGCGCCGGGCCAGCCGATGGCCACGATCGAGGAAGCGTTCACCCCACGCGGCGGCGTGCAGCTGATGGAGACGATGGACGACGGCAAGACCTGGCTCCCGTGGAACATCGACTTCCCGGACCGACCCGGCATTCCGGGAGAGGACGAGATCCACAACTTCGGCTGGGATGTGATGATCTCGATGCTGGAGTTCCTCGAGCAGTGGATCGATCAGCACCTCGAATCCGAGAAGTACGACGATCCGCCGCACGACGAAGGCATCCTGAAGAAGATCGGCGAGGCCTTCGAGCGCATGGGCGGCAAGCTGGCCGACGGTGCGCTGAAGAGCGCGATCCACGCCGCGACGGCGCTGGCGAAGTTGCACATCCCGAAGCGCGACGAGCATGGCCGCGAGCAGCTGGAAAAGCACCATCACCATCACCTGGGCCTCATCGCCGCTTCGCTCGCGTTCATCCGCGGGCTCATCTACAGGCAGGTCAAGGGGCGACTGAAGACCGACACGGACGTGCGCCGCTTCTGGATCGGTGTGGACATGGCGATGACATGCCTCATCGGGGCCATCAACGACGGCGTGTTCAACGACGGCCTGCCGGCAATCGACGAGTGGGACTTCGTCGAGTGGCTCGACCGCAACGGTGTCTCGCCCGAGGTCCGCTACTCGGCGCCGGTCCGCGCCCTCTACGACTGCTTCTTCGGATTCCGCGACGGCCATCACGAACCGACGAAGGAGAACCTGTGCATCGCCGCGGGCGCGGGCCTGGGCTGTGCGCTGCGCATCGGCCTGTGCTACGCGGGCGGGGTGCTGTACCTGATGAACGCCGGTATGGGCGAGGTGATCGTCGCGCCGGTCTACCAGGTGTTGAAACGGCGCGGCGTGAAGTTCGAGTTCTTCCACCGCGTGAAGTCGATCGAGGCCGACGCCGACGGCAAGCGCATCGAGCGTGTGAAGATCGGCGTGCAGGCCACCCCGAAGTCCGGCGAGTACGATCCGCTGATCTCGGTCAACGGCCTGCCGGTCTGGCCGAACGAGCCCGACTTCAAGCAGCTCGTGCAGGGCGACGACCTGCGCGACAAGAAGATCAACCTCGAGTCGCGCTGGGCCGACTGGAAGGACCCCGATGAGCTGGTGCTCGAGGTCGGCAAGAACGTCGACCAGGTCGTGTGCGGCATCGCGCTGAGTGGCCTGGGCGAGATCTGCAAGGACCTGGCGGACAAGGATCCGGCGTGGCGCGAGATGATCGACAAGATCCCCTCGATGCAGACGTTCGGGACGCAGCTCTGGCTCGACGAGGATCTGAAAGAGCTGGGCTGGAAGGGCGACCTACGTTCGGCGGTCGCGGCGCCCGAGGTGCTGAACGTGTGGGCCGACATGAGCCAGACGATTCAACGGGAGAACTACAAGTACGACGAGATGCCGCGCAGCGTGATCTACCTCTGCGGCCCGCTGGCGGGGGACATGATGAAGCGGCCGCCCTCGGATCACGGCGTACCCGAGGAGGCCTGGGACTCGGTCTACGAGATCTCCAGGAAGTGGCTGGCCGAGTACTCGGGCTGGATCTGGCCCGCCAGCGGCAAGAACCCCGGGGACAAGGCGCTCGACCTCGCGAAGCTGTTCGCTCCCGGGGCGAGCGACGACGAGCAACGCCTGAAACAACAGTTCTTCCGCGCGAACATCGACCCGACCGAGCGCTACGTACTTTCTCCGCCGAAGTGGAACAAACTGCGTATGTTCCCTGGTAAGTCCGGCTTCGAGGGACTGTTCCTCGCCGGCGATTGGACGCGGACCCCGATCAACGCGGGGTGTGTCGAGGCGGCGACGATGTCGGGCATGGAATGCAGCCGCGCGATCTGCGGGTTCCCCGAGAAGATCAAGGGCGAGCACTTCATGCAAGGCTGAGGAACACACGATGAGCGACAAGCTGCCCGATTACCGAGCCCGTCCCGCCTGGGTCGAGTCCGAACCGCCCGGCGACGTCCTCGGCGCCCGCGTGCAGGCGTTCGGCTTCGAGGGGAAGTTCGACGCGATGGACAGGACGCTCGATCGCTACCTCAACGCGGGGGCCGTCGACGGGCTGGTTTACCGCACCGTCGCGCCGCTCGTCGTCGTCACGTTTCTCAAGGCGAGTCTCACCTCGACCAGCGATCCCTACGGCTGGCTGCCCGACGTCGAGTGCGCCGTCTGGATGCCGGTCGCGGCGATCCAGAACGGCAAGGTTCGCGGCCTGTACTGGTTCATGCCGTGGGTCTGGGTCAACTCCGCCGCCGCGATGCAGACGGGCTACTGCGTCTGGGGCTACGCGAAGTCGATCGGCGTCTGCAACATCCCCGCCGACCTGAAGGCGAAGGACGCCCGCTTCGAGATGAGCACCTACGTGTACGACACGCTCTCGCCGAACACCGAGGGCGTCGTACGACCGTTGATCACGCTCGAACGTCACAAGGAGACGGCCCTCGAGTGGCTCGAGCACGGCCTGCAAGATCTCTCCGAGTTCTTTTCCTTCGCCGGGCGCGCGCTCAAGGGCTGGATCGGCGGAAAGGCTCGACCCTCACTGGGACTGGCCGACGAGATGTTCCAGGATCTCATCCACAAGAAGATCCCGATCGTGAACCTCAAGCAGTTCCGCGACTGCGCCGAACCTTCGCGAGCCTGCTACCAGTCGATCGTCGAGTCCACCTGCACACCGTCCAAGGTGCACCTGAAGAGCGTCCCGGGCGCGTGGCGGATGAAGGTGCTGCCCTACGCGAGCCACCCGCTGTGCGAAGAGCTCGGGCTGGCGCCGGGCGGCGCGGAGGCGATGTTCTCGGCCGAGGTCGACATGGACTTCACCGCCGATCTCGGACAGGAAGTCTGGCGCGCCGGCGCGGGCGTGATGCCGCGGGCTGCGCATCCGGACTATCGGATCGGACCCGAGAAGCCGGATTCACGGCGCGAGCCGCCACCTCCGCGCACCCGCCGTTGAGCTGACGGAGCGCCACGATGAGCAGGCGATGCTTGGCAAGTACTGTCGGTCTCGTCATCGTTCTGCTGGTCGTGCCGAAGGTCGAGGCCGGTTGTGCCTCGGGGGGAGCGAGCTTCGGGTCTCTCCTCATCGGCCCGGGCTACGGCCAGAGCGCGATCGGGACTCCCGGAACGGGCTACGCCGGCTACCCGTTCGTCTCCTCGAGTCTCTCGGGCTCGTTCTGGGCCATCGGCTTCGGGGATCCGGCGATCGGGTCAGGCGTCGACAACGGGAGCTTCGAGGCCTACGCGCAGCTGTTCGGCCTCGACAGCTGGGTGTATGTCAATCCCTACTACCTCTATGCGTTCATCTGGTCGAGCTGGAGCGCTGCATCGGGGATCGACGGCTGTATCGACGATCTCCAGGAAGGGCCGTGCATGGCCGTCGCCCTGAGCGACCAGAACGACGCGACCGGGTACTTCGCGTTGCTCGCGGAGCCCCGGAACTCCGCCGGCGACTACGACTTCGCTCAGGAATCCAACGCGACCATCCTGCTGGACGGCGTTCCGCGGCCGCAACTCTCCACGTCGTCGAACGGGGCCGTGCTCGATCTCGACGTGACGCTGGAACCGGTTCCACCGAGCGCGATCTACTCGGATGACGCCTGCTCCGTCGAGCTGATCGCAGGATACCGGGTGTACCAGCAGGCGGTGCCCGGGAACGTCGCACTTCCCGAAGACCGCGTCCGGGACGACGGAGACCCGGCGACCGGCTGGCAGCCGGCCGTCGGCGGCTTGCTTCCGGGAGGCCTGCCGGTCCCTTTGGATCAGAGCGTCGTGGTTCCGGCCACGGATTGCTCCCCTGCGGGACGCCTGATGATCGCCACGACGCTGGTCCTGGAGAGCGGCTTCGAGCTGGGGCACGTCTCCGCGAACGGCGCCGTCATCGACTGTGGGGCGTGTTCCGCGGTGGACCTGGACGGCGACGGTTTCCGCAGCGACCGGTGTGAGACGCGTCTGCGCTACGACTGCGACGACGCGAATGCGGGCGTCTACCCCGGAGCGGCCCAGGTGTGCGACGGGGTGAACAACGACTGCAGCGCCGTGGACTGGCCGAACCTCGACAACTCGAACGAGCTCGACGACGACGGGGACGGCGTGACGGGGTGCGAGGGCGATCCGTGTCCGTTCGACGCTGACGACGACGGGGACGGCGACGGCTTCTGCGCCGACGTGGATACCTGTCCCGACATCCCGAACCCGGCCCAGGTCGATACCGACGCCGACGGAATCGGAGACGTTTGCGACGCCTGTCCCCTGGACGCGCACGACGACACCGACATGGACGGCCTGTGCGCCGACGTCGACAACTGTCCGAATGTCCCCAACAGGTTGCAGTCCGATGTCGATGGCGACGGCCTGGGCGATGTGTGCGACGCGTGCCCGAACGATCCGGACAACGACATCGACGGCGACCACTGGTGCGGCGACATCGATCCGTGTCCGTTCGATCCCCGGAACGATCTCGATGACGACAGTCTGTGTGCGGATGTCGACCCCTGTCCGTCCGACGCCGACAACGACATCGACCAGGACGACGCCTGCGGCAACGTCGACAACTGCCCGCTCGACTTCAACCCGGATCAGGCCGACGTCGATGCGGACGACATCGGCGACGCCTGCGACGACTTCGATCCACCCGTACTGGTGGCCGATCTCGACCGGCCGAACTCGATCGACGTCGGCGACGTCGACCGGGACGGGGACATCGACGTTCTGGTAAGCGCCAGTCCGGTCTTCCAATCCCGCGACGATCTGTCGTGGTTCGAGAATCTCGACGGGCTGGGGACAAGCTGGGCGGAGCGCTTCATCGAGTTCAACGAGGAGTTCCTGGACAGTTCGTTTCTCGGTGACGTCGACGTGGACGGAGATCTCGATGCGGTGGCGCGCACGGGAGACGGCCTGTCGTGGTGGGAGAACTTCGACGGCGGTGGTGTGTTCTGGGAGCAACGCGAGATCCCGACCGCGTTTTCCAGGGTCCGGACGCACGACCTCTTCGATGCCGACGGGGACGGCGACAGGGACCTGCTCGTGACGTTCGTGAAAGGGAACCGGTCGTTCGTCGGCTGGCTCGAGAACACGAACGGACAGGGCCTCTCCTGGGCCGATCGCACGATCGATGAGGCGGCGGGCCTGCGCGACCTGGATGTCGCCGATGTCGACGGGGACGGCGATGCGGACCTGCTGGGGGCGCAGAACGCACAGCCCGACGAATCGGATAGTCTCGTGTGGTTCGAGCGCGTGTCCGACGACGGTTCGGTTTGGCGCCGGCGCGGGATTGCGAGCGGTGAGTACTATCAAGAGGTCCTCGGCGCGGACGTCGATCTGGACGGCGATCTCGACGCGATCTCGATCGCGTTCGGCTACCCGTCGGGTCTCCTGTACTGGCACGAGAACCTCGAGGGTGACGGCACCGAGTGGGCGAAGCACTTCATCGCCGCGGATGTCTTTTCCTACGATTCGATCGTCGTTGCGGATTTCGATCGGGATCTCGACCTCGACCTCGGCGTGATCGGCGGATTCCCCGATCGTGTCTTGTGGTACGAGAATCGGCTGCGGCAGAGGGAGGCCTGGAGGATTCAGTCGATCGAGGTCGGCCTCGGCAGCTTCGGACCGGACGAGCTGAAGATCGCGGACTTCGACGGCGACGGCGATCCGGACCTGCTCTCGAGGCAGTACCTCGTCGACGACGTCGAGTGGTTCCGTAACACGCACGTGCCGCCGATCGACGAGATCGGCAATGGACGCAGCGGCCCGCTCGCTATTCGCCCTGGATCTTCTCCGGAACGCCGCATAGAGCCCGAGCCGCCTGCATCCCGCCGACCACCGCGCCCTCCACGCAGCCGCCATTGATGCAGCTCAGCACCCAGTCTCCGGCGAGGACGATGTTGTCGAACTCGGGGTCCTTCGACGTCAGTCGGTGTTTCGTGCTTCCGGGTACGGTCAGTACGTACCGCTCGGACGGGTCGATGTTGGCGTGGAAGTACTGCGCGTCGAAGCGGTTTGCGGGGTTCACGCCCGGCGCCGTCACGAACAGCTTGTCGTCGAATTCGCCGTTCGTGACCGCGCGCGGCCAGAGCGGCTCGGCGGCGCTCTCGATCCAGTTGCGCGCATTGCCACGGGCCAGATCGTATTGCTGCGCGGGATAGTCGTGTCTTCCGGGTGGAGGCACCTCGGCGGGCGAGCGCATGACGCCGCAGAGGTAGGCGATACTTCCCGGACGATCGTCGTTCGGCCACGACTCGCGATCCACCAGGTGAGTCATGTCGGCCCAGGTCGCCATCGGCTTCACGTAACTGGTGAGGATCGTCGGCGGCCCGTTCCAGCCCAGCCCTCGCCGCGTCGGCGACAGCCATAGCTGCGCGGCCTGCGTCTGCACGGTCTGGACCCTCTTGCAGGCCTTCTTCCAGCGCTCGCTCTTGTCGACCAGCTCGGCGGCGACGATGGGGATCGACGCCTGGGAGATTCCGAAGACGATCCGGTCGAAGTCCTTACCGCGGACGAGGGTGTGACTCTCGCCGGCCGGGTCCTTCGACCAGTAGGACTCGAAGTTGACTCCGAGCTCCTCGAGACGGTGCCCGTCCTCGATCTGATCCCAGTAAGGCTCGGACGGCCAGGAGACGACGCCCTCGATCATCTTCACGGGATCGTACGGTTGCCCGTCCTTCACCTTGCACTGCCGCGTCATGTCGATGGCGCCGACGTTGCGCCCCGAGTCGTCGAGTCGCAGAGCGTCCACGCGCTGGAAGAACTCGAACTTCACACCGCGGCGCTGCAGCACCTGGTATACAGGCGAGAAGATCGTGTCGCCCATCCCCGCCTGCATCATCCACAGCACCGAGCCCTTGTACCCGCCGGCCATGCGCAGGACGGCGCGCAGGCCGGAGCCGGCGGCGACCGCCGGCTTCTTCGGATCGCCGTCCTCGTAGGCGAAGCCGAGCTCGTAGAACGAACGCAGCACGCCGGACTCCAGCGAGAGCTTGTGCGCCCCATGAGACTTCAGCCAGACGCGCAGGTCCACGTCGTCCCACAGCTCGGAGAACTCGTTCATCTTGGGAAAGCCGGCCGACATCAGCCCGCGGAAGATCGCCAGAGTCATGTCGACGAGCGCGAAGAAGACGCTCAGCTCTCCGGACTTGTTCTCCAGGCGGTGCACCCAGTCGCGCACGTCCTCGAGCAGCCCGATCAGCCCGTGGTGATGGTGCTCCTTGCGCTTGGCGTGTTCGCGGGGCAGTCGTTTCGCGACCTCGGCCGCCTTGGTCAGCGACGAGTGCACGCCGTGCTCGTCGGGGAAGCGCTGCACGCCGAAGATGTTCAGCGCGTCGTCCAGCAGTCGCTCGACGAAGCCCTCGTGCTTGCTCGGCTCTTCGTCGAACGGCGACCCGGTCTGCGGCGAGATGTGTCGCAGGAACTCGATCGTCATGACGATGTAGTCCCAGGCCGAGTCCATCACGCCGCCGGTGCCCGGCGTCTCGGGGCTCGGCGGGAACTGGACGGTCCAGCCCTCCCACTCGCCCGACAGGGGGGCCCTGTTCATGAACGTGATCACGTCGGTCGGCTCGAACGCGTCGGTCCAGTCCGAGAACCTCCCGCCGTCTGGCGGATCCCACTCCCCGTAGACGTCGCGGATCGTCGAGAACGCGTTCTGGTACCAGCCCATCCAGACGTGCAGCCCGTGCTCTTCGATGCGGTTGGCGTGCTTCGCGTTGCGACCGCTGGCACCCTTGCCGCCGAGGCGCCAGCCCATCTGGTACACGGTCACGTCGTAGCGCGCGCGCAGTTCCGGCGTGGAGGTGAGGCAGGTCGCCGCCGTCATGGCGCCCACGCCGCCGCCGAGAACGGCGACCTTGATCTTCTCATCGGTCATGCTTGTCTCCCTCGTCGTCGGGCCCGTAGCGCCAGTCGCAGTGCAGGGACGCCGCATCCGGTTCCATTCTCAGCGGAACGCGCATCCAGTCGAAGTGTCGGTGCACCGGGGCGCGACAGACGTGGTGACACAGCGCCTGGCCGCCCTCGCGATGGAAGCGGCACTCGGGCACCGCGAGCGTCCGTTTACCGGTGTGCCGGATCGGACCGGTGAGGAACGAGAACGCCGTGGGCGTCGCCAGCGCGAACAGCCGCGTCGTGGAGCGCGGGAACCAGCCGCCCATCGTGCGGAAGATCCACACCATCAGCCGTCCGAACAGCACCGCGCGAAATACGGCGTCGTCGGCCTCGGTGCGGCGTTCGACGGAAAGATGCTCGAGACCCCACTGCAGCTCCGCGACGAACCCGGCGTAGCCGGGCCTGTCCGACCTCCAGCCGCTGACGGCGGTGTAGGCGCGGCGGAGTCGTCCGATCTGCCAGCGACCGAACCAGGATTCCGCGCTCAATGTGACCTCCCGTTCTCGAGTCCCGCTATCGTACGCCGAGCCGCCAGCTCTACGGGGATCAAACCGCTCTGCGCCGCGCCGGCCTCGGCGCGCCCGGCCGCGCGCAGCGCGCTCGCGCGGCGGCCCGCCGCCGCGGCGACCATCGCACCCGCCAGCTCCGCGGCCGGCTTCGCGACCGACTGCAAACGGGCGAGCCCTCGCAGGGCCCGTCGAATGGCGACGAGAGCGCGTCGCGCCTCGTCATCGCCCGCGGCCGACAGCTCCCCCAACGTCTCGGCGCACCACAGCAGCGGCAGGGTGAGGTAGTACACGGCGGGCGGTCGCTCGCGCGCGGTCGCGGCCGCCGACAGCGCCGCGTCCCGGGCCCGCGCTCGATCGCCGAGGCCGTTCCAGGCCGCCGCGAGGACGCCGTGGAGGAAGATGCGCTCGGCGAAGGAGAGCTTCTCCGACAGCACGTCCTCCGCGGCCTTCGCGCGCGAGGCGTCCGGCGCGTCCAGCAACAGGTCGAGGGCGACCAGTCCGCCGGCGCACCAGGCCTGATTCTGCGCGACGCCCGTCGGGAAGACCGAGACGCGCAATCGCTCGAGCACGTCGGCGAGAGCGCCCGTGTTTCCCCGATGCAGGTGCAGCATCTCCTCGATCGCGAGACAACCCTCCCAGCGAAACCCGTCTCCGGCCTCGTCGAACATTTGGATAGCGCGCGTGACGTTGCTCTCGACCTCGTCCCATTCGCCCTGGCCGTGGTGGTACACGGCGAGCAGCTCGTGAACGAATGCGATCGTCGCCGACTGTCCGGCGTTCGCCGCCGCTGCAATCGCCAGTCGCGAGTAGTAACGCGCCAGCCGGTTGATGCCGGCGATTCCCGCGATGACCGCGACCCCGGCGTATCCCTCGGCCGTCTCGCTCCGGCCGCCGCCGCGCTCGGCGAGGTTCAGGTTCGACACGATCCCGTAGAGCGACCACAGCGGGTCGGAGTTGAAGAACCCGTACTCGGCGCGATGACTGAACAGGGCCGCCGCCTGCAGCAGGCGTTCGCGCTCGGCATCCGTCGCCGCGACCGGCGCTCCGCCGCGAAGCCGGTGCCACGCCTGGCGCAGGAACTGTCCGGCCAGAGACAGGGCCAGCGCCGGACGCGACCGTGCGACGAACATGGACCGGAGCTCGAGTGCCCGGTCGACCTCGCTCGCGCAGCCCTCGTAGTCCGCCAGCTTCAGCCGCGCCGTGGCCAGGCCCGAGTGCCAGTGCGCGCGGCGACCGTCGTCGACACCGGCGCCGATGCGTATCGCTTCCTCGAAGTGCAGCACGGCCTCGTGGTTGGCGAAGCTGCGCAACGCCTGTTCTCCGGCCAGCTCCAGGTAGTGGATCGAGCGCTCCACGTCGCCGGCCGCGACCCAGTGGTGCGCCAGCGGACCGAGGAACGGCGTCGTATCCGCCGCGTGACGCGCCTCGATCCAGCGCGCGACCGAACGGTGCAGCCCGGCGCGCTGGGCAAAGCTCAGCAGGTTGTAAGCCACCTGCTGCAGCACGACGTGACGGAAGCGATGCGTCGGGTCCTGCGGCAACGGCTCCGGCTCGATCAGGTCGCGGCGTGTCATCTCGTGCAGGTGTCCCGGAATTCGCGGACGCTCTTGCGGGACCGGGTGCGCGGCCTCGACGGCGGGTTCGGGGAACGATCGCCCCACCACGCTGGCGACCTTGAGCGTCAGCTGCTCCTGAGCCTGCAGCCCGTCGATGCGACTCGCGATGAGCCCCTCGAGCCGCGCCGGTAGGTCGAGCGCCGCGAGGTCTACGCCGCCGCGCACGAAGCAGCGTCCGTTCTCGACCGCCAGGATCTCGCGTTCCGACAGCGTAGAGGCGATCTGCTCGGCAAAAAACGGATTGCCGCCCGAGCGTTCGCGAACGAAGCGGACGACGTTCGGGTCGACTCGCTCGGCGGCGAGGCGGTCCTGTAGCAGGTCCTCGAGCAGGTCGTCGCCGAGCGCGGCGAGCCGGACTCGCTCGGCGCCGGGCGTCGCGAGGATGCGCTCGAACGACGCCGGCTCGGGGGCCATCGGTCGCGTCGCGAGCAACAACGCGCAGGCGGGGATGACGCGCGCCGCGAGCTCGGCGAGCGCCCAGGACGCCGAGTCGAACCAGTGCCCGTCGTCCAGGATCAGCAGGAGCGGTCCCGCGTCGGGCCGATCGGCGAGCAGCTTCGCCATCAGGTCCAGCGTGGCGTCGGCACGGCCCTCCGCGGTCAGCTGTCGCGTCGCGTCGGTTTCCGGCAGGTCCGTCGTCAGCACGTCACGCAGAAGCGGAGCGAGCTCGAGCGATCGCGAGCCGGCGAGACGCGCCTCGATCTCCGCGCGCAAGGACTCGGGCCCCCGCTCCGCGTGCAGCAGCGACGCGAAGACCTCGCGCCAGGGGAACATCGGTGTGGTCCGCTCGATCGCGTCCGCGCGACCCTGAAGCGTGACCACGCCCTCGCCGTCGGCAAGCCGTAGTGCCGCCTCGATGAGCCGGCTCTTCCCGATCCCGGGATCGCCCTCGAGGATCACGACGGACGAGCGTCCCTCGGCCGCGGCACGCAACGCGTCGCGGACTCGGCCGATCTCCTTCTCGCGCCCCAGCAGGCGGCCGCCCTGGCTCCGAGCGTCGTCCTTGCGGGCACGCAGCGCTTCCACCGAGTGCACCGCTACGGGTGTCGCGAAGCCCTTGACCTCGACCGACTCGCGCGGCCGCGTCTCGAGCCGTGCCCGCGCTTCCCGGGCCGTGGCTTCGTCGCAGACGATCGAGCCTTCCGGCGCTGTTCCCATCAGGCGCGCCGCCAGGTTGATCACACGCCCCAGCACCGCGTACTCGAGACGGCCGGCGCCGCCCTGCAGGCCGCAGAACACGCGTCCGGTGGTGATCCCTCCGCGGAACGGCAGCTCGAGCGCCGCGAGAGCGTCGCGAATTGCGACGCAGGCCGCACCGGCGCGCGCGGGTCCGTCCTCGTGAACTGCGTGGGGCAGTCCCCAGACCGCCAGGACGAGGTGGCCCTTCTCGTCGGCGAAGAACTTGTTGATGCTCCCGCCGAAACGGTTGACGGCGTTCTGCACGACGCCGAAGACCGCGTTCACGTCGGCCAGGGAATTCGTCTCTTCGTCCCGCAACGACGGGAGGGAGAGAAAGACCACGGACAACAGCCGAAACTCGGCGATCCACCCCGAGAGCTGCGCGTCGATCCGCTTGCGCACGCCGCGCGGCACGAAGGGAATCACGAGCGCGGGGTCCGCAGCGCTGCGCGGGAGCTTCCCGGGCGCATCGACCGGTGGCCGCACCACCGAGCGCGGCAGCTCGTCCGTCGGACCCAGCACCGAGTCGTTGAGCAGCGGGACGGCCTCGTCGTCGATACCCACACGATCGGACGGAACCTCGCCGCACAACAACGCGGCCCGCAGCAGCGCGTCGCCGTCGGCGAGGGTTTCGAACCGACCGTCCGCGCCACCGACGAAGGCCATGCGAATCCGGCCCTCGGCTATGGCGACGCGCGCGCTGACCTGCTCGCCCGCGATCGGCGAGCGTTCGTGCATCACTCTCTGGATCGCGAGCCCCGCTGCCGCGGCGAGTTGCACGGCGGCTTCCGGACCGAGATCCGGGGTCTCCTCCCAGATGCAGATCGCCGCGTCGCCGACGTAACGCAGCACGTCGCCGCGATGCTGCGCGACCTCGTCGGCGAGGCGACCGAAGATGTCGCCGACGATCGCGGAGAGGGTCTCCGCTCCCGCGGGACCTTCGTCGGCAAGTCGCTCGGTCAGCGCGGTGAAACCGCTGAGGTCCGCAACAAGGACGGTGCAGCGAAGGTGCTCTTCCCACGCCGTCCGTTTTCGTTCGACCCAGGCCTGCGCCCGGCGGGCGACCGCCTCGGGGACGAAGGCTCGAAGATCGTGCTCTGCCCCATCCAACCCCATGCTTGCCCGATGGTGTCACTGTTTGCCCCGTCCACACAAGCTTCGATTCACATTGACTCGCGGCCCGGGCCGGGGATAGCCTTGCCGGCAACCGAGAGGGGACTCGAAATGAATGACCTCCGTCGCGAAATCGCCTGCCTTGTCGTCGTTCTGACAACCGGCTCCGTCTGGGCCGGAGGCTACGAGGTCGAGGCTCAGGACACCACGCAGCTCGGCGTCGCGAACGCCGGAAAGACGACGCTGGCCGATGCGGCCTCCGTGCTGTTCTGGAATCCGGCGGCGCTGGCTAGGCTGCGCGAGCCGACGTTGCGCTTCGGGGTCACCGACCTGCACCTGAAACAGGAGTTCTTCGACGAGGGAACGATGGACGTACTGGGCAACCCGGCCCTCGGCGCGACGAACGAGGAGGGCGTGCGCCCGGCCTTCATCCCGGCGATCGCGGCCTCGTGGCCGATCGGCGAGAAGTTCGTGCTGGGAATCGGGTTGCAATCGCAGTTCGGGCTCAAGACCGACTGGGGCACGACTTGGGTCGGCCGCTACCACGCGACGTACTCGGAACTGTTGACGCTCAACCTGAGCTCGTCCGTGTCGTGGCAGGTGTCCGAGAAGATCGCGCTGGGCTTCGGTCTCGGGATCCAGTACGCCGACGCGCAACTCGAGAACCAGATCGACTTCGGCTCGATCGGCGCCGCGTTGCCGAGTTTGTCTCCGCAGATGAACGACGGAAGCATCCTCGTCGACGGCGACTCGCTGGACCTCGGTGCGACGCTCGGTGTGCTGTGGGATGTCGGCCGGAAGACGCGGATCGGCCTCGGCTACCGCTCCGAGGTCGAGCACGAGCTCGAGGGTGACGCGGACTTCGACGTGCCGCCCGAGGCGTTGCCGCTGACTGCGGGTGGCGGGTTCATGGACACCGGCGCGACGACGAAGCTACCGACACCCGCGACGGCCTCGGTCGGCCTGCTGCACGAGTTCAGCGACAAGTGGACCTTCATGACGGATCTCACGTGGGTCGACTGGAGCACGGTCGACGAGCTGCGCATCGTCTTCGACAACCCGGCCCAGGCCGACATCGTCGCTCCGGAGGCGTGGGACGACACGGTGCGCGGCAGCGCCGGAGCGACCTACCGGGCGAACGACAGGTGGACGTGGCGCGGCGGATTCGCCGTCGCCCCGTCGCCGATCCCGGACAGCACCCGCAACGTGCGGCTGGCCGACTCCGACCGCCTGTGGTTCTCTCTCGGCGGCAGTCGCACGCTCGGCAACGCCTCGATCGACTTCGCCTACATCTACATCCCGCAGGACGACGCGCCGGTCGATTTCACCGATCCGCTCTCCGGCCGTATCGCCGGCAACATCGAGTGGACGGTGCACGTGCTGTCGCTGGGATCGACGTTCCGCTTCTAGTCGCTGTTCGCGCACCACGTCGGAACAAAAAACAGGGCGGGCCGAAGCCCGCCCTTCTCCCCCTGTTGACCCGGGACGGCGGTTAGCGGCGGTTCAACCGGGGTCGGCCGGAGCGGCCGTCCCGATGCGTGTTGTAGCTCACGCCGTTCTCCTGGGTCGCGTCGAGCTCGAGCAGCCCCGCACCCGACGGACGGTCGGCCGCGAGCCCCGGCTCGAGACCGGCGCCACTGTCGCTGTCGCTGTCGCTGTCGCTGTCGCTGTCG
>JAAELQ010000117.1 GCA_024226515.1 bacterium
CTGGGCCTGCCCCGGCTTGCCGCGTGACCTCAACCTTCCGAACCGCCGGATGCGGACCCGCTTGTCCGGTGGTGTGGGAGGGGATCGGCCGGGGAATCCCGGCCGCCCCTATCCCGATTTGATAGAGTCCCGGCGGGGCTCGCCCCCCGCTCGAGGGACTCTTGCTTCGTCGGCTCATCGAACCGATCCAGACCGCGATCCTGTGCCACCCGCGAACGGTACTGGGGATCAGTCTCGCCCTGGTGTTTCTGGCGCTCCTGGCGGGTCTCCGGGTCGAGTTTCGTACCTCGCGCAGCGAGCTCGCGCCGCCCGACGATCCCGATCAGAAGCGCTGGACCGAGCTGCTGAGCGAGTATCGCGGCTCGGAGGCCCTCATCGCCTGCGCCGAGCACGCGACGGGCGGGGGGACGGCCGAGGAGCTCCGCTCGCTGGCCGATGCGCTGGCCGTCGAGTTCGAACGGCGGCCGCGGATCGACCACGTGTTCTACAAGCTCGACGTCGAGTGGTTCGAACGGCACGGTCTGCACCTCGTTCCCGCAGAGACGCTGCGGCAGGCGGGGGACGTCCTCGAGTCGGGAGAGCTCGGCGCGCTGGACGGCGTCGCCGACCTGGCCCAGCTCGTGAACCGGCTCGCCGAGCGGCTCGAGCGCGACTTCGGCTCGTCGGGATCTCCGCCGGACGGTGCGGCCGAGGGCGTCGCGCAGCTGGCGCAGTGGATCGAGGGGCAACGCGCCTTCCTCGACGACCCGTCCGCCGTTCTGACCCCGTGGATCGACCGCTCCCCGTGGCGCGTGGCGGCGGGCACGCGGGGCGAGCGGCTGGGGGACGGTTACCTGGCGACCCACGACGAGCGGACGCTGTTCCTGTTCCTGACGCCGAGCACCGAACGCGACGACCTCGCGTCCTACCGCAGTCTCGTGGCCACGATGCGCGAGGTCGCGGGTACCGTACTGGAGCGCTACCCCGGATATCGCGTCGCGTTTACCGGCCAGCCCGCCATCGTCGTCGAGGAGATGGACACGGTGCGGCGCGACACCTGGCTGACGGCGGGGGTCGCGATCCTCGGCGTCAGCCTGTTGACGCTGTACGTCTTCCGCTGGCGCAGTCACTCGTTGCTGGTGCTGCTGTCGCTGGCCGCCGGCGTCGCATGGTCGTTCGGCGCGGTGTTGCTCGAGCTGGGTTACCTCAATCTGATCACGTCGTCGTTCGTCTCGACGCTCGTCGGCATCGGCGTGGCCTACGGGATCCACCCCGTCTCGGAATACGAGCTGCAGGGCGCGCACACCGAGGATCCGAGGAGCAGAGTCCGCGAGTCGTTTCGGCGCACCGGCCCCGGGGTGACCGTGGCAGCGGTCACGACCTCGGCCGCGTTCTTCTCCATCCTGTTGATGCGCTTTCGCGGCTTCGCCGAGCTGGGGTTGGTGGCCGGCTTCGGCGTGCTGCTCTGCCTGCTGGCGGCGACCGTAACGCTGCCCGCGGCGCTGGTGCTCTACGGCACGTGGCGCCACCGGCGGGATCGGCAGGCCCGGGACGTCGCGCTGGTCGATCGGGTCTGGAGCAGCCGACTCGCGGCGAGTATCTGTCGCGCCCCGCGTTCGACGCTGACGCTGGCGGCGGTCGTCACCGCCGCGGCGCTCTGGGGCGGGGCGGGCATCGGTGGTTTGAGCACCAACATCTTCAACCTGCTGCCGAGCGGCGCCGAGTCGCTGCGCTACCAGCGGCGGATGATCCTCGACTCGGAGCTGTCGCCGCTGTTCAATCTCGTCGTCGCCGACGATCTCGAGCGACTGGCGGAGATGCGCGAGCGTGCCGCGGCGCAGCCGGCGATCGAGCGTTTCGATTCGATCCTCGACCTGCTTCCGCCCGGCGACCCGGTTTCGCGGGACGAGCTCGAATCATGGCGGGCACGGGTCGAAGCGCTGCAGCTACCGGCGAGCGCGACGCCGGTCACGGCGCAGAACCTGGCAGCCGCGAACCGACGGCTCGAGGCTGCGCTGGCCGACGCGGCGGACGCGGCGTTCGGGGCCGGCCTCGCGGAGCTCGTCGCGCCGCTCGAGAACGCGCGCGCGGCCGCCGAGGGCTGCGCGGCGCGGGCGCAGTCCGCCACGGAGGCCGACGCCGTGCGCTGGAACGAGGCGCAGCAGCGTGTCCTCGACTGGGTCCGCGATGCGCGCGCGTTGCTCGTCGCGGGGCTCGCGGCGGAGGCGCCGACCGTGGAGTCCCTGCCCCAGGCGATGCGCGATCGATTCCTGACGGCGTCGGGAAAGCCGCTGGGGTTCCTGTATCCCGTCGAGAGCGTCTTCAGTCCGACGGAGCTGAGGCGTTTCGTCGAGGCATCGCGCGAGGTGTCGGCCGAGGTGACCGGATTCCCGCTGGTGTTCTACAAGTCGTCGCAGCGGATCACGGGTGGCTTCTACCGCGCCGTCGGTCTGGGGTTCGTGCTGGTTCTCATCATCTTGATGATCGACTATCGCAATCCGCGCGACGCGCTGCTGGCGCTGGCGCCCCTGGCGTTGGGCCTCGTCTGGCTTCTGGGCGCGATGCGTGTGCTCGGGCTCTCGTTCAACTTCGCCAACCTCGTGGCGGTGCCGCTGATCATCGGCGTGGGGATCGATAACGGCGTGCACGTGATTCACCGCGTGCGGCTCGAGGGGCGCGCGGGGATGGTGGCGGTCCTGCGACACACGGGGCGTGCGATCTTCATCGCCTCGCTGACGACGATGGTCGGCTTCGGCAGCCTCGCGCTGGCGTCGCACCGGGGGATGGCGAGTCTCGGGGGCGTGCTGTTCCTGGGGGTGGGGGCGTGCCTGATCACCTCGACGATCGTCCTGCCGAACCTGCTCGTGGCCCTCGGCATCGTCGACCGCTAGCATGGACTGCGCCAGTGCCGCCTTTCCTTGAGAAACGGCGATATTTCTTGCGGCCTGCCGAGTTGCGGGGTAAAAAGCTCTGTCGGCCCAATTCGACCGGGGAGATTCGGGAGGAAGTTCGCATGCGACTGCCGTTACGTTTCGTTTGCATCCTCGTTGCGTTCGCGCTGTGTTGCGCGACCGTCGCGGCGGAACACGAGGTCGTTCACAAAGCAGAATGGGTTGCGCTGCCCGACGGCGGCGTCGCGCCCGAGCACCTCGTACAGCCGCAGGGAACGACGCGCTGGGATCTGACCGCATTTCCCGTGGGCGGACGCTTCACGCGCACGCTCGTCCGATTGGATGGTGGGGGGTTCTCCATCACCGAGAGCACGGCCGATGACGCCGCGAGCATTTTGAAAGAGCGTGGGACGTACCGCGACTCGGTCGCCGGTGCAGCGGTCGCCCGCTGGTTGCAACCGCACCTGGCGCGGCCCGCGAGCGAACGCTTCGACTTCGTGCGCGAGGTTGCAGGGATCGCCGAGAGCTGGAGCGTTCGGATCGACGTCGTCGGCCACGGCCGTGTCGAACTGCCGACCCGGACGCGCGACGCCAGGCTGGAGCGCGTGCTGATCGCGCGCGCCGACGGAAAAGGCGGGCAGACCGAGAGCACGCTGATGTACCGCTGGATCGACCCGCGCGGTGGCGTGATCGCGGAGGCCTGGGGCACGCCCTCGTCCGACGGACGTGCGCTGCTCGAGCTGCAGGGGGCCGCGGTGGCCGAGCAGGTGCTGCTCGGGGGCATGCCGCTCGAGATCGCTTCGACCGAGGTCGGCAAGCCGATCTTCGAACGCGTGACCTACGGTTGGGACCGTGAGCGGTTCTGCGCCGACGGCACCACACCGTGTACGAGCGACGACGACTGCAACGCGCCGGGGGACCTCTGCGGTGACGGGATCGATACGGTGACTCCGGGCACCCAGACCACCGCGTGGGAAGTGGTGTGCGACCCGGCGACGCCGGGCGGCGAGGACTGTCAGGCGACCTCGTGGGACTTCTCCGGCAACAACAACACCGCATTCCCCGGCAGCGAGGAGATCGCTTCGACGAAGAGCCCGATCAACTCCTCGGAGACCTGCAATTCCACCGAGTGCGGCTTCACCGACCCGGGCGCCGAGCTGGGCCGCGAAGACAAGAACTGGAACAACCCCGGCAGCAACATCCCGACCGTCACCGCCACCGTCACGGATGTGCGTCTTCCCGACGACATCACGTTCTGGTTCCGCGGTGGTTCGCGCCAGGAGGGGATCTCGGGCGGCTTCGGCACGGGCGAGAGCCGGCTGTGCTACTCCGGCACGTACGACGACCCGCCGGTCGAGCGCACGGCGGTGGCGCTGTGGCAGTTCCAGCACTGCACCGGACCGGTCTGTACGATGAAGAACGGCGACTACTGGCAGACCGAGGATCCCGTTACCGGCGATCCGCAGACGTTCAGTTGCGAGCCCAGCATCTTCCCGGGTGTCTGCGGCAACTGCGGTTTCCTCACGTGCCCCGTGCGGTTGTCCGGCGGGAGCTGTGACGGACAGGACTTCGCAGGTGTGCAGAGCACCGAGATCTTCAACGAAGGGACGGCGACGATGCCGTCGGGCCACGTGTTCGACGTGCTCGTGGCGGAGAGCCGCGCGGACTTCTGCGTCTCGTCGCAGTTCCTCGACCCGAACTGCGCCAACCCGATCGACAACGCGCGCACGATCATCTACCTGTTCATGGCTCCGCACCTGGGAACCGTGGCGCGCCTGCAGTCGCAGAAGACGGCCGTGACGGTCGATGGGAGTCTCACGAACCACCGTGGTTGGAATCACATGGCCGAGATGGATATCAAGTTCGGCCTGTTCCCGCCGCTCTCGATCTCCAAGACCGGCGAGACCGACACGACGGTCAGCATCGCCTGGAATCCGGGCCTGGACACTCACCGCATCGACGGCTACCGGATCTACTGGGACACCGACTCGGGCGCGTCCACCGGGTACGGCTTCGACTCGGTGGCCAACCCGGGCCAGGTCAACATCGTGGGCACGACCGCCACGATCAGCGGCCTGACCGCCGGTACGGACTACTTCGTCACGGTTACCGCGGTACACGACTTCACCAACCCGGCCACCCTGGCCGTGACCACCTACGAGAGTCTCCTGTTTCCGGAGCAAGTTTCCGGATATCCGGGCGAGGTCATGGCGACCACGACCGGCGGTACCTGCGCTCCGACCGAGGAGATCGCCGGTGTGACCGTGGACAAATCGGGGGCGGCGATTCAGATCTGCTGGACCGCGACGACGGACCCCTGCGTGGACGGGTACAGCATTCTCGGCGCGAGTACCCCGGAGTCCGATTCCGGGTTCTCCGTGCTGGTGCCCGACACGGGATTGGTGACTTGCGATACCATCTCGCCCAGCGAAAGCTACTTCCTGGTAATCGGGAAGGGAAGTGGCGGGACCGGCCCCTGGGGTCACTACGGACAGTGACCGCCGGGACGCCCCGCCGGGATGGAGAGCTTGTTCGACGCTGACACCAAGTTGCGGCTCGGCAGCGGCCTGCTGATCGGCCTCTTGCTGCTTGTCGCCCTGCCCGCCGTCGCGCAGACGACGGGGGCCACGCTGACGGGGACGGTGCGCTCGCAGGCGGGCGGCGCCGTCGCCGAGGCGATGATCCGCGCCCGCTCGGCGGACAACGGCGCGGTGCGCCAGACCGAGAGCGACGCGCAGGGGCGCTACCGCTTCGTGCTCTCGCCCGGGTCGTGGGTCGTGCACGCGCTGCTTCCCGACGGGGGCATCTCCGCGCCGCAGGTCGTCCGGCTGCGCTTGCAGGAGACGATCCAGCTCGACTTCGCCGTGGCGCAGGGTGCGACCGAGCGCGTCAGGGTTACCGCGGCCCCTCCGCTGATCGATCGCAGGGAGACCGCGGGTGGGCTGCGCGTCGCGGGCTCCGACGCAGAGGCGCTTCCGCTCGGTGGTCGCGCGATCACCGACCTCGCGTTGCTGGACTCGTCCGTGCGGCAGGCCGGGGCCGGCAACTACGCGGGGGAGCGTGGGGCGGCCTTCTCGGTCAACGGCCAGTCGGGCCGTTCGAACTCGTTCCTGGTCGACGGTCTGGACAACAATGACGCGACCAGCGGTACCACGCTCAACAGCTACTTCTCGCAGCAGGTCATCGAGGAGTTCGTGCTGTTGACCCACCAGTACTCGGCCGAGTTCGGCCGAGCCTCCGGCGGCCTGCTGAACATCGTCACCAAGCGCGGCAGCAACGAGCACGGCTGGTCGGCGTTCGTCGAGGGCAGCTCGGCGAGCTGGAACGAGCCGGGGACGCTCGTCGAATCGCTTCCCGACCGGGGCGCGTCGGACGACGCGACGAGCCGCGTGCAGGCCGGTTTCACGGTCGGGGGGCCGATCAGGAAGGACAAGTCGTTCTACTTCGTGGCCTACGAGCACCGCGAGCAGGATCACCTGGTTCCGTTTACCGGGATCGACCGTGATGGAATCCAGGGCGGCCGTCTGGCCGCCCCGACCAAGAACGACAGCCTGTTCTTCCGCGCCGACATGAACCTCGGATCGTCCAACACGTTGATGCTCCGTCTGTCGGCCGATGATAGCTTCGGCGACGGAATCAACGTCGGCGGCGTGAACACGCCCGAGACCGGATTCAGCATCGACGAGCAGGATCTGCAGTTCGCCGGTGCCGTGACGACGATCGTGTCTCCGAGAATGCTGAGCGAGACGCGGTTCCTCGTGTCGACATCCGAGTTCGAGCAGAACGCCACGTCGGACCTCCCGGGCGTGAGCAAGCCTTCCGGGGTCTACGGCGGCAACGTGTTGAACTACCAGTTGCGCACCGAGGACAAGTTTCAGCTCGTACAGAACCTGACCTGGACGCAGGGCGCGCATACGATGAAGTTCGGTGTCGATCTGACCTATTCGTCGACCGACGTGCACGTGCGCTTCAATCCGAACGGCAACTTCATCTACGACTACGACTTCGAGGGCGATATCGATCTGGGGGGATGCGTCGGAGGCTCGATCAGCGAAGCGCTGGCCCACGAGCCGGACGGCTCGTTCGAGTGCACGGGCGGTACCGCCAACATCTTCAGTTACCCCAAGGTCTACACGCTGGTGCAGGGTGAGCCGCGGAACGAGCTCAACGACACGTCGATCGCGCTGTTTGCACAGGACAAGTGGTCCTCGGGCGATCGCTGGGTGCTGGACTACGGTTTGCGCTACGACGTGAGCAGCTACGAGCTGCCGTCGAGTGCGCGGGTAGACTCGCTCGTCCCCAACGGCGGAGCGAAGCGCGATACCGACAATCTCGCGCCGAGATTCGGCTTCACGTTCACGCCGGCCAAGAACGGCAAGCTGGTGGTGCGCGGCGGCGCCGGGATGTTCTACGACAAGTTGGTGCTCGCGTTTCCCGCGGTGTCGGCCGTCACGTCCGACACGAAGATCCTGTTGAACTTTCCGCAGGGCTTCGCCCAGGAACACATCCTCCCGGGCAAGGTGGAGGAGGACGGCCCGCCGTTCGTCGTCGAGATTCCGGCGTTCACGATGCAGTTCTCCACCGGGACGGAGCTCGAGACGCCTTACACGATCCAGTCGAACATCGGAATCGAGTATCCGCTGACGAAGTTCAGCGCGATCCGGGCCGACTACGTGCATGCCCGCGGTTACCACCAGCCGATCATGAAGGACCTCAATCCGGTGCTGGGACTGATCGACCCTCTCGGTCCGGCGTGTTGGGACCCCGGCGTGGTCATCGAGCCCGATCGAGACGTGGGGATCCCGTGTCACGGACCGGATCCGAATCTGGGCTCGATCGCGGCGGTCGTCACCGAAGGACGGAGTTGGTACGACGGGCTCGATCTCAACTACCGCTGGCAACGCGACGATCAGTGGGTCCGTGCCTCCTATACGCTGTCCGAGTCGGAAGACATGGGCTTCGATCCGTTGAAGGGCGGTATCGCGCTGCCTCCGGATTCGAACAATCTCTCGGGCGAGCGCGGCCGCTCGGACGGAGACCGCGAACATCGCCTGGTGCTCTCCGGCGAGTCGCCGGTGGGTTGGTGGGGCGTGCGGGCCACCGGGATCCTGCAGTTCTCGACGGGCCAGCCGTTCAACGTGACGACCGGCCAGGACGACAACACGGACGGCATTCTCAGCGATCGCCCGCCGGGAGTCGGGCGCAACGAGGGGGCGAGCTCGTCGATCGACGCGATCAACGAGGTGCGCGACCAGCCGGTCGTGGCGCTGGACCCGATCACGCGACTCGAAGAGGAAGAGTTCTTCCAGATCGACCTGCGCCTGACCAAGGCGTTTCCGGTCGGCGACGGGAACGGCGCCTGGCAGGCCTTCTTCCAGGTGATCAACCTGCTGGACACGGAGAACGTCGGCCAGATCGAGGGGCGGGCGATCTCGCCCGACTTCGGCCGGACCGTCGCCCTGGCCGGACCGCCGCGGACTCTCGAGGTCGGGTTGCGCATCGGCTTCTGACGCTGCGCCGCGCGCCTGCGGTCGCGAATCCGTTGCAGTAAGCTGTCCCCCATGACCCGTACGCGAACCCTCTGTGTCTGTCTGCTGCTCGGTTCGCTGGCGCTGCTCCCCGTGTCGGGGGGCGAGCCGGCGCTGACGCTGGTCGCCTGCGCGCCGGGGTATCCGGGCAACACGGAGCAGGCACAGCCGACGATGGACGAGTTCGCGCGCGGCGTGGCGCGCGCCTCGGGCTGGTCCGAGGGGCGGCTGTCGGCCGTCTACCACGAGAAGCTCGAGCCGGGGCTGTCGCGGCTGGAGCGGGACGACGCCGCGGTCGCGCTGGTGCCGCTTCCGTTCTACTTCGAGTTTCACGAGCGGCTCGGCCTGCGGCCGATCCTGCAAGGTGACCCGCAGGGCGGTCCCGGCGACCGCTGGACGCTGGTCGCTCCGCGGGGTCGGGTCTCGGGGCCGGACGATCTCGACGCCTGGACGTTGCTCGGAATGCCGGGGTATTCGCCGCGCTTCGTGCGCGACGTGGCGCTCGCCGGCTGGGGCGCTCTGCCGGACGGCGTGAAGATCGAGTTCTCGGCGCGATTACTGTCCTCGCTGCGGCGCGTGTCGCGTGGCGAGGACGTCGTCGTCCTGCTCGATCGCGGGCAGGCGAGTGCCCTCGACCAGTTGCCGTTCGCCGACGCGCTGGAGGTCGTTCACACCTCGGGCGAGACGGCGTCGAGTCTGGTCTGCGCGGTGGGCGATCGGCTCTCGGCGGAAGACCGTCGCGCCCTCGACCGCGCGCTGCGCGAGATGCACGAGAACGAGGCGGGTCGCGAAACGCTCGAGTTGCTTCAGCTGTCGCGTTTCCGTGAGGTCACCGCGAACCCGATCTCCGGACTCGACGCCGGGCCCCTCGCCGATCCATGAGACCCGCTCGCGTTGCATTGCCGTTGCTGGCCCTTCTCGCCGGCGGCTGCGTGGCGGCGTTGCGCGAGCCGCCGTCTCTCGAGGAGCTCGCCGGGCCGGGCGCACCGCGCGACGAGCCCGCGGCGCAACGGCTGGCGCGGGAGGCCGAGCGCGCGTACGACCGGCGAACGCCGGCGTCCGTGCGGCGCGCGGCCGACTTGTGGACTCGTTCCGCCAGGTCGAGAGGTGGGGACGTCTCGGCGTTGATGGAGGCCGTGCGGGCGTGGGCCTGGGTCGCGACGCACGAACCCTCGGAGGAGGCTCGACTCGAAGCCGCGGTCAACGCAGTCCATGCGGGGCAGTGGTGCGAGCGGCTCGCGCCGGACGATCCGCGCTGCGACTACTGGCTGGCCGTGGGACTGGGCGTGCAGGCCCGCGAGAGGCGCCGGACTGCGATCGACGCCCTTCCTCGAATCGTCGAGCGCCTCGAGACGGCGATCGAGCGCGTCCCCGAGCTGGAGCACGGCGGCCCGGACCGGGTCCTGGCGCTCGTGCTGCTGCGCGCGCCGGGCTGGCCCACCGGTCCCGGCGATCCGGACCTGGGGCTGGAGCACGCGCGCCGCGCGGCAGAGCTCGCCCCCGGCTACCCGCCGAATCAGCTGTGTCTCGCCGAGGCGCTGGCGGCCGTGGAGGACGATGCGGCCAGTCGCGCGGCCTATCGAGCGGCCGCGGACGCGGCTCGCAACTGGCGGGTTCGCGGCGATCCGGAGGCCGCGGAGTGGCTCGACGAGGCGCTGCTGGCGCTGCCGGACGAGTGAGCGGAAACGCCGTACTGTTAGAATGTCGTAAGTCGATGCGGCCGGCCGGCCACGGGGAATTCATGTCCAACTTGATCTGGAGTCTCGAGGATCTCATCGGTTTCACCAAGTCGGGGGAGGCCGAGGTGCGCTACTGGGCCGTCGACCGGCTGGTGCGGCACTTTCCCCAGGAGTGCAGCGACGCGATCGTCGGTCTGCTGCTGGACGATCACGACGCGACTCCTCCGACGGTGGCGCGACACCTGGGTCAGCATGGCGAGTCCAAGCACCACGCGATGCTGGTCCGCGGATTTCGGTTGCTGCGCGGGGTCACGCCGGCGTTGTGCCTGCAAGCGCTGGCGCGCCAGGGACACTCGGGCGTCGTCAGTCTCGCCGCGGACGCGTTGAAGCGCGGAGATCTGACCGACCCCGCTCTGGGCATCATTGTCGAGTCGCTGGCCGACTGGAAGACGCCCGAGGCGATGGCGCTGGCGCGCGACTACATCGAGCGCAAGCCCGAGTTGCTGGTCGAGCCGACGGCGCTGCGCGGCATGCTGCGAATCATTGCCGCGGACGAAGTTCCCGATCTGGTTCGTCGTTGTCTCGGTGCCCTGCACTGGCGTGGGACGCATCGGGCGGGTGAGGCGTTTCGCACGCTGATGGATAGCCTCCACATCGACGACGCTGCGTGGTGTTTCCGCACTGGCCCTTCCGGACACATCGAGCTGCGCAAGACGATCAAGGCCGTCGAGTCCGGGTACGATTGCGACATCCTGGCGGCGATGGGCGAGTCGACGATCAAGCAGATCGCGAACCGCCTGCGGGCCGGGAATCTGGACGAGGTCATTCGCGCGCTGGCGGACTGGACCTGCGCTGCGGCCTCGCGCCTTCCGCGCGGCGAGGACGACGACCACCCCGATCGCATCAGCGGGGCGGTTCGTGCGCTGGCGGTGGAGCCGGTTATCGGGGACGTCCAGCGCCTGGGACAGCAGCTGCAACAGTGGCTGCTCGGCTTTCATATGTCCGCCGCGTTTGCGGTGGCCCGCGGGCAGAACCCGTCGATGGCACTCAAGAGCGCGCGTGGGAATCTGGAGAAACTGCTAGACCTGGCCGAGCTGGAGACCGCGCACCTCGTGGGCGAGTTGCCGGCGGCGATCGAGGTCGTCTGCCGCGAAGACGAGCGTCACGCGCGCAAGGCGCAGGAGTGGTGCCTGCGCATGCTCGAGGCGCAGGGGCCGTTCTTCCCCAAGGTGATGGCGCTCGAGACGTTGGGGACGCTGCGCACCGTGCACTTCATCCCCGAGGTGATCGAGTACCTGTCCGACGAGAACTCTTACGTCTACGGGGCTGCCGAGCGTGCTCTGTCTCGCATGGGTGAGGCGATCATCGCGCCCGCGCTCGCGCAGATCGAGGCGGGCCTGTTGAGCGCGGAGGCCGCACACAGCATCCTGCTGTTGTTGTGCGATCTCGGAACGCATGCTGCGGCCGAAGCCGTCGTACGTCAGTTCGACTGGTTCATGGATGCGGTCGGCCCGGGGACGACGGCCGAGTGGGTCGGACTGTTCGGCACGGAAGAGCTGATCGAGCCGCTGCGTGACTGGCTGGACGAGGACCTTCCGATGGTGGGGCAGACGTTGTTACTCGTCGGCGCGATCCATCAGGTCGAGATCCCGGAGTCGGACGAGATCCTGCGCGCGATCGAAGACGAGCGCGCGCGGCAGGCGGACGACCCCGCTGCGGCCGAGGAGAGCGACGACGACCCGGCCTCCGATCCCGACGGCGGCAGTTACGTCATGTGATCGGCGCGCCTGCGGGCGATCTTGACACCCCGAAAAACGGTCTTATATCACTGAGCGTCCCGGGCGAGGGCCCGGAGTCAGAACGCCAGAAACCCTCTGGCTCTTGAAGGAGGATACCCCCATGACGCTCACTAGATGGGACCCGTTTCGCGATCTGCTCAGCCTGGCCCACCGGGCCGGCTCGCCGGTTCTCGGTTCCGACGATGCCTACGGTGCCTGGGCGCCTGCGGTGGACATCGTCGAGAAGGGCGATTCGCTGATCATCCGCGCCGAGATTCCCGGCGTGGACAAGAGTGATATCGACGTTCGTGTCGAGGACAACAGCCTCGTGCTGCGCGGAGAGCGCAAGCGCGAAGAGGAGCTCGACGAGGGAAACGCTTACCGGCTCGAGCGCGCGTTCGGTGCGTTCGTGCGCAGCTTCAGGCTACCCAAGCACGTCGATGCTTCGCGCATCGCCGCGAAGTACAGCGACGGGGTGCTGGAGGTCGAGCTGCCGAAGGCCGACGAGGCCAAGCCGCGCAAGGTCGAGATTCAGGCCGCCTGATCCGTTCGATTGGAGTAGCAGAATGCGCCCCGGCGTTCGCCTTGCGGATAGTCGGGGCGCGCAAGTTTCCGGCCGGTGCAAAAGCGGGGCGAGAGCCACCCGTGGTGGAAAAAGCGACAGCCCCGAGCGCACGAGCCTCGCTGGAATTCAGGCACTATACTTGATGGGATCGTGACGCTGACCGCCGTAAGGCGATGAGGATTTCATGGAAGAGCTGAACATTCCCGAAGAAATCGGTGTGCTTCCGCTGAGGAACAGCGTCCTGTTCCCGCACGCGATCATGCCCATCTCTGTTGGCCGCCGAAAGACACTGAACCTGCTGGACGATGTGGTTCGCGAGAGCAAGCTGATCGCCGTCGTGTCCCAGCGCAATCCAGCCGACGACGACCCCGATCCTGGTGACATGTATCGCGTCGGAACGATTGCGCGCATTCTCAAGGTGGTCAAGCTCAGCGGCAACAACGTCAATCTGATCATTCAGGGGCTGACCCGTATTCGGGTCGACCGCTTCACCTCGACGGAGCCGTTCGTCAAGGCCTCGGTGACTCCGCTCGAGGACGTCGTCGAGCCGGGTGTCGAGATCGAGGCGACCGTGCGCAGCCTGATCAACCAGTTCCAGCAACTGGTTCAGGTGTCGCAGAACATCTCGAACGATCTGGGAGAGATGGTGCTCTCGGCCGGATCCGGAGATCCGGCGCGACTGAGCGACCTCGCCGCGTCGGTGATGAACATCTCCGCCGAAGAGAAGATCGGCCTGCTCGAGCGCAACAATGTCAAGGACCGCGTGCAGCGCCTGGTCGAACTCGTGACGCGTGAGCTCGAACTGCAGGACATCTCCAGTCGCATCCAGTCCCAGGTTGCCGACGAGGTCGGCAAGACGCAACGCCAGTACTACCTGCGCGAGCAGATGAAGGCGATCCAGAAAGAGTTGGGCGAGGACGACGACCGGCAGGCGGAGATCGACGAACTCAAGAAGAAGATCGAAGAAGCCAACATGCCCGAAGAGGCGCAGAAGGCGGCCGAGAAGGAACTCGATCGGTTGGCCAAGATGCCTCCGCAGGCTGCCGAGTACACGGTGGCTCGTACCTATCTCGACTGGTTGGTCACACTTCCGTGGGATGTGGAGACCGAGGACAAGCTGGACGTCGTCGAGGCCAAGCGGATCCTCGATGAGGATCACTTCGATCTGGCGAAGGTCAAGGATCGGATCCTCGAGTACCTCGCCGTGCGAAGTCTGAAGAACGACCTCAAAGGTCCGATTCTTTGTCTTTCCGGGCCTCCCGGAGTCGGCAAGACGTCGCTCGGACGCTCGATCGCGCGCGCCATGGGCCGCAAGTTCGGGCGCATGTCGCTGGGCGGCGTGCGCGACGAGGCGGAGATCCGCGGCCATCGTCGGACCTACATCGGTTCGCTGCCCGGTCGCATCATCCAGGGCATCAAGCGTGCGGGAACGAACAACCCTGTCTTCATCCTGGACGAGATCGACAAGGTCGGCGCCGATTTTCGCGGCGACCCGTCCTCGGCGCTGCTCGAGGTTCTCGACCCCGAGCAGAACAACGCCTTTTCCGATCACTACCTCGAGGTGCCGTTCGATCTGAGCAAGGTGTTCTTTGTCTGCACGGCGAACGTGCTGGACACGATTCCCCCCGCTCTGCGTGATCGTATGGAAGTGTTGACGATTCCCGGTTACACCGAGGAGGAGAAGATCGAGATCGCGAAGGCGCATCTCGTCCCGCGGGAGCAAGACGAGCACGGCCTGACCGAGGAGAACATCGAGTTCACCGACGACGCCCTGCGGCGCGTGATCAACGAGTACACGCGCGAAGCGGGTGTGCGTAGCCTCGACCGCGAGCTGGCGAATATCTGCCGCAAGGTTGCCCGCGGCATCGTCGAGGGCGACAGCGGAAAGGTACTCGTCGACGAAGACAAGGTGACCGAGCTGCTCGGCCCCGTGCGTTTCTTCCGCGAGTTGAGCGAGCGTGCCGGCCGCGCCGGTGTTTCCGTCGGCTTGGCCTGGACGCAAGTCGGGGGTGAGATCCTCTTCATCGAGTCCTCGACGATGCGCGGCAAGGGCAAGGTCATCATCACCGGGCGCCTCGGCGACGTGATGAAAGAGTCGGCCATGGCCGCATTGACCTGGATCCGCGCCAATTCGAACCTCTTGCGTATCGACGAGAAGCGTTTCGACCGCTCCGATTTCCACATTCACATTCCGGCGGGTGCGATTCCCAAGGACGGACCCTCGGCCGGCATCGCGCTGGCCTGTTCTCTCGTCTCGTTGTTGACCGGCCTGCCGGTTCCGCCCGATACGGCCATGACCGGCGAGATCACCTTGCGTGGTCGCGTTCTGCCTGTCGGAGGCGTCAAGGAGAAGGTGATTGCCGCGAAGTCCGCCGGGATCAAGCGCGTGCTGTTGCCGGCCAAGAACGAGAAGGACCTCGAAGACGTCAGTGAAGCCGTCCGCCAGGCCCTCGAGTTCCACTTCGTTGACGAGATCGAGGTCGTGCTCGACCTCATCTTCGGCGACGCTCTCAAGAACCGACCGCTGATCGAGTCTCACGACGATCCGAAAGACGGCCCCACCGACGAACCCGGAACCGTAGCCGTCGTCCTGGGCGACGACGCCACCGGCGACGGAGTCGAGTCTTCGATCGAACCGAATCTCAAAACCTACCCAAAAACGGCCGCCCACCCGGGCGGCCGTTCGCGTTACTCGTTAAACCCGACCCACGTTGAGGGCGAATCGGCTCGGACAA
>JAAELQ010000118.1 GCA_024226515.1 bacterium
CGTCGGCGACCGGGTGTGGCTCGATCTGAACGGCAACGGCGCGGACGACGGCGAGCCGGGCATCGGCGGGGTCACGCTCAACGTGTTCGAGGTCGGCCTCGATACGGCGGCGGGCACCGCCGACGACGTGTTCTTCGGCTCGACGCAGAGTGACCCGAACGGCAACTACGCATTCACCGATTTGCCTCCGGGCACCTACTACGTGGACGTGGTGGATGTCTCGGTGCCGGCGGCGCTGTCGCTGTTCGGCGGTACGGATCCGAGCGCGACGCGCACGATCACCGCCAGCGAAGACTACGTGGACCTGGACTTCGGCTACGGCAACGCGACGGCGATGGTCGGCGACTACGTGTGGGTGGACGCGAACAGCGACACGGTGCAGGATCCGGGCGAGTCGGGGATCGGCGGCGTGACGCTGGACCTGATCGACGGCTCGGGCGCGGTGGTCGCGACGACGACGACGGGCACCGACGGCTCGTATCTGTTCGCCGGCGTGGCTCCTGGCTCCTACACGGTGGCGGTCACGGACACGGCGGGAGTCCTGGCTGCGGGCGGTTTCAGCCTGACCTCGAGCGCGGACTTTCCGAGCGAGACGGATTCGACGGTGACGGTGGTCGCCGGTGGCGCGTTCCTGAGCGCGGACTTCGGCTACAACAACTCGAGCGCATCGCTGGGCTCGATCACCGACCTGGTGTATCTGGACAACGATTTGAGCGGGACGTTCACGCCGGGAGACACGCCGCTGGACGGTGCGTCGGTGATCCTGCTGGACGCATCGTGCGTCTGGCCGTCCTGCTACGGCAAGGTGCTGGCCACCGACGTCAGCGGCAACGACGGGGTTCCCGGCGAGGTGTCGTTTCCCGACCTGCCGGCGGGCAGCTACGCGCTGCGAGTGTCTCAGCTGCCGTC
>JAAELQ010000119.1 GCA_024226515.1 bacterium
CGGCAACGGCAACGGCAACGGCAACGGCAACGGCAACGGCAACGGCAACGGCAACGGCAACAACGCCGGCGAGTTCGTCGATGGGTACGGTCACGGTACGCACGTGGCCGGGATCCTGGGCTCGAACCACCCGCACCTCCCCGGTCTGGCGCCCGGAGCCGACCTGGTCTCCGTTCGAGTGCTGAACGACGAGGGTGAAGGCAAATCGTCCGATCTGATCGCCGGCATCGACTGGGTCATCGCGAACCGCGACGTCTACGACATCCGCGTGATGAACCTGTCGCTGGGCCAGGCCGTCATCGGTCCGGCTGGAGACGACCCCGTGGTTCAGGCTGTCGAACGCGCCTGGAAGGCCGGGATCACCGTCGTCGCCTCGGCCGGCAACGCCGGCGCCGACGGCTACTTCACGATCACCAGCCCCGGTAACGCTCCCCACGCGATCACCGTGGGCTCGTTGACCGATCACGGCACCGAGGACGAGAGCGACGACACGGTCTCGACGTACTCCTCGCGTGGTCCGACGCCGTTCGACCAGTACGCGAAGCCCGACCTGCTCGCGCCGGGCAATCGAGTGATCTCGCTGCGCGCTCCCGGCTCCACGCTGGACGAACAGCTGCCCGATAACCGGGTCTCGGTGAGAGGGCACGGGAACCCGCACTACTTCGAGCTCTCCGGCAGCAGCATGGCGGTCCCGAAAGTCGTCGCGGCCGCGGCCCTGATGCTGCAGAACGAGCCGGATCTGACGCCGGACTCGATCAAGGCCCGCCTGATGCGGTCCGCCCGTCGGGTCAAGGGCAATCCGCTCGCCGTCGGCTCCGGCGTCGTCGACATCGCATCCGTCCTGTCCGACGACGGCTGGGTCACCAAGGCGCCGTCTCCGAAGATCGCTCCGGGAAAGGACCGTGGCGTCTTGGCAATCCAGGACACCGCCACTCTGTGGAACAACCGGGCGTTCGGACTGAGCGCGATCTGGTCGGATGCGGTGCTGTGGTCGGACGCGGTGCTGTGGTCGGACGCGGTGCTGTGGTCGGACGCGGTGTTGTGGGCCGACGCGGTGCTGTGGGCCGATGCGGTGATGTGGGCCGACGCGGTGATGTGGGCCGACGCGGTGATGTGGGCCGACGCAGTGATGTGGGCCGACGTCAATCTACACGCGGACGCGGTGATGTGGGCCGACGCGGTGATGTGGGCCGATGTTTACCTGGGCCTCCCCGAAGCGGACTGATCCCGATTGCAGATTCGTAATCGAAGCGCCCTCCGGGGCGCTTTGCTTTTTTGTGGTCGAAACCTAGATTTCGTCTCACGTGACAAGGAGTGCGAGGCGATGATGGCATCCGACCAATGGTGTGGCGTCTGCTGTACGCAGCACACGGGCACAAACCGTTGCCCGGGTGAGTTGTGGGCCACCGGTCCCGAACGACACGGCTGGCGCATCAACGTGGAATCTCCGCAGGGGATCGAGGCCTACGGCGTGCTCGTGGCCGAGGCGCTCGACGTGTGGCGGGCGCGGATCCTGACCTACCCCAACGTCCTGTGGCTCGTGCCGGGCGGAAGCGGAACGCTCAAGTTCATCGGCCGCACGCCGAGCGAGGCCGAGAGCAAGGCGATCGAATTCATCCGCGAGCATTGCCGCGAGCGGAGCCTCGTGATGCGCGAGCAGGTCCAGGGGGTCGACGTCGGACGGGTCGACCGCGAGGCTCACGCGCTGCTCGATCGCCCGGGCGACGGCCCCGCGCCGCGCAAGGTGCGCTTCCTCAACGTGCGTTACGGCGTGCTCAACGCGACCGACATCGGCGGCACCGGCAACCTGTCCGAGACCGGCCTGTTCGTCATCACCGACGATCCGCTGACCACCGGCTCGGACGTCCGTCTGATGCTGCAGATCGAGGGCTGCGAGTCCCTGCTGCTCGACGGCCTGGTGCGCTGGATGCGCAAGAGCCCGCATGCAGGACGGTCCCCCGGAATGGGCGTCCAGCTGAGCGAGCCTCCACCGCGCTACCTGGACTACGTGCGCTCGCTCAACTGAATCCTCCCGCAGGCCCAGGCTGAAGCCGCTTCTGCGGGGAGCTCTGCCCCGTGGGTGGTTCGACCCGATATCGCGTATGGTGGGCTCCACCGACAGCATGGCGCACGGGCGCGGACGCTCCCGGGAGGGCCCGAGGTACGGGTCGGCACCGGTGGTGGCATAATGAGCCGCCCGGAGGACCACGAATGAAGATCCCGTCGATGATTCTGCGCCAGCTCTACAGCAACGGCAGCCTGCAGAATGTCCCTGGTGGTGTGCGCTTCGACATCAAGAACCGGTTGATGGACGCCACGCTGACCCGCATCTCGCACGTCGCGATCGACGGGGGAGAGATTCCACTCGACCGGCTGACGATCGACGTCGGCGACGGTCAGACCATGCGCGCCAGCGATCTCGGTCCCGAGCAGCCGCTGCCGTTTCCGCTGCGCAAGATCGTTCACGTCAACGTGGTCAACGGCAACCTGGCAGGCGGCAAACACAAGATCACGTTCGGCTTCGATACGCGTCCATTCGGCAAGCTCAAGTTCTCGGTGGAGGATGCCATCTCCGAGACGCCGACGAAGCCCGAGCGCACGACCGTGCCGTACGACAAGGACGACGACTACTCGGCGCACGCGATCGCGACCCGTAGAGAGTTCGTCGAGCAATACTCCGGGGCCGAGCTGTCGCACGTCTCGAGCTACTCCTTCGACGCCGGCGTCTCGCGCGGCAACATCGAGAACTTCACCGGCGTGGCCCAGGTACCCGTCGGCATCGCCGGGCCGCTGAAGGTCAACGGCGAGCACGCGCAGGGCGAGTTCCTCGTTCCGCTGGCCACGACGGAGGGCACGCTGGTCGCCTCGTACAACCGCGGCATCAAGGTGCTGAATCTGGCCGGTGGCGTCATGTGCACGGTGCAAGACGACTGCATGCAGCGCGCACCGGTCTTCGTCTTCGACTCGGCGCGCGAGGCGCGCGACTTCAAGCACTGGATCGACGCCAACTTCGACGAGATCAAGCAGGCCTCCGAGACGACCTCGAACGTCGCCCGGTTGCAGTACATCGACACCTACCTGTCGAACAAGTTCGCGTTCCTGCGTTTCAACTTCGGCACGGGCGACGCGGCGGGACAGAACATGGTCGGTCGCGCGACGTTTGCCGCCTGCAGCTGGATCCTCGAACGCGAGAAGAACGTCCGCAAGTTCTATCTCGAGTCGAACATGGCCACGGACAAGAAGGCCTCGATGGTCAACGTGATGCGCACGCGCGGCAAGCGCGTCGTCGCCGAGGCCACGATCGCGCGCGACATCCTGAAGAAGCACATGCGCGCCGAGCCCGAGAGCCTGTCGTATCACGCCAACGTCGGCAACATCGGCGCAATGATCTCGGGGGCCAACAACAACGGCTGCCATTCGACGAACGCGATCACGGCGATGTTCATCGCCACCGGGCAGGACGTGGCCAACGTCTCCGAAGCCTCGGCCGGGATCATGTACACCGAGCTGACGCCGGAGGGCGACCTCTACGTTTCGATGACGATCCCCTCGCTGATCGTCGCCACCTTCGGCGGCGGCACCGCGCTACCCACGCAGCGCGAGTGCCTCGAGGTCATGGACTGCTACGGGCAGGGCAAGGTCAACAAGTTCGCGGAGATCGCGGCCGGTGTCGTTCTCGCCGGAGAGCTGTCCCTCGCCTCGGCCATCTCGGCCCTCGACTGGGTCTCGTCCCACGAGCGCTTCGGCCGCAATCGCTAGCTCGAACTCTCCGTCTCCAGCAATAGGCGGTCGGTGACGGGAGTCGGGACTCCGTGCCGACGCCCGAAGGACGCAATGGCGCCCGCGCGCCAGGCCAGGGCCTTGGCCGACCCGCGGACCCAGTGGAGTGTCGCGGTCGTCGCCTCGATGCGGTCGAGGCACAGCGTCGGATCGACGTCGACCCCGTAGTGTACGGAGGCGGCGTGCGCGGACTCGGCGACGAGAGCCTCGAGCTCGGCGCGGCGACCCGAGAGGTAGGCGCCGAGGTTGATCTCGTGGACGGCGAGCGGTAGGCCGACGACGGCGTTCCACACACACTTGACGATCATCTCGCGCAGGAAGTTCGCGCGCTCGTCGGTGTACTCGGCCGCGATGCCGGCGGCGTTCAGGGCTTCCACGACCGGCCGCGCGCACTCGCCGTGGAAGATCGAGGGTTGGAGCACCTCGAAGAACTCTCTCTTGGACGTGAACCAGATCAGGCCGCGCGCATACTCGTCGACGTCGTCGTGATTCGGCTCGAGAAAGCCGTTCTGCAGCAGAATCGTGCGCGGCGCGAGCCGCGGATCGAGACGGGCGAGGACGCCGGCCAGGCCCTCCTCGCGGACGGCGACGATACGCACGGCGTCGTCGTCGATGCGCTCGGTGGCGTTCCATCCTGCGTCGCGCGTGACGGGACGGACGGTCCAGTCCCGTGAGACGAGAGCGTCGTGGACGCGGCGTCCGACCTCTCCCATGCCGATGACGTGGGCCGAACGGGTCATGTCAGTACCTCAGGAAATCGAGCAGGCTTCCGAGCAGGTCGGGGAAGTCCCCGCCGGCGTGTCGCCCGCGGGGTTCCTGATCCCACTTGGCGAGGCCGACGGCCTCGCTGATGTTCTTCTTCCGGCGCGCGTCGCGCTCCGCGTCGCGCGCGCGCTCGGCCTCGATCTCGTTGGCGCGTTGCTCGTTGCCGTCGCGGATCCAGTGCAGGATACGCTCGAGCTCCTGCGAGTCGAACCACAGGCCGTGGTTGCGGCAGGTGTCGATGATGACGCCGCTGCGCTTGCCGAAGTTCTTGCGGTGCATCAGCTCGCCGCATTCGGGGCAGCTGCGGTAGGCCGGACCGGACTGGCTCGGGGGCAGGCCTGCCGCCGCGGCCCCGCCGTTGTTCGGGGCGACGACGCCCGTGACGTCGGCCACGTCGCGCGAGCGGTCGACGACCAGGCGAAACGCCTCGCCGCCGAGCCACAGGCCGGCGCAACCGGGACACTCCAGCGTCGAGATCGGCGGGTCGCCGATGCCGCGGCTGTTCAACCGGTGCTTGTCGCCGCAGGCGGGGCAGTCGATCTCGGTCGGCGAGCCCGCGCTGCCCTGGGGGATCAGCGGCGTCGCGCAGTGGTGGCAGAACCTCGCGCGGTCGCTGACGCGCGCCATGCACTCGGGGCAGATCGTGTGCAGGTCGCGCTCGTGCAACGTGTAGCCCGAGCCGCAATGCGTGCAGCTGTTCGAGCCCTCGTCGCGCGGCGCGCCGCAGGACGAGCAGCGAACGACGGCAGCGTCGTGCCCCTCGGGGCGGTGAACCTCGACGAACGCCCCGCACACGCAGTGGAAGAAGCTCCCGGCGTCGAGCTGCGAGGCGTCGAACTGCCGCTTGCAATCCGTGCAGGCGATCAAGATGCGCATGGTCTGGTCTCCGGCGAGGTTGCCCTCCCGGCACAATGTGAGCGATCAGGGCGGGAACAGCAAGTAGCCCCGGTTGAACAGATCCACGATCAGCTCGACCGCCGTCCCGTCCTCCAGCCACGGGAGCAGGGCCTCGTGCGGCGGAGCCGTCCCGCAGACCCCCGGGGCGAGAGCCGCCCTCCCGGCGTCCAGCGCATACTCGGCGCCGCCGACGAACAGCTGGGCGCCCCCGTCCGGGCCGGGGAAGTACGCGAAGCAGCTCGGCGCGGCGCGCCGCACGGGCTCGCCCCCCCGCAGCCGGCGGATCACGCTGTCGGCGGTCATGGGGCGGTCGGGGGGCTGCACGGTCGCCTCGCGCCGCGGCTCGGTGACGAAACGACCGAACCAGCGATCGAGCGTCGCGTCGTCGCGCACCAGGGCGCGCAACAACTCGCGCGCGTGTCGCAGCGCCGCCGGCTCGAGCAGTCCCGGGTCCGACGTGGCCCGACGTCCGGCATCGCCGAGCCGCTCGGTACGATCCTGTCGCTGCAGCCGCTCGTCGAGGAACGAGGCGACGAGGTCGGTCCGCGTCGGCGCGCGGAAGCCGATCGAATACGTCATGCAGTCGTCGAGCGCGACGCCGTGGTGCGGGACCCGCGGCGGCAGGTACAGCACGTCTCCCGGTTCGAGCACCCACTCCTCGTCCGGCTCGAACTCGCGCAGGACGTTCGCCGCGCAGGGCAGCGTGCGCTCGGGGGCCTCTCGCGGCCGCTTCTCGATAGCCCAGCGTCGCCGCCCGAGCCCCTGCACGAGGAACACGTCGTAGTTGTCGACGTGCGGTCCGGCACTGCCCTCGCGCGGCGCGTAGCTGACCATGACGTCGTCGATGCGCCAGTTGGGGACGAAGCGGAAGAGATCCAGCAGCTCCGCGGCCACGTCGAGGTGCCGGTCGAGCTCCTGCACCAGCAGCGTCCAGTGCGTGTCGGGCAGGGAGGTGAAGTCGCGCTCCGCGAACGGGCCGTGACGCACCTCCCACGGCTCCGCTCCGCCGCGCTCGAGGATCAGCCGCGACTCGACGTCGTCCTCGCACGCCAGACCGGCCAGCTCGCCGGGCGTCAGCGGACTGCGGAACTCGGGTAGCGCCGCGCGCAGCACGACGGGTTCCCGCTGCCAGTGCCGCTCCATGAACGACTCGAGATCGAAGTGCACGCGACCATTGTGTCACGTGCGCTGGTTGCGGCTGTTGCTACTCTATCCGCCGAGGCCCCGTGATCCAGCGATTCCAGGCAAGATCGAAGCTCGACGTCCAGGCAGACGAGCTCGCGCGCTGGCACCACGAGCCCGCCGCGCTCGAGCGGCTCTCTCCGCCGTGGGGACGGCCGCGGGTGCTCGAACGATCCAGGCACGCGCAGCGCTTCACACCGGTCGGCGAGGACGCGTCCACGCTCGTGGACGAGATCGACTACGAGCTGCCGTTCGGCGTCGTCGGGAGATGGCTCGGCGGCGGCAGCGTGCGCAGAGTGCTGGAACGGACGTTCCGCTACCGGCATCGGCTGACCGCGTTCGACATGCAGCGCCTGGGCTCGATCGGCCCCGGCAAACGCCTGCACGTCGCGATCAGCGGTGCGAGCGGTCTCGTGGGATCGACACTGGCGGCCTACCTGAGCGCGGCGGGGCATCGCGTCAGCCGGCTCGTGCGCCGGCCGGGGCTCGAGCCCGACAGCGAGATCGCGTGGGACCTCGAGCGTGGCACGATCGACTCCGCGAAGCTCTCCGGAGTCGACGCGGTCGTGCATCTCGCGGGCGAGGGGATCGCGGCGAAGCGCTGGACGGCCGCCCACAAGCGACGCGTCGTGCGCAGTCGCGTCCTCGGCACGAAGCTGATCGCGGACGCCCTGGCGGGCCTCACCGACGGGCCGCGCACGTTGATCAGCGCGTCGGCGATCGGGTTCTACGGCGATCGCGGCGACGAGACGGTCGATGAGGCGTCGGAGCCGGGAGACGGCTTCCTGGCCGACACCACGCTCGCCTGGGAGGGGGCGGCAGCTTCCGCCGCGAACGCGGGCGTCCGGGTCGCGCTCCTGCGCACCGGCATCGTGCTTGCTGCGGCCGGGGGCGCGCTGGGGCCGATGTTGCCGCTGTTCCGCGCCGGGCTCGGCGGCCGTCTCGGCGACGGTCGTACGTTCATGAGCTGGATCGCCCTCAACGACCTGATCGGAGCCGTGCATCACTGCATCTGCGACGAGACGTTGCGTGGCCCGGTGAACGCCGTCGCGCCGAACGCCCTGCGCAACGCGGAGTTCATCCGGGTGCTCGCGCGCGTGCTGCGCCGCCCCGCCGTGCTGCCCGCGCCACGCCGCGTGCTCGAGATCGTGCTGGGCGAGATGGCGAAGGAACTGCTCCTCTCCGGTGCGCACGTGCGTCCGTCCCGGCTCGAGGAGGCCGGTTTTCGGTTTCAGCTGCCCGAGCTGGAGCCGGCGCTGCGCTTCGAGCTCGGCCTGCTCGACGACGCCGGTGGGCCCGAGATCGGCGTCGGCCGCGCCGAAACCGTCTGATACGATTTCCTCGCCGGCCGCGGCGCCGGGGAGGTCAGCGCATATGGGTCGAACAGCGGAATCTGCGGAGTTCAAGCGGCTCGTCGCCGAGGGCATCCCCGACCCTCTTCCGCCGCGGGATACGGCCGATGCCGACGTCGATCACGCGCCCGCGCGGCGTCAGGTGTTGAACGGTGCCGAGCGCGAGCTGGCGTTGCGCAACGCGCTGCGCTACTTCCCGGCGTCGGCGCACGCGGAGCTGGCGCCGGAGTTCGCGGAAGAGCTGCGCGTCGACGGACGGATCTACATGCGCCGCCTGCGCCCGACCGGGTACGAGATGAAGGCACGCCACATCGACGACTACCCGGCGAACAGCCGCCAGGCCGCGTCGATCATGATGATGATCCAGAACAACCTGGACTACGCCGTCGCCCAGCATCCGCACGAGCTGGTGACCTACGGCGGCAACGGCACCGTGTTCCAGAACTGGGCGCAGTACCGACTGGCGATGCAGTATCTGTCGCGGATGACGGACGATCAGACGCTGGCGCTCTACTCCGGGCACCCGCTGGGCCTGTTCCCGTCGCACCCCGACGCGCCGCGCGTCGTGGTCACCTGCGGGATGGTCATCCCGAACCACAGCACGCCCGAGGACTACGAGCGACTGGCCGCATTGGGTGTCACGTCGTACGGGCAGATGACGGCCGGCAGCTTCATGTACATCGGCCCACAGGGCATCGTCCACGGCACGACGATCACGTTGCTCAACGCCGGGCGCAAGTATCTCGGCGCGCAGGGCGAGCGTGGCCTCGAGGGGAAGGTCTTCGTCACGTCGGGCCTGGGCGGCATGAGCGGCGCGCAGGCCAAGGCCGCGGTCATCGCGGGCGCCGTCGGCGTCGTCGCCGAGGTCAACCCGAAGGCGCTGCACAAGCGGCACCAGCAGGGATGGGTTCAGGAGGTGGAGACCGACCTCGACGGCGTGCTCGCGCGCATCGAGCGCGCACGCAAGCAGCGCGAGCCGCTGTCTCTGGGCTACCTGGGCAACGTCGTCGACCTGTGGGAGCGCCTGGCGGCGTCCGGCGTTCAGGTCGAGCTGGGCTCGGATCAGACATCGCTGCACAACCCGTTCGCCGGAGGCTACTACCCGGCGGGGATCGAGCTCGAGGAAGCCAACCGGCTGATGAACGACGACCCGCAGCGTTTCAAGGAGGAAGTGCAGAACTCGCTGCGGCGCCAGGTCGAGGCGATCCACGTTCTCGCCGGGCAGGGGATGTACTTCTGGGACTACGGCAACGCGTTCCTGCTCGAGGCCGGGCGCGCGGGGGCGTCCGTGACGCGGCCCGACGGCGGCTACGTCTATCCGTCCTACGTCGAGGACATCATGGGGCCGATGTGCTTCGACTACGGCTTCGGCCCGTTCCGCTGGGTCTGCACCAGCTGCGATCGGGCCGACCTGGCCGAGTCCGACCGGGTCGCGGCCGAGGTTCTGGAGCGGATGGCCGCCGACGCGCCGCCCGAGACGCGCCAGCAGTTGCTGGACAACTTGCGCTGGATTCGCGAGGCCGAGGGCCACGAGATGGTCGTCGGCTCGCAGGCGCGCATCCTCTACGCCGACGAGGAGGGACGCAAGCAGATCGGCCTGGCCTTCAACGAGGCGATCCGCGAGGGGAAGATCTCGGCGCCCATCGTGCTCGGCCGCGATCACCACGACGTCTCCGGAACCGACTCGCCGTACCGCGAGACCGCGAACATCCGCGACGGCAGTGCGCTGTGCGCCGACATGGCCGTGCACAACGTCATCGGCGACGCGTTCCGCGGGGCCACGTGGGTCAGCCTGCACAACGGCGGCGGCGTGGGCTGGGGCGAGGTGATCAACGGCGGCTTCGGCCTGCTGCTCGACGGCAGCGAGGACGCCGACCGTCGCCTGCGCGGGATGCTCGCCTGGGACGTGGGCAACGGGCTGGCCCGGCGGGCCTGGGCCCGCAACGCCGAGGCGCGCTTCGCCGTGGCCCGGGCGATGGAAAAAGAGCCGCGGCTGACGGTGACGATGCCCGAGGACGCTTCCGACGAGATAGTGCGCGCGGCCCTGGAAAATCAAGGCTGAAAGGGGATTCGCCCCGGCAAAATCGCGGCATTGAAACCGCTCACGGCAATCGCTAGAGTGAGTTTTCAACGCCTTCGAACGACCTCGAAAGCAAAGTGCAGTCGGGGGCCCTGCGGGCCCTCGCGGGAGACGGACAATGAACGAGTACGTGGCATCCCTGATGGAAGACGTCAAAGTGAAGAACCCGGCCGAGCCGGAGTTTCATCAAGCAGTCCAGGAGGTTGCCGACTCCGTCTCTCTGGTGCTGGAAAAGCACCCGGAGTACCGGTCGGCGAAGATCCTCGAACGGACCATCGAGCCCGAGCGCGTCATCCTGTTCCGCGTCCCGTGGACCGACGACCAGGGCAGCGTCCAGATCAACCGCGGCTTCCGCATCGAGATGAACAGCGCGATCGGTCCGTACAAGGGCGGTCTGCGCTTCCACCCGTCGGTCAATCTGGGCATCCTCAAGTTCCTGGCCTTCGAGCAGGTGTTCAAGAACTCGCTGACCACGCTGCCGATGGGCGGCGGCAAGGGCGGCTCGGACTTCGATCCGAAGGGCAAGTCCGACAACGAGATGATGCGTTTCTGCCAGAGTTTCATGACCGAGTTGCATCGCCACATCGGACCGAACACCGACGTCCCCGCCGGTGACATCGGAGTCGGCGGTCGCGAGATCGGCTTCCTGTTCGGACAGTACAAGCGGCTGGCCAACGAGTTCACCGGCGTGCTGACGGGCAAGGGGCTGAACTGGGGCGGCTCGCTCATTCGTCCCGAGGCGACAGGCTACGGCGCGGTCTACTTCGCCGAGGAGATGCTGAAGACGCGCGGCGAGTCGTTGGAAGGCAAGACGTGCCTCGTCTCCGGTTCGGGCAACGTCGCGCAGTACACCACCGAGAAGCTGATCGATCTCGGCGCGCGGTCGGTGACGCTGTCGGATTCGAGCGGCGTGATCTACGACGAGGCGGGCATCGACCGTGAGAAGCTCGCGTATGTGATGGAGTTGAAGAACGAGCGCCGCGGACGGATCAAGGAGTACGCCGACAAGTTCAAGGGCGCCGTCTACACCGCGGCTCCGACGCCGGGCGAGGCTAACCCGCTGTGGAACTACCCGGCCCAGTGCGCCTTCCCCAGCGCCACGCAGAACGAGGTCAACGAGCAGGACGCCAAGAACCTGCTGGCCAACGGCGTCTACGTCGTCTCCGAGGGCGCGAACATGCCGACCGTCGCCGAGGGCGTCCACCTGTTCAGCGAGGCCAAGATCCTCTACGGCCCCGGCAAGGCGGCCAACGCCGGCGGTGTCGCCGTCTCGGGACTGGAGATGGCGCAGAACAGCATGCGCTACGGCTGGACCCGTCAGGAGGTCGACGATCGGCTGCGCATGATCATGACCAGCATCCACGACTCATGCGTGGACGCGTCCAAGCGTTTCGGTCGCGAGGGCAACTACGTCGACGGCGCGAACATCGCGGGCTTCCTGAAGGTCGCGGATTCGATGCTCGATCAGGGCGTCGTCTGATTCGTCCGGTTCAGCGGTTACAATGGAAAGGGTCGGGAGACGTCTCCCGGCCCTTTTCGTAGGAGGCCGCTCATGAGCGACACCGCGCGCCCGCGAAAGGGCAACGTCGTCAAGCCCACGCTGCGCCGCTTTCAGGACCTGATGCGCAATCGCGTGCGCCGGATCCTGCTGGTCTCCAGCCTCTACGATTCGTTCATCCTCGTCGAGGACGGCCAGATCAACGAGGCGATCCTGCAGCAGTTCCTCGATCTCAACCTCAGTCAGAACCCGGACCTGATTCGCGTCTCGACCGGCGCCGAGGCGCTGGCCATGGCGCGCGAGCAGAAGCAGTTCGACCTGATCATCACCAGCCTCAAGCTGGGTGACATGAGCGCCGTCGAGCTGGCGCGCCGCGCGCGCGATCTGGGGCTTGACATCCCCGTCGTGCTGTTGGCCTACAACAACCGCGATCTGACGAGCTTCATCGCCCAGAACGACGTCAGCCTGCTCGACCGCATCTTCCTGTGGCAGGGCGACGTCCGCATTCTGTTGTCGATCGTCAAGTACGCCGAGGATCGGCTGAACGTCGCTCACGACACGGGCAAGATGGGCGTGCCGGCGCTCATCGTGATCGAGGACAACGTCCGCTTCTACTCGTCGTTTCTGCCCGTGATCTACACCGAGCTGATGCAGCACACGCGTGGCCTGATCGTCGAGGGGCTGAACCTGACGCACAAGATGCTGCGCACGCGGGCGCGGCCGAAAATTCTGCTCTGCGACTGCTACGAGGAGGCCTGGGCCTATTTCTCGGCCTACGAAGAGCAGATCCTGGGGATCATCTCGGACATCGAGTTTCCGCACGACGGCGTGCTGCAGCGCGACGCCGGTCTGGCGCTGACGCGCCGCGTACGCGAGCGTCGACCCGACATCCCGATCATTCTCCAGTCGAGCTTCCCGCAGAACAAAGACCTGGCGGACTCGATCGATGCGGCGTTCCTGTTGAAGGGCTCGTCCACGCTGCTCAAGCAACTGCGCGACATCCTGAAGCGCAATTTCGGCTTCGGCGACTTCAACTTCCAGCTGCCCGACGGCGCCGAGGTCGACCGCGCGCACGACCTGAAGAGCCTGCTGAAGAAACTGCGCACGGTGCCCGTCGAGAGCCTCGCCTTCCACGGCGAGCGCAACCACTTCTCGATGTGGCTCAAGGCGCGCACCGAGTTCAGGCTGGCCGAGCAACTGCGTCCGCGCAAGGTGGACGACTTCCAGTCGCTGGAGCATCTGCGCGAAAACATGATCAGCGCGATCGGCGAGTATCGCCTCGAGCGTGACCGGGTCATCGTCGCCGACTTCGATCGCGACAACATCGATCCCGCGATCAGCATGTCGCGCATCGGCGGTGGTTCGCTGGGCGGCAAGGCGCGCGGATTGGCCTTCGTCAACCGCCTGCTCAACGAGTCCGACGTTGCGGACAAGTTCCCCGGCGTTCGCATCACCGTCCCGTCGTGCGTCGTGCTGGGCACCGACATATTCGATCAGTTCCTGGAGCAGAACGACCTGCGCGACTTCGCCATCGACTCGTCCGCGGATGGCAAGGTCGACGCACGCTTCATGCTGGCCTCGTTTCCGGAACAGGCGATGGCCGACCTGCGGGCGTATCTCAACGAGAGCCGGCATCCGCTGGCCGTCCGTTCGTCCGGCCTGCTCGAGGACTCACCGGATCAACCGTTCGCCGGCATCTACCAGACGTTCATGTTGCCCAACAACCACCCGGACATCGAGTCGCGGCTGGTGCAGTTGATCGCGGCGGTCAAACGCGTCTACGCGTCGACCTTCTCCCAGCAGGCCAAGGGATTCCTCCGGGCGACGCCGTACCGGCTCGAGGAAGAGAAGATGGCCGTGATCATTCAGGAGATCGTGGGAGCGCGTCACGGCAACCGGTTCTACCCCGACTTCGCCGGCGTCGCCCGCTCGTACAACTTCTATCCCACGCCGCCGCAGAGTGCCGAGGACGGCGTCGTCGCCGTTGCGCTGGGGCTGGGCAAGACCGTTGTGGACGGCTCGGCGTCGCTGCGCTTCTGTCCCCGTTATCCGAAGAACCTCGTGCAGTTCTCGTCGGTGGACGACGTGCTGCGCAACTCGCAGCGCGACTTCTACGCGTTGGATCTGAACAGCCAGCCCACCGCTCACGGAGCAGGCAGCGGCGAGATCGTCGAGGGTGCCGAGCTGGTCGGCTACGGGTTGGATGTGGCCGAGAAGGACGGACCGCTGGGCCGGCTCGGTTCGACCTACTCGCCGGACAACGACGTCGTCTACGACGGCATCTCGCGCCCCGGCGTGCGCGTCGTGTCGTTCGCGCCGATCCTGAAGCACGAGGTGTTTCCACTGGCCGCCATGCTGCAGGAGCTGCTGGATCTCGGCTGCCGCGGTACGAGTTGCCCGGTCGAGATCGAGTTCGCCGTCAACCTCTCCGTGCCCGAGGGCGAGCCGCCGCAGATGGGCTTCCTGCAGATGCGCCCGCTGGCACTGTCCAGCGAGTCCGAGCGGCTCGAGATCGGTCACGTGCCGCCCGCTCAACTGATCTGTCGCAGCTCGAGTGTTCTGGGCAACGGGATCATCTCCGACGTTCGCGACCTGATCGTCGTGGACTTTCATCGTTTCGAGCGCGGCGACAGTCGCGATGCGGCGCTGCAGGTCGCGCGCTTCAACGCCGAACTGCAACAGGAGGCGAGGCCCTACCTGCTGATCGGCGTCGGCCGCTGGGGGTCCAGCGACCCGTTCCTCGGCATCCCCGTGACCTGGAACCAGATCTCCGGCGCGCGCGCCATCGTCGAGGCGGGCTTCCGCGACTTCAAGGTGACGCCGTCGCAGGGGACGCACTTCTTCCAGAATCTGACGTCGTGTAACGTGGGCTACTTCACCGTCAACCCCGAAGCGGGGGACGGCTTCCTGGACTGGGACTGGCTCGCCGAGCAGCCGCGGACCGGGGAGGCGCACCACGTGCGGAGGGTGCGGCTGGAAGACAACGTGCTGATCAAGATGAACGGGCATCGGGGCGAGGGCGTTATCCTCAAGCCCGGAGCGGAGATGGACGAACGTGTCGAATCGTGACGACGACAAGCGGCTGGCGGCGTACGCGGCGCTGGAACAGATCGAGCCCGGCTGGACGGTCGGCGTGGGCACCGGCTCGACGGCGAACTGGTTCATCGACGGGCTGGGCGAGGTCAAGCGCGACGTCGCCGGTGCGGTGGCCAGTTCGGAGGCCAGCGCCGAGCGTCTGCGCGACGTCGGGATCCCGCTGGTCGAGCTGTGGGATGTCGGGCGCCTGCCGATCTACGTCGACGGCGCCGACGAGGCGACCCGTCGCGGCGAGTTGATCAAGGGCGGGGGAGGAGCGCTGACGCGCGAGAAGATCGTCGCCGAGGCCAGCGACCGCTTCGTCTGCATCGTCGATTCGAGCAAGGTCGTCGAGCGTCTGGGGGCGTTTCCGCTTCCGGTCGAGATCGTCCCGTTGGCGCGCAGGCAGATCGCGGAGCGTCTCGGGCAGCTCGGTGGACGGCCCGTGCTGCGCGAGGGGTTCACGACCGACAACGGCAACGCGATCCTCGACGTGCACGACCTGAAGCTGGACGACCCACAGGGTCTAGAGGCCGAACTGAATCAGATCCCCGGCGTCGTGACGAACGGCCTGTTCTGTCGCCGCCCGGCGGACCTGCTGATCGTCGCCGATCGAGGGCACGTCTCGCACATCCGCTAGCAGCCCGTTGAAAAACTCCGATGGGTCGCGAATTCGGACCTTTTCCGGTCTGCGCGCTTCGTCGGCACGCCGTACAATCTCGGGCCAAATGACGGTACGGGGCGACCCCGTTTCGGAGCGAGCATGGCCGGCCGAAGCCTACTGATTCTGCTGTTGTTCTGCGGCGCCCTCTTCCCGGACGCGCCGGTCGAGGCGGAGACCGCCGGGCCGCCGGCGGAGACGACCTACCTCGTGGTCATCGACGTCTCCGCGCAGGAGTTGCTGCGCCGGGAGAACGTCCCCGTGATCTGGAAGAGCGCCGGGTTCTTCATCGCCGAGTGGAACGAACGACAACTCGACTGGGCCGCGGAGAGATCCGTCTCGTTCGAGATCGTCGCGCGTGATCTCGACCCGCAATCCGAGCTGTACCTGCTCGGGCTGGAGGAGGACGCCGAGGTCCCTGTGGAATGGCTCGATCGCGCGCTGTTTCGTAAGGGGCGCAGCCTGGTCGTGACCGGGGCTCCCGCGGCGGCGGGGTCATGGCACGGTCGCGGGTTCGGACCGGAGTCGATCCGGATGCGCCGCGAGCCGCGCGGATGGAGCACGGCGGGGATCGCCGGCTTCGGCTGTGCATTCGATCCGCTCGTCCAGAGCATGCTCGACCAGACCGACGAGACGCAGTGGCGCGACTGGATCGAGAAGCTGAGCGGGGAAGAGTCGATCACGGTCGGCGGCCAGCAGTACGACAGCATGACGCGCTACTCGCCGACGCTGTTCTCGGGCTCGGCGCTGGCCCGCGGCTTCGACTTCGCCGTGGAACAGGCCGAGAGCTGGGGCTTCGGACCGGGCACGCTCGAGCAGGATCCGTTCAGCGGTACGGGGGGGCAGACCTGGAAGAACCTCGTGCTGAGCATTCCGGGCCAGACCGCCCCGAACGAGGTCGTGCTGATCACGGCACACTTCGACTCCACGTCGAGCTCGGCCTCGACGCTCGCCCCGGGAGCGGACGACAACGGGACCGGAAGCGCCGCGCTGTTCGAGGCGGCCCGTCTGTTCCGGCAGTATCGCTTCCAGCGGACGATTCGCATCGTGTGGTTCGCCGGCGAGGAGCAGGGGCTGCTGGGCAGCGAGGCCTACGTCGCCGATCACCCGACCGCGAACTTCCTGGGCGCGGTCAACATGGACATGATCGGTTACGACGACGACGGCGACCGCTGCTTCGAGCTGCACGTCGGTACGCTCGCCGACTCGCAGCTGGTCGGCGACTGCTTCCGCAACAGCATCACCAAGTACAATCTGAATCTGTCGTACGACTATCTGCTGGCCGACGCGACGGATCGCTCCGACCACGCCGCGTTCTGGCAGGTCGACGTCGGCGCCCTCGCGGCGGTGCAGAACTTCTTCAGCGACGGCCTTCCGGACGGTTGCGTCGGGATGGATCGCAACCCCGACTATCACCAGACCGACGACACGATCGACAACGTGGCGCCGTCGTTCGGGATCGAGATCGCCCGCGCCTCGCTGGCCACCGTGGCCAAGATGGCCGTCCCGATCGCCGCTTGCTTCGACGACGCTCCCGTGTTGACCTCGACCCCGGGCGTCGGGGAGGTCGACCTGGGCTGGGCCGGTGTCGGCGGGGCGGCGAGCTACCGCGTCTATCGCTCGACGCAGGGGTGTAACGGGCAATGGCTCGAGCTCGGCGAGACCGCGAACACCTTCTGGCTCGACGACGATGCGGTGACGACCGGGTCCCGCTACTACCAGGTCGAGGCCGTCGACGCCGACGGCTTCTGCGTGTCGAGCGCCAGCAACTGCAGCCTCGCCGCCGCGCTGGCGGCGCCGCCGGGCGAGCCCGACCCGCTGCTGCTGACGCTGAGCGCCGGGGACCTGATCTTCGACTGGACCCCGCCGGAAGCCGGCTGCCAGGCGTCGGGCTACGCGGTCTACCGCGGCGATCTCGACAGCCTGCGTGCGATCGGTTACGCGCACGACACCGCGCTCGTGTGTGACCAGGGATCGACGACGCTGAGTGTCGCGATTTCCGATCCGCGGCTCGGCGCCGTCGACTACTTCCTCGCCGTGGCCGCGAACGCGGGCGACGAGGGCTCGTACGGGCGCGATTCGGCAGGCCTCGAGCGCCCGGTCTCCGCAGCGGCATGCCGCTCGACGCAGGAGCTCGGGGCCTGTCCCCCATGAATCAACGCCCGATGTCGTAAACCTCTGTCGTCGTCCGTGTCCGGCCCTGCGCCCGAGCGCGGACGCCGTCGTCACGCGCGGGCACGGGCGAGCCGAGCGCGTTGATCTCCGCCACGACGGCCCACGGGTTGCCGTTGATCTCGCTCAACGCCTTGAGATAGATGTAGCGGCCACGCTTCGGCGTGAAGGGAATCTCCTTCTCCGAGTCGTCGTTGCCGAACGTGCCGGCGGCGACCGGGGCGCCCCAGCTGCCGAGCGCCTCGGCGACGTAGAACTCGTACTCCGCGATGCGGCCATTGAAGAACGGATCCGGTCGCGGTAGGTAGCGGAAGGCGTTCAGGTCGTACATGTCGCCCAGGTCGATGATGATCAGGTGCGGCATGGGGTCGTTTCCGCCGGTCCACTCGGTGACCCACTGCGTGTTCGGGTCGCCGTCGAAGGCGTTGGTCGCGGCACCGTCCTCGCCGATCGTCTCCTCGCTGTCGACCGTGATCAACTCCCACGCTTCCTGCGGGATCAGCCCGCCGGCCGAGGGGTCGATGACCGTGATCAGCACCGCGGCGGGCGTGGGATCGGTCATGCCGGCGTTGTCCGTGACGGTCAGCGTGACCAGCCACGAGCCGGCGTTGTCGAACTGGATGATGCCGGGGTTCTGTTGGTTCGAGCCGGCGATCGTCGGATCGCCGAAGTCCCACACGAACGAGTACGGCGAGTCGTTCTCGAGGTCGGTGGCGTCGCCGCCGAAGTCGACGGTCTCGCCGGCCTCGATCGACAGGTTCGTCGCGGGGGTGACGATCACGCCGTTCGGCGCGGCGTTGCCGGAGAACAGAGTGCCCAGTACGTTCAGCTCGGCGACGACGGCCCACGGGTTGCCGTTGACCTCGCTCATCGCGACGAAGCGCAGGTAGCGGCCGGTCTTGGCCGCGAAGCCGACTTCCTTCTCCGCCTCGGTGTTGGCGAACGTCCCGGCGGCGACCGCGTTGCCCCAGGCGCCGACGGTCTCGCCGACGTAGATCGCGTAGGCCGCGATGCGTCCGTTCGTGAACGGATCGGGGCGCGGCAGGTAGTTCATTCCGGACACGTCGTAGACGGCGCCGAGATCGATGACGATCTCGTGCGGCATCGGTACGTTGCCGTTGAACCAGCCGGTGACCCAGTTCGTGTTCTCGTCGCCGTCGAAGGCGTTGGTCGCCGCGCCGTCCTCGCCGATCGTCTCCTCGCTGTCGACCGAGACGAGGCTGAAGCCGGCCTGCGGAATCACGTCGGGCGCGGCGCCCGGATCGACGACGGTGACGGTCACGGTAGCGGGAGTCGGGTCGGACGAGCCGGCGAAGTCCGTCACGTCGAGTGTGACGACGTAGATGCCGGGGTTGTCGAACTGGATCGCGCCGGGGTTCTGCATCGTGGAATCGGCGATCGAGGGATCGTCGAAGTCCCACAGGAAGCTGTACGGCGTGTCGGTCTCGAGATCGCTCGCGTCGCCGGCGAAGACGACGCTCTGGCCGATCTCGATCGTCACGTCGGTCGCCGGGGCGACGATCTCCGCGTCGGGCGCGGCGTTGCCGGAGAACGGCGTCCCGAGGATGTTCAGCTCGGCGACGACGGCCCACGGGTTGCCGTTGACCTCGCTGGTGGCGACGAAGCGCAAGAAGCGCCCGGTCTTGGCCGTGAACGCGGCCTCCTTCTCGGACTGGCTGTTGGCGAAGGTCCCGGAAGCCACCGGGGCGCCCCAGCTGTCGGTGCTCTGACCGACGTAGATCGCGTAGCCGGCGACGCGGCCGTTGACGAACGGATCCGGGCGCGGCAGGTAGCGCAACGCGGACACATCGTAGACGCCGCCGAGGTCGACGACGATCTCGTGCGGCATCGGGACGTTGCCGTTGAACCAGCCCGTGACCCAGTTGGTGTTCGGGTCTCCGTCGAAGGAGTTGGTCGCCGCTCCGTCCTCGCCGGTCGTCTCCTGGCTGTCGACCGAGACGAGGCTCCAGCCGGACTGCGGGATCGGCGCCGGGCCGGCCGCGGGGTCGACGACCGTGACCACGACGGAGTCCGGCGTGGCGTCGGTCTCGCCGGCGTTGTCGGTGACGGTCAGCGTCACGTTGTAGACACCGGGGTTGTCGAACTGGATCGCCCCCGGATTCTGCGCCGTCGAGTCGGAGATCGCGGGATCGTCGAAGTCCCACAGGAAGCTGTACGGCGTGTCGTCTTCCGCGTCGGTCGCGTCTCCCGAGAAGCTCACGGTCTGACCGATCTCGATCGACACGTTGGTCGCCGGAGTGACGATCGTGCCGTTGGGGGCCGCGTTGCCTCCGACCAGCATTCCGTGCAGGTTCAGCTCGGCGACGACGGTCCACGGACCGCCGTTGACCTCGCTGGTGGCGCGCAGGCGCACGAAGCGTCCGACGCCGTCGAACGGCACCGTTTTCTCGGAGTCGTTCGAGGCGAACGTGCCGGAGGCAACCGGTGATCCCCAGGAAACTCCATCGGAACTGATTGCGACCTGGTAGCCCGCGATGCGCCCGTTGACGAACGGGTCCTCGCGCGGCTGGTAGTCCAGCCGGCACAGGTCGTAGATGTTGCCCAGGTCGACGACGATGTCGTGCGGCAGCGGGTCGTTGCCGTTGAACCAGCCCGTGATCCAGCTCGTCGCGATATTGCCGTCGATGGCATTCGACACCGCGCCGTCCTCACCGGTCGTCTCCTGGCTGTCGGCGGAGACGAACCAGCCGTCGCGCGGGATCGGGAGGCAGTTCGGGTCGGGGCAGGACTCGTCGCTGCCGTCGCAGTCCTGGTCGATACCGTCGCCACAGGTCTCGGCGGCGCCGGGGTAGATCTGATCGTTGCCGTCGTCGCAGTCGACGTCGGAGCAGAATCCGTCCGAGTCGGCGTCGGTGCAGGGGCAGGTCTCGTCGCTGCCGTCGCAATCCTGGTCGATTCCGTCGCCGCAGACCTCCGTGGCGCCGGGGTAGATCTGGTCGTTGCCGTCGTTGCAGTCCGCGCCCACGCAGAAGCCGTCGGCGTCCGCATCGATGCAGCCGCCGTCGCAGGCGTCGCCCAGACCGTCGCTGTCGGAGTCCTGCTGGCCCGAGTTGGACGCCGTGGGGCAGTTGTCGTCGAAGTCCTCGATGCCGTCGTTGTCGGTGTCGACGATCGGCATGCTGCCGGCGATGTTCAGCCGCACCGCGCGTCCGTCGACGATCGTTCCGGATCCGATCGGGACCTCGACGAGGCCGACCAGCCTGAACTGGCCGCTGCCGTCGCGGCGACTGCCGCGGCAGACCGTGGGGTCGTTCTGGTCCCAGGGGACGGAGCAGACCTGGACGCCGTCGTCCGTGCCGTTGACCGTCTCGGTCGTCAGGTTCAAAGGCAGGAGGACGCTGTCGCCGTCCGTGTCCTCCAGCAGGACCGTCGTGTCGAGCGTGAGGATGCCGTCGCCGTTGTTCGGGTAGTGCAGGCCCGCGGCTCCGCCGACCTGGGTCAGCCGGACGGCGTCGAAGATGTTGAGGTCGACGATCGGGAATTCAATCAGGCTGTCCGTCTGCCAGTGGTCCGGCGGCGCGGCGGAGCTGGCGCCGATGTCCGCCTCGTCGAAGCGTCGCAGAGTGCCGGCGAGCTGTGCGCTGGCGACGTCGGAGATCGTCCAGATGCTGCCGGATCCGCCTTCGCCACCCGGCGGCGGCCCACCCTCACAGGCGTCGCCGACGCCGTTCATGTCGTTGTCGAGCTGTTGCGGGTCCCAGGCGTCGGGGCAGATGTCGATCGCGTTCTCGAAGCCGTCGGTGTCGGTGTCGATCGGGATGAGGCGCGCGTCGATGTCGATCATGATCGGGTCGACGTCGGCCAGCGTGCCGGAGCCGGCGGGGACGTTGCCGATCCAGACGAGGCGCAGTTGATCGGCGATCTCCGCGCCACGCCGCGTTCCCTTGCACACGGGGAGGTCGGAGTTGTCCCAGGGCTCGGAGCAGATCGGGTCGCCGCTGGCGAAGTTGCCCTGCGTCGTCTCGGTCGTCAGCAGGATCGGCAGGTCGTGGAAGTCTCCGGTGTTGTCCTGGACGCGTAGCGTGAAGCTGAACTCGACCTGTCCCGTGGACGAGTCGAGCGTGCCCAGCGGCGAGCCGTGCGGCAGGAACGAGATCGTATCGAATATGTTCAGATCGACGTCGGGGAAGTCGGGTTCGTCCGACGTGGTCCATTGGCCCGTCCCGCCTCCGTAGCGCAGCTCCATCGAGGTTCCGAAGAAGCTCTCGCTGAATCCGCGGAAGCTGAGCGTGCTTGTGGGGAGAATCTCGAGGTACTGCGATGGTGCAGGATCCTGCGCCATCGCCGGGAGAGCAACCAGTGCGCACACGAGCGCACAGGCGGTCGCCACGACAAGCCGGGGGACGGCGAGCCGCTCGAGGACGGTCGAATACAGCTGGGGGAAAGCCATGATTCCATTCCGTTCGATCGCAATGTCGGACTGTTGACGCCCCGCGATGTGTCGAGGCGATGTGCCAAAAGCGTACGAAGGTGCTCCGGTAACGGCAACGGTCAGGTTGTCGAATCTCCCGACATGCGGTCCGGGCTGTTTGACCTATCCACGTTGTCGGGGTTTTCTGGTTTTGACTATTATGAGCTTTCGCCCAGGGGCGAAACTTTCGCCCCGCTGGTCCGTTCGAGAAAAGCACAGTCGGAGACCGGGAAGGGGAAGATGACCCGCAACACAGTCGCCTTGATCCTGATCCTGGTGTCGTTCGCGATCCTCGTGCCCGGCCTGATGCAGCCGTTGATCACGATCAGCGCGTCGATGGAGTTCCTCGGCGTGCCGCAGGAGATCTACAAGGACACGCGCAGCATTCTTCAGACGATCGAGAACCTGCACAACTCCGGCAACGACTTCGTCGCCGGGTTGATCCTGCTGTTCAGCGTCCTCGTCCCGATCTTCAAGGGCATCTTGCTGATCGTCGTGTTGGCCATGCGCGAACCGCACCGCAAGTACCGCATCTTCACCTTCGTGCGCAACATCAGCAAGTGGTCGATGGCGGACGTGTTCGTGGTCGGAGTCTACGTCGCGTTCCTGGCCTCCAAGGCGACCGACGCGCTCGACGCAGAGATGCACTCCGGATTCTACTTCTTCACGTTCTACTGCATCGTGTCGCTGATCGCGCTGCAGTTCATGCGCGTCGACGACCCGGACCACAGCGTCGCGGGCGCGGCTCAGTAGCCCAGCGCGCAGCCGTCCTTGCGCGACTCGGTCGCACCGGAGTAGACGCCGCTGTCGGGGTCGCGCGCGATCGCCTGGTAGCCGCCGTACGTGCCGATCGTGTGCCCCAGGCGGTGACCCATGCGGTGCAGTTCGCGGCGTACCTGCTCCGGGACTCCGGCCTCGAGGCGCAGGACCCCGCCGCTGGTCATCATCGTGCCCGTCGGTTCGGAAGAGCCGGTGTGGTGGAATCGCGCCGCGTCACCGGCCTCCTGCAGGTTCATGCCGAAGTCGACCAGGTTGACGAGGACCTGCACGTGTCCCTGCGGCTGCATGTCGCCGCCCATCACACCGAATGAGAGCCACGGCTTGCCGTCGCGCGTGGCGAACGCGGGGATGATCGTGTGGAACGGACGCTTGCCCGGCTCGAGATAGTTCGGGCTCTTCGGGTCGAGGTTGAACAGCCCGCCGCGATTCTGCAGCCCGAAACCCCAGCCCTCGACGACGTAGCCCGAGCCGAATCCGGTGTAGTTGCTCTGGATCAGCGACACCATGTTGCCCGCCGCATCGGCGGTCGTCAGGTAGGTCGTGTCGCCCTCGTGCAGGCGCGGGTTTCCGGCCTCGAGCGTGCGAGACGCGCGCGCCGGGTCGATCAGCTTCATCCGCTCTCCGGCGTACTCCTTCGACAGCAGGCCGTCGATCGGGACATCGGCGAAGGCCGGGTCGGCGTAGAACCGCGCGCGGTCCTCGTAGGCCAGCTTCTTGGCCTCGACCATCACGTGCCAGAACTCCGTCGAGTCGCGCCCCATCGAACGCAGGTCGTAGTTCTCGAGGATGTTCAGCATCTGCAGCGCCGCCAGCCCCTGTCCGTTCGGCGGCAGCTCGTGAAGCGTCACGCCGCGGTAGTCGGTCGACAGCGACTCGACCCACTCCGACGTGTGTCGGGCGAGGTCCTCCTTCGAGAAGAACCCGCCGTGTTCCTCGGAGAACGCGACGATCGCTTCGGCGATCGCGCCGCGGTAGAACGCGTCACGGCCCTTCTCGGCGATCGACGAGAGGCTCCTGGCCAGGTCGGGGTTGCGGAACACCTCGCCCTCGCGTGGGGCGCGTCCGTCCGGCATGAACGTCGACGCGAAGCCCGGCTTGTCGCCGAAGCGCGAGATCGAGCGCTGCCAACCCGCTGCGATCACCTGCGGCACCGGCTCGCCCTCGGTCGCGGCCCGGATCGTGGGCGCCAGCAGGTCGGCCATCGGCAGCTCGCCGAATCGCTCGTGCAGCTCGAACCAGCCGTCGACGGTGCCGGGAACGCTCCAGGCGTACGGACTGTAAAGCGGAATCGTCCCTTCGTCGGTCGCCGGCACCTCGTCGGCGGTCAGCGACAGCGGAGCGCGTCCGGAGCCGTTCAGCCCGTAGAGCTTGCCGCTCTCGGCGTCCCACACGATGGCGAACAGGTCGCCGCCGATGCCGTTGGCGGTCGGTTCCAGAAAACCCAACGCCGCGTTGACCGCGATCGCCGCGTCGACGGCGCTGCCGCCGCGCTGCAGAATCTCGACTCCGATGCGCACGGCGGTGGGGTGCGCCGCGGCGACCATGCCGTGACGAGCGTGGACGACCGATCGTGTCGCGAACATCTCTCCCTCCGTGCGGTCGGCGGCCGACAGGACGCCCAGCGGCAGCAGTAGCAGGGTCGCGAGGCCCAGGATCCAGGATCGACGCATCAGGTTCTCCTATCCCGTCGCCTCCGGACGACGGGCACGGCTTCTTCGGTTCCCAGGATTCCGCGGCCGAGCCACGCTCCGCCGTCGATCGTCAGGCACTCGCCGGTCACGTAGTTCGCGGCAGGCGAGACGAGCCACGCCGCGGCCTCGGCGACCTCGTCGCGCCGTGCGAAGCGCTTCTGCGGGATCGCGGAGCGGACGCGGCTCTCCAGCTCTGCGGAGGGCCACAGCCGATCGGCCGCGCCGTCCGAATCGAACGCTCCCGGCGCGATCGCCACGACGCGGATTCCGTGCCGTGCCCACTCCACGGCCAGCGTGCGGGTCAGCGCCAGCACCCCCGCCTTGGCGCAGGACGAGTGCAGCGTGCCCGGGCCGCCGGTCCAGGCGTAGGTGGCGACTACGTTGAGTATCGTCCCGCCCTCGCCGTGGTCGATCATCGCGCGCCCGGCGGCGCGACTGAGGTAGAACGTTCCGTTCAGTACGATGTCGACGACGTTGGCGAACGCCTTCTCCGGCAGCCGCTCGGACGGGCGGACGAAGTTGCCCGCGGCGTTGTTGACGAGAATGCCGATCGGCCCCAGGTCGGCCTGGGCCTCGCGCACGACGCGCCGGACCGCGTGGTGGTCGCGGACGTCGCAGCGGTAGGTCCGCACGTCCGCCCCGGCGCGGGCCAACTCGGCGCGACCGCTCTCCAGGTGCTCCTCGTTGCGACTGCAGATCGCGATCGCGGCCCCGCGGCGCGCCAGGGCGAGCCCGATCTCGAGCCCGAGGCCCGTGCCCCCGCCGCTGATCAACGCCAGGCGCCCCGATATCCCTTGATTATCGGCGTCTTCCATGCGGTCGCACATCGTATCACCGGGACACGTCCGGACCGGCCCCCCGCGCGTACTAACCTACGAGCAAGATAACTAGTGGAGGTTTCCCATGCGGTTCCGTGAAGCGTCCGGCAGTGGCCGGAAGTCGAGTTGGGTCCGGGTCGCCGTCGCGCTGGTGGGGCTCGTCGCCCTCGGCGCCGCCTCGGCCCACGATTCTCAGGTCGTGATCTCGAACGAGCTGAAGGACTCGCCCTATCTCGGCGTGCGGCTCGAGGAAGAGACGGATCACGCCGAGGGCGGCGCACGCGTCACCGACGTGATCCACGGCTCTCCGGCGGAAGAGGCCGGGCTCGAGGAGGGCGACGTGATCGTCCGCTTCGACGGCAAGACGATCCGCGGTCCGGGGAGCCTGACCAAGCGCATCCACGAGAACGAGCCCGGCGACCGGATCGAGCTGCGCGTCCTGCGCGACGGCTCGACGAAGGAGCTCGAGATCGAGCTGGGTCGACGATCGGTGTTCTGGGGCCCGCAGGTCGAGCCGTTCGAGTTCGACTGGGTGCCGAACTTCGATCTGGAGGGTCTCGAGGGGCTCGTGGGGCTGGAAGGGCTCGAGCAGCTCGAGGGCCTGACCCTCGACCTGGGCGACCTCGAGAAGTCGCTCGAAGGCTTCGCGGTCTGCCCCGGTGGGGACTGCGAGGGCCTGTTCTCGTTCCGGACCGGCCGGGCGAAGCTCGGCGTGCAGCTCGTCGAGATGACGGCGGAGCTGCGCGAGCATCTCGGCTCGGACGCGGAGTCGGGCGTCCTCGTCAGCAAGGTGCTCTCCAACTCCCCGGCGGACGTGGCGGGTATCGAGGTCGGCGACCTGATCGTCTCCGTCGAGGGCGAGGTCGTCTCCGACGCGCAGGACATCCGGCGCGCGATGCGCGACTCCGATGGTAAGAACGTGGCGGTCGAGGTGATCCGCGACGGGCGTCGCGAGACGTTCGAGGCTCCGATCCCGGAGGAGGACGAGGAGCGGCTGGGCGGACCGCGGGCCTACCGCTTGCCGCGAACCGAGGGCTCCGCGCCGGCGATCTACACCGTGCCCGGCGCCGACGCACCGTCGGTCTACGTCGTCGCTCCGGCGGCCCCCAGGGTCGCGGCACCTCCGGTTCCGCCGCGCCCGGCGCCGATTGCGGTTCCGGCCCCGCCGGCCCCGCCGGCCCCGGTCGCACCGCCGCGACCGCGGGCTCCGGCCCCGGGGCGCGAGGTCGTCTGACGGGCGCCCGGCCGTGCCGCTTGATGATCCGGCGGCGGCGCGGATAGAATCGGCCCCTCACAAGCAACAGCTTCACGACTCCCCAGGCGCGCGCGCGTGCGCACGAGCCGGGGGGGCGGAGCGCCCGAGGGGAGTGTCACGATGCCGGATCTGTCCCGTCGAGCCCGCGAGCTCGGAACCGAAAACGCGTTTGTCGTGCTGGGCGAGGTCTCCAAGCTGCAGGCCGAGGGCAAGCAGATCCTCTCCTTCTGCATCGGGCAGCCGGACTTCGTCACGCCCGAGCACATCAGCATGGCCGGGATCAGGGCCATCGCCGAGGGCCATCACGGCTACACCCCCTCGCCGGGCATCCCCGAGCTGCGCGAGGCGGCGGCGCGCTTCTTCTCGCGCACGCGCCGCATCGAGGTGCAGCCGGAGGACGTGGTGTGCGGTTCCGGCGGCAAGCCGTTCATCGGCTACACGATCCTCTCCGTGACCGATCACGGCGCGGGGCACGAGGTCATCTACCCCAACCCCGGGTTCCCGATCTACCAGTCGCAGATCACGGCCTGCGGCGCGGTTCCCGTTCCGCTCGACCTGCGCGAGTCGCGCGACTTCACCTTCGACCCGGACGAGCTGGCGTCCAAGATCACCGACAGGACGCGACTGCTGTTCCTCTGCAGCCCGCACAACCCGACCGGTTCGATCATGACCCGCGAGCAGCTCGAGCAGGTCGCCGAGATCGTGTCGCGCTACGACAACCTGTGGGTTTACTCCGACGAGGTCTACTCGGGGCTGGTCTACGACGGCGAGTTCGAGAGCATCGCCGCCGTGCGCGGCATGCAGGAGCGCACGATCATCGCCGACACGGCGTCGAAGACCTATGCGATGACGGGCTGGCGCGTCGGCTACGCGGCGAACCGCAAGCTGGCGCCGTCGTTCACACGCTGGGTCACCAACACCGACTCGTGTCCGGCGCACCCCAACCAGTGGGCGGCCGTCGAGGCGTTGAACGCCTCCCAGGCGCCGTCCGATCGCATGCGCGACGTGTTCCTCCAGCGCCGGGGCAGAATCGTCGACGGTCTGAACGCGATCGAGGGCATCACGTGTCGGACTCCCGGAGGCGCGTTCTACGTCTGGCCCAACGTGACCGAGGCCTGCCGCATGGTCGGCGCAGCGAACAGCGAAGAGCTGCGCAAGCGCCTGCTGTACGAGACGGGCGTGGCCGTGCTGGCCGATGCGCACTTCGGCACGCCGGTCGAGGGTGACGGCGACCACCTGCGCTTCTCGTACGCCTCGTCGCTCGAGGCGATCGACGAGGGACTCCAGCGCATCTCCGATTTCATCAACAAGAACAAAAAATAGTCCGGAGGCAACGCTATGGAATCCGAACGCCTGCTCGGCGAGGCGAAGAGAGCCTTCTCGCACTGGGAGGCAACCAAGGATCTGGTCGACGAGATGCTCGACCTGATGCTGAACTACCGCCAGAGCGGCCACCCCGGCGGTTCGCGCTCGAAGGTGCACGCGATGCTGGCACTGATGCTCTCGGGCGGTATGCGCTGGGACATCCAGCGGCCCTGGCGCCCGCTGTGCGATCGATTCGTGCTCTCGGCCGGCCATACGGTTCCGCTGGTCTACGCCTGTCTCAGCGTGTTCAACGAGGCGTTGCGCGAGCGACACAGGACCGGCGGCGACGAGCGCTTCGCGCTCCCCGAGGACGGCCGGTACGCCGTGACGTGGGAGGACCTGCTCGATCTGCGGCGCAACCAGGGACTTCCCGGCCACGCCGAGATGGAAGGCAAGACGTTGTTCCTCAAGTGGAACACCGGACCGTCCGGTCACGGCATGCCGGCCGCGGCCGGCGAGGCGCTGGCGCTCAAACGCGCCGGTATGGAGGACGTCAAGGTCTTCGTGCTGGAGGGCGAGGGTGGGCTGACCCCGGGCGCCAGCCACGAGACGCGCAACTCGGCGTGGGGCCTCGGCCTGTCGAACCTCGTGTTTCTCGTCGACTGGAACGACTTCGGCATCGACGACAACGCGGTCTCCTCCGTGGTCCACGGCGACCCGGAGCAGTGGTTCGCTCCGTACGGCTGGCGCGTGACGGGGACGACGAGCGGATCCGAGTGGCCCGGCGTGACCCGGGCGGTACTCGAGGCGAGTCGCGGCGACAACCCCGACGGAACGCCGTCGGTGGCGTGGTTCAAGACGCGCAAGGGCCGAGGCTACCTGGTCTACGACAACAAGTCGCACGGCGCGGCGCACAAGATGAACTCCGAGCCGTTCTGGAAGCTGCGCAAGCAGTTCATGGAGAAGTACGGCGTCGAGTATGTCGGCGTCGACGAGCCGGCGCCGTCCGATCCGGAGGCCCGCCGGGCCCAGGCGACCGAGAACTTCAAGATCGCGATGAGCGCGTTGCACGCCGACACGGAACTGGTGAACTACCTCAGCGACCGCCTGCTCGAGCTGGCCGGCCAGGTTCCGGACGCGCTGCCCACGACCCGGCTCGGCGCCAACGGCGAGCGCCTGTTCGAGGACGAGCGCCTCTACGACTTCCGCGAGTATCCCGCGGAGATGTACGCCAAGCCGGGAGAGTCGAAGCCGAACCGCGCCGCGCTGGCCGCGTGGGGCTCGTGGGTCAATTCGTTCGCCCGCAAGGAGTACGGTCGCCCGCTGTTCCTCGCCTGCAGCGCGGACCTCGCCGCGTCGACCAACATCGACGGCTTCGCCAAGGGCTACGGCGACGTCGAGGGCTACGGCTGGTACGACCGCGCGAACAACCCCGAGGGGACGCTGTTGCCGCAGCAGATCACGGAATTCGCCAACGCCGGATTGTGCGTCGGTATCTCGTCGGTCAACCTCGCCGCCGACCCGATGCGGTCGTTCGACGGTTTCTGGTCGGCCTGCTCGACGTACGGTTCGTTCTCCTATCTCAAGTACGGACCGATGCGCCTGTTCAGTCAGCTGGCCCAGGACTGCGATCTGAAGGTCGGCAAGGTGATCTGGGTCGCCGGACACTCCGGCCCCGAGACGGCGGAGGACTCGCGCACGCACTTCGGCATCTTCGCTCCGGGGGTGACGCAGCTGTTCCCCGACGGACACGTCATCGATCTGCACCCCTGGGAGTACAACGAGGTTCCCGTCGTGCTCGGCGCCGCCCTGAGGCAGGAGGCGGCGATCGTCGCGTTGCACCTCACGCGTCCCGCCGTCGAGATCCCGGATCGCGAGGCGCTGGGGATGGCGTCGCACTTCGAGGCCGCGCGCGGGGCCTACGTCATGCGTTCGTTCCGCGAAGGGCAGCCGAAGATGGGCACCGTGTTCGTGCAGGGCACGTCGACGACCGCGAATCTGGTCAAGGTGTTGCCCGAGCTCGACAGGCGGGGGCTGAACGTGAAGATCGTCGCGGCGATCAGCCCGCAGCTGTTCCGTCTGCAGGACGACGAGTATCGCGAACGCACGGTCTCCGAGGCGGACCGCTGGGATGCGATGGTGATCAGCAACCGAGCGCGACGTGTGACGCAGGACTGGATCGCGAATCCGCTCGTCGCCGAGTACTCGTTGACGTCCGACTTCGACGATCGCTGGCGCACCGGCGGGGCGCTGGACGAGGTGATCGACGAGGCGCACCTGTCCGAGAGACACATCCTCGAGGGCATCGAGCGCTTCGTGCGCGACAGGGACGCCCGGCTCGGGCGCCTGCGGCGCGCGGCCGAGGCGGCTGCGGCCCACGACTGAGCCGCTTGCGGCGGATATCCGGAATACCACGACCCCGGGGCCAATCGGCCCCGGGGGAGAGCCGCCGCCGGATTTTCTTTGATCTCGCGGTAGCCCCGGACCGCCGATCCCGGTACATGGTTCCTTACCGGGATCTTTCCCCCGAGTTCCCGGCCTCGTGGGCACCCCCGCGACAGTGCGACCAAGGAGATTCGGAGATGTGGCAGCGATTGCTGATGTGCGTCGGCGTGTTCGCGCTCTGCGTGACGGCGGTCCTCGGTCAGGGGGCCGGGGACATGACCAAGGCGCAGTACGACCAGGACGACGACGGGCGCGTGGATCAGCTCGGTTATGGACTGCTGAGTCAACGCGACCTGCTCGATCCGGCCGAGGGTGACCTGTTCATCCTGGTCGACGCCAACCTAGCGGGCGACTGCGTGAACGGCGGAGGCGTGAGCCTCGCGCTGTGCCGCTTCGACGGCTCGGTCTGGGAGGCCGTCGGCGACGGAACCAGCTCGAACGCCGACACGATGCTGCGCACGGTCTACGACACCGACGGCGACGACGTCGTCGATGTGGCCGAGGACGTCACGGCCGGAGCGGTCGATCTCGGCTCGGAGACCTCCGGCAACTACGTCTCGGCGATCTTCGACGGCGACGGGATCTCCGGCGCGGACGGGGGAGGCGAGGGTTCTGTGCTGTCGCTGTCGGCGACTCTGGGCTCGTCGATCCAGCCCGGCGAGATGGCGGACGCCGATCATGGACCGTTCTCGTACTTCGGTGGATTCGCGCAGCTCGACAGCGGAGTCGTGGGCAGCGATCAGATCGTGACCGGAGCGGTCGGTGCGTTGCAGCTCGACCCCGCGCTGTCCCAGGCGTGGACCGGAGATCACACGTTCGACGCCGGGGCGAGCTTCGGCGACAACCTGCTGCTGTCCGACGATGTTCGATTCGGCTACGACGCCGTGCAAACCGGGGTCACGCCCACGCTCGGAGTCCGCTTCGAGTGGTCGCGCTGGGTCGGGTTGCAGGACGGCTCCCACCCGAACGACCAGTCCAACGAGGGCGTGCAGTACTGTTTGAACTGCCGGCCGGGAGATTCGGCGTTTCGCCAGGACAAGGATTACTACCTGTGGAACCGCAAGGACGAGCAGGCGTTCTGGGACGGCGAGACCGTCGCGACCGAGTACAACTGGAACGTCGTCTGGTTCGACGCGGACATTCCCGGCAGGAACGACGACCGCTTTCGGCCGTTCTTCCTGCGCGTGCTGCATGGCGGCGAGTGTGTGGGCGGAACCGCGACGAACTCCTACGGCTTCTGCATGGAAGACGCGGATTGTACGGGGAGCGGGGTGTGCTCGATCCCCGAGGAAAAGCGGCGCACCGCGCAGTTCACCTTTCTCACGTCCGATGCCGGCTACTGTGGCGGCGATCGTTCACGCAAGTGTACGGTCGAGACGACGTTGCCGGGCAACGATGCGTACGCCGACTGTGCGGGGCTCGTACCCGATAGCTGCCAGCCTGCGAATCAGTACATTCTGCGCGACGACGGGCGCATCGAATTCGACACGGACCGTCTGCTCATCGAGTCCGTGTGGAACGAAGAGTACCCCGCGGGGCGCATCGCGTCCGCGATCAAGATCGACGCCGACGTCGCTCTGCCGGATACGGCGGGGCAGACGGACGATGGGGTCCTGGTGCGAGGGATCGACCTGCGGCTGGACGTCGGCCCCGAGAGCAGCTCCACGCACACGCCACAGAGGATCGTCGGAACCCACATCGACGTCAACTGGGAAGGCCCCGATCAGGGCGGCGACACGGTCGGTGCGTCAGGCGGGCAGTTCGGTCAGATCGTCATCAACCGCGTGAGCGGCGCGGGCGACGTGACCTTCCCCAACTTCTTTGGCGCCCGCTTCGACCAGATCGTGACCGCACCCGACGTGGAGATCACCCGCGGAGGCTTCCTGCTGCTCAACACACCGTTCGACTCCGGCAACGCGAACTACGTCGGGGGCCACAGCGCGATCCACATCGCCGATCAACTCGACCTCGGCTTCACCAGCGCCATTCGTATCGACGAGCAATCCGGGGGAGTCAACGACGGCAACCTGTACTTCGAGGGCGGCAACCACGACAACGGGCATCTCCGCCTGGGCTCGGGCCACCTGTGGTTCGACGGGGCGCAGTTCCGCTGGACCGCCGACCCGTCCGGTCCGAACAATCCGAACGACGGCACGCCACTCGGCGCGGCCCCGGCCGCGCCCGAGGCGCCGGAGAGGGCGGCCACGACCGTCATCGTCGATCCGGGTGCGGTCGAGAGCCGGACGCTGTTCCTGGCCGATGCGTCGTCGCGCATCGTCGAGGTGCACTGCGTCTTGGTCGGATCCTCCGACGCGGCCGTCGAGGTGCAGGTGTTCCACGGCGCGGACCGCTCGAGCGGGACGCCGCTGTGGTCCGCCGCGCGCGGCTGCAACTCGAAGACCGGACAGACGCTCGTCGGCCCGGTGGCCGATGACGGAATCGAGCGCAACGACTGGGTATGGTTGACCACGACGACGACCGGCGACGCCCCGGCCGAGTTGACGATCCACCTGCGTTACCGATAGAGGGTGGCCGTGCGCTTCACGTTTCACGTCGCGTGCGTTCTGGCGCTGCTGCTGTGCGCGGCGGGGCGCGCCGAGGGCACGGCATGCGAGGCGCCCGGGCCGGCCGACACTCCGTTCGTCGTGTCGGCCCCGGTCGCTGCGCCGCAGTATCCCGCCCTGGCGTGGAACGGCGACGGCTACGGCATCGTCTGGGGCGATCATCGAAACGGGCGCTACGAGTTGATCTTCTCGGCGCGCACAGCCTCCGGCGCGGCCGCTGTTCCCGAAACCGTGATCGCCTCGTCCGCCGACAACGCCTGGCTGCCCTCGATCGTCTGGAACGGATCGGGTTACGGCGTCGCCTGGTACGACCAGCGCAACGGTAGCGAGCTGTACTTCAGGCGAATCGCCCCCGACGGCAGTCTCCTCGGCGCCGAGCACGTCGTCAGCACGGTTCCGTCGGAGGCCTTCGCGGCTCGACGTCCGACTCTGCAGTGGACGGGATCCGACTACGGGCTGGCGTGGGTCGACGACCGCGACGGCAACGAGGAGATCTACTTCGCCCGGGTGAACGGCGGCGGCAACCCGGTCGGCGGACAACTGCGCATCACGGCTGACCCCGGTCGCTCCGTGCGCCCGCGGTTGAGCTGGGTCGGAACCCACTACGGTCTGAGCTGGATCGACGACCGCGAGGGAAGCGACGAGGTGTTCTTCGCGACCGTCGGCGCCACCGGCGCCGTGATGGCGGGGCCGTCGCGAGTGTCGTTTTCCGACGAACCCACACGCGGCCCGGCGTCGATCGCCTGGACCGGCAGCGACTTTTCGCTGTGCTGGGACGGGCACGTTCAGCGCGTGAACGTCGCGGCGTCGCCGGTGGGGCCGGTCACGCGCTTCGCTTCGGGCGAGTCGCCCGAGATCGTGTGGAACGGAACGGAGTTCGGCATCGTCGGCCAGCGCGCGCCGGCCTTCGTCCGCATGTCTTCCGTGGGCCAGGTCCTGCAGACGGTCCCGGTCGCCGCGAACTCCGGTGGGGCCTTGCGCCCTCAGATCGTCTGGGCCGACTCGGCATACGCCGTGTCGTGGCTCGACACCCAGCCGGCCGCGGATCGCGTGCTGCTGTCGCTGATCGACTGCAGTTGCCCCGATCTCGACGGGGACGGGTTCTCGGTCTGCGCGGGCGACTGCGCGGACGACGACCCGCTGCGCAACCCCGGGGCGACCGAGGTGTGCAACGGCGAGGACGACGACTGCGACTCGTTGTTCGACGAGGACGCGCTGGGCGAGGACAGCGACGCCGACGGCGTGCACAATGCGTGCGACAACTGCGTCGACGTCGCCAACTCGGATCAGGTCGACACCGACGGTGACGGTCTGGGTAGCGCGTGCGACAACTGCGACGACGTGGTCAACCCGGACCAGTCGGACGTGGACGGCGACCAGCGCGGCGACGCCTGCGACAACTGCCGGACGACACAGAACCCTACGCAACTCGACAAGGACGCGGACGGTGCCGGCGACGCGTGCGACAACTGCCCGAGCACCGCCAATCCCAGCCAGGGCGATGTGGACAGCGACGCCGAGGGCGACGCGTGCGACCTCGACGACGGGCTGATCTGGGTCGCCTTCTTCTCCGCCGATACGGTGGTCTGGCAGAAGGAGACCGGCTACGACGCGTGGAACGTCTACCGTGGCGACCTCAAGGTCCTGCTGCTCGCGGGGATCTACACGCAGACGCCGCAGCCGGGCGGTCCCGCCTCGGCGCAGTGCGACCTGCTGGATCAGCTGCTGGTCGACGTGGCGCCCACGACACCCGGCCTGCAGATGTTCTACCTGGTCACGGGAGTCTCCGCCGGCGTCGAGAGCGACCTGGGTAACGACGGTGCGGGCAACCCGCGCCCCAACACGCTTCCCTGTCCGTAGCTACGGAAACAGGCGGTCGTCGAGCAGGGCGCGGGGGTCGAACGGCAGGTTGCCGATCTTGGCGCCCCAGTGCAGGTGCGGCCCCGTCACGCGGCCGGTCGCGCCGGAGAGCCCCACGCGCGTTCCCGCCTCGACGGTCTCGCCGGGCTGGACGTCGATCGTCGACAGGTGGGCGTAGATCGTGAACAGCCCGCCGCCGTGGTCCAGGATCACCGTGTTGCCCGCGTAGTACAGCCCCTTGGCCACGACGACCGTTCCGCTTCCGGACGCGGCGACCGCCGTCCCGTTGCCCGCGCGCAGGTCCAGTCCGGGGTGCGGCGAGCGCGGCTGTCCGTTGAACAAGCGTCGAGTCCCGAAGATCGACGTCGGGTCGCCGGGAACCGGACGCACGAACGGACGATCCCAGCCCACGGCGTCGGAGCGCGCGGCGTAGACCGCCTGCAGCTCGCGCCGCTCGCGTGCGATGCGCTCCTGCACCTTCGCGGGCGGGTCGACGAACTTCTTCTTCACCTCGAGGTTTTCCTCGGGGAACTCGCGCTTCCGGATCTCGACGTCATGGGTCGCCTCGACGTCGAGTCCGGCCTCGGACACGCCGCGAACGCGAAGCCGGGTTGTTCCGGGGGGCTCGGCCAGCTCCACCATCGACCAGCCGGACCACAGCTCGGAGTCCGCCCCCGCGACGCGGACGAAGTGCACGGGTCGCTCCAGGAGCTTCGCGCTCAGCTCGCGCAACGGCAGGTCGGAGGCGACGTCGATCCGCAGCGGCTCGCCGGGAGCGATCTCGCGCGCCCGGATCTCGACCCGCAGCTCCGGAGCCTCCGGTTCGGGCGTCGCCCTCGCGCACGGCGCGACGCCCGCGGCAAGCGCGAGAACGGCGCACAGCAGTGGGCGGGGGGTGGCCATCGCAACGCGGTTATCATAGGCCGTCCCGTCCCCCGCGGCACGTTGCACGGCGGCGCGAGGTGCGGTATACCCTCGACCGGAAACCCTGTCTTTTCGGCACTCAATCGCAGGAGCGTCCGTACGTGCCGTTCGGTGTGTTCTTCGCAGCGCTGTTTCTGATCGCGGCGAGCGCGTGGTGCGCGATCGGCCCGGCCGCCGCCGGTTCGTACATGGACCCGTTGCTGGTGCGTGGTGGTGCGGCCCTGGCCGTGCTGTCGGTGGCGGCTGCCCTGCTGACGCGCCGCGTCTGGGCCCGCGTCGCCGGCATCGTCTGCTGCGTCGGTCTCGCGGCGGTCGTCGTGACCGCCGCGGCGGGGGGCGTGACCGGAATGCTGGTGCTCTGCGGATCGATCGTGGCCGCCGTGCTGCTGATCGTTCCGGCGACCGGCAAGAGCCCGGTGGACGACACCCGACCCGCGCGGCGCGGGGGGCTGCTGCTCGGCGCCGGGGCCGCCGGACTGCTGCTCGCCGGAACGGGCGTCCTGCTGGGCGGGGGAGCGCCCGACGGCCGTGGCGCGCGCGACTCGGCCCTCCCCGCGGCAAGTCTCGCCAAACGCATTTACTGGTCGGACTTCGGCAAGGGGCTGGAGAAGGCACGCCAGGCCGACAAGCCGATGCTGGTCGCGTTCGTGACGAACTGGTGCGGCTATTGCCGCAAGATGGACCGCACGACGTGGAAGGACCCTTCGGTCGTTCGCGAGACGAGCGGTGTCGTCACCGTGCGTGTCGACGCCGACGAGACGCGGGAGCGCGGCGGCTTCAGCGGAGCCGAACTCGCCGCCCGTTACGGAGTCTCGGGGTATCCGGCCATGCTGCTGATCGACACGCAGGGTCGAGTGCTGGCCCGGACCGGGGGATACCAGACCGCCGCCCAGCTTCTGGGTTGGCTCGACGACGCCCTGCGCCGCGACGGCGCCGGAAGACTGTGACCGATCTTGGCGCATAGCACTCTCAGCCGAGCCGAGACGCAGCGCATCATTCGCGCCGCCGTGGGCGAACTCGACCGCGCGATGGGCGAGATGCGGATCCCGGGACACCCGCGCCCGTACTACATCTCGTACCTGATTCGCGACGAGGATACCTGGCGCATTCAGTCCAAGTACGGTGCTCGCGTGCTAGATACGCGCGACCGCAAGCGCAATGCCTGGGTCGACGTGCGCGTCGGCTCGTATCGCAACGACCACGTGCGCGAGGGGGGCCTGCTCGACAACGACAAGGACGCGGAGTCCTACGCGTACGTCGAGCTTCCGTTCGCCGGCCATCTCGACGCACTGCGACACGGATTGTGGCGCCTGACCGATGCGCGCTATCGCGAAGCGGTGGAGTCGTTGCTCGACAAGCAGTCGCACGAGCTGACGTACCGCGACACCAACCGTCACCTGCTCGCGTTCGAGAAACGCGAGGCGGTCGTCGATCGGGCGTGGAGCGACTTCCCCTCGGTCGACCGCGAAGCGTGGGGGGAGTTCGCGGATCGAACCTCGTCGATGGTGCGCCGCTTCCCGGAGATCAGGGACTCGCACGTCGAGTTCGAGGCCCATCACGCCTGCCGCATGCAGATCGACTCGTGCGGGGCCCGGATCGTGCAGTGCCTGCCGATCTGGTCGCTCGAGTGCTACATGTGGCTGCTCTCGCCTCGCGGCGACGGAATCCCGTGGACCGTGCGGCACATGGTCACCGACCCGTCCGAGCTGCCGGACGAGGCCACGTTCCGCAAGCAGATCCGGGACGCCGTGGAGATCCTGCGCGGACTGTCCGTCGCGCCGACGCTGCGCTCGTTCTGCGGGCCCGCGTTGCTCGAGCCGGTCCCCGCGGGGCTGCTCGTGCACGAGGCGCTGGGCCATCGTCTCGAGGGCACGCGACTGCTGTCGCCCGGCGAGGGACAGACCTTCCGCGACGCGGTGGGCAAGAAGATCCTGCCCGGTTTTCTCTCGATCCTCGACGATCCGCGGCGCGCGACCCACGAGGGCCGCTCGCTGGTGGGGCACTACCGGTACGACGACGAGGGCGTCCACGCCGCCGAGGCGCAACTCGTGCACGACGGCGTCCTCCAGGGCTACCTCACGACCCGCACCGGGATCGCCGCGCGGCACAGCTCGAATGGGCACGCGCGCACGTCGTACCATCAGCGTCCGATCAGCCGCATGGGCGTCACGCTGGTCGAGGCGCAGGGCGGCCTCGACGAGCGCGGCCTGAAGCAGGCCCTGCTGGACGAGATCGCCAGGCAGAAGGCGCCGTTCGGCATGCGCGTGATCGCCGCCACCGGCGGAGAGACCGCCACGGACGCGTACAATTTCCAGGCCTTCCTCGGTGAGATCAATCTCGCGGCGAAGGTCTACCCGGACGGTCGCGAGGAGTGGGTGCGCGGCGTGGACTTCGTCGGGACGCCGCTGAACGCGGTGCGCGGGATTCTCGCGGCGGGACGGCGTCTCGAGGTGGACAACGCATATTGTGGGGCAGAATCCGGATACCTTCCGGTTTCCACCATCAGCCCGGCGCTGGTGATCTCGGAGCTCGAGATGCAGTCGAAGCCCGATTCGCCGTACACGCCCTACACTTACCGCATGCCCTGGGAGAAGCCGAAGGATGCGCGCCGCCGCCGCTGAGCGGCGTGAAACGCGCGAGAGCGTGGCATGACGGCACGGCGGCAGCCGGTCACGACACGAACCGTCCCGGAGGGGGACGAGCGGCAGCGGTGGGTCCGGCTCGCGGCGCTCGCGGCCGTACTGCTGGTCCTGCTCTCGTTCTCGCTGCGCCAGGTGGGGAGCTTCGACGTCGGCTTCCACCTGGAGGCGGGCAACCACATCCTCGACGGAAACGGCTGGCCGCGGACCGACCCCTTTACCTACACGCTCGGTGACCGGGAGTACGTCGACACGAGCTGGGGTTTCCAGGTCGCGGTCGCGCTCGCCGAACGCATGGGCGGCGCACCGGCGCTGGTTCTGGCCAAGACCGGCGTGCTGCTCGCCCTGTTCTGGATGCTGTGGCTCACCGCGCGGCTCGGACCCGCGGGCGAACGCGCCGCGCCGCTGCTGCTTCTGGGCGTGGCGGCCTGTGAGATGCGCTTCGAGGTCCGACCGGAGCTGCTGTCCTACCTCTTTCTGGCCGTCGTGCTGTACCTGTTGCGGCGCCACGCCGCCGAGCGGCCGATCGCGTGGTACTGGCTGCCCGCGGTCCATCTCGTGTGGGTCAACTGCCATAGCCTGTTCGTCCTGGGTTGGGCGGCGATCGGGTGTTTCGTCGTGGGTTCGTTGTTGCGCGAGCGCAGACTCGACTCGACGCTCGTCCGCGCGGGGGCCGCGTCGGTCGCGGTGACGCTGATCAACCCCTACGGCTGGAAGGCGCTCGCGTTTCCCTTCACGCTCGCCACGCGGATGCGCGAAGGCAACGCCTTCAACCAGACCATCGGCGAGTTTATCTCGCCGATGGACGTCGTGTTCACGCGCGTGAAGGGGTTCCCCTATGTAGTGTTTGATCCACCCACGTTCGTGCCGTGGGGCGCTCTGCTTTCATTCGGGGCCTTCGTTTTGTTGGCGGCGATCGCGGCCCATGGGTTGCTGCGACAGAGGCGGTACGCCGAGCTGCTGGTCGTGGGGGGCTTTGGTGCGCTGTCGCTGTCGATGATTCGCAACATTCCGCTGCTGGTCGTCGCGGTGCTGCCGGCCGTGGCCTGGGGGCTCGGCGAACTGCCGCGAGTGTCGCGCGTCGTTCGCCATCGCGTCGCGACCGCCGCGCTGCTCGTGCTGGCGCTGCCGCTCTCGTTGCGCGTCGTTCACGACGGCTACTACGTATCGACGCGGCGAGTTGCGCGCTTCGGTTTGGGCTGGAATGAGGGGGCGCTGCCCGTCGCGGCCGCGGACTACCTGCGGCGCACGCCCGAGCCGGGCCGGCTGTTCAACCACCTCAACTTCGGCGGCTATCTGATGTGGGCGCTGGACGAGCCGGTGTTCATCGATGGTCGCCTGGAGGTCGTGGGCGAGCGGTTCTTCGACTACTACCGCGGGGTGCTCGGCAGCCCCGAGGGTCTTGCGGCCGCCACCGCGCGCCACGATCTCGGCCGGATCGTGTTCCCGTATCGCATCGCCCCTCGACTGCTGAACCGGCTCAGTGCCGACCCCACCTGGCGGCTGGCCCACGTCGACTCGCTGGCGGCCGTCTTCGTTCTGGACGGCCCCGGGGCGACGGGGCTGGTGGACGAGACGGTCCCGTCCGGGCCGCAGAATCGGCAGCCGCCGCAGCTCGGCGACCTGCCGGGTCTGGGCGGCGGGGCGCGCCGCGTCGGCCCCGCGGCGTGGGCGGCGGGGCTGGCGCGCCGCCGGAGTTTCCCCGAGCGCGAGTTTCAGGCCGGGCTGTTCCACTACTTCCGCCGGGAGTGGTCGGTCGCGGCGACGCATTTCGCGGCCGCCGTGCGCCACAGCGGCGGCGCCTACTACGAGATCTACAACAACCTGGGTTCCGCGCTGTACCGGCTCGGGGACCGCGAGAACGCGGCCGCGTGCTACCGCATCGTGCTGCAGGACGCGCCGCGGAATCCCGTTGCGCTGAAGCGTCTGGCCGAGATCGAATCGCGACCCGTTTCCCGCTGATCCGGCGGTTTCCCGGCACCGTGCAACCCCCTGTCGTTGCAGCTAGAATGCGGGTGCGGGCGCTTCCGCCCCGTTCCTTCTCAGTCCCCCACTACTTTCACAGAGGCTCGAACCATGCAGGATTCCACCAAGAAACCCGATTCGACGACGAAGAAGAAGGCCAAGACGACCCGCAAGGCCGCGCCGAACGCGACGAAGAAGAAGGTCGCTGCCAAGAAGACCAAGAAGTCCGTGTCGCGCAAGGCCAAGACGACGCCGTCACGCACCGCGAGCACGGTCGCGCCGGCTGCGCCGACCCAGCCGCGGCAGCCGGTCGAGAACTCGGTGCTCGCCGCCTCCCCGCAGACGGCGCCCACGCGCCGTACGGTTTCCGCCGATGAGCGCCGTGAGTTGATCGCCGAACGTGCCTACGACAAGGCGCGTCAGCGCGGCTTCAGGAACGGCACGCCGCAGGGCGATTGGCTCGCAGCGGAGGCCGAGGTCGACGCGCTGTTGCGGCGGGACGCGGAGGCCTGAGGTCTGGCCGCCCGCTTCTGGTTCTTCGCCCGGCCCTATCTGGCGACATACCTGCTGGGTCTGCTGCTCCTGCTGCTGACCAACGGGCTCGGTCTGTGGATCCCGTGGCTGCTGCGTGACGCCATCGGGGCCCTCGAGACGGGGGCTCCGCTGGAGCGCGTCACACGGCTGGCGGCCCTGATGGTCGCCGCGGCGCTGGGCGCCGCCGTCGTGCGTACGCTGTCGCGCCTGGCGATTCTGGGCAGCGCGCGCAAGATCGCGTTCGACGTGCGCAACTACTTCTTCGCGCACCTGACACGACTGTCGGCCAGCTTCTACGACTCGCACCGCACGGGCGACATCATGTCGCGCGGCGTCAACGACATCCAGTTGTTGCAGTCGTTCTTCGGCTTCGCCGTGATGAACCTGCTCAACGCGAGCATCGTCTACACGGCTTCGCTCGTCCTGCTGTTTCGCATCGACGTGCGGCTGACGTTGATCTCGCTGGTGCTGTATCCGCCGCTGTTCTTCGTCGTCAACCGCATGAGCCGTCGCGTGTACGTGCGGTCGCGCGCCGTCCAGGAGCAGCTCGCGGCGATCTCGAATCATGCGCAGGAGAACATCGCGGGCATCCAGCAGGTCAAGACCTACGTTCAGGAGGATCGGGAGATCGCCGCCTTCGGTGAGCTGTGCGCGGAGTTCCGTCGCCGCAATCTCTCGATGGCGCTGCTGCGCGGCGCGATGACGTCGATGATCGGGATCGTCGCCGGCACGGGTTCGTTGATCGTCCTGTTCCTGGGCGGTGCTTCGGTGATCTCGGGGCGCATCACGTTCGGCGACTTCGTTGCGTTCAACACATACCTCGGCCTCCTCGTCTGGCCGACGATCGCGCTGGGGTGGATCATCAACACGTTCCAGCGCGGGGCGGCCGCGATGGTCCGGCTCGACGAGGTGTTGCGCGAGGATCCGGACGTCCCGCCGGCGCTGGACGATGCCGAGCAGCCGCTGGATCCCGTCGCCGGGGACATCGAGATCCGCGGCCTGAGCTTCCACTACCCGCATGACCGCGCCGACGCTGCGGAGTCCGTACCCGCGCTGCGCGACGTACACCTGAGCATCCCGGAGAACTCGCGCGTGGCTCTCGTGGGCCCGGTCGGGTCGGGAAAATCGACCCTGGCGGCGTTGCTCGCGCGCCTCTACCCGGTACCGCGAGGCACGTTGTTCATCGGTGGGACGGACATCAACGACATCCCGGTATCGCGCCTGCGCCGCAGCATCGGCTTCGTCCCACAGGAGGCGTTCCTGTTCTCGCGCTCGGTGCGCGAGAACGTGCTCTTCGGCGGGGTGGACGACGACGCGCGGGACGTCGATCGCGCGATCCGCGTGTCGCACCTGGCGGGCGACCTCTCGGCGTTTCCGGAGGGCCTGGACACGCTCGTCGGCGAGCGCGGCTACACGCTCTCGGGAGGGCAGCGGCAGCGCGCGACCCTCGCGCGCGCGGTCGTCGGCGATCCGCGGCTGCTGATCCTCGACGACTCGCTGTCCAGCGTGGACGCGGACACCGAACGTTCGATCCTCGAAGAGCTCGACCGGATGATGCAGGGCCGGACGACGATCTTCATCTCGCACCGCCTGTCGACGCTGGCCGGGATGGACCGCATCGTCGTCATGGACCGCGGCGCCGTGGCCGAGCAGGGCACGCACGACGAGCTGATGGCGAGTAACGGGGTCTACGCTCGGTTGTTTCGTCGCAACCGGCTCGAGCGCGACCTGGAGGCGCGATGAGCGACGAGCGCAACGACGACGCGCTCGGCAAGGCGTACGACGCACGGCTGTTGCGGCGCCTGTGGCGTTACGTGCGGCCGCACCGCGGGCTCGTGGTGCTGGCCCTCGTCTTGCTCTTCGTGTTGAGCGCAGTGCAGCTCGCGCAGCCGTACCTGATCAAGGTGGCCATCGACGATCACATCGCCCAGCGTGAGCTGGACGGCCTGGGGATTGTCGCGGCGCTGTTCCTGCTGTCTCTGGTGGCGGAGTTCGGCCTGCGCTTCGCGCAGTTCTACGTGCTCGAGCGCACGGGCCAGAACGTCGTGCTCGACATCCGCACGGCCGTCTTCGCCCAGCTGCAACGTCTGCCCTCTGCGTTCTTCGATCGCAACCCCGTGGGTAAGTTGATCACGCGCGTCACGACCGACGTCGAGGCGTTGAACGAGGTGTTCACGTCCGGCGTCGTGATGATCCTCGCCGACCTGGTCAAGCTGGCCGGCATCGTCGCGATCTTGCTGTGGATGGACTGGCGACTGGCGCTGGTGACGTTCTCGGTTCTCCCGCCGACGCTGGCGTTGACCTGGTTCTTCCGTATGCGCATGCGGCGGGCGTATCGGCGCGTGCGCGCGACCGTGGCGCGACTCAACGCGTTCCTGCAAGAGAACGTGACCGGCATGCGTATCGTGCAGCTGTTCGCCCGCGAACGCGTGGCGGAGCAGCAATTCGTCGACGTCAATCGAGAGCACCGCCGGGCGCAGTTGGACGGGGTGCGCTATGACTCGGCCTTCTCCGCGCTCGCGGAGCTCGTCGGAGCGATCACGCTCGCCGCGATCGTGTGGTTCGGTGGCTGGGGTATCCTGCAAGGACTGGTCAGCTTCGGCACGCTTGTCGCCTTCATCGAGTACTCCTCACGCTTCTTCCGGCCGGTGCAGGAGCTCTCGCAACGCTACACCGTGATGCAGTCGGCGATGGCCGCAGCCGAGCGTATCTTCGAGCTGCTCGACAGCGAGGTGCCGATCCGCTCGCCCGAGCGAGCGCACCGTCCCGCGAGCCGCCCGCCGGGCGAGATCGTGTTCGAGAACGTGACCTTCGGCTACCGCCCGGACGAGCCGGTGCTGCGCGACGTGAGCTTCCGCGTCGCTCCCGGCCAGAAGGTAGCGGTCGTCGGCTGGACGGGGTCCGGCAAGTCGACGCTGATCCGGCTGCTCGTGCGGCTGTACGACGTGGATCGCGGCCGCGTGTTGCTGGACGGGGTCGACGTCCGGGACTACGCCTTGCACGAACTGCGCCGCGCGGTGGGCATCGTCTTGCAGGATCATTTCCTGTTCAGCGGTACCGTCGAGAGCAACATCTCGCTCGGCGACCCGCGGATCTCCGCCGAGCGCGTGCGCCGCGCCGCGGCCACGGTCAACGCCGACCGATTCATCGAGCGCCTGCCGTCGGGCTATGCCGAGGAGGTGCGCGAGCGGGGGTCGAACTTCTCCGTGGGAGAGAAGCAGCTGCTGTCCTTCGCCCGGGCGCTGGCGTTCGACCCGGCCGTGCTGGTCCTGGACGAGGCGACCGCCTCGGTGGATCCCGAGACCGAGCGGGAGATCCAGGGCGCCCTGAAGACGTTGCTGGCCGGCCGCACGTCGATCGTCATCGCCCACCGGCTGGCCGCGATCCAGGACGTCGACCGGATCCTCGTGCTGCACCGCGGTGCCGTGCGAGAGCAGGGGACCCACGAGGAGTTGATGCGGCGCGAGGAGGGGATCTACCGCACCCTCTACTCGCTGCAGGCGGCCGGGACCTGAGTTTTTGCCATCACGACCGGCGGGACCCTCGAAAGACGTGGCCCGCGGACCGGGATCTCCGTAAATGAAGGATGCGTCGGGGGCGGGTAATATAAGAATTTAATCAATTGGCAGCAGGGTTGCGGGGGAGCGCCGGTAGTGGGGGGAGCTCAGTGATCGGGGCCCGTGGGGGCCGCCGCACGCGGCGGCGCGCGGGTCCGAGGGCGATCGCCCTGGCCGCCTGCATCGTCGCAGGCCTCTGCGGCTCCCTGCTCGCGGCAGAGACGGTCTTCGTCGAGACGGGTTCGTCGACGTTGTACCGCGTCAACGGGAACGATCCCGGCATCGGCCTCTCCTGGACCACCGCGGCGTTCGATGACGCCTCCTGGGCCACGGGCCAGTTCGGCATCGGTTACGAGGCCACGCCGCTGCCCGCCCAGGCGCTGCTGAACACGATCGTCTCGGTGACCGCGCGCTCGGTCTACACGCGCACATCGTTCGAGGTGGCGGACGCGTCCGCCGTCGACTCACTGCACTTCGGCTGCGACTACGACGACGGCTGCGTCGCCTGGCTCAACGGCGTCGAGATCTACCGCTCGGCGTCGATGCCCGGCGGGACGCCGTTGTGGGACACGCAGCCCGCCGAACACGAGTCGAGCAATGGCGACCTTCCGGTCTACGAGCTCGTCGAGGTTCCGCCTGCCGGCCTGGACGCGCTGGTCGACGGAACGAACGTGCTCGCCGTCGGCGCGTGGAACGCAGGCATCGGCGACGACCTGATCCTGGTCCCGTTGCTGACAGCGGACCGCGACCTGTCCCTCGTGCGCGGACCCTATCTGCAGCTGGCGGACGACGCCGAGGTCACGCTGCGCTGGCGCACGAGCACCCCCGTCGCCAGCGAGGTGAGCTACGGCGCAGCCGTGGGGAGCCTGACCTCCAGCGTGCAGGATCCGACGCCCAAGACCGACCACGTGGTGCAGCTCGGCGGCCTTGCGGCGGACACACCGTATTTCTATTCGATCGGCGACGGTAGCGTCGTGCTGGCCGGCGACGACGCGGAGCACTTCTTCGTGACCGCGCCGCCGGTGGGTAGCGCGAAACCCACGCGAATCTGGGTGCTCGGCGACTCCGGTACGAGTAACCTCGGAGCCGAGGCGGTGCGCGACGCGTACTACGCGCACACCGGGACCACCCACACGGATCTGTGGCTGATGCTCGGCGACAACGCGTACAGCTTCGGCACGGACGACGAGTACCAGCGCAAGCTGTTCGACGTCTTCCCCGACATGCTGCGCAAGTCGGTCCTGTGGCCCGCGATCGGCAACCACGACGCGTACACCGCGGATGCCGGCAGCGAGTGGGGACCGTACTTCGACATATTCACCCTGCCGGACGACGCTCAGAACGGAGGCGTGTCTTCCGGAACCGAGGCGTACTACTCGTTCGACTACGGCAACATCCACTTCGTCGTACTCGAGTCGCACGAAACGCCGCGGACGCCGGGGTCGGCGATGCTGCTGTGGCTCGAGGCCGATCTTGCGGCCACCGACAAGGACTGGATCGTCGCTTTCTGGCACCACCCACCGTATAGCAACGGGGGCCATCGGTCGGACGTCGAGCCGCGGTTGGCGGAGATGCGTGAGTACGTCGTCCCGATCCTGGACGACTACGGCGTCGACCTGACGCTGACCGGCCACAGCCACAGCTACGAGCGCTCGTTCCTGATCGAGGGTCACTACTTCGACTCGACCACGTGGGACGAGAGCATGAAGGTCGACGGTGGCGACGGGCGCGAGGGCGGTGACGGCGTGTACCACAAGCCGGAGTGGGACCCCGCGCCGCATCCACACTCGGGGATGGTCCACACCGTCGCGGGCAGCTCGAGCCACACGACGCCGATGAACAGCCCGCAGTACCCGGCACACGTCGTCGCCCTGGAGCAGCTCGGCTCTGTCGTGCTGGACTTCGACGGCAAGCGCCTCGACGTCGAGTTCGTGAGCGATACGGGCGCGGTGCTCGATACGTTCAGCATCGTCAAGGAGGGTTGTCCCAACGGCCCCGATCCCGACGTCGACGACATCTGCAGTCAGGTCGACAACTGCCCCGACGACGCCAACGCCGGACAGGAAGACGCCGATCTCGACGGGTCGGGAGACGCGTGTGACGACTGCACGGACGGCGACGACGACGGCTTCGGCGATCCGGGCTTTGCCGCCAATACCTGTCCCGACGACAACTGCCCCACGGACTCCAACCCGGCCCAGACCGATTTCGACGGCGACGGGCAGGGCGACGCGTGCGACCCGGACGACGACTCCGACGGCGTGCCCGACACACAGGACTGTGCGCCGCTCGTCGTCGGCGTGTCCTCGACGCCCTCAGCCATGGGTCCATCGCTGCGCATGGACAAGGCCGGCGGGTCGACCCTGGTGTGGGACGGCGTGCCGCAGGGCCACGTTTCGAACCTGTACCGTCTGATCGGCCCGGACCCCTCGGGGGCGCAGCCGTCGTCGTTCGTTTGCCGGCAGGCCGGTCTCGTCGAGGGGCGTTACGTCGAATCCGAGGAGCCGCTGTCCGGCGAGGTGCTGTATTTCTTCGTGACCGCGGCCAACGTCTGCGGCGAGGGCGGGAAGCACGGCGGCTCGCTCTCGGGCTGGAGCCCGTGCTCGCCGCCCGCGAACGACGAGGATCAAGACGGCGTGCTCGACACCGGAGACAACTGCACGATCACGCCCAACTCGGCGCAGTCCGACCTCGATGCGGACTTCAGCGGCGACCTCTGCGACAACTGTCCCGCGCTGGCCAACCCGGACCAGGCCGACGAGGACGACGACGGAGTGGGCGACGCCTGTTCCTGCGAGGACTTCGACCTCGACGGTGCGTGCGACGATGTCGATGCCGACGACGACAACGACGGCGAACCGGACGGTTCCGATCCGGACCCGTTCGACCCGTCGGTCTGCGGCGACTCGGACGACGATACGTGCGACGACTGCACCGTGGGGACGGACGGCACGGGCACACTGCCCGACGCGCTTCCCGCGGACGACGGCGACGACTTCGACGGCGACGGCCTGTGCGATGCGGGCGACAACTGTCCGACGGTGTACAACCAGGGGCAGTCCGACTACGACGAGGATGGTATCGGTAACCTGTGCGATCCGTGCGCGCAAGATCCGCTGAACGACGTCGATGGCGACGGCATCTGCGGCAACATCGACAACTGTCCGACGGTGTACAACCAGGGGCAGTCCGACTACGACGAGGATGGCATCGGCAACCTGTGCGATTCGTGCGCGCAAGATCCGCTGAACGACGTCGACGTCGACGGCATCTGCGGCAACATCGACAACTGTCCGACCGTGTACAACCAGGGACAGGCCGACTACGACGAGGATGGTGTCGGCGACGTGTGCGACGTGTGTCCGCAGGATGCCAGCAACGACGATGACGGCGACGGCATCTGTGGCGGCTCCGACAACTGTCCGACCGTGTACAACCAGGGTCAGTCCGACTACGACGAGGACGGTATCGGTAACCTGTGCGATCCGTGCGCGCAAGATCCGCTGAACGACGTCGACGGCGACGACATCTGCGGCAACATCGACAACTGTCCGACCGTGTACAACCAGGGGCAGTCCGACTACGACGAGGATGGTATCGGTGACCTGTGCGATCCGTGCGCGCAAGATCCGCTGAACGACGTCGACGGCGACGGAGTTTGCGGCAATGAGGACAACTGCCCGATCGTGCCGAATCCCGGCCAGGAGGATGCCGACGGCAACGGCGTGGGCAACGCGTGCCAGTGCTCGGTCGGTGACAGCTTCGACGTCACGGGCGACGATCCTCCGGGCTGGACCGAGCTCCGCGGCCAGTGGACCGTAGACGCGGGCGAGATCCACACCGCTGAGAACACGAGCGACTCGCTCGTCTACTACTCGGTGGCCGACACCTGCTTCGCGGATCAGTGGGCCGTGGTGCAGTTCGATGTGGTCGGATTCAACAACGGTCTGGTGCTGCGACAACAGGCGGGCGCCCCAGCGGCGAACCGCTACGTCGTGGCCTACGACTCGAACATGCGCGGCTACCGTTGGCTGGCGTGCCTGGGCGCCGACGTCACCTGCGTACCGATCGACGTGTCGCAGCCCGACCTCGTGACTCTCGGCGACGGCGACTACATCAGCGCGCGGGTCACGGGGGCCGGCAACTCGACCGTGATCGAGGTCTGGGACTGGCCCGGGCCGCCTTCGGCCGACCCGGCGACGTGGGGGCCGCCACGGTGGACCTCGTCCGCCGATCCCGTTCCCGCGGTCCTTGCCGACGACGGTACGTACGCCGGTCTGTTCGTCGAGCGCGCGGACGGCCCCAACGCGGGACGTTTCGATCATTTCGCCGCCGGAACGCCCTAGGTGCCCGTTGCCGCGCCGGCAGCCTGACGGTATAGGCTTAGAACGGACCGCTTCATTTCCTGGGGGAATTCGATGCCGCGAGCCCTATGCAAGGCCTTCTTCGTCTGTCTGCTTCTCGCCGCCGCCGCCGTTCCGGCAATCGCGGAGTACACCAACTTCGAGGCCTCGCACGTGCATCCGATCGACCTCACTCCGTCGGGTGATCGCCTGCTGGTGCTCAACACGCCCGACGCGTTGCTCGAGGTGTTCACGATCTCTCCCGGCGGAACGCCGACCTACGAGGGCTCGATTCCGGTCGGGCTGGAGCCGGTCAGTGTGGTGGCGCGCAGCGACTCCGAGGCGTGGGTCGTCAACCAGCTGTCCGACTCGGTGAACGTCGTCGATCTCGTCGCGTTCGAGGTGCTGGAGACGCTCGACACGGGAGATGAGCCTACCGACGTGGCGTTTGCCGGCGGCAAGGCCTTCGTGACGTCGTCGCAGGAAAACGCGGTCCTGGTCTTCAACCTGGCCAACCTGGCCCAGGCTCCGACCCGGATCGACCTGTTCGCGCGCAAGCCGCGCGCCCTCGCCGTCTCGAACGACGGCACCAAGGTCTACGCGGTCGCCCTGCTGTCGGGCAACCAGACGTCGATCGTCAACGGCAACGTCATCTTCGGCAACGACAGCGGGATGGACCCGGGCCGGTTGTCGCAGCTGGGCCTGAACGACGTCGTCTGCGACGGCTCGCCTCCCTCCTATCCGCCGCTGCCCGCAGGTATCACGCGCAACCCCGCGCTCGTCGATCCGGCGAGCGGCGTCCCCGAGGTCGGGTTGATCGTCAAGTGGAACGACCAGGCCTCGCAGTGGCAGGACGAGACGGGGCAGAACTGGAACGATTGCCTGCCATACCGCGTGCCGGACCACGACCTGTTCTCGATCGATGCCGCGACGCTCGCCGTCACCGAGGTGGATCACCTGGGGACGACGCTGTTCGAGGTCTCGGTCAACCCAGCCAACGGCAAGATCTACGTGCCCCACACCGAGGCGCGGAACCAGGTGCGCTTCGAGCACGCGCTGGGCGTCCAGGGGCACGTCGTCGACAACCGCGTGGCGATCGTCGACCCCGGCGCCGGCTTCTCCGTCAGCCACGTCGACCTCAACGGACACATCAATCGCGCCAGCAACCCGGCCACGAACCTCGCGGAGCGCCAGGCGAGCATCTCGCAGCCCGGCATGATGGTGTGGAACGCCGCGGGCACCCAGGCGTTGCTGACCGGCATCGGCTCGGGCAAGCTGTTCCGGCTGAGCGGCGCCTGCTCGACGCCCGCCTGCATCTTCGGCGCGAGCCGCGGCGCCCCGGACGCGGTCGAGGTCGGCGGGGGGCCGACCGGCGTCGCGCTGCTCGAGTCGGCCGCTCGGGCCTACGTGCTGAATCGCTTCGACAACAGCCTCGCGATCGTCGACACCGCGAGCCTGACGAAGATCGACGAGATCGAGCTGCACGACCCCAGCTCCGATTTGATCCTCCAGGGGCGCCGCTTCCTCTACGATTCCATCATCGGCTCGGGTCATGGCGACGCGGCCTGCTCGAGTTGCCATATTTCCGGCGATCGCGACGACGTGTCGTGGGATCTCGGCGATCCCACGGGCGACTTCGTGGCGTACTCCGAGTCCAACGACAACGTGCGCTTCGTCATCCCCGTCGGCGGCACTCCGACCGAGTGCCCGCCGAACGTGTGCGCGGCGCACGCCGGCTTCGACCCGCAGAAGGGGCCGATGGCGACGCAGAGCCTGCGCGGAATGCTCGAGCCGCTGCACTGGCGAGGCGACCGCGCGACGATGAACGATTTCAACGCCGCGTTCGTCGGCCTGATGGGAACCGAGGACATCGGTCCGATCAACGGCAAACCGGCGGGCCTCTCGGCGGCGGACATGGAGAAGTTCCGTCAGTTCGCGCTCGATATTCGCTATCCGCCGAACCCCAACCGCAACGTCGACGACACGCTGCCCAATCAGGCCGTGCCCGTCGTCGGTTCACCTTTCTCCGGCAATCCGACGGTCGGAGAGGCGCTCTTCGATACCGGATCGACGGACGCCAACCAACCGTGCGTCTCGTGTCACACGCATCCGTTCGGCGCCGGCGGCGGTACGCTCGGCGGTGTGACGCCGTCCGAACCGACCTCCGCCACGGCGGCGGCGCTGTTCAACGGCGACGCGGATCAGGCGGCGCACAACGACCTCAAGGTGCCGCACCTGCGCAACATGTACGAGAAGATCGGGCCGGTGTTCGGCTCGCACGGCGGGACGCCTCCGGAGGTGATCTCCGGCTTCGGCTTTACGCACGACGGGGGGGTGCCGGACCTCGGCACGTTCTTCTCGTTCGGCGTGTTCACGCTCAACGCGCAGCAGGTGCGCGACGTGAGCTCGTTCATGATGCACTTCCCGACGGGGACGCGGCCCGCCGTAGGCCGTCAGTTGACCGTGCCGGCGGGAGCTCCTCCGACCGGAACGCCCGCCGAGGAGAGCCTGCTCGGCACGTTGACCGCCCTGGGTGACCGCAACAACGCCGGCAGGCACTGCGAGCTGGTCGCCACCGCGGAGCTCGGCGGCCGCGTGCGCCGTTTCCATCTCGCCTCGGGATCCTGGGTGACCGATGTCGACGGCGAGCCGGCGCTGACGGCCCAGCAGCTGCGCGAGGGCGCGACGGGGCCGATCACGTACCTCTGCGCCACGCTCGGGGCCGGGCCGCGTCTGGGAGGCGATCGCGACGAGGACGGTTTCCTGGATGGCGACGACTGCGCGGACGGCGACGCCGACACGTGGCTCGAGGCCGCCGAGGTGGCGGCGATCGACGTGACCCGGAGCGGCCAGACCAAGCTGACCTGGGCGCCGCCGGCTCCGTCTCCGGGCCCCTCGCTGGTGTGGGACGTTCTCGGGGGCAGCCTGAACGACCTGAGATCACTCGGGCTGTCGGCCGCCACCGCGTGCGTCTCCGCGGGGCTCGACCTGCCGAGCTTCACGGACACGCGACCCGATCCGGCCGCGGGCGACGCTCACTACTATCTCGTCCGCGGTTCCAACCCGTGCGGCCGGGGCAGCTCGGGCGCGGGCCGCGGCGGGCTGGATGCGCTCGTTTGCACTCCTTGATTCTCTGTAAATAGTTGAAAATAAGGAATTTGTCTCGCGGGGCGGCTTCGGCCGCCCCGTTTCGCATGTCTAGAAGAAAAAAAGGTATCGACCGCTGTGAAACCCGCGGTCGGGGGGGACTACGGGAGGTGCGCAGGGGGTGGGATGCCACGCAGCGTCCCGATCGGAGGGTTCGATGATCGCACAACGGCAAGGGGCAAAACGCCCGGAAGACACCGCCGCCCGAGAGGGCGCACGGGACTGGCGCACCGAGAGCCGGATCATCGAGGGAGGGAGAATCGAGTCTCCCATGGTAAAAGGGGCGCCGGACAAGAGAGTGCAACCCGCCCGGAGCGCGAGGTCGATGCAGAACGCCGCCGTACAAGCGAAGACCGACGAAGAGCTGGTCAAACTGTTCCAGTCGGGCGGCGGTCGCGAGGGGGCCTTCATGGCGCTCTTCGATCGTTACGGTGCGATGACCCACGCTTTCCTGCGTCGTCGCATCGGAAACGCCGACGTGGCGGCCGAGATCAACCAGGACCTGTACATCGGTGTGCTCGAGGGGCTCGACCGCTTCCGCGGCGACTCGTCGTTCAAGACCTGGTTGTTCCGCATGGCGCAGAACCGGCTGTCGAATCTACGCCGCCGTTGGCGCACGCATCTCGACGAGCTGCCCGATTCATCGCCCGACGAGCTCATGGAAGAGATCGTCACCTCGGGCGCCGAATTGCCGGACGAGCAGGCGGTGCGCGAGGAGCAGGGCCGCTCCCTGGAAAAATGTCTAGCCGGCCTGCCCGAGATAGAGCGGGCCGTTGTCGTCGGGCAGTACTACGAGGGCGTGACGCTCGAGGAGTTGACCCGGCGTTTCAAGATGACCAACAAGAGCGGGGCGCGAGCTTCTCTGATCGCCGCGCAGCGCAAGCTTCGACGGTGCCTGCAGAAAGCGGGGATTCACGATTCCTCGATCGGCGCCGACAGTGTAAACGGGAGAATGTCATGATCAGGGCCATTCAGAGCCTGCTCAATCGGAGCATCGAGGATCCCGCGGGCTGCGGCTTCCTTTCGGCCCGGGAGATCGACGCCTGGATCGAGGGCGAGGTCCCGGAGCCGCGTCGCCACGAATTCCAGGGTCATTCCCATCAGTGCGCGCCGTGCGCGTTGCTGGCTGCCGATCTCGAGGTGTTCCACGGAGTGGCCGCGCGCGGCATTCTGGAGAGCGAGCAGCGCGAGTTCGACGAGACGTCGGCCCTGCTCAAGGCGCAGCTGCGTCAGAAGATCGAGCAGGCGGCCCAGCGTCAACGCGAGAACTCGCCGCGCGCGATCTGGAACTACGCGCTCGGTATCGCCGGCGCCGCGGCGCTGGTGGCCGTCGTTGCCGTTCCGTACGTGCTGCGCGACCCGGCGGCCGCCGCGGTACCCACGGTCGTGCTCTCCGACGGGACGAGCATCTCGGTGCAGCCGTTGCCGTTCCCCGACCGGGGAGCGGTCGTGCGCAACGAGACGGTGACCGTGGACGACCTGTGGAAAGAGGCCGACGAGGCCTACGAGAGCGAGAGCTACACGCGCGCCGAGGCGGTGCTGGCGATGATCGTCAAGCGGCTGCCGAACGACCATGACGCGCTGCTGCAATGGGGCTCGGCGCTCGTGATGCTCGGGCGCTACGACGACGCGCTGCCGGTGCTGGAGAGCGCCTGCGGGTACGCGGACGAGCTCGGACTGCGCGGCGACCGCGACTTCTACATGCTCGGCGTGACGCTGCACAATCTGGGGCAGACCGACCGGGCGATCGAGGCTTTCCAGCGTTCCGCCGACGGTGGCGGAGATCACGGCACGCTATCGTCCGAGATCCTGGCCGGCCTCGACAACTGACTCACCAACCCTCGTTTCCTGTGCTGGCGCCGTCCGCTGCTGCGGGCGGCGCGTCTTTCTAGATGCCAGGGGTCAGACCCAAATTGCGAGCGCTACCGACGAGGACGGTCCACGATTGGGGTCTGACCCCTGACCTTGTCGTGTGCGCCCCGAGCGGAGCGCACGATCGACGAGGACGCTCCACGATTGGGGTCTGACCCCTGACCTTGTGTTGTGTGACCCGAGCAGAGCGCACGATCGACGAGGACGGTCCACAATTGGGGTCTGACCCCTAACCGTATCCCTCCTGTGTGCGCCCCGAGCAAAGCGCACGATCGACGGTCTGACGCCGTTTCAAGGGTGAGGGGTCAGACCCCAATCGTGGCCCAATCGCATCGGTAGCGCGTGCAGTTTGGGTCAGACCCCTGGCTTCTTGGTGTCGGGCCCCAGCACGATGACGAACGGCGCCCAGTTCACCGGGTGCGGGTGAGTCCCGCGCAGCGCTCGCTGTGCCGCCGAGAGCGCGGCCACGGGGTCGTCGCCGTCGTGTAGCCGCTCGTGATAGTGCTGCATCAGGAGCGACGTCGACTCGTCCTCGACGCTCCACAGGCTGGCCGCGACGCCACGGGCGCCGGCTCTGAGGAAGGCCCACGTCAGCCCGACCACGCCCTCGCCCGGGATGATCTCGCCCTCGCCGGTCTGACACGCCGAAAGCACGACGAGCGCGTCGTCCAGCTTCAGGCGTGAGATCGTCCGATAGTCCAGCTTCTCCCCGTGGGACAGGATCACGGCGCATTGATCGGGGTCCGCCGTCGACGCCACGGCGTGGGTCGCGAAGTGCAGCAGCCGGTACTGGTCCAGCGAGAGGCCCAGCAGCCGCTCCAGCCGCAGCTCGTCCGCCTGCACCGTGTCGGCCGCCCCCCAGACCTTGGCGACCGCCGCGATCTCGGCACGCGCGGACGGCAGGGCGGCGAACGTGCCGTCGGCGTCGGGAACGGGATCTCCCGCCACCAGCATCGGCGTCCTCGTCCCGCTCCACGCGGGTGGTGCGCCGGCCATCGGCAGCATGCCCACCTCGAGCGTGTCGCCCAGGAATCCGTCACCGTCGCGCGGCAGCGCGGCGAACGGCAACAGGGCCAGGTCCTGATCGGGGACGACGTAGATCCGGTGCGCGGCCTGCAGCAGGTCCTCGAACGGGCCGAGCAACGCACGCCGGATCTCGCGTCCACGCTCGAGGTCCCGGGCCAGGTCCCGTATCGGGTCCTGCCGCGCCTCGGAGCTGAGCAGCGGACGCTTCAGTGCGTTCACGTAGCGGCGGACGGGCTGGCGCAGCTCGATCCAGCCGGGGAGCGTGGCGGCGCGCGACGTGTCCTGCGTCACGGCGATGGCGACGCCTCGGTCGTGGCCGATGAGGAAATCGATCAGTAGCTCGCCGCGCGACAGACGCGAACGCAGGAAAGCGAGATCGGCGATCCGCGCCTCGTCGCCGCCGAGCAGGCGGCGCAGCGCGCGCGAGTGAGCCTGCTCCACGACCTGCAGCACGCGACTGACCGACTCGTCGCCGTTCCGGTCGGCGAGTCCCGCGGCCAACTCGACGAACGGTTCCGAGCGGGCCCGCAGGAACCCCATGCCCGCGTCGGTCGGATCCAGCTCTTCTCCGCGTTCGATCACGCCACGATAGGCTTTCTCGAAATGCTCCAGGGCCGCGCCGGAGTCGCCGCCGTCTCTCAGCGACTTGCCGAACAGCAGCTCGGCGCTCCAGGCGGTTCTGGCGAACGTCTCGGACGCGCCCAGCGGTTCGGCCAATGTCTTGCGGGCCCCGGCGAGATCGCCCTCGTGCAGGTGCACCTCGGCCAGCCCGAGCAGGTAGAGCAGGCGCGGACCGTTGTCGTCGCCGACCTCCGCGATCGCGCGCTCCAGGTGGCTCCGTGCGGAGATCGTGTGCTGCCCGGCGAGCGCTGCCATGCCGAGTCCGTAGGACGCTCGGTGCCGGTTCTCCTCGCGCTCGACCTGCTCGTACTCGCTCCGCGCCCGGTCGTACTGTTGAAGCTGCCGGTAGATGTCGCCGAGATCGAGATGGGTTCGGTCGACCAGCGGCGCCTCGTCCAGCTCCTGCGCGCAGCTCTTCAGCTCGTCGAGCGTTCGCAGCGCCTCGGTCGTACGGCCGAGCGCCTTCAGCACCGCGATCTCCGATCGTGCCGAGCGGCACCAGTCGTTCTCTCGGCTGGGAATCAGTTTCAGTGAGGCGCGAGCGGCGCGGATGCGGGGCAACGCCTCGCCCAGCGGACCCTTCGTCTTGAAGATCTCGCACAGGTTGTTGTTGAGCGCCGCCTCGAGCCCCAGGCGTGCCTCGCCGCTCGCCGCCTTCACCGTTTCCAGTCCGCGAAAGTAGAGCTCCTTGGCGGTGTCGTAGTCGTCGAAACGCTTGTGGTAATAGGCGATGCGATTGAGCGCTCGCGTTTCGATGACCGGGTCGCCCTGCTGCGCCGCCGCGGCCCGGCTGCGTTCGAACGTCTCGCGCATCGGCTCCAGCAGCTGCTTGTCCCGGTCTTGTCGGTAGAGCAGGAACAGCGCCTCGCCGGCCAGCCACAGAGACTCCGCGCGTCCCGGACAGCTCTCGACGAGGAGCTCCGCGCGTTCTCGAAGTGCGTCGATCGCCTCGCTCTTCTTCGCCTGATCGGCCAGCGCCTTCCAGGGTTCCTCTCCCGAGGGGCAGGTCTCGAGCGCGGCAGCGAGAGCGGGGTCGAGCTCGCCGCTCGGCCCTTGCGGGGCATCCCCGCTGCAAGACGCGGCGAGCAGGACAACGACCAGCGGGAGGATCGGGGTAGCGCTCGGAGCTTTCAGCGTGGCCATCGAGAACAGAGCCTAGCA
>JAAELQ010000120.1 GCA_024226515.1 bacterium
ATAATATAAATAAATAAAATAATATATTATTTTTATGATGAGAAAGCGTATGATATATACAATACATACATGTGTATAATAATATATTGACACAATGGCAAAGTGGTTGTTGCACCTGCCTTGTAAGCAGGGGGTCGCGAGTTCGAATCTCGCCATCGCGGATTATATATTATATATTATTATTATTATTTATTATTATCATATGATATAATATATAATAAATAAATAAATAAATATAAAATAATAATAAATATGTCAGCATGGCCGAGTGGTTAAGGCGATAGACTTGAAATCTATTGGGCTCTGCCCGCGCAGGTTCGAATCCTGTTGCTGACGTTTGACTATATAATATAATTTATATATTGATATATATATAGGCACTATGGCCGAGTGGTTAAAGCGTTAGATTAGAAATCTAATGGGTTCTACCCGCGTGAGTTCGAATCTCACTGGTGTCGTCTTGTTTATTTATATTGTTATTTTATATATATATATCATAATATAATAATAAATAAAGCGATGCGGCGTTGCGGTAGCGCGTTGGGCTCATAACC
>JAAELQ010000121.1 GCA_024226515.1 bacterium
CAGGTTGTTGAGGGACTCCGGCGCGACCGAGATCGAGTGAGGTTTCGTCCTGAGCGTGCTGGCGATTCGAAGGCATATCCCCCTGTGATACGTCGAGAATCGACGGTGCGGTCAGGGCGGAACCTCGCCGATATCGGGCCGTCGGAGTTTCTCAACAGCCTGCTAGGGGGCCATTTGGGGTCGCGTTCGGGCGTATGATCCCCGGCCAATGCTGGACACGACGCTCCGCATCAACGAGATCTTCTTCTCGATCCAGGGCGAGTCCACCCGGGCCGGTTGCCCCTGCGTGTTCGTGCGGCTCGCCGGCTGTCATCTCCGGTGCACGTACTGCGACACGGAGTACGCGTTTCGCGAGGGGGCGACTCGGGCGATGGACGACGTGGCCGCCGAGGTTCTCTCGCATCCCGCGCGGCTCGTGGAGATCACCGGCGGCGAGCCGCTGCTCCAGACGCCGGTGCACGAGTTGGTCACGCGTCTGGCCGACGCCGGGCGGACCGTGCTCATCGAGACTTCCGGGGCGTGCGACATCAGCGTCTGCGACGAGCGGGCGATCCGGATCCTCGACCTGAAGACCCCCGGGAGCGGCGAGGCGTCACGTAACCTCATGGAGAACCTCGACAACCTCGCGCCGCGTGACGAGGTCAAGTTCGTGATCACCGACCGGGCCGACTACGAGTGGGCGCGGGCGCTGGTCAGCGAGCACGATCTCGCGGCCCGCTGCGCGGCCGTCCTCATGTCACCGGTCTTCGAGCAGGCGCCCGGCCGGGAGATCGGCGGCGCCGTCGGCCTGCCCCCGCGCGAACTCGCCGAGTGGATCCTCGCCGACGGCCTCGACGTGCGGCTCCAGCTCCAGCTCCACAAGCACATCTGGGACCCCCGGACGCGCGGGGTCTGAGGAAGCGACCTTCTCCTATCATCCCTCCCATGCACGTTCGCCTCGTCAAATCCTTCACCTTCGAAGCCGCCCACTTCCTCCCGGAGTTCCCCGACGGTCACAAGTGCCGGCGGATGCACGGTCACTCGTTCCGGGTGGACGTCGTCGTGGAAGGCGACATCCCGCCGGATCGACACTACCTCATCGACTACGGCGACATCAAGCAGGCGATCGCGCCGGTGCGGGCGCGTCTCGACCACTACTGCCTCAACGAGATCGAGGGCCTCGAGCATCCGACGAGCGAGGTGCTGGCGGCGTGGATCTGGGACCGGCTGATCGACGCGCTGCCCATGCTCACCGAGGTCCATGTGCACGAGACCTGCACGAGCCGATGCGAGTACCGCGGACCATGATCGCGTTCTCCGAGGTTCCCATCGGGGAGGGGCTCCTCGGGCTCGCGCAACCCGGTGCGGCGACGCCGTTCGGCGCGCGTGTGACGTCGAACCCGCTCACACCCGGCTGGCGGCCGCCGGACTTCGACGGCACGCACCTCGTCCTCTGGTCGGGCACCCTCGCCGACGACCTGTTCGAGCCCCACCCGCCCAACTGGCTCGGCCCGGGCCGCGAGGCGCTCGACGCGTTGATCGAAAGAGTGCTCGACGAGTTGCCGGCCGGCCGTCACCTCCTGCTTCGGCCGCACTGCCGGCACGTCCTCAGCGACGTTCCCTCGTGTCGCCGTTTCCTCGCCGATCACGAGGCGGCCCCCATCGGCCTGGCTCTGGCTCCGCACGACCTCCTGGAGGACGGGATGCTCCCGGCCGCCGAGGACCACCTCCGGCGGATCTTCGAGGGGCTGGGGGCCGCGTCACGCGTCCTTTTCGTGGACGGGATGCTGCCGCCGGACGGGCCGCCGGGCAACGCCTCGCTGGAGCTGGTCGCCGGTCTCGTCACCGATCACGTCGCTCCGGACACGCCGCAGTTCCGCACCGTCGCCGCCGCGAGTTGAGCCGCGACGGCAGTTGGGTTCAAATGGCGGCATGAGCCCAACGCCCACGCTCGATCATCCGACCCTCGCCCGCGTGAAGAACGCGCTGCCCGACCTGAAACTCCGGGCCACGGACTTCCGCGGCCAGAGCACGCTCGTGGTGGAGCCGGCGGACCTGCACCGCGTCCTGCGCTTCCTCCGCGACGACCCCGAGTGCGACTACGACTTCCTGAGCGACGTCACCGCCGCCGACTACCTCGGGTACCCGGCGGAGACCCCGGGACGGTTCGCGGTGATCTACGTCCTCGCCAGCGGTCGCCACGGCTACCGGCTGACCGTCAAGACCTTCCTCGACCCGTCGCTGGACACCTCGGGCACGACGCCCGACCCGGACCTCGTCGTCGACACCGTCACCGACATCTGGCCCGGCGCCGAGTGGCGCGAGCGCGAGGTCTACGACATGTTCGGGATCCGGTTCACCGGCCACCCCGACCTGCGCCGGATCCTGACCTGGGAAGACTACCCGGCGCACCCGCTGCGCAAGGACTACCCGCTCCGCGGCCGTGGCGAGCGCGAGATGTACAAGGTCATGGAGCGCGACGCGAAGTAGGGGCGAGGGTGGGACCCGATGAGTCACCAGGTCAACTGTTCCATCGCTCGCGCGCAGCCGCCGCCGCGGTGCCGAAGCGGTGATGGAGGATGAACAACAGCACGAGCGCCCACACACCGACGACGAGTCCCCCGAGGCCCATGACACAACCTCCCCCGGCCAATAGGAGCATCGAGCCCGGTACTCCCGCCGGCGGTCCGGCGGCCATCACTCCGGGGAGGACCACGATGGCGACGACGGTCACAACGGCCCCCAACAGGCCGATAGCAAGATGTCCCGCCGCCACGATCCGGCACTGCTTTGCGAGGCCCGGGTTCGGTAGTCGCAACGCCAGTTGCCCGAGGTACCAGAGACCCGCCACCCTGCCAACCAACGACACGACGCCCGCTGCTACGGCAGCCATAATGATCATCGAGTCGGTCAGCGAAATCGCAGTGACTGGGTTCCCCAACGCGTTGAAGCCCGTCCCGCCAAACAACTCCAGCGGTGTGGCCGCGAGTTGGGCCAGGAGGCACCACCGAGTGAGTGTGCGGGCCGTGACTGGTCGAGTCTGGCCGGTCTGACCGGGGTCAGGCGTCGTGAGCACCCAGGCTCCGAACAGGATCATCAGCGCCGGCACCACACCGATGCAGCTGACGAGTGCGGTCGCGATCGTAGGTGCCCCCGTATTGGTCAGCATGGCGATGCCGAACGCGATCAGAATGCCGACGACGATGCCTGAGAGCGAGCCGATGATGATCCACAGCACGCCTGTCGTCAGCCGTTTGACCCAGCCCGGATCGGAGAACTGCAAGAGTTCACCGCGGATCGACCGCTCTATCGCCGTCGCGCACTCCGGACAGTCACCGGAGGGTGCAAGGCCGACCAGGTTGTACCCACAAGCGCGGCAAGGAACGTCCTGAGCGATCCGGCCTGCCTGGTCGATGTCGATCGCGCTAATCGGCAGAGCGGGAGTTCGCTGGGTCGGTGGAGCCGCCGGCTTGGTCCGGTCCGGGTTCGGCGGCTGATCGCTCAATCGTGTCGCGCTCCAGCGGATTAGTCGTCGCCGCGCTGGCACATTCTAACGGCCAACTCAGCGGATACGATCACCATGCCGAGCACTTCGGAGCCGGCCCAGGGCTTACGCTTCCCGGAGACTATCGAACCACCGTCTGCAACTCACCTTCTCCGACGATCGGCGCTACGGCCCGAAAAACCATCCATGATCTCAGTCGCGACGCAGCTCGACCCGCCCGAGCCGTGCGTTCGATCAGCCGGCGTCGGCCGTTGCGTTGTGGGCGGCGCAGCTCGTGTACGTCTTCACTGGCCTCGCGTTGTTCCTCGGTGCCATCAGCGGCGTCTCCTCGAGCGAAGCGGTGGTGCGGGCCGCGGCCGGCTTCGGGGGCTTGGCGTTCCTGATCGTGTTGTTTGGCGTCATGTTCTCGTACCACTTCCGGCACTGCTGGCGCGTACAGGTATGCGGTGTCGTTGGCTTGGTCGTGCGGATTCTTGTTTCAGTGACCTAAGTCCAAACGGGGCGCGAGCAGGGGGGCGGCGCATCCGCTCCGCGTGTTTTCTGTTGCGGGACCACATGTGCGGACGATGGTCAGGACAAGGTGCCCGACACGTTGCGACAATACGCGGCGCGCACGGTGGCCCGCGGCGCGTCGCTGTTCATCGGCCTCTTCCTGGTCGTGTCGATGCTGCTGCGTCTTCGGTCGGACGAACGCGCCGATCCGACCATCTGGCTGTTCGACCTCCGCCGCTGCCCCGACGCCGGCGTCGTCGGATGGTTGGTGCTCGCGAGCCTGACGCTGATCGGGTTCGCCGTATACCCGTGGTCCCACCGTGTACGCCGCTTGACGACGGTGATTGCAGCAATCGCGGCCGTGATCGCTCTCGCCAATGCCGCGAGCGTAATCCACCTGCACGCGCTGGGCCACATCGACATGGCGATTCCTGTCCCGCTCTCGCTACTGCTTGCACTGATGTTCGTCGGCATAGGCGTGATCGCACATGGCGGCGGCGGGCGCGCGCCGCGTGGGTACGGGCGCCGCGCGCTGGATCTCCTGCCGGTTGGATGCGCCGCGGGCATCCTGGCCTTCGCCGGCTCCATCGCCCAGATGATCGTGTTCGGGAAGACGGATTACCGTCGGCCGGCGACCTTCGCGGTGGTGTTCGGCTCGCGGGTGTATGCCGACGGCCGCCTGAGCGACGCCTTGGCAGACCGGGTGAGCACTGCGTGCGATCTCTACGAGAGCGGGCTGACGCCGTGTCTCATCATGTCAGGCGGTCCGGGCGACGGCGCCATCCACGAAGTGGATGCGATGCGCCGCTTCGCTATCGAATGCGGCGTTCCGGAAGACGCGATCGTGCTTGATCGGGATGGGCTGAATACCACTGCAACAGTTGAGCGCGCAGGTGAATGGGCGGAGTCGATGCAGGCGGAGTGCGTGCTCATGGTGAGCCATGGCTATCACCTTCCGCGAATCAAGCTCGAATGCGATCGGATTGGGCTCGAGGCCGCGACAGTGCCCGCCAGCGAGTCCTACTTGCTGACGGCCATGCCGTGGTTCATGGCGCGGGAGGTCGCGGCACAGTGGGTGTACCTCGTTCGTCCGCTGTTGTAAGCGTTTGATCCAACCGTCATGAAGCCGATCCTGCCACCGCCCTAGAATGGCAGTGGTTCGCCTGCCGGCGGGGTGGCCGGGGGAGACGACGACATGGGAGATCCGGTCCCACCACATGGGTTCGTGCCGCACCCGCCGGCCGTTCATCGAACGACCGCAGCCGCGTGGTTCTTTGGTGCGTCGTTCACCACAACGCTCTTCGCGCGCGCGGGGTTTGGGAGTATCGAAGACTTCGCGGATCTGTGCTTTACGATTGTGTCATCAGCTCTGTTCGCCGCATTCATGAGCTTCGGGTTCGTAGGTGCAACGCTGGCAACACCGTCGCCCTCCGCGGAACGCGTCCGAAGGTACTACGTGATCGCGTGCTGCATGGGTTTCGCGTCCGTACCAGCGACGATTGCGACGTGTTTGGTGCTATCCCAGACGAGCGTGATCGGCAGTGCCCTGGCCGCGCTGATCCTCGTTCCGGCCCTGTCGTCGATGGTCGTGTTGTATTGGCAGCATCGCAGCGGCCACCTCAGCGTACGTGCAGGTACATGTGCCCACTGTGGCTACGACCTGCGAGCGTCCCGAGACTCCCGATGTCCTGAATGCGGGCGCGGCGCGGCTGGCGAGGATCTTCACCGATCTCCATGAAGCCGAGTCTATCAACTCCTCAGATTGTGATCGTTGAGCGTTGATGCCGGCGGGATTGCCTGGCTCATTGGCCCGCAGCGGGAGCGGGTTCTTTACAATAGGCGGTCGGTGGAGCAAGCGCGGATGTCTCAGGAATCGGGCGATACGCAGGAAGTGGTCGGGGAAGGCAACGACACGCTCTCGCCGCTCGCCGAGAAACTCGGCTACCCGACCGAGGCGCTTCAACTCGTTCTGCATGTCATCAGCGACATCGGCGAGTACCTCGATGGTGACGACATGCCGGATGGCGATCACCTCGCGGCGTCACACCTGGCCAACGCCGTCATCGCATGTGCGAAGAAGGGATACGGTCGAGGTGGTCGTCGGCTGCTTCGCATGTGGAAGCTCGACGAGAGCGCGAGTCTCGGGGCGCTCGTGATCGGGCTCGTCGATGCCGGATTGATGCGGGCACATCCCAGCGATTCGCTCGCTGACTTCGACGGTCTCTATTCACCGGACAGCTTGGACGAGGAGTTCACGAGCATGAGCATGCCCGGCAACGCTCACGCAGAAGATGGTCGCGAACGCCGCAGCATCCCGGCGTTGCTGCACAAGCACCTCGGGCCACAGGGCATCGCAGAGATCGTGATCACCGAGCGCGAGTTTCCATTTCATGTGCGAGCCGACCTTCAGCATGCACTTGATGAGGTGATTGGCACCGACATCGAGACCAAGCACTTCAGCGGAGTACGAAAGCGGTACTGCAGTCCGATGGAAGGTCTCGGATTCTCGTCTCTCATCCACTATGAGGACGAGGACACAGCGGTCGCCGTGCCGCCCGAGTATGAAGAGATGGATGTCGGTGATGCGGAGCCTGTGCGCTGCCTCAAGAACGGGTTGTGGCTGATCGTCAGCGGTGGCACGTCGCTCGGCGTCCTGATGTCTCCGCACGTGAAGTACCAAGACGTGTGCGGCCTCCGCATCCAGATCGCAGCGCCGCGATCAGCCGGCGGTGCCGAGCAGGCGTCATCGCTCTTCGCGAAGCTTGAAGAGGCGGTCAGGAAGTCGCAATCGTACCGAGGCAAGATCCTCTCGCTCGAGCAAGCTCACGCGTACTCGGGGCGGTCATCGGGGATCCGGGTTCATCGACTCGCGACCGTAGAACGTGATCAGGTGATCCTGCCGGCTTCGACGCTGGAGTTGCTGGAACGGAACGTACTCCGATTCGTTGACCAGCGGAGCGAGATGGCTGCATATGGCGTCATGGCGAAGAAGGGCGTGCTGTTCTACGGCCCGCCTGGAACGGGCAAGACGCACACGATCCACTACCTGGCTCACGCGCTCAAGTTACATACGACGTTCCTGATGTCGGCGGAGCAGGTCGGGCTTTTGGACGAGTACATGGCCTTGGTGCGGCTGCTTCAGCCAAGCGTGCTCGTCATGGAGGATGTGGATCTCATCGCTCGAGAGCGAACAACGATGCACGGGCCGTGTGAAGAAGTCCTTCTGAACAAGCTGCTCAACGAGATGGATGGACTCCGTGAAGATGCCGAAGTCCTGTTCATCCTGACGACCAACCGCCCGCAGATGCTCGAGCCAGCACTGGCCTCACGCCCTGGTCGAATCGACCAGGCAATCGAGTTCCCGATGCCGGATGAGGCCGGTCGGCAGCAGCTCATTCACCTCTATGCCCGAGACATCGCACTGACTGACGGTCTGGTGGCCCGGATTGCCAGGAAGACTGAGGGCGCGAGCGGCGCCTTCATCAAGGAGCTGATGCGACGATCACTTCAGTTCTGCATCGAGCGAACTGGGGCCGGATCTATCGCGTTGGAAGATGTGGAGCAGGCGATTGAGGAGATGCTCTTCCGTGGTGGCTCTCTGAATCGGGCGTTGCTGGGCGTCGGAGAGGGCTCGATCGAAGACGACTGCGATGAATGACAGGGGGGCCGGGGCGGAGGCGAAGGTAGAATGCGGTCGATGGGGTTTGGCTTCCAGCCTCGTCTCGATAGAAGGCGGCATTTGCGATGCCCCAACACCGGATATCCAGGCTCTCCCGCCGTGCGTTTCTCCTGACGCAACTGAGCGGCTTGGTGTCCGGGCTTAGCCTGGTCGTCATTACCGAACTCCTGGGCTGGCCGACGGTCATTGGCATGCTCGGATACCCACTGGGGGTTGCTGTGGCCTGGCTCGTGTGTCTGACTTCTGGCAGGCGTTTACTGGCGAAGGCTGGCTACATGCTGTGCCCGAGTTGCAGTTATGAGTTGCGCGGCCTTCCTCGCATCACTGTGTGTCCGGAGTGTGGTGCGTCAGTACGACTTGATGAAGTACAGGCACAGTTCCGGAAGGAATTTGCGCGGCCCTTGGGACAACTACGCGCTGCCCTGTCGTCCAGTTCATTGACAGTCGCCTCTGTGAGCGAGATGCAACGGATCGTTGATTCGGAGCTCAGGTCCCTCGAGGGGAGCGACGCCGATTCTGCGGTGCAAGCAGTGCTGATCCGACCGACCACGACGCGGCTGAACTCGGACTATGGTGCGCATCGTGGCTCCAGATTGGCCTGGATTGTCGCGGAGACCGCTGACCGTACGACATGGTTGGCGTTCCTGCCGGAAGGGTTCAGCGTGAGCTGCGAAGACCGTTGGGGTTGCGTGCCTGCGGCGGAGCGATCGGTGGGATCAGCTTCGCAGTGGCATTTGTCACTCTATGATGCAGCCAAGGCCGCCGGTGTTGTGGAGCAGCATCCGATTACTTGTCCCCATGATTGAATCGTCTGAGGCACCAACCTGTCGGTCGGCACCGGCAGGACACGCCGCCTTCCATGCAGACCGTGATGTCAAGCCCCGGTGAGCCCGGTTCGTGCTCGGCGGAGGAGAACGCATGTCCCTCCTGCGCATGCATCTGATCGCAGCGTTGCTGACCACGGTTCATGCCGCGGTCGCGTCCTCGGTGCCGCCGCGCCCGGCGGAGCCCGAGACCCACCTGGTGATCGAGATCACCCAGCTCATCCGCAGACCTGCTCCCCCCGAGTTCCGCGATCGCCGCGCGGCGCTGGTGGAGCAGATCGCGTCGGCCGATTCGAGACAGGCGCGGGTGCTGAGACGGCAGCTCAAGGCGCTCGACACCGAGATGGAACCGCTGCGCTCGTTCGTCCTGGACGGATGGAGTTCCCCCGCCAGACCGGACGGGACGCTGCGTCGGACTGCCAAGTTGCAGCGGGCGGTGCTGCTTCCCTCCAACGACCAGACCCGGGCCGCGCTCCGCAGGGCCAAGACCGGGGACTTCTTCCTGGTAAGCGTCGAGTCGGCCCGCGACCTGTTCGTCAACGAAGGCCGCCGATACACGCAAGCGACCAACGCGCGACCCCTCGGCGCGCCGAAGGACTGGATACCCACGAAGGTCCGTCGAGTCTCGCCGGCGCGGCCCGATCCGAACGGCGCGCGGGGAATCAGAATCTCCATCGTCAATCCGCGGGTGCGCAATTCGAAGGGGCGCGATCAGTATCGCTACTCGGTGCGGGTCGAAGCGCCGCTGATGCACAAGAGCAAGCGCGTCCTGCAAGTGTGGTACCACGTGTACGTCGAGACGACCGACGGCGTCGTGATCGGCCCGCTGCCGGCGTCAGACGAGTTCGTCGATCGGGCCGGAGAGGGAATCTCCCTCCGTCGTGGTTGGGATCTCCTGCAGCTCGAAGGCGGGCCGAAGCTCGATGTCGAAGCGACACGGTTGGAGTTGATTGCGTCCCGCTGGTCGGACCGGATGTCGTCGTAGGGCCGCCGGTGGAAGGGAGGATGGCGGCATAGATGCTCTTGGGTGGATCCTGCTGTTCGGCCTCGTCCTCGCGGGCTTGATTGCGCTTAGCCTTCGCACCAAAGAGTGGGCTTGGCGACGGATGGTCCCCAAGTATCCGGCGCTCGGTCGTCTGCCCGAAGAAGAGGCGGTTGCACTTCTCAAGAGATGCGCCGCGGACCTAAGCGTTCGTCCTTGGTGGGTGATCACCAATCTCGGCATAGCTGCCATGATGCTGGTAGCGGTACTCCTGCGTCTCGTGACGGGTCTGGATGTGATGATCCTGCCCATCCTTGCCTCACTCGCTCTTGTGATCCTCATGCAAAGGCGACTGCGTATTCGAGTGGCGCGTACCCTCCGTGCCAACATGAATGAGGCGCCTCGATTCTGTCCCGTACACATCGAGGGCGACGAGGTTCCTTATCATGGAAACGACACTGACTCGATCCGAGCAGCCCGTGAACGGCACGC